>NZ_KB907784.1:2496632-3096632 GCF_000382185.1 Bordetella sp. FB-8 | reverse complement strand
GACCTTGTCGTCTGCCTCGAGCGCAACATTTAGCGCCTCATTGATTGCCTTTGCGAATGTCAGCTGCCGCGATGCTGTGGAAATAGATTCAGGCATAAAGTCTGGCACGAACGTCCGTGTCGTCCGGAAAAGGGGATTCGATTGCGTAGCAAAAGGCGTCTTCTATTTCGACGCGCAAAGATTCGCCAAATGCCGCGAGCTCTTCCGGCGCAAGCAACTTGGATTGAATCAGTTTGTCATGCTGGCGTTTGATCGGCTCCTGCATGCGGTGCGCCAGGTACTCCTGCTCTGTGCGATATCCAATATCGTTATCGAAATTCGGACCGCAATGTTCACGCCAGCGATAAGTATCAAATTCGAGAAAGCGCGGGCCGCCATTCCTGCGGATATCCGCAACGGCTCGCTTCATCATGGCATACACCGCCTCCACATCATTGCCATCGCCGTGCTCAGCCTCAACACCTATGGCTTGCGCCAAACGGAAAATCTTGCGGCCTTTGGGCTGGCGCACATGCAAAGGGGAATAAACCGAATAGAGGTTATTTTCGCAAACGAACAGCACGGGAATCTCTCGTACCGCGGCGAAATTCATGGACTCGAAGAAAACTCCGGTTTCTGCCGCACCGTCGCCCAGGAAAACACAGCTGACTGCATCGCTTCCGGACAATTGAATCGACAAACCCAGGCCTACTCCAACCGGGATCGTATTGCCAACGATCGCCGTGCTGCCCATAAATCCGACCGACTCGTCGATAAGATGCATCGATCCGCCACGCCCTCCAGCGCAACCGGTCTTTTTGCCATAAATTTCGGCCAGCATGGCCCGCAGATTTCCACCTTTACCCAGGTAATGGCCGTGCGCCCGATGACCGCTCACGGCAAAATCGCTGGGCCGCAATACCAATCCGACGGCTGCGGACACAGCCTCCTGACCAGTACATAGATGGATTGGGCAGCGCATGGCCTGTTCCGAATATCTCGCGGCGATGGTTTCTTCGACATATCGAATCCGCATCATCCGAAACAGAAGCTGCTTCGCGATTTCAGGCGTCATGGAATGAACCAGAAATAGTCGCCGGTATAACCGACCTCATCAAAAAACAACTTCCATTCGTCGACGTGCATGATAGTCTGTGCCGTCAGATTCCATGCATACATACGCTTTTTCTCTTCTTCGGTGCGGTAGGCATCAACCGTAATGTATGAGTGCCCTTTGCTGACGCGTTCGATTTCACGCAGCGCCTGTCCGCAATCCTCGCGGTTCAGGTTGTGCACCGTATTGATCGAGATGACAACATCGAACGCATTATCGGGGAACTCCAGCTTGCGCGCGTCCCCGATCCGAACGTGCGGTTTCATATCGTCTATCGCATTTTCAATCGCGTAGCTGGAGATATCGATGCCCTTAACAGCGATGCCGGGTATCAACTGGGCCAAGTCATGCATCATGAACCCCTTGGCGCAGCCGACATCAAGAACAGAACTTGTTTCAGTCAGACCAAAATATTCGCGAAAGGTCGGAATAACAGGCTGCCAGAAACGCGGGAAATAGCTGAATCCGCCATAGCCATGGCGGCGATCACCGTCGAAGAATTCCTTGCCAAATTGGCGTGCTAGCGCGCGATCCACCTCAGTCTTTTCGTTCCCCCGCTCTTCGACATTGCGCTTGGCCTTGGGATAATTGACCAATAAATCGATTTCTTGCTTCAAGCTTGCCTCTATTCCGGTTTAATTGCGTATCGCCTGGAGAATATATAGGTCGTTCCCTACGCGGCAAGACTCAGGTGCTTCATCCAGCGCACGGTATAGCACTGATCCGTTTCGACGAGCGCGCCCGAAGCATGGCGATCGATGATTTCATCGATCGCGTCGCTGACGCAGTGGCGTTGGACAAAACCGGTCGCGAGCAGCTTGTCGGAATTCTGGCGATAGGAACGCGGATCGTTCGACTCCGAGATCACGAGCTCGGCCGAGACCTTTTCGCTGACGCGCCTGGCAATATCGAGAATGGAGATGTTCTCGAACCCAGCGTTGTAGCAGCCCGAAGCAATCCCGGGATTGGCGAGAAAATGGCGGTAGACATCGACCATGTCCTGGATATGGATGTTCGGACGCGTCTGAGCGCCGCCGAACACGGTGATGCGGCCGCTCTTGACGGCCTGCCAGGCGAACATATTGACGCTGACGTCCAGGCGCATGCGCGGCGAATAGCCGCAGACCGTCGCCGGACGGATGCAGTGCACCTGCATGCGGTCGGCGTAACTAAGCACGACGCGCTCGGCGACCATCTTGGTCTTGTTATAGGCCGAGATGGGCACCAGCGATAGATCCTCGGTGACTTGCGGCTCGTCCTTGACGCCATACACGCTGCCCGAACTCGCGAACAGGAATTGGCGCACCCCGGCGAGCACGGCGCGGTCGGCAAGCTGCTGCGTCGCAAGCACATTGACTTCCCACGACAGCGTCGGGTTCAATTCAACGCCCGGATCGTTCGCGATATTCGCCAGATGGATCACCGCTTCGACGCCATCCAGCGGTATCGCGTCGACCTCGCGCGTGTCCTGCTTGAGTATCGTCAGTTTCGGATGCGGCTTCAGGTGATTGCCGAACCACTGGGTGTCGACGACGGTGACCGTGTGGCCGTCCTCGAGCAGTTTGCCGGTCAGTACGGTGCCGATATAACCGCAGCCGCCTGTGACGAGAATCTTCATGGAAATGCCTTACGGTTTATGAATGTAATCAGCGGGCAGCGATTTGAGCGTGTCGAGATTTGCATCGATCCACGCGAGGGTGTCACGCAAGCCGTCTGCCAGCGCAATCCGGTCCCGCCATCCAAGCTCTGCACGCAGCTTGCCGCTGTCGAGCAGATAAGCCTGGTCCTTGCCCAGTCGCTCGCCTGCGACTTGTGCAAGATCGTCGAAACGCACGTCAACGAGCTCGCACACCATTTCAACGAGTTCGCGTATGGACACGGTATGGTTCGTCGAGATGTGATAGGCATCGCCGGCCGTGCCCGAGGCCGCAATGCGCCAAGTCGCGTCCGCGACGTCGTCGATATGGATGAACGAGCGGATCGAATGTCCGCCGCCATGCAGTTCAAGCTTGCGTCCGAGCCGCGCGAACAGCAGCGTGCGCGGAATGATCCGGTAGAGCTGCTGGCCGGGCCCATAGACATTGGCCGCACGCGTGAAAACGACAGGAAAGTGATAGGCCTTGAAGAAGCTCATCAGATGCAGGTCGCACGCTGCGCGCGACACCGCGTAAGGCGTGCTGGGCGCGAATTCGAAGCGCTCCTTGATCCAGCCGTCGGTGCTGCCGTAGACCTCGGGGGTCGTCACATGCACATAACGCCGAATGAATGCGAGCTTGCGCAACTGGTCATGCAACCTAACCTGGCCGACCACATTCGTCTGATACCAATGCTCTGGTGTTTCCCAACTTTGCGCGACCATGCCCTGAGCAGCAAAGTTGACCACATATTCGGGTTGGAATTCCTTCACCAGCGTAATCAGCTCATCCAGCTGATGGTTGATGTCAATCTGCGCGAAGCGAAAACGATCAGCGCATGAAGGCTCGGCCCGATAGGGCAGATAGACCTCGTGCGGCTCGGGCGAACGACTCACACCGAGAACCTGATGTTCGCGACGCAGCAGATATTTGACGAATTGCGCACCGGAAAAGCAGTTGCTGCCAATGACCAGAAACCGTTGATTATCGACAGCCTTTGTCATTGATCGGCCTCGCTCGACATCTTCGGCGCTATTTCATGAATCGGATTTGCGTAAAGCCATTGCATACAGAGATGGCCGATCGTCAGCTGCAGATCCTCGGCGATCTGCATGTCGTCGATCGGGAAGTGAATCGCATGTTGCGCAAGCGATCGGCATCGGCCTCCGTCAAAGGCAAGAATCGCAAACGTCTTCATGCCGATCTGGTTGCCCATCTCCAGCGCCTTGACGACATTCGCCGAATTGCCGCTGCCCGACAGCACGATCAATACATCGTCGGCTTCCGCCTTGACGCGCAATTGCTCGCTATAGATCCGGTCGTATCCGATATCGTTTGCAAGGCAGGTCAGCACCGCAGCATTGGCGCTCAGCGCCTCGACCTTCAGGCCGCCGCGGCGATTGTTGAGCCCGACGCCGTAAAGCATGTCGTTGGCCAGATGAACCGCATTGCCGGCGCTGCCGCCGTTGCCGCACAGGAAAACAGATCGCTTGGCCTGCCAGGCATCGCGCAATGCAGCGGCCAGCGCCGGCACTCGCTGCATTGCCTTCATGCCCAGAGCCTGCGTGAGCTTGCTCGTATAGTCGCGTATGAGTTGTTCCATGCATTTCATTGCGCTTGACGCGTCAATTTCCTTCGTCTTTTGCACAAATTGCGGAGGCCCGCAAGCATAAGAATTTACGGAAATTTCATGCAAATAAAGCAAGGAACACAGGAAGTTTTCGCTGGTAATTCAAGAACTCTGGCTCACGATGAGCGCATCGAACCAAGTTAAAATTTGCGCGACAAATCCGGCAAAGCTCAGACAATCATCCGGGGAGCGAGGTGCAGTGGTTCATTGCGATGGGCTGGATTTTTCCGGTGACGGCAGCATGGGATCCTCCGCCACCGAGATCGTCGGAAGCGACTGCGGGACCAAGATTATGTTCAAATCCTACATCCTTAGGGAAAGTCTGATCAAAGCGCCGACCGAGCGGATTTGTTCGGGCCGACGCAGTCGATTTTCATAATGTCGAAAGATGACTCGAAAGCGCGGCGTTATCTGGCATCTGCGCACCGGATTCAGGCCTTTCTCGAGCCATCTGGCGCCTCATGGACGCACCTGTCCCATCGCGGTCATCAAACGCCCTCGTGCCATCCACAGATTGGCCAGTGCGAACAGCGTCTTGAGTTGCGCGGTGTTCTTGGACAGCCCTCGGTAGCGCACTTTCGTGAACCCGAACTGGCGCTTGATCACCCGAAACGGGTGTTCCACCTTGGCCCGCAAGCTGGCCTTCATGTGTTCGAACTTGACCTGCGCCTGCACCAAGCCCCGTTTCATCTGCGCGATCTTGCTCGGACGCATCGCAATGAACCACTGCACCTCGCGCCCCTGATGCTCGTCTCGCTTATCCACGCCTTGGTAGCCCGCATCGCCCAACACCAGTTGCTCGTGTCCATGCAGCAGGCCTGCGACCTGCGTTACGTCCGCCACGTTGGCCGCCGTGCCCACCACCGTATGCACCAGCCCCGTGTGCAAGTCCACCCCAATATGCGCCTTCATCCCAAAGCGCCAGTCCTTGCCCTTCTTGGTCTGGTGCATCTCGGGATCTCGCGCACCCGCCTCATTCTTGGTCGAGCTGGGCGCATCGATGATCGTGGCATCGACGATCGTGCCCTGGCGCACCATCAGACCGTAGTCCTGCAGAAACAGCGTCACCCCCTCGAAGATCCCGTCAGCGATGTCGTGCTCTTCGAGCAAGTGCCGGAAATTGAGAATCGTCGTCTCATCGGGCACACGACCTGCGGGCAGCCGGGCAAACTGGCGCATCGAGTTGATGTCGTACAACACCTCTTCCATCGCCGGGTCAGACAGGTTGAACCACTGCTGCATGAAGTGAATCCGGATCATCGTCTCGATCGGATACGGCTGGCGGCCCACCTTACCCGACCGCGGATAATGCTTGGCAATCTCGCCAGCCAGGTAATCCCACGGTATCGTCCTGTCCATCTCGCTCAAGAACTTCTCGCGCCGCGTCTGCTTGCGCTTGCCCGCATACTCCGCTTCGCTAAAACTCAGTTGGCTCATCGACTCTCTCGCTGATCTGGTCCTATCTGCTTTACGGCTGACCGGGGGAATTGTTCAGAGTGTCCTTAGCAGGCTGGCGGATATCCTCGAACTGGAAAAAATCGATTTCATCAAATGTGATATCGAAGGCGGTGAAGCCACGCTGTTCGGAGATGACGCTTTCTTCAGGAAATTCCGGCCGAAAATAGTCATAGAACCGCACGCCGTTAACGGCGTCATAACTACGGATAAATGCACGGAAGCCTTGCTTCGCTATGGGTATAGGTTTGAAAGCATTCCCCAACCCGGTATTTATCTTCCTCTTGTTGCGTGCTCTCCTTGATTTCGCTGGAACGAGAACGGGCCGGGGGGCGACGAGTTCGCGCCCTCGTATAAGATACGGGAAGGTATTAAACCAACATGAGCGCTAAGCCTTCCCCCCCTCCCCTCGGCATCACGATGGGCGATGCCGCCGGCATCGGTCCCGAGATCATAGTCCGATGCTTCACGCAGGGCCTGCCCGCGCCGGCCGTTGTCTACGGCGATGCGGGCACGATGCGCCGCGCCGCCGCCCTGTTGGGCCGGAACATCGAGATCATCGAGATCGCCGGCCCCGAGCATGCGCGCTGCGCTCCCGGCACCATCGAGGTGGTGGCCTGCTCGCCCGCCCTGCCCGCCTCCCTCGCGCCGGGCAAAGTCGATGCCGATGCAGGCCGCGGCGCATACGACTATCTTTGCGCCGCGATCGACGACGCCATGGCAGGTAGCATCCGCGGCATTGTGACAGCCCCCCTGAACAAGCATTCCATGCACCTGGCCGGCATCGACCAGCCAGGGCACACTGAAATTCTGGCCGAACGCTCGGGCACAGCCGACTACGCCATGATGCTGGCCAACGACGAACTGCGCGTGTTGCTGGTGACCATCCACGTCGCGCTGTCGCAAGTGCCGCAGCTGATCACGCCCAAGGCCGAGCTGCGCGCGATACGCCTGGCCGATCGAGCCTGCCGGCAAATGGGCGTGCAGCGGCCGCGCATCGCAGTCGCCGGCCTGAACCCGCATGCCGGCGAGGACGGCAAGTTCGGCCGCGAGGACATCGACGTGATCGCGCCGGCCATCGCCCAGGCTCGGGCCGACGGCCTGGAGGCTTCCGGGCCCTGGCCGGGCGATACGATTTTCATGCGGGCGCGGCGCGGGGAGTTCGACATAGTCGTGGCGCAATATCACGATCAGGGCCTCATTCCCGTCAAATATCTAGGTGTAGACCACGGCGTCAACGTCACCGTGGGACTGCCTTTCATACGAACCAGCGTCGATCACGGCACTGCCTTCGATATCGCGTGGCAGGGAAAGGCCGACCATGCCTCGCTGATGCAAGCTTTCAATCTAGCTCTAAGAATGGTGTAGAGAAACCTATGCAACGTATTACCCGCTTTCTTCCGGACAGATTCGTCTGCCTGATCCTTCTCACCGTTCTTCTCGCCAGCGTGCTGCCGGCGCATGGGGTGGGCATCAAAATCTCCGGCGCCGCCGCGAATCTGGCCGTCGCCCTGCTTTTTTTCCTGCATGGCGCGCGCCTGTCGCGCGAGTCCATCGTCGCCGGCCTCACGCATTGGCGGCTGCATCTGACTATCTTCTCGGCCACGTTCATCATGTTTCCGATACTGGGCCTGTTGCTCAGGCCCGTGCTCGAGCCCTTGGTGACGCCGGATCTTTATGCGGGCATCCTCTTCCTGTGCTGCCTGCCATCCACGGTGCAGTCCTCGATCGCATTCACGGCGGTGGCGCGCGGCAATGTGCCCGCCGCGGTATGCAGCGCGTCGGGATCAAGCCTGCTGGGCATTCTCCTGACGCCGCTGCTGGTCGGCGTGGTGATTACGAGCGGATCGAGCGTGCACATGTCTTTCGGCGTGATCGAGACCATCATGCTGCAGCTGCTGCTGCCCTTCATTCTCGGGCAGGCCTTGCGCGGCTGGATCGGCCGCTGGGTGCACCGGCGCGGGGCCATGCTCAAGTGGGTCGATCAAGGCTCCATCCTGCTGGTGGTGTACACCGCATTTTCCGAAGCCGTAAGCCAGGGCCTTTGGCACAACACGCCCTTCGTGTCCCTGCTGGGCCTGATCGGCTGCAGCCTCATCATCCTGGTGCTGGCCTTGCTGCTTTCCAATGCTGCAGGCAAGGCCCTGGGATTCTCGCTGCCCGATCGCATCACCCTGCTTTTCTGCGGCTCGAAGAAAAGCCTGGCCACGGGCGTACCGATGGCGCAGGTGATATTCGCAGGCCAGGCGGTAGGCGCTATCGTCCTGCCGCTGATGGTCTTTCACCAGATCCAGCTCATGGTCTGCGCCGCACTGGCGAGCCGCTACGCCAAACGTCCGGAAAGCGCGCCAGAACATGTGCACCAATGATCAACTGCTTGAGTAGTAACCCGTATGCGAATCCGCGTAGAACACCCTTGTTTTACATGACACTTAATAGGTGCTTTCCGAAACCTGAATAAGGCGGAAAACATAGGGTTGTTTTTTGCCAAAGCGGTATTGATCGCGTAAATTTCCCGCGGATGCACGCCTTGCTCGGCATGCCGATTTATATCCGGAGGAGAAAGCAGGTTCGACATTGCAAATTCAAGAAAAAATTCTGGAAACCTGGATGAAAATGCCCCACTTTTCCAGAAGTTCAGACCGCGGTGCCAGGCTGAATTTTCAAATTCCTTTTTGAATCAGCAAGTTGAAAAATCACCACAACTGGCATCGATCTTGCGTAAATAAGTACGGGCCTCAAACCCCGCCATGGGTGGAGCCTTTCATTTTCGTTGCTTCCATGGCCAGAGAACCAAGCCGCGTGCGCCGACCAACGGCGCACGACATGAGCCGGTTCCGATGTCATAACGACCTATACAGGAGATAACAATGCAAGCTAAGCGCACCCGCAAGACTTTCACTGCATCGCTAAAGACCGTAGCCGCGGCCTTGGCCTGCGCTACCGCCAGCTTCGCCGCGCACGGCGCGCCGGCGACTCCCAGCGAGATCAAGATCGGAACGCTGTTCGCCAGTTCGGGCCCGTTCGCCGTGGCATCCCTGGGCCAATACGAAGGCCTCAAGTTCTGGGCTGCTCAAGTCAACAAGGACGGCGGCGCCTTCATCAAGGCCTACAACAAGAAGATTCCCGTCAAGATCGTGGCCTACGACGATCAAAGCTCGACCGCGACCGCGACCACGCTCTATAACCAGTTGATCACGCAGGACAAGGTCGACGTGCTCGTGTCCGACTTCGGCTCCGTGCTGACCTCGGTGGCCGTTCCCCTGGCGGCCGAGCACAAGATGCTGCTCATCGACCCGACCGGCTCGGGCGCGAACTTCTTCACGCAGAAGACCGACTACCTGGCCGACGTGAGCATCCCGTCTTCGACGGTGTGGCCGATACCGCTCGCCAATTTCCTGCTGCAACAGAAGATCAAGCGTGTGGCGATCGTCTATGACGCCAACGACTTCGATGCATCGCAAGCCGAAACGATGAAGGCCGAGCTCACCAAGGGCGGCGTCGCACCCGTCTTCTACAAGAGCGTGCCGACCACCGAATCGAACTACAACGTGCTGCTGCACACCGCCAAGGCATCGAATCCGCAGGCATTGCTCGAATTCGGCTACCCGCCCAACGACATCGCGTTCCTGCGCTCGCTGTCGCAAAGCGGCCTGCACTTTGACATGACTTTCACGATCTTCCCGGGCCAGCTGCTGGACCTCCTCAAGAAGAACGTCGGCGTCAAGTCGCTCGCCTACACCTATACCTACCCGACCCCGCCGCTGGTCAAGTACGACAAGGTCACCTACGGCATGAACACCGCCGACTTCGTCAGCGCGTTCAACACCTCGGAAAAGAAGCAACCCAACTTCCTGGACGCCTCGGGCTACAACACGGGTATCGTGGTGCAGAAAATGCTTGAAGATTCGCCCAATTTCACGCAGAAAGATTTCCATCAGGCCCTGATGGACATGTCCGACAAAACGACGACGCTGCTGGGCCTGTTCAAGATCAACGAGAATGGCGCCCAACTCGGCCAGCCGTTCCCGGTCGCCCAACTGGTGCCCAACGCCAAGGGCGACGACCTGAGCGTGAACGTCGTTTATCCGGAAGACCACGCCACGGCCAAGCCGGTTTTCCCGGCGCCCAAGCAGTAATCCTGCGCGTCTTTTTACCTGGACACGGCCGGCGCGCATGACGCACCGGCCGCATCATCCTCGCTTGCGTAAGGACGAACGTGGAACTTCTCGCTTATGCCGTCGTCGGCGGCATTCTTTACGGCATTTTCTTCACGCTGGTCGGACTGGGTCTGAACCTGCTTTTCGGCGTGATGCGCATCATCAACCTGGCGCACGGACAGTTCATCGTGCTGGGCGGCTATCTCGCGTGGATCATCACAACCCGGCTGGGCTTTAACCCGCTATGGTCGATCCCGGTTTCGGTACTGTGCGCCATTGTCATCGGCTGGCCTCTATACCGGGCTGTCGTACCGCGGCTGCAGCGCAGCGATGACCCTGAGATGCTGTCGTTCATTCTCTTTTTTGGCATCGGCCAGATGCTTACGGCAGTAACGATGCTGCTCTTCGGCGCGGATCAGCGGTCCCTGCCTGAAGATGCGCTGGGCAGCGGCAGCCTTGGGGTTCTAGGTCAGCAATTCCCCGATAGCTGGTGGTGGGCTGCAGGTGTTAGCCTGGCCGCGCTCGCGTTGCTATGGCTGTATTTCTCGCGCACACGCCTGGGCTACGCGACGCGCGCCGTGATGGCCGAGCGCGACGAAGCTGTCGCCACCGGTATCGATGTGCGTCGTGTGTCGACGATCGCCTTCGTCGCAGGTCTTGCCCTTGCGGGCATCGCTGGAGTGTTCGTGCCCTATCTGCTCGGCTCGGTATCGCCCGATCTGGGCGATGGCCTGACCACCACAGCGTTCGCCATCGTAATCATCGGCTCGCTCGGCAATCCGCT
Organism: Bordetella sp. FB-8; assembly: GCF_000382185.1. Lineage (NCBI taxonomy): Bacteria > Pseudomonadati > Pseudomonadota > Betaproteobacteria > Burkholderiales > Alcaligenaceae > Bordetella > Bordetella sp. FB-8. The sequence continues at coordinate 3,085,876 of NZ_KB907784.1, read as the reverse complement.
GGGCACCATCGTGGGCGGACTGGTGTTCGGCCTGGGAACGATGCTGATGCAAACCTATTATTCGTCGTGGTCGAACGTGGTGCCCTATGCGCTGCTCTTGATCATCGTGCTCATTCGTCCTTCGGGTCTGCTCGGAAAGGCGGTGCGTCTTGCCTAATTCAAACTCCATTCGAACCGGATCGGCCGCGCCGAACCGGCTGCGCACGAGCACTATCCTGCTCGTGGTACTTGCCGCGATATTTATCGTCGCCCCGCATCTGTACAGCAATCAATCCCTGATTTTCACGATCATGACTTTCATCGTGCTCGCGCAGGGACTCAATCTGCTGTATGGGTTTACAGGCTACTTGCCTTTCGGCTATGTGGGATTTTTCGGCAGTGGCGCCTACGCGACCTCGCTACTGGTGCTGCACACGCATCTGCCGGTGCTCGCCTGCGTTGCGGGAGGCGGGCTCGCAGCCGCGCTGATAGGAGTCATACTCGGACCGCTGCTGCGGCTGTCGGGCGCGTACTTCTCGATCGCCAACCTTGCGGCCTCGCAGATCCTCTATTTCACCTTCTCCAATCCGGATCTGGCCAACATTACGGGCGGCCCCTATGGATTGAAGATCGAGCAGGTCTACAACCCGAACGCGAGCTATTACTGCATGCTCGTCGTGTTGCTGATCGCATGCGGGCTGGCCGCGTACTTTCGCTCGTCCGGCTTCGGCATGGCGCTACGCGCCATCAAGCAAGACCCGGTAAGCGCGGCGATGGCGGGCCTGAACGTGGTGCGCCACCGCCTGGTCGCGTGGCTGGTATCGGCCCTGATCGCGGGCCTGGCGGGCGGCGTCTACGCATGGGGCATATCGGTGTTCTACCCGGACGCGGTATTCACTCTGGATTTCTCGGTGTTCGCCATCGTGTTCGCGCTCTTTGGCGGCGTCGGTACCGTAATCGGTCCCATCGTCGGCGCCTCGCTGCTTTACATTCTCTACTCGGCAATCGGCATCTCCACGCCGCAATACTTTCAGCTCATCTACGGCGGCCTCATCGTGCTGCTTGTGCTGTTTCTGCCGGGCGGCCTTCTGTCTCTGCTGCAACGCCGGGGGATCAATGTCTTCTGAATTGCTACGTCTGGCCGGAGTCAATAAGCACTTCGGCGCGCAGATCGTTCTGAACAATGTCAACTTCGCGGTCTCGCCCGGCGAAATCGTCGGACTCGTCGGTCCGAACGGCTCGGGCAAGACGACCACCATCAACGTGATCTCGGGCTTGCTGCAGGCAGACGATGGCGAGGTCGAATTCATGGGCCAGAAGATCAATCGCCTGCCCATGTTCCAGCGCTCGCACCTGGGCATCAACCGCACTTTCCAGGTACCCAAGGTGTTTCGCGACATGACCGTGCGCGAAAACATCGAAGTGGCGGCACGCGCCACGCGCCTGCCTTTGGCGCAGATTGATCCCATCCTGCATGACATCGGTCTGCTGGAGCTGGCCTCGCGCAATGCGGGTTCGCTGACCGTGAACCAGCAGAAGCTGCTCGACCTGGGCCGTGCTCTGGCGACCAAGCCCAAGCTGCTGCTCGTCGACGAAATTGGCGCGGGTTTGAGTCCGGCCGAGTTGCATGTGATCGCCGATCTGCTGCAAAAGCTCTCGGCAAGCGGCATCGCCATGATCGTGGTCGAGCACCTGCTCGATTTTCTGAACCGCATTACCGAGCGCGTGATCGTGCTGGGAGCGGGGCGCATGCTGTTCGAAGGGCCGCTCTCGGCCGCGTCTCGCGACCCCGAAGTGATCGCGGCATTTATTGGAGCGGCATGATGTCGGCATCCCTGAAAATCGAAGGTGTCCAGGCCGGCTACGGCGCGATGCAAGTGCTCTGGGGCGTCGACATGCAGGTCGACGCGGGTCAGACGGTACTGCTGCTGGGTGCCAACAGCGCAGGCAAGACCACGCTGCTACGTACGCTGATCGGACTCTTGCCGTGCCGGGGCGGCAGCATCCTGCTCGACGGCGAGCGCATCGACACGCTGCGGCCAGACCAGCGCATCAAGCGCGGAATCGCGTTCATGTCCGAGCTCGGCGTGTTTCCCACGCTGTCGATCGACGAGAACATCGCGCTCGGCGGCTATTTCATGACCGAGGCCAAGATACGTCAGCGCAAGGAGGTGCTGTTCGAACTTTTCCCCGCGCTTGCATCCAAGCGGAGAGCCGCTGCGGCCAGCCTTTCGGGCGGGCAACGCAAGATGCTCGGTATCGCGAAAGTGCTGATTTCCGAACCGCGGCTGCTGCTGATGGACGAACCCTCGTCGGGGCTTGCGCCGGTCTTTGTGAAAAGCGTGATCGATGCGCTGCGCGCGGCCATCGGCGATGGCACTTCGCTTTTGATCGCGGAGCAAAACATCGCCTTCCTGGACTTGGCCGACCGCGGCTATCTGCTCGATCACGGCAAGGTGCGAATATCTGGCACCCGCGCCGAACTTGAAGCCAGTGACGCGGTGCGCGAGACCTACTTCGGACTTTGATCCCGGCGCCCGATGGGCAAAACCCCAGGGGCGATTCCTCGGCCCCTGGGAGGATTCCGAGTCGGAATACGGCACCGCCTCGCCGTAAATTACGCCCAAAAAAGCCCGCGACCGATACCGATCTCGCAAGGATAAGCGCGGCGCAACAATGGACAGAAAACCGACGCATGCTTGCCCGCAGGCCGAACATGATAGCTCGGCGCTGCTCGATGCCGGCGTCAGTGCCCTGCCGGTGGGTCTTTCTGTACAGGACTGCGAAAGCCGCCTGCTTTGGCTCAATGAACAGGCGGCCCTCTGGCCATCGGCGAAGATATGCCACGCCTGCGCGAGTCAGGTGTGCGCATGTCCATCGACGATTTCGGGACGGGCTTTTCCTCGCTGTCGTCGCTTGCGGACATCACGGCCGACGAAATCAAGGTCGATCGCACATTCATCTCATCGATTCACGAACGACCTCGCAGCCAGGGCATTCTCAAGGCCATTGAGCCGCTGTGTCAGGCGCTCAGGATCGAAGTGGTAGCGGAAGGCGTTGAGACCGGGGAGGAACTTGCCTATCTTCGGGAACACACATCGATTCAGTGTGTTCAAGGCTAGCACTTCGGAAAACCGAAATGCATTGGATCACTGCTTGAGGCTCAGCCTGCCGACGCTTGTGTCCGATCAGCCGAGTGTGCCGCTTCCGAGGCCGGCGACGCGTCGCGCGCGGACTATTCCGAGCTGTAATTGCCCGTAATGATGGGCCCGGCTTCAAAAATCGATTCAACGGACTGCGGTCTGCCGAAGTAGTAGCCCTGCACGAACTGGATCGACGTGAATCTTTCCAGATAGGCCAACTCCTCGGCTGTCTCCACTCCCTCCACCACCACTTCAATCCTGAGCGCCTGGCACAGCGACTCAATGGCCTTGAGTATGCATTGATTGCGCGGCTGCTCATGGATCGAGGAGATGAATGTGCGATCGACCTTGATTTCATCGGCGGTGATGTCCGCGAGTTTCGACAGTGAAGAGAAACCCGTGCCGAAATCGTCGATGGATACGCGCACACCCATCTCGCGCAGATGCGGCAAGACGCGATTTTGAAAAATCTGGGCCGCGACAAGCGCGTCTTCCGTCAGTTCCAGAATGACCGAAGCGGCGATACCCTGGGCTTGCAAATAGTCCATCAACGAGGTCATGAACAGTATGTCGCTGGCCTGGCGGGCCGCGATATTAATGCTGATCGATATATTTTCACCGAAACGGCTTTGCAGGCGCGGCAGAAAATCCGCAACGTCCTCAAGAACAAAATGAGTAATGGCGTCTATGAGCCCGATTTCGGTCGCCAGCGCGATGAAATCATCTGGCCCCAGCACCTCCCGGTCGGCTTCTATCCAACGCACCAGCGCTTCGAAGCCGACGATTTTTCCCGTTCTGATCGCAACCTTGGGCTGCAGGTAGGTGCGAAAGTGCCTGCCGCGGACCGCGTTGCGCAGACGCTGCTCCATGTCCAAGCGCACGATCGCATCGCTCATTACGGAATCGAAACCACATGTCGATCCTTTGCGATGGGATTTAGCGTAGTACATCGCCGTGTCGGCGCAGCGCTGCAATGTGTCGTAGGACTGACCATGCAGGGGGAATATGCTGGTGCCGATCGTCGCCGAAGCCAGAACCTGGCGACCTTCGATGAAGAACGGCTCTTTCATTGCGCCCACGATGCGATCCATCAGCAGCGGCAGCGATTGCGGATCTTCAAGCGGATTGATAAGCAGCAGAAACTCGTCGCCGCTGATTCTGGCAAGCGTATCGCAGGCACGCATCTGGCCGGCAATGCGCCCGGCCACTGCGCACAACAACTCGTCGCCGATGGCATGACCGTAGTAGTCGTTGATGTTCTTGAAGTTGTCCAGATCGATGAACGCCAGCGCGAACATGCCCTCGCCGGCGCGCTCAATCAACGCGGCATCGACACGCTTCTGGATCAAGGTGCGGTTCGGCAGCCCGGTAAGCTGGTCGTAAAAAGCCAGGAGCTCGAGTTCCTGTTCGAAGCGCTTGCGCTCGGTGATGTCGATGCTCGTGCAGACCAGAAGTTTTTGTCCACCCACCTGGACAGGCCAGTCGGTCACGAGCAGAGTGCGCGGCTTTCCGTCGATGATGACGGCACGCTCATGCAGGCGCTCCGGGTGGCCGGCCAGTCGCCGCAGAAAGCGCTCGCGCCGCCGCGCAATCCGCTCGGGGCCGGCCTGACGCACGCCAAACGGCATGTTGCCGCGCAGGCGCGCGATGTCTTCGCCAATGGCAAGAGCCGCCTGTTCATTGAGCACGAGCAGGCGGCCCTGCGCGTCCTGGACCGAAAACCCCATCGGCATGGCGTTCACGATGGCATTGATCAGCGCCGAACTGCCATGCTCCGCTTTCCAGTTCATCAGATCATCGTTATCCAGGAAAGAGATGCACATAGCCTGCCTCATTGCCGCTGTCATCGGGAATTGAAGGATGCACACCTTCTTTGCCGATCACGTCTGTGTTGCGCTCGATCGCAGCAGACTAATGGCTAATGAAGCCACGCGCCATCAAGTAATTCTCATCATGATCGTTTAGCTTTATTTAACGAATTCACACTGGTTTCCAATCCCGACAACTGCAATACTTGGCGGTTGCCAAAAACCAGAAAATATCTCGAACACAGGGGTTTACCTGCTTTTTGGCACAGAAGCGCGCATTGGAGCGGACCTGTACTCGAGGTTGGGGCATTCGATGGCGAAGACGCCAGATCATGTGAACGATGCGACCCAGGCGCATTGTCTTGTACGTGGCAAAGAAGAGAGTCTGCGCAAGGCGTCGCAATCCCTGCCGATTGCTCAAATGGACAGATCCACGCAACAAAACGCGGCGCTCGTGGAAAAAACTCTGCCTTCACCGCCACCGCATGAACACTCGCTTTCTCGAAACCTTCGTCACGCTGGCTCGACTCGAGAGCTTTCGAGCAACAGCCCAACTTCTGCATGCGACTCCGGCCACTATCTCGTTGAGAATCCGCTCACTCGAGGACGAACTCAAGTGCACGCTGATTGACCGTTCCGCATCGCAGTTCCGGCTGACCCAATCGGGAAGCGCCTTACTGGGGCTGGCCAAGCGCGTGGTCGATACAGCGCGCGCCTTACGTGAAGCAGCAGGCCAGGGCGTGGCAATCGGCGGAAAACTGCGGCTGGGCGTGATCGAGACCGTCGTGCACAGCTGGCTCGCCCAATACGTCGCATATTTGAACGAAAACTATCCCAAGCTCGAAATCGACATGACGGTCGAATCCAGCGCCATGCTGCAAAAGCGGCTACTCAACAGCGAACTCGATATTGCAATTCGCGCGGAAGGCACGGACAGCCCCCGGATCGTATCGAATGCGATCGCCAGCTATCCGGTCCGCTGGATTGCCAAGCGCGGCTTGATATCGCGGCGCGGACCGGGACTCGCGCAGCGTGTCCTGCAATACCCGATCCTCACCTTCGCACGAAGCACCGCGCCCCAGGTGGCGCTCGAGAGTATCGTCGGATCGCTCGCGAAAGAATGCGCGATGTCGGCCGAGCAGATCAATGTCACCTGCTTGCCGTCGGTGACCTTGATCATGCAGTTGGCACGCAATGGCTACGGCGTCGCAGCCATCCCCAGCCTGTTTGTCGCGGATGCGCTACGCGACGGCAGCCTGATCGAGCTGCCGCTCAAGCCGTTTCCTCCTCCCATCATCGTGTCTGTCTGCAAGCCGGTGCATACGACTCCGATGATCGACGAAGCGGCCAATGCCGCGCGCGTCGTCTGCTCCGTCTATTGCCGATCGTTCATGAACGAGTTTATCGAGGCATTCGACGATACCCGCGAGGAACAGCACAACCGGATTGTGAATCTGCCGGACATTGCCTGAGGCCGGACAGACACCTGTCCCGCCTCAGCGCGCCAAAGTGCGCCGCGCGCGTACAGCATGAGCCAGCGCATCGAGCACCGGTTCGGTCTGTGCCCAGGCAAGGCACGCGTCGGTGATCGACACCCCGTACCTGAGCGGTACACCGGGCGTCTGGTCCTGGCGGCCCTCTTCAAGGTGGCTCTCGATCATCACGCCCATGATGCGCTCCTGGCCGCTGGCAATCTGGCGCGCCAGTTCGGCCGCGACTTCGACCTGGCGTTGATGCGATTTGTTCGAGTTGGCGTGCGAGCAATCGACCATCACCTGCTCGGGGAGCCCGAGCTTGCGCAGTACCTCGCACGTCGATTCGATCGAAGCCGCATCGTAGTTTGGCCCATTTTTCCCCCCGCGCAGGATCACGTGCGCGGCCTCGTTGCCGCGCGTCTCGAAGATCGCGGCCATGCCCATCTTGGTCATACCCATGAAAGCGTGGCTCGCGCGCGCGGCGACGATCGCGTCCGCCGCCACCTGCACGCCGCCGTCAGTCCCATTCTTGAAGCCGATCGGGCACGACAGGCCTGAAGCAAGCTGGCGATGGCTCTGGCTCTCGGTGGTGCGCGCGCCAATTGCTCCCCAGGAGATCAGGTCCGCGATGAACTGCGGGCTCAACAGATCGAGAAATTCGGTGCCGACGGGCAGGCCGAGCTCGCCGATTTCCAGCAGCAGCGTGCGTGCACGGCGTAAGCCTTCGTTGATGCGAAAACTGCCATCCAGCCTGGGGTCATTGATATAGCCCTTCCAGCCCACCGTGGTACGCGGTTTTTCAAAATACACGCGCATCACGATCAGCAGGTCTTGGGAGAGTGTGTCGGTCGCCGTTTTAAGGCGTTTGGCGTACTCCATAGCCTGGTCGTGATCGTGGATCGAGCACGGTCCGACGACCACGACGAGCCGGTCGTCCTGCCCGCGCAGCACCTGGGCAATAGCCGTGCGGCTGGTCTCGACCAGTGACTGGATGCCTGGCGTGACCGGCAGCTCGTCCAGCAGCAGCGCAGGGGAAATCAACGGGCGCACCGCGCCTATGCGCGTATCGTCGATGCGGGTGGTGTCCTGCGTGGAGTCGGCGGCGCCGACCTCCTGGTCGCGGGCGGGATAGTCGATGCGGTTCAAGGTATTCTCCGGCTCCAAGCCTGGCGGGAAAGCCCAACATTATTGCATTGCCGGACTGATGCCCGGCGGCCACGGCAAGCCGGCCCTAAGGCGACCAGACCGAGATCGATACCGGATCGATGTCCAGGCTTACGGCGACGCCGTCGGACGCGGATTCGTCCGCTCGCGTATCGAGCACGATGCCGCCGATCCGTATCTGCATGCGGCGCTCGCCGCGCCGCAATTGCAGACTCTCGATACGACCGGCATAGGCGCCCTGCCCGGCCGCCCGCACACCGTCAGGCGCCACGCGCCACATCACACGCGAGCCCGCCGCGAAGCCGCACGGATCAGGACGCAAGACCAGACCAGCCCCGGTATCGATGCCACCGTTCCCGAGCACCACGCCCTCCCCGATGTTCGGTAGCCCCAGGAGTTCCGCGACACGCACGCTTGCCGGGTGCCTGAACAACTCGTGCACCGGGCCGGCCTGCAACACGCGGCCGTGCTCCAGCACGAGAATCTCGTCGGCAAGCAGCGCTGCTTCATCGGGATCGTGCGTGACGACGATCGTGACCACGTCAATGTCCCGCTGCAACGAGCGCAGCGATGACTGCAGCAGGCGGCGACGCGGCGTATCGAGCGCGCAGAATGGTTCGTCAAACAGCAGCAGCCGGCTTCTCTGCGTCAACGCGCGCGCCAGCGCGACGCGCTGGCGCTGACCGAACGACAGTTGCGCCGGCAGATAGCGAGTCAGCCCGGCCAGGCCGAGGTGATCGAGCCAATAGCGCGCCCCGGCCGCGTCGGCCGCAACCGGGAAAGCCAACTGCTGCGCGACCGTCATATGTGGGAATAGACCATAGTCCTGCGGCATGTAGCCGATACGCCGGCCCTCCGGCGCCAGCGCGCCCAGATCGACATCGCCCAGCATCACGTGGCTGCGCGAACTCTCTCGGCCGCCCGCCTCCAGGCCCGCGATCAGCCGCAGCGTCATCGATTTTCCGGACCCAGAAGGACCGACAATCGCCAGACGCCGGGCGTGCGGTGCCCAGCGCACGGCGAGCTGAAAGGCCCCGATGCTGTGCTCCAGATCAAAGGCCAGGCGCACGCGCTCCTGGCCATGGGTCTGAATAGCCGGCGCGCTATCTGTCTGTGCGCCGGCGTCCTCGTCTCTTGCAGGGGACTCGGCCCGGCCCCGGCGACGGTAGATCGACAGGGCCGCGCACAGGATCGCGATCGCAAGCGTGGGCAGCAGCAGCGGCATCATCGCAGGCAGACCCTGGCTGCCGAACATCACATAGGTATAGACGGGCAGCGAGTAGGGGTGATAGGCGACCATTACCGTCGCGCCGAACTCGCCGAACGCGCGCAGCCACGCGAGCGCAAGCCCAGCGCGTATGGCCGGCCAAGCGATCGGCAGCATGACCCGCAAGAAGCGGCTGCCGCCACGATGGCCGAGCGTGGCCGCGACATCTTCATAGACGCGATCGACGGCCGCGAAGGCCGAACGTGCGGCGACGATCAGGAACGGCGCGGAGACAAAGCTTTCGGCCAGCACGATACCGGCGAACGAATCGGTCAGTGTGCCGCCGAACAAACTACCTATAGCGCTGTACGGGCCAATCAGGAACAGCAGCAGCACACCACTGGTGAGCGGCGGCAGCGCAAGCGGCAATTGCACGACAAAACCCAGGACCGCCATGCGGCGCGAGTTCGAACGGGCCAGGAAATAACCCAACGGGACGCCACCCAGGAGCACGAGCAGGGTTGACACGCTCGCGCTGGCCGCCGACACGCCGACCGCGGACCAGGTCTGACGCCAGTCGACGTTCGCCCAATCGGCCTGGCCGATCTGGGGAATGCTTGCAAGGAACGGCGCGCACAGATAGAGCGCGAGCAGCGCAGCCAGCCACGCGAGCGGCCGGGCCGCGCTAGGCCGGGCCGCCGGCGACCTCATTGGGCAGGCGCCTGCACCACCGCCCGCACCGAAATCGGCATCGTCAGCAGATTACCGGCCACAACGGGCTTGACGCCGTCCACGCCATGCGCCTTGAGCAGCGCCGCGCCTTGCCTGCTCAGGAGAAAGTCGACGAACCTGGCCGCGCCGTCGGCATTGGGCGCATCGGCAAGAATGGTCAGGGTGTAGTCCGCCTGGGCATGCAACGCGGCCTCGGGCGCCACTGCGGGAATCTTCAGTTCCGACGTTTCGGTCGAGTAGAAAAAGCCCGCGTCGAGCTGGCCGGACTGCAGCCGGCCGACGAGCGTTTCCTCAGGCAGCACCTGCGCGGGATTCTCGGGCGCGCCCAGGATTTTTTGCACCAGGTCGGGTTCATGGTAAAGCTCGGCGGCCCTGGTCACCATCTGCACGGTGAACGCCCCCTTGGGATCGAGCTTGGGGTCGGTGCGTCCGATGCGTATGCCCGGCTCCTGCAGCACCTTATCCCAGCGCTTGGTCTTGAAATCCTTGGCGAACTTGCTGCGCGGGTTGTAGCCGATCAGCAGCGGCGACTTGGCGAAGCGCACATACCAGGTTACGTGGCTGCCATTTGCATCGCCCATCAGCGCGTCATTGACCTTGGGACTCGCACTGATGAACACGTCGCCGCGGCGCAGCTTGCCCTTGATCTCGTTGGCGATCTTGTTCGACCCCGCGGCGTAGCCCTGGAAGTCCAGGCCGGTGGCCTTCTTGAACGCGGGACCGACGCTATGCTCCATCAGATTGACGAGCGAACCGGCATATAAGACGCTCACGGTGCCGTTACCAGCGGCAAAAACCGGCGCGCTGGCAACCATGCCCAGGGTGAATCCAACGCTAAGCAGCAATTTGCAAGTCATGGGATGTGTCTTTGTTTCGTTATAAACAGGCGTATATTACGCTGGCCGCACAGAAAATTCGCAAGACGCAGCGCGGGAATCTCTAGTAGCCCGCCGCCGAGAAATTCAGGAAACGAGTACTGGAGCCCTGGAAAGTCAGGCGCACGGTGCCGATGGGGCCGTTACGCTGCTTGCCGATGATGATCTCGGCCGAACCCTTGTCCGGCGAATCCGGGTTGTAGACTTCGTCGCGGTAGATGAACAGGATCACATCCGCGTCCTGTTCGATGGCGCCCGATTCGCGCAGGTCGCTCATTACCGGCCGCTTGTTGGGCCGCTGCTCCAGACTGCGGTTGAGCTGCGACAGCGCGATCAAAGGACAGTTCAGCTCCTTGGCCAAACCCTTGAGCGAACGGCTGATCTCCGAGATCTCGGTCGCGCGGTTCTCACTGCTGCCGCTACTGCCCGACATGAGCTGGATATAGTCGATGATGATCAGACCCAGCTGCCCGCACTCGCGATGCAGCCGACGCGCACGGCTGCGCACGTCCATGGCGGTGAGCGCCGGCGTCTCGTCGATGAAGACCAGAGCGTCCTGCATCTTGGACACCGCATGTGTCACGCGCGGCCAGTCTTCGTTGGTAAGCTTGCCTGTGCGCATGCGGTGCTGGTCCAGCATGCCCACCGAACCGAGCATGCGCATGGCCAGTTGCACGGCGCCCATTTCCATGGAGAACACCGCTACCGGTAACCCTTGCTCGATCGCCACATGCTCGCCGATATTCATCGAAAACGAGGTCTTGCCCATGGAGGGACGGCCCGCCACGATGACCAGGTCGCCCGGCTGCAGCCCTGACGTCATCTTGTCCAGGTCGGAAAAGCCCGTAGGCACGCCAGTGACGTCGGAATCGCCCTCGCGATGGTAGAGCTCGTCGATGCGCTCGACCACTTGCGACAAAAGAGGCTGGATCTGCTGGAAGCCCGCAAGGCCGCGCTGCCCCTCCTGGGATATCTGCAGCACCTTGGCCTCGGCCTCGTCAAGCAACTGCTTGGCTTCCCTGCCCTGCGGATTGAGCGCATTGGCCGAGATCTCGTCGGCAATCGATATCAGGCGGCGCAGCGTGGCCCGCTCGCTGACAATCTCGGCGTAGCGGCGGATATTGGCTGCCGACGGCGTGTTGTGCGCCAAGGCATTGATGTAGGCCAGGCCGCCGACCTCTTCGGACTTGCCCGCGCTGGCCAGCGACTCATGCACCGTGATGACGTCGGCCGGTCGGGACAGCTCGATGAGGCGGGCGATGTGGTGCCAGATCAGCCGATGATCGTGGCGATAGAAGTCCTCTTCGCGCAGCGTATCGCTGACGCGTTCCCAGGCCGCGTTGTCCAGCAGCAGACCGCCCAGGACGGACTGCTCCGCCTCGATGGAATGCGGCGGGACACGCAGGTATTCAAGCTGGGGATCGGCAGGCGTATTCATGCGGCAATAGTACCTTTGATACTGCAAAAGCAAACCGGCCGGGCGTTTCCACCCGGCCGGTTCGTACCAGTCTGGCCGTTGCCGGGCTTGCGCCCGGCTGCGGTCTTAGGCCATGTCGCCTTCGACCAGCACCGACACGTCGACCAGCACATCGGCGTGCAGAGCAACCTGGACCGGATATTCGCCCACAGCCTTGATCTGGCCATTGGGCATACGTACCTGACCCTTGGCCACACCGGCAAAGCCGGCCTTGATCAGACCTTCAGCGATGTCGGCGTTGGTGACCGAGCCGAACAGGCGGCCGTCGACGCCGGCTTTTTGCACGACCTTGAGCTGGTAGCCAGCCAGGCGCTCGCCCAGGGTTTGGGCGCCAGCCAGCTTCTCGGACTGAACCTTTTCCAGTTCGACGCGGCGGGCTTCGAATTCCTTCATGGCGGCGTCGGTCGCACGACGGGCCATTTTCTGGGGAATCAGGAAATTGCGGGCATAGCCGTCGCGCACGCGCACGACTTCGCCCAGATTACCCAGGTTGACGACTTTTTCGAGCAGGATGACTTGCATGTTCATTTCCCCCGATTAGTTGTGGTTATCGGTGTAGGGCAGCAGGGCCAGGAAACGGGCACGCTTGATGGCCGAATCCAGTTGGCGCTGATAGATCGCCCGGGTGCCCGTCAGGCGGGCGGGAATGATCTTGCCGTTTTCCTGGACGAAGTCGCGCAGAGTGTCCAGGTCTTTGTAGTCGATTTCTTCAACGCCGGCGGCGGTGAAGCGGCAGAACTTACGGCGCTTGAACAGCGGGTTCTGCTGAGTGAATTTACGCTTTTCTTTCTTCTTTCCAAAAGCCATGATGTGCCTCTTGAATCTGATCTGTCTGTAGTGAGTCGAGCTTGCGATTGCGTCCGAACCAGCCTCTGGCGATCAGGCCACCAGTGGATCCCTGCCGCCGCCAGTCCGCCCCGCCCGCTGCATATGCAGTTTGAGTTTCACCGAACCTTTGCGCACCGGGGCCAGAAAGCCTTCTATGTGCAGTTCGGCACCCAGGGGGGTGTCGGCCAACAGCATGGCCAGATCACCCAGCGCCACCGCGTCCACCGTAAATGCAAGCTTGCGGGCTTGCCCGGCCTCGATGACTTCCGATTCGTGTTCCAGCAGCATTTCAATTGCCGGGATGCCGGCGGGGGTGTGTCGCAGGGGCTCGCGCTCTAGAACGCGCGCTACCAGCTCAACCTTGTTCATGCTGCGGACCGACTCGGGGTTGTCCGGCTTGTCGAATCTCGCTTCGCTATCCTGTTTAAGCCTGTTCCGCGGTCTGAACGACGGTTTCCGCGGCAGCCTTGCGGGCCTCTTCACGCTCGACCGACTTCATCATGATCGAGGGCGCGGTAACAGCCTTCTTGGTCTTGATAACCAGGTGGCGCAGGACGGCGTCGTTGTAGCGGAACGAGTGCTCGAGTTCGTCCAGCGTGGCTTGGCCACACTCGATGTTCAGGCAAACGTAATGAGCCTTGACCAGCTTCTGGATCGGGTAGGCCAGCTGACGGCGGCCCCAGTCCTCAAAGCGGTGAACCGAACCGCCTTGACCGGTAACCAGGGATTGGTAGCGCTCGACCATGGCGGGCACTTGCTCGCTTTGGTCCGGGTGCACGATAAACACCACTTCGTAGTGGCGCAGGGTTTGCGTCATGAGGTAACTCCTATGGATGTCTCGCAGACCCGACCTCAAATGAGCCTGGTTTGACCCGGACTCAAGGCCTGCAAGGGGCAGCCCGCCGCCCAGATTTCGGGGTAGTCGAGCAAGAAAGCTTTCCATTCTCTCCTGATTGAGCAAAATTTGCAAGTCAAATCAGGTTCTTACGTCTTACAGGGACGCCTGGGCAGCATCCCATAGCACACCATGGCCGTACCGGACCCACTACCAGCGCGTCACAACGGCCGCTTCTTGAGCTGGACCCGCATGGTCTCCACGGCACGGGGCGTACGGGCCAGCTCGAACTCCGATCGCCCTTGGGACCGGAGTTCGTCCCCATAATCCGACAGCTTAAACGCAAAGCCCTGCACATCGAAGCGATGGTTGCGCCAGCCTATCTGTTCGCACCCGTCGCTGTAGTAAAGCCATGAGCGTTCATTGAATGCGCGCACATGACTGGGGTTGTCCCAGGCACCCAGCGAAAGATCGTAGGCCACCTCGATCTCGAGCATGCCGCCGTCCTCGAGCAGATCGAGACAGGTCTGCATGCATTGCGTCAGGTTCCTGACCTGCTCGAAAACGCGCTCCGCCAAAATGTATTCGAACCCCTCCCTGGGCAGCTTGACTTTGCCGAAGCGCCAGCTATCTATGAGGCGCTCATGATCCAGTGGCAGGTTCAAGTCCAAGACCACGTCCGCGCCGCACGTACCCTCTATATCTAGATTGAGAAAATCGAATTTCCAGTTCTTGCCCGAACCGAGATTCAGCTTTCTCGGTATGGGCAGATCGGGCTTGATGCTCTGATAGCCGAAGTTTGCCCGCGACAGGTAGTTTTCGACGGCACGGCGCAGTGGAGTCAGCCAGTCGCGGCCGCGAATAGCGTGGTAGCCCGCCTGCTCCAGGTTCTCCCGACGCGCGACGTCGGCGCACAACGCGGCGCACAGGGCTGGAATGTCCTCCAACGGCGCGGCAGCCAGCCCTTGGAGCACATCGTCATGGGCATAGGTATCTCCGCGGATCTCGGACACCACAGCCTTGCTATTGGCGAGGAGAAAACTGATCCGCACCTCTTCCAGAATGTGAACCTGCTCGTAAAACGACAGATTCAGCACCACCTTCGCCCGGCTTATGTATTGGTCGCGCTGCGCCAGACTCCATTCGTCGTAGCGCCTGGGATACGCCACCGTCAGCCCCATGAGCTCCAGCTTCTTGAGCACCTCGATCCGACGTTGCGACAGCGCACCATAGAACACGACGTCTATGTCCTGCCCGCCCCGGGGCAAACGCTCCCAAAGTGGGCAATACCCAACCGGCACATGTTGCAAGTCGGCGATGCCGTATTGGGGCAATTGTTCGAGATTGCGGGGGCTGTAGTCCCAAACCGGAAATTCCCGTAGCAGCGCAAAGGCGTTCGCCGTAATGGCGACAGGAAGCGACGTGCCGACTTGCTCGAGATTGATGTTGATTGCGTGCTTCAAGCCAGATCGGCGGTATTCGTTCAGTGGCACACCGAACCCGGCGAACAAGAGATTGACACGATCGGGCGACACCGCGCCTTGCGCCAGACTGGCTTCATAACCGAGTTCGCGCAGCGCCCACTGGTACGCCTGACCCATGTCCTCGAGCCATTTCCCGACGAGACAGATATGAAATCCGATTTGATTGCTCATGCACTCATCTCATCATGATTAAAAGCTTTCGCGCTACGACACCGGCTTGCCGGCCGTGGAGATTTTTTCTTTAACAGCGGCCTGGCGACAAAACAAAGGCGCACCCGAAGGTGCGCCTAATTTGCTTGTCGGCTAGTCAGGTGTCAACCCTCGACGACAGCATAGGCCGAGTGATTGTGGATCGATTCGAAATTCTCGGCCTCGACGCGGAAACGCCTGACGCCCGGGTTGGCCTGCATGCGGGCAGCGACGTCGCGAACCAGGTCTTCGACGAACTTGGGGTTGTCGTAGGCGCGTTCGGTGACGAATTTCTCGTCGGGGCGCTTGAGCAATCCCCAGAGTTCGCAGGAACCCTGGCTTTCGATCTCGCGGATGATCTCGTCCATGGAGACATGGCCGTCGAGCACGGCCGAGACGGTGACATGCGAGCGCTGATTGTGGGCGCCGTATTCGGAGATGGCCTTGGAACAGGGACACAGACTGGTGACAGGCACCTGCACCACGAGTTCGAACTCGACACCGGTCGGGGTCGCGCGGGCGATCCACTGGACTTCATAATCGAGCAGGCTCTGCACGCCGGAGACCGGGGCGGACTTGTTGATGAAATACGGGAAGGCTGCCGTGATGTCGCCGCGTTCGGCGTGCAGCAAGACCAGCATTTCCTGAGCCATATCGGTAAACAGGGCCGGCGTCATGGAGGTGGCGCGGAATTTTTCCAGCAGGGCCACGAAGCGGGACATGTGGGTGCCCTTCTCTTCGGCGGGCAGCGCCACGGTGAGGGTCCAGTTGGCCACGGTAGGCTGCGCCGTACCGTCTGACGCCTGCACCAGCATGGGATGGCGCACGCCGCGGATGCCCACGCGCTGGATGGGAATATGCCGGGTGTCGGCCGTGCTTTGCACGTCCGGCATCACAATGGCGCGATCGAAGGGAATATTCATGTCGATATCGAAGGGCGAACGCAAAGGCAGGCCGCCTAGATCAGTCTCGGAAAGACATATTATCCTTTAATCCGAGTAATTTTTTCGGGAAAACCCTCCTGTCCGTAGGACGGATTGTTCCGCCCGCCTAGAGCAGGTCCGCAAAGCGAGCGCGGATAGAAGCCTCGATGCCGGCGGCATCCAGCCCCAGTTGCGCCAGAAGCGCGGCCTGATCGCCATGATCAATGAAGAGATCGGCCAGGCCCAGTTGCAGGAGCGGTTTGACGATGCCGGCCTGGCTCAGGGTTTCGGCCACCGCGCTGCCCGCCCCGCCCATGACGGCGGCCTCTTCCAGCGTGACCAGGGCATCGTGGCGAGCGGCCAGATCGAGCACCAGTTCGGTATCGATGGGTTTGACAAAGCGCATGTCGGCTACGGTGGCGTCGAGATTTTCCGCAGCGTTCACGGCGGATGGCACCAACGTGCCAAAACCCAGGATGGCAATGCGCTTGCCCTCGCGGCGCACCACGCCGCGTCCAAGCGGCACGCCTTCGAGGCCGGCGCTCACCGGCGCGCCAACGCCCGCGCCGCGCGGATAGCGCACCGAGGCCGGGCCGGGATGGTGGTAGCAAGTGGAGAGCAGCAGGCGCGCCTCGTTCTCGTCCGAGGGCGTGGCCACCACCATATTGGGAATACAGCGCAAGAAGGCGATGTCGTAATTGCCGGCATGCGTGGCGCCGTCGGCGCCCACGAGACCGGCGCGATCCAGCGCGAAGGTGACATCCAGGTTCTGCAAGGCCACGTCATGAATCAACTGGTCGTAGCCGCGCTGCAGGAAAGTCGAGTAAATGGCGACTACCGGTTTCTGCCCTTCGCAGGCCAGGCCGGCGGCAAAGGTGACGGCATGCTGCTCGGCGATGCCTACATCGAAATAGCGCTTGGGGCACTGTTTCTCGAACTCGACCAGTCCGCTACCCTCGCGCATGGCGGGCGTGATGCCATACAGGCGCGCATCGGCCTGACCCATGTCACACAGCCACTGGCCGAAGACCTGGGTGAAAGTCTGTTTAGCCGGGCCCTTGGACTTCTGGATGCCCACGCTAGGATCGAATTTTCCGGGGCCGTGATAGAGCACCGGATCGGCCTCTGCCAGCTTGTAGCCTTGCCCCTTCTTGGTCACCACGTGCAGAAACTGCAGCCCCTGCAGCTCCTTGAGGTTCTGCAAGGTGGGGACGAGCGCCTCCAGATCGTGGCCATCGATCGGGCCGACGTAATTAAAGCCGAATTCCTCGAACAGCGTGGCGGGCGTGATCATGCCCTTGGCATGCTCTTCGAAACGGCGCGCCAGCTCGAGCACCGGCGGCACGTGCGACAGCACGGCCTTGCCCACGTTGCGCGCGGCCGCGTAGAAGCGGCCTGACATGAGCCGCGCGAGGTAGCGGTTGAGCGCACCCACCGGCGGCGAGATCGACATGTCGTTGTCGTTCAGGATGACCAGCAGATTCACGTCGGGCGTGACGCCGGCGTTGTTCATGGCCTCGAAGACCATGCCGGCCGTCATGGCGCCATCACCGATTACGGCGATGTGCTGGCGCTGCACGCCGGCGTTGCGCGACGCCACGGCCATGCCCAGCGCAGCGGAGATCGATGTCGATGAATGCGCGGTACCGAAGGCGTCGTATTCGGACTCGCTGCGCTTGGGGAAACCCGAAATGCCGCCTTGCTGGCGCAGTCCGGCCATGGCGGCGCGGCGGCCGGTGAGAATTTTGTGCGGATAGGACTGATGGCCAACGTCCCACACGATGCGGTCGTGCGGCGTGTCAAACACATAGTGCAGGGCGATTGTGAGTTCGACGGTGCCCAGGTTGGACGAAAGGTGGCCGCCGGTGCGCGATACCGAGTCCAGTACGAACTGGCGCAGCTCGGTGGCCACGCGGCGCAGATCGCGGCGATCCAGGCGGCGCAGATCGGCGGGCGCGTTGATGCGATCCAAAAATTCAGTGCTCATACTGCGTTCAACGATCTCGGAAAACGATGAAATCGGCCAGCTGCGCCAGGCGCTCCGCGCCCTCGCCCAGCGGCACGATGGCCTCGTGCGCCGCCTCGCCCAACTGGCGAGCATATGAGCGGGCCTCGTCCAGGCCCAGTAGCGACACGTAAGTGGGTTTGTTGTCGGCGGCGTCCTTGCCCGGCGTCTTGCCCAGGCTGGCCATGTCCGCGGTCACATCGAGAATATCGTCAACGACCTGGAAGGCCAGACCGATGGATCGCCCGTAGGCATCCAGCGCCTGGCGCGTTGCGGAACTGGCACCCGCCACAATGCCGCCCAGCGTGACGCTGGCGGCCAGCATGGCGCCGGTCTTCATGCTGTGCATGGTCTGCAATTGGTCGCGCGTGAGGCTGCGCCCCACGCTGCCCAGGTCTATGGCCTGTCCGCCCGCCATGCCCAGACTGCCCGAGGCATGCGCCAGGATGGTGACAGCCTGCGCCGCCAATGCCGGAGCGGTGGGCATGCCGGCCAACAACTCGAAGGCCAACGGCTGCATGGCATCGCCCGCAAGCATGGCGGTCGCTTCGTCGAACTGCACGTGCACTGTGGGCCGGCCGCGGCGCAGCGTGTCATCGTCCATGCAGGGCAGATCGTCATGTACCAACGAATACGCGTGAATCAGTTCAATGGCGGCCGCGGCGCGGTCCAGCGAGGCCTCAGTGGCCGGCGTGCCGTTGCAGGAAGCGTGCCCAGCCGCGTACACCAGCGCCGCGCGCACCCGCTTGCCGCCGCCCAGCACTGCGTAGCGCATGGCTTCATGCAGCCGCTGCGGCGCCTGGCCCGCGGTGGGCAGCAGTTCTTCAAGTACACGATCGATATGCGCGGCACGGTCGCGCAGCCAGTCCGGAAACGACGGGCCGGCCTTGGATGCAGTCAAGGCAGTCACTCCTTATTCATCTCCCAAGGCCGAAGAATCGAGCGGCCGCAGCAGATCGCCCTCCAGCACTTTGACCTGCTGCTCGGCCTGGGCAAGCCTTTCCTGGCAGACGCGCGTGAGTTCGACGCCCCGGCGATAGGCCGCAAGCGATTGTTCGAGCGGCATAGAACCGCTTTCCATGGCGGCAACCAAGGCTTCAAGCTCGGCCAGGGCCGTTTCGAAATCCTGCGGCAAGGGGCCGGGTTGGGCGGCTGCGTCGGCTTGCTTAGGGGCCAAGCGAGTCTCCGATCAAATGGGGAACGGTAAACCTCGAATTGTAAGGGAAAGAGGAAAAAGCTCCCTATGCCGTGCCTTTTGGCCATGCCCCCGACGGAAATTTGTTCGCTCTAAAGGGAAACCCAATGCGGAGAGCGAAGACCCGGCACAGCCCGATGATCTTGAGGTACACTTGCGCCCCTTACCGCCGGAAACGCGTGCGCCGTGTCCCGTTCCGGCTTTTTTGGTCTTTAGCGGAGCAAACCCTCATGACCGACATTGGTCGGATGGCACACGTAGTGCCGGCTCGCAGTACGCTTGCCGTCGACGCCTACTTCGACGAAGCGCTTTTCGCCCGCGAGCAAGAACGCATTTTCAAGCAGTCTTCCCTGTATGTCGGCCACGAAAAGCTCGTGCCCGAGATCGGTGATTGGCGCGCCCTCGTCCAGGAAAGCAACGGCCGCGCACTAGTGCGCAACGCGGCAGGCCCGGGCGGCGTGGAGTTGATCTCCAATGTGTGCCGCCACCGTCAGGCGCTGATGCTCGGCGGCGCCACCGGCGATGTGGCGGGCAACGTCAACACGCGCGGTAATCTGTCAGGCACGGGCGGCAATATCGTCTGCCCGCTGCATCGCTGGACTTACAACAAGCGCGGCGAGCTCCTGGGCGCGCCGCAGTTCGACTCGACGCCCTGCCTGAATCTCGAACGCTTTCGGCTGCGCGACTGCCATGGCCTGCTCTTCGAGGGTCCGCGCGACCCGGCCGCGGACATGGCCTCGCTCTTCGCCCGGCCCGAGTTCGAGTTCGGCGACTACGTGCTGGACCATGTCGAAGTCCACCAGTGCAACTACAACTGGAAGACTTTCATCGAGGTCTACCTCGAGGACTACCATGTTGGCCCTTTCCATCCAGGCCTGGGGCGCTTTGTCACCTGTGACGACCTGAGCTGGGAGTTCGGCGACCGGTTCAGCGCCCAGCGCGTGGGGGTCCACAAGCAACTGGAGCAGCCCGGCTCCGAGGTCTACCGCATCTGGCACGACAAAGTACTGGAGTTCCGCAACGGTCAGGCGCCGGATTTCGGCGCAGTTTGGGTGACATATTTCCCCACGCACATGATCGAGCTTTATCCGCACGTGCTGGTACTGTCGACGCTTTATCCGAAGAGTCCGCAGGAGACGGTTAACGTGGTGGAGTTCTACTACCCCGAAGAGATCGTCGCCTTCGAGCGAGAGTTCGTCCAGGCGCAGCGCGCAGCGTATATGGAGACCGCGATCGAGGACGATGAGATTGCCGAACGCATGGATGCGGGACGCAAGGCCTTGATGAAGCGCGGGGTCAGCGAGTCTGGCCCCTATCAGTCGCCCATGGAAGACGGGATGCAGCACTTCCATGAGTGGTATCGGACGATGATGGACCCGGCGGGCACTTGACTGAGCTTCCCAGTTGCCTCACCTGAGTTCTTAAAGCGCCGAGGCTGCCTTGCACAATTCCGATGCTCGCTGCTCGCGCGGTTGGGCATCGGATTGCTCTGGGGTCCTCGGCTTGTAGCGGCCTGATGCGGTGTTTTTGCGGGCCCCTTTTAAACGGCTACCCGCTAAGTGGCTGTTTTAGCCTTTGGCGACGGGGCGTGCCGGATCCGAACACCACTCGCTCCACGAACCGGGGTATAGGCGCGAGCCTGCCAGGCCTGCGATCTCCATGGCCAGCAGATTATGGCTGGCAGTGATGCCCGAACCGCACTGGTGCACGACTTCCTGAGGCGTGCGGCCACCGAGCAAGGCCTCGAATTCGGCGCGCAACTGCTCGGGCGGCTTGAAGCGGCCGTCGGCATCGACATTCTGGGTGTTGGGCCGATTGAGCGCGCCGGGGATATGCCCGGCCACCGGATCCATGGGTTCGACCTCGCCGCGGTAGCGGTTGGCCGCACGGGCGTCGACAACGACGAAGACTTGCTCGTCGATGTTGGCGAGCACGCCGGCGGCATCGACGCTGTCTGCCAGGCAGGCTGCGGGCTGGACACCGGGCAGCGGCGCCAGGGACTGCGCCGGCCCTCCCTGCACGGCCTGGCCGTCAGCCGCCCAGGCCGGCCAACCGCCGTCAAGGACGGCCACTTTTTCATGGCCGATCCAGCGCAGCATCCACCATAGATGGGCGGCATATTGCCCGCCGCTGGCATCGTAGGCCACGACCAGGGTATCGGGCGCAACGCCGTGCGCGGCCATCAGGCCCGCCAGGTGTTCGGGTGCAGGCAAAGGATGACGGCCGTTCTTGCCGGTGCGCGGGGCGCTGAGTTCGGTTTCGTGGTCGAGGAAGCGGGCTGCGGGAATGTGGCCTTCGCCGTAGGCGCGCCGTCCCGCGCAATGATCCATCAGATCGTGACGCAGATCGAAGACCCGCAATTTTCCCTGACTCGCTTGGCCGGCAGCCAGGCGGGCGGCTAGATCGGAAACGGTAATCAGCGTGGTCGTCATGGATGGTTTCTCCCTGATTTGCCGCGCTCGGCACGGCATGGCTTTGCATTCTTGATGCACGAATAGGCGATATGGCTATCTTAGGCCGGCGCGGCCTGTCGTGCCGTACTCCAGGCCGAGATCAGGCCGGCCAGGATGATCAGGCCACTGCCCGTCCAGGCCAGCACGTCGGGCGCGTCGTCCCAGAACAAAATCCCCAGCGCCATAGCGAAAATGATCGTGGAATATTGCAAGGCGGCGGTCAGCAGCGGCGCGCCCTTGCCGAAAGCCCGGGTCTGCGCCAATTGCACCAGTAGCCCAATGGCTCCTACGCCGAACAGCAGACTGACGTAGGCCACCCAGTCGGGGTGGCCCCAGCCTTCCAGCAGAATACCCACGATGCTGCTCAGGCAAACCGCGATCGAAAAGAACAGCACCGTGCGCCATTCCGGCTCGCCCACGCAGCCGAGCGCTCGCAGCTGCAGCATAGCCACGGCAGTGGCCATGCCGGCGACCAGTCCGAGCAAGGCGGGTTGCCACTGGTCAGGCGTGACGCTGGGGTGCAGCACCACGACCACGCCCAGGAAACCCAGCGCCACGGCAGCGATGCGCACCGGATCGCGCCGCGCGCCGCCCCAACCCAGCATCCAGCAGCCGATGAAAAGCGGCGAGGTGTAGGTCAGACTGGCGGACGTGGCCAGCGGGAGGTGCTCGACGCTGTAGAACCCCAGCCACATCGAACTCAGGCCGGCCACATTGCGCCATACATGCAGGCGCCAAGTCGGCGTGACAATGGGTTGACGCTTGGCCCGCGCCCAGAAAAGCAGCAGCAGAACCGACGGCAGGCCGCGGAAAACGATGATCGCGGCCAGAGATGCCCCGTGTTCGGAGGCAAGCTTCACGCATGAACCCATGACCGCATACATGGCGCTTGCCAGCAACATCCAGAGAGCCTGCATGGGAGCGACGGAAAGATCGAAACGCATTGAAGGATATAGAAACTATACTCGTGGATTTATATTCAGTTTATGGTAAGAATATGATCTTGCAATCGAACCCACGATGGAATCGTACCCGCACATGAAACGCGTCTTTCTCTTTATCCTTACCAACCTCGGCGTGCTGCTGGTACTGTCGGCCACGCTGCGCATCCTCGGCATCGACCGCTTTCTGTCGGCGCAGGGACTGAACCTGCCGATGCTGCTGGCCTTTTCGGCCGTGGTTGGCTTTGCCGGCGCGCTGATTTCGCTCCTGATGAGCAAACCCATGGCCAAGTGGAGCACCGGCGCGCAGGTCATCGACCCGAATGCCCCGCGCGGCCAGACCGAGGCGTGGCTGGTCGGCACCGTACATCAACTGGCCGATCGTGCCGGCATCGGCCGGCCCGAGGTGGCCATCTATGAGGGCGCGCCCAACGCCTTTGCCACGGGCGCTTTCAAGAACAAAGCGCTGGTGGCGGTATCGACCGGACTGCTCGAAAACATGAACGAGGAAGAAGTCACCGCCGTGCTGGGGCACGAGATCGCGCACGTGGCCAACGGCGACATGGTCACGCTCGCGCTGATCCAGGGCGTGGTCAATACTTTCGTGGTGTTCCTGGCCCGCGTGGTGGGCTATGTGGTGGACCGCACCGTGCTGCGCAACGAACGCAGCGAAAACAACGGCGGCACCGGTATCGGCTACTTCGTCACCGTTATGGTCTGCGAGATCGTGTTCGGCCTGGTCGCCTCGATCATCGTGGCCTGGTTTTCGCGCCAGCGCGAATTCCGCGCCGACGCCGGCTCGGCGCAGTTGCTCGGATCGAGCCAGCCCATGATCCGCGCTCTGTCGCGCCTGGGCGGGCTGCAGGCGGGTGAACTGCCCAAATCATTCGAGTCCTCCGGCATCGCCGGCTCGAATGGCCTGATCGCCCTCTTTGCCTCGCATCCGTCCATCGAGACGCGCATCGCCGCCCTTCAAGGAAAGACGGCCTGATGATAATCTTGCCCGATATCGCGGGATGCGCGCGCATCCCGCCCACATGCCGTCATCATAAGAAACGGGCACATGAATCGGGCACACAAGGTAGCGGGGCTGGCCTTCCTCGTCGCAGCGGCAATATCGCTGCTCATCATCCAGGCCCTGTGGCGACCGTTCGAGTTCCATCACGCGCCTGAAAAACCCCAGGTCTACGATGTCCACATCGACATCGACCGGCCCGACGCCATCATCGACAGCGCGGCCCTGTCGCGCCTGCCGCGAGACATCATCCAGGTGCCCCTGCTGCAATCCCTGCTGACCCAGGACTTCGTCGACTACTACGAAACGCACCCCACGCGACTGTCGGCCGAAGGCGCCTTGCGTCGCCTCGCCTTCGAGCACAATCTGGATTGGCGCGATAGCATCATCCGGCAGATATTCGACGAGCCCGCGCGCGTGCTGCTGTGGCGTTCGCCTGACCGGCGGCTCGGCCGCTGGATGATCTCGATGCGGCGCAACGGCATCGCCAAGCTGGCGCAGGCGATAGGCAACGTCGCCGCGTCGGACTCACAGCTGTCTCGCATCGCCAGGCTGCCCGACGGCACGGCTGTCTACGCCATCCACCTGGCCACCGATCACACGCTGATCTACGCGGCCAAGGGCGACCGGCTAGTCATCATGTCCGAGCCCGGCATGCTGCTGGACAATGCCAACGAGCCGATCCGCGCACGCGTCAAGACCGTGATGCGCATGCTGGACGGCGACGCGGACCAAGCCCTGCGCAGCTACGGCCTGGATCATGTGCCGCCCGTGGGCAACGGCCACAGGCTGGTCGTTTCGGTCAATTATCTTTCCTTCGGCTACCAGGCTTTCTTTACCGGCATCGACGCCCTGCGCTTCGATTTCGCGCCGGCGGCCAACGGTGGCCAGAGCACGTGGAGCACCTGGGCGTTGATCGCGCCCGGCCGCCTGCCGCAGGGCTGGAACAGCGCCGATCTGTGGCATGCCCTGCCCGCCGATCCCGCGGCCTGCGCCAGCCTGCCGGTGGACTGGACCGACGCCACCAAGTTGCTCGCCCAGCTGGGCGCAGCAGGCAAGCAGGCCGCGCCCGTATTGAGCAAGGCCTTTTCCGGCCCGGCCGCCGTCTGCTGGTATGCCAAGTCATCCCTGGTTTCACCGGTATTCGTGGCCCGGCTCTCGCCCGGGGCGCAGCGCGATCCCAAGCAACTGGACGCCCTTCGACAGGCACTGGGAGCGGAACTCTTTGCCCAGGTCATCGGCGCGTACGAAGCCAAGGCCGACAGCCGCGAGGACTACAGCCGCCTGCCGGTGCAGGCCACCCACGACGATGCAGCCGGCGTCTGGTCCTGGATGCGGCCGGTAAGCGCCGTGGCGGGCACGGCCGTCAGTGCCGACGCGCCCTTTGCCAGGCAGCTTTCCACGCCGCGCTACTTCCCGGTCACGCTGGCCTTGACGCCGCGCTATGCGATCTTCTCCCCCGATGCGCGACTGGTGAACGAAACGCTGGCCGTGCTCGGCAAACGCTACCCCGCGCTGGCCGACACCATTGCCCCGGCCCGGCTGGCGGGCACCGTGGCCGTGATCGCGCCGTCCGCGGCGGCGGCCATGGCCGAGCGCGAGATCACCCTCGCCCTGCCTCCCGACCAGGAACCCATCTTCCGCAACGCCGCGCGCACCTACCTTTTTCCCAAGCTGCACGCGTTCGCCCGGTATCCGCCCCTGACCCTGAGCCTGCCCGATGCCCCCCTGCCGTCCAGAGCCGGCTGGGTGAAGGTGGACTGGCATACCGAAAACGGGAAGTGACGATGCGCCGGCGCTTTCTTTCGATTTGCGCGGCGTCCAGCCTGGCGGCAGGGCTGACGGGCGCCTGCGCCGGTCCGGCGCAGGCGCTGCAGGCACCATGGCCGGCCGGGGACGGCGATGGCCTGTCGCCACGGCAATCGACGCTGTTTCGCGCCTGGTTCACGCTGATCGTCGACCAGCAGATACGGCGCGGACCGACACCGCGCTGGACGCAGCGCGACTGCGCGGGGCTGGTGCGTTTCGCCGCGGACAATGCCTTGCGCGAGCATACCGTCGACTGGCTCAAGGCCAACGGCCTGGCCGGCGCCGGCAATCTGCCGCCGGAGATCGCGCTCGACGCGCGCCAGCGCTCGCTGACCCAGCGCTGGATGCGCGCCGACGGCACGCGCGGCCCCTATGCGTCGGCCATTTCGCTGGTCCAGGACAACAGCCGCTTCGTCTCGCGCGACATCAACCAGGCGCTGCCTGTCGACCTGCTGTTCTATGACCAGGGCGACGACCAGCACCTGATGATCTGGCTCGACCGCTATATCGCCTACCACACCGGCACCACCACCCCGACCGACAACGGGCTGCGCGCGGTCTCCGTTTCTCAGTTGATGCACTGGAAAGACTCACGCTGGCGGCCGATCGACGGCAATCCCAATTTCATCGGTCTATTTCGTCTCGGTTTCCTCGCGCCATGATGATGACAGCTGTCAAGAATTTCGCTGGTCTGCCTATGCTGCGTATCGCGGCCCTGCTGCTCGCCCTGTGCGCCGCGATCACGCCCGCGCACGGCCAGGACGCATCCTCGGACGGTGACGATCAGGACCAGGCGTCCAATCCGACGCTGTCCGCGCCTGATCCCAGCAACTTCGACAGCGTCGTCGTCACTGGCCAGCCCTTTTTCCTGCTGACCGATTCGAGTTTCGGCAGCGGCCAGGTGGCCCAGGTGCGACTGGAGGCCCCCGGCGAATCGCGCGACATGCTGTCCGGCTACGGCGGCGCCGATATCGTGGTCTACAAGGTGCCGCATCCGCTGGCCTTTCTCAAGACGCAGAAGAATCTGCATCGCATCGACATCAGGCCCAACTACCGGGGCGAGGGGCTGTCCAACGCCCTGACCTATCTCTGGAGCCGCTGGGTAATGGACGCGCGGCGCGCCTGGGAACGGGTCTTTTCCTATGAAACGCGCAGCCAGGTCACCAGGGCCAGGCCCGAATTCAAGATGCCCGCCGACGGTTACCCGCCGCCCCGCTACGAGCAGACGTCTCGATTCGCGCCCTTGCCGGGTTACCCCATCGTCGCGCGATTCCGCTATCCCATCTGGGACGCCAAGACCATCAAACCGCCCAAAGGGGTGAAGCTCGAAGGCAGCACCCGCTTCATCGGCCCGCAGGACGGCAAGGTGATGATTCCGGTAGGCAGGCTCCCGCCCGGCCTGTACCTGGTCGAAGCCATCATCGGCGATCACAGCGCGCACACCCTGCTCTTTGTCTCGAACACCGTGGCGGTGGTCAAATCCGCCTCGAACAGCCTGCTGGCCTGGACCGCCCGACGCGACTCCGGCAAGCCGGTGGCCGATGCCGAAATCGACTGGACCGACGGGATGGGAGTCCTGCGCAGCGGCAAGACCGGCGCCGACGGCGCACTGGAACTGACCCACATCGCGCCCCAGCGCAGCTACGTGCTCGGCAAGGACCCCGAAGGCGGGGTATTCATCTCCGAAAATTTCTACTACGACAGCGAGATCTACAACACCAAGCTCTACGCCGTCACTGACCGGCCGCTCTACCGCCCCGGCGACACGGTGCATGTGAAATTCATCGGACGCACCTTCCAGAGCGCCACGCAGTCCACGCCGGCCGCCCCCGCCACGCTCAAACTCGACGTGCTGGACCCTAACGGCTCGACCATCGCCAGCCAGGCGGTCGATTTCACCTCAGCCAGCGGCGCAGACACCCGCTTTACACTACCCTCGCGGGCGACCGGCGGCGGCTATACCCTGCGCTTCGACTACCTGGGCGACACCTATGGCGCGGCTTTCCGCGTGGCCCGATACGTCAAGCCGCACTTCGACGTGAACCTGATGATGGACAGGCCGGACTATGCCACCGGCCAGGCGCTCACGGGCAGGATCTCGCTGCGCTATCCGGACGGCAAGCCGGTCAGGAACGGCAAGGTCTCCATCACCCTGCGCGCGCAGAAGGTCACCATGGTCGGCGGCGAGCTGCAATACGCGGGGCTCTTTCCCATCAAGCTGGACCAGCAGGAACTGCGGACCGACGATCAGGGCAACGTCGCGCTCGACCTGCCCGCAGCCAAGGAGCCGAGCCGCTATGCGCTGACGGTGTTCGCGCAGGACGGCGCGTCGTACCGCGTGCGCGTCACGCGCGAAATCCTCATCGCCCGCGGCGCGACATCCTACCGCCTGGCCGCGGACAAGTCCTTTTCGGCGCCGGATGAAGAGGTGCCTTTCACGCTCACGGCCAATATCAACGGCGCGAACGCGTCGGGCAACCCGCCTGCCTCCTGGGAATGGATACGCCTGGAGTCGCAGACCAAATCCAGCGGCACAGTACCCGCCGTGCGCAAGGGCAAGACAGCCTTCGACGTGAAATTCAGCGAGTCGGGCTCGTACATGCTGTCCGTCAGGGACAAGGCCGGCAACCTGCTGGCTGCGACCAGTCATTGGGTCTCGGGCGCGGGATTGAAGGCCTTGCCCGGCAGCGTCGAGATCGAATTCGACAAGCCGCGCTATCGCGTCGGCGACACCGCCCAGGCCCTGATCACCTTTCCCTATCCGGTGGACGACGCGCTGCTCACGCTGGAGCGCGACAAGGTCGAGGCGCGCGCCCTGCTCTCGATCGGCGCAGACTGGCTTACGCTGCAGCGCATCGCGCCAACGCAATGGAAGGCGCGCATCAAGGTGCAGGAGCCGTTCGCGCCGAACATCACCTTCTCCGTGCTCTACGTGCACGACGGCATATACGCCTTCCAGAACGCGGGCATCGTGGTCGAAAAACCGACCATCGCCCTCACCGTGAAAAGCGACAAACCGGTCTATGCGCCGGGCGACATGGTCACGCTGGATCTGAACGATACATTCAAGGGCAAGCCCTTGCCCGCCCATCTGACCGTCAGCGTGGTGGACGAGATGGTGTACCTGCTGCAGCCCGAGATCGCGCCCAACCTGCCCGAGTTCTTCTATCACGTGCGCCGCAACAATGTGCGCACCACGGCCAGCCTGTCCTTCGTCAGCTACGACCTGGCGACCTCGGCCCTGCGCGGCGCGCCGGGCGGGCCGCAGCGCGGCCAATACAACGAGCGCGGGGTGAAGGTGCTGGAGCGGCCGCGCCGCGACGACATCGACACGGCCGCCTGGCAGCCCGATCTGCTTACCGACGCCAACGGCCACGCGGTGATGAAGTTCCGCATGCCTGACGCCTTGACGCGCTGGCGCATTACCGTGCGCGCCGTGTCCGCCGATGGCGAGGTGGGGCAGCGCACCGCCTACATCCGTTCGGATAAGGCGCTGTATTTGAAATGGTCCGGTCCGACGGACTTTCGCAGCGGCGACCGGCCCGCCGTCGACCTGATCGCCTTCAATCAGGACAGCGCCGACGTGCAGGCCCGATGGACCGCCAAGGGCGCAGGCCTGGACCTGGACCAGGCCGTCACGCTCAAGCCGGGCGCCAACTATCTGCGGCTGCCCCAAGCGACGCTGCAGGCCGGTGCCGTCGACACGGCACTGGCCGTCGGCGGCAGGCAGGTGGATCGCCTGCAGACGCCGATACGGCTCGAGCCCATGGGCTGGCCGCAGGATCATCAATTGCTGGTGCCGCTGGCTGCGGCCTCGGACGCCCTGAGCTTCCCGCAGGCCGACGCGTATGACGTGCATCTGCGTTTTGTCGCCAGCGATGCCAGCCAGTTCGCGCGCGTGGCCGACGATCTGATCGCCTACCCTTACGGTTGTACCGAACAGACCTCCAGCCGGCTGATCCCGCTCGCGCTGGCACACGAAACCCTGCTCAGGACCGACCCCTCGGCGTCGAGTTCGAAGGTGGTCCAAAGCATCGAGACGCGCCTGCGCGACCAGCGGCAGCGGCTCGCCCTGCTGGCGGGCTTTAACGGGACCTTCGGCTGGTGGGGCGACGGCGGCGCCAAGGGCGACGCCTTCCTCACGGCCTATGCCTACTACGCAGACAAACTGGCGGCCGACAGCCTGGGCGTGACGCTGCCGACGTCGAACTGGCAGCGCGCGCTGGACATCTACCGCGATGCCAGCGCGGACGATCCCCTGCTGCAACGGGTGTTGACGCTGTGGCTGCTACAGCAGATGGGCCTGCCCGTGGCCACGCCGCTGACCGGCGTGGCCGAGCAGCTCGCGCGCGCGGGGCAGCCGGCCGCCAAGGCCGGCGATGCGGTGCATGTCCCGGCGGACAATGTGGCCTCGAGCGGCGACAGCCTGATCTTTTCCGCGCCGGATTCCGCGCTGGGGCGCGATGCCGCCATCGTGCTGGCGGCCTGGACGGCCCGTTCGACCAGCGCGGTCCTGCCTGCCGGCTTCAATGAGCTGGCCGCGCGCGCCGGCGCCGGACTGGCGGCCAGCAAACTGCCGCTGGCGCAAAGCCTGTTGCTGATGGTCGGCAGCCCCGCCGCGTCCGGACTCGATGCCGGCGACATCCTCGCCCGCAGCGGCGCTGCGCAGGCCACCATCGATCGCTCCCTCACGCTGCTGTGGCTGCGTGCGGCCATGAAACCGCAGACGGCGGCGCTGTCGCCGGTGCCCACGTCCAGCGGCGGCACATGGACCATGGCGCTGTCGCCGACAGGCGCGGCCGACTGGCGCTGGCAAGGCAAAACCCTGCCGCAGGCCGTCGACGTCGGCAACCCGCAGTCGGGATTCACGGCCTGGGTTTCCTATCGCAGCGCGGCGCCCTCGGCCAGCGAGCTGCCGGTCAGGATCGAGCGCGCGCTCTTCCGCCTGGACCCTATCGCTCCCAAGGCCGATCAGGACAAGGAGGCCACGCGCGGCACCTTCGCCGCCCATCTGGTGGCGCCGGGAGAAGCGCTGGACAGCAACGCGCTCTATGTCGATCAGGTGACGCTGACGCCGCAGGACCGGACCGCGCTGCACTACGGCCTGCTGGAAGTGCCGCTGCCTCCGGGCGGCTCGGTCGAGGCAACCAGCTGGGGCGTCGGCATTGCCGGATTGCCCGGTTCGGACAAGCCCGATCCGCAACCCTTCGAACGCGCGGCGACGTATGAGATGGGCGACCTGAGCTATCACCAGCCCGTGCCGCTGCTCGCCAAACCCATGGTGCTGCGCCAGCTCGTGCGCTTCTCCCTGCCCGGTACCTTCCGGCTGCCACCCGCGCGCTACTTCCGCATGTACCAGCCGCAGGATCAGGCCTACGAGGGCGGCCGCAGCGACCATCTTTCGACGCTGACGGTCCGATAGCGCGGGGCGGACAATGCGCAAACCGTGGACCTCGTGCGCAGTGCCGATCGCCCTGGCGATCGCGCTCGCCGCACCGGCGGCGCGCGCGGCGACGCCCACGCGCTACGCATGGCTGAGCGGCGGCGCTGCGCACCTGTGGACGCTGGACGCGCCCGGGAGCCGCGCCGGCGCGCAGGCGGCCCTGCCCGGCACCCTGCAAACGCCGCTGGGCAGCGTCTGGAAGCTTTTCGTCTACGCTTACCTGGTCGACCGCAATATCGAGGCCCCCGACTACCACTGCGGCGGCAACGACACGCAGGAGGTGTACTGCTGCACCGCGGGCGGCAGCATCGATCGCGATCACGCGCTGATCCAGTCCTGCGGCCTGTTCTTCGATCCGGCGCGCCTGCGTCTGGACCCTGCGGGTTGGCGCAAGTACTGGCAGGCGCGCAAGGCGCCGGCGTGGCTGGCCGACCTGCATGGACTGACACCCGACCGCCGGGTGCCGGTCGCCAGCCTGCTGCAGGCCCTGGCCAG
Organism: Bordetella sp. FB-8; assembly: GCF_000382185.1. Taxonomy (NCBI): domain Bacteria; kingdom Pseudomonadati; phylum Pseudomonadota; class Betaproteobacteria; order Burkholderiales; family Alcaligenaceae; genus Bordetella; species Bordetella sp. FB-8. The sequence continues at coordinate 3,054,401 of NZ_KB907784.1, read as the reverse complement.
CATCCCTGCGCGCACGCGCGACGCGACCGCAAACACGCTGGTGTCGGTCGTCACCAGCGGCCACGGCGAAGGCGCCGTGGCGTATTACGGCAGCCTGCTACGCGTGAAGACCTGGACCATGCCGACCGCCTCGGGCGGCTACCGGGGCGGCGCGGCCGGCTGGCTGGCCGACGGCACGCCGGTATGGCTGGGCGGCCCGGGCGGCAGCCGCAACGTGCTCATCGACGCCGCGCCGCGCCTGGCGCCGAGGATCGCGCATACGCCGGTTCCCGATGACGGAGCCTGCGTGTCGGTGGATTTCTTCGCCCGCTACCCCATACGCAAGGTGCTGGGGCCGGGGATAAGCGGCGGCAAGGCCACCCCCCCCATGCCGCTGCGAGGCGACTACACCGTCGTGTTCGAGAACGGCCACCGACTGCCGATAGTCAGCCGCGGCGAGCTGTGGCTGGATCCCGGCGAAGAGAGCCGGCCGCGGATCACCGGGCGCTTCGGCCTGAACGACTATGTGGCGCGGGTCGTGCAGCGCGAAGGCGATACCCGTCAGCCCGAAGCGGCCCGCGCGCTGGCCGTCGTGGCCCGCAGCTACCTGGTGCAGCAGGCGGGCCGCAAGCGCGGCTGCTATCTCATCGACGACAGCAGCCGCACGCAGCGTGTCCTGCCGCGACCGCCCAGCGCGGCTGCGCGCGCCGCCGCCGACTTTACGGACGGCCTGGTCCTGGCGGGCGCGCCGGTGCAGTTTCGCCTGGACCAGGCCGCGCCCAACCAGATGAGCTGGCTGGCCGCAAAAAGAGCGGCGCAGCGCGGCGCCACGTTCGACACCATCCTCGCGGCCATCTGGCCCAAGGCGACGCTGACCTCGTTCATGAGCCCGCTGGCGGGCGATTGCCTGTCCGTGGTCGGCGCCGACGACTGGTTGCGCCGCGAAGCGCCTGTCTGGGCGCGGCAATTGGCCGGCCAGGCCGGCTACGAAACCCCGCCCCTGCCAGCCGTCTGCGAAGCGACCACCGGGCGCCCCTATGCGGACGCGGGCCGCAACCGCGTCTACATCTATCGCCTGGACACGGAAGAAGACCGCATCGCGCTCACGCACGAATACCTGCACCTGGCGTTCGAGCATCATCCGCGCGGCGTGGACGAGGCCTTCATCGAACGCACGGCGCGCTGGTTGATGCGCACCGAGAACTGAACCGGCGCCTGCCAACGCCAAGAGGAGCCACGCATGAAAACACTCGCCATGATCCTGTGCCTGGCGGCCGCCTGCGCCGCGAGCTGGGCCCGTGCCGAAACCGTCACCTTCGAGGCGCCGCTGAACGGCTGGCGCAACAGCGCCGGCGACAAGGAACGCTATACGCAGGAGGTCCACTACCCCGCGTCGGTGGTCAATACGCCCGAAGACCAATCCCGCCTGGCCATGATCGCAGGCAGCATCAAGGCCAATCCCAAAAGCAAACCGGCCGTCTCGGTCGGCACGCTGGTGGTCAACGGCATCGCCATGCCGCAGCGCATCGAGGAAGACGGCCGATTCTCACGCCCCTACGCCTTCGATTCGGGCAGCAACGGCGTCGAGCTGATCACGCCGGACGGCACTCACAAGCGCGTCCAGTTCTACGACGCCTACGCGGGCAAGATCAAGCCGCGCCTGCGCGTGGTGCTGGGCTGGGATACCGACAACACCGACCTGGATCTGCACATCATTTCTCCCGACGGCACGCACACCTACTACGGCGAGCGCGTGTCGCCCAACGGCGGTGCGCTCGATGTGGACGTGACCACGGGTTTCGGCCCCGAGATCTACTCGAACCCCTCGCCTGAGGCCGGCACTTACCTCATCTACGTGAATTACTTCGCCAACAACGGCAATAGCGACCAATTCCTGACCATGGCGCAGGTCAATGTCATCACCGACGAGGGCACGCCGGACGAAAAGATCGAGACCTTCACGGTGCCCATGCGCAGGCCGGGCGAAACCGTGCTGGTCAAGCGTTTCGTGATGGGCAATTGAGTCAGATGCCGGACTTGCCGGCTGTCAGGATCAGGCGCAGGCCCAGCGCCGCGATGACGCCGGCCGAGAGGCGATCGATCCAGGCCTTGGCCCGAAGATAAAGGCTGCGCGGACGCTGACTGGAAAAGCACAGGGCGACCACTGTATACCACCCGGCTTCGATCGTGAACACGATGGCAGGCAGGGCGGCATAGCACCAGGCCGGCGGATGCTGCGGCAGCAGCGAAACGAAGACGCTGCCGTAGACGATGGCCGTCTTGGGGTTGCTCAGCTGCGTGGCAAGGCCGACCCAGAAGGCAGGCTTGGCACCCGACCTTTGCGCAGGGATGCCCTGGTCGAAGGCAAAAGGCTGGCGGGCGCCGCGCCATATCTTCACGGCCAGGAAGAGCAGGTAGAGGCCGCCCCCGATCTTCAGGGCCGCATACAGCCAAGCAACCATGGAAAGAACGGTGTAGAGCCCCGCAAGAGCCAGGACGCTGAACACCACGCCGCCCACGCCCATGCCCAGCGCCGTGGCCATGCCGTCGCGCCGGGACGTCCCGACAGCCGTACGGGCGACCAGCACGAAACTGGGGCCCGGACTCATGGCCCCCAGGCACAGGGCGCCGGCGATGCTCAAGACTGCGATCAGTGCGCTCATTGGTTTCTCCCGCGCGTGTTCAAGTGCTGGCTACCGCGACCCGGATCCGCCCTGTTGTGCGGCCCGCATCTGCGCGGCCAACTGCGCATAGCGACCGGCCTCGTCCTTGCGGCCCAGCCCTTCGTAGAGCACCGCCAGATTATGCGCGGCGAGAAAACTGCCCCGCCCCGCGACACTACCCTCCAGATCGGGACACTCGCCGAGGGACAGGCAACGCAGCCAGGCCTGCTCGACCATGGGCAGGGATTCGGACGACGCGGTTTGCGGATGCGCGATGGCCCGGTCCAGGAACAAATTGCCCACGATAAAAAAGAAATCGGGCGAACCGCGCCAGCGCTCCATCATGTCCGCGGCCAGGACGAGCGCATCGTCCAGGCGGCCGGACTTGCCCAGGCAATAGAGCAGGCGCACATGCAGGTCGTGGGCGTACGGCGCGCTCTCGGGACAGGCCGCGCCGGCCTTGAGATAATGGTCGCAGGCTGGCGCCAGCTCTCCGGAAACCTCGCAGTCCTTGCCCAATTGGTAGAGGACGTAGGGATGTTCGGGTTGCGACGCGAGTTCCTGCAGCAGCAAGGCCCGATTGCGTCCGCGCTTGGCCAGCATGGCCTGGGGCTGATAGCCTGAATGGCCAACCACCAACGACAGGCGCTGCCTGGGCAGGTCGGCGACGACCTGCTCATGCACGCGCCCCTGGAAGCGGGCGCCGCGCGGAAGCAGCCGGGTCAGCCAGGAACCGGCCTGCTGCACGAGGCCGCCCTGGGTGAAGTCGCTCCTGACCAGGACGGCGCCCAGCCTGGACCCGGACGCCAGCACCGCCTGGGACAGCGACTCGCCGCCGCTTTCTATCCACTCGTCGGCGTCGAGAAAGAGGCTCCAGTCGGCGTCGGCCAATTCGAGCGCCCGGTTGCGCGCCCAGGAAAAATCGTCGCGCCATGGCTCCTGATGCACCTGGGCGCCGCAGGCTCGCGCGATCTCGACGGTGCCGTCGGTGGAACCGGTGTCGAGCACCACCATCCTGCCGACATGGGGCCTGGCGCTTTCCAGGCAACGGGCGATGCCCTGCGCCTCGTTCCTGGCGATGACGAGCAGCGCAAGATCCACGGAGACCGCCATCGCCTCGCTCCGGTCAGTCCAGCGTGAGCACCGTGGCGCCCGTGGTCTTGCGCGCCGCCAGTTCCGCCTGGGCCTGGCCGGCCTGCGCCAGCGGATAGCGCTGCGAAATGGCGATCTTGATCTTTTTCTTCAGGACCAGATCGAACAGCTCGTCCGACGCGGACTTGAGTTTTTCGGGCGTGTTGACGTGCGTGCCCAGGGTCGGGCGCGTCAGGTACAGGCTGCCTTTCTGGCTGAGTATGCCCACGTTCACGCCCGTGACCGGTCCGGAGGCGTTGCCAAAGCTCACCATCAGCCCGCGCGGCTCGATGCAGTCGAGCGAGGATTCCCAGGTGTCCTTGCCCACCCCGTCGTAGACCACCGGCACTTTCTTGCCCTTGGTCAGCTCCATCACGCGCTCGACGATGTTCTCGCGCGAATAGTCGATGGTCTTCCAGGCACCGTTCTTCATGGCCAGCTCGGCCTTCTCGGGGCTGGATACCGTGCCGATGAGCTTGACGCCCAGGGCCTTGGCCCATTGGCAGGCGATCAGGCCCACGCCGCCGGCGGCCGCATGGAACAGGATGGTCTCGCCGCCCTGCAGACGATAGGTCTGGCGAAACAGGTACTGCACCGTCAAACCCTTGAGCATCATGGCCGCGGCATCGTCGAAACCGATGCCCTTGGGCAGCTTGACCAGCACCGATGCCGGCACGTTGCGCGCCTCGGCGTAGGCGCCCAGCGGACTCTGCGCATAGGCCACGCGGTCGCCCACCTTCAGGTGCCTGACCGCGGAGCCGACGGCTTGAACCACGCCGGCGCCCTCGTTGCCCAGGCCGTGCGGCAAGGGATGCGGATACAGGCCGGTGCGGTAATAGATGTCGATGAAGTTCAGGCCCACGGCATGCTGCCGGACGGTGACCTCGTCGGGCGCGGGCGGCGCCAGTTCGACGTCCACGAGCTTGAGTACTTCGGGGCCGCCATGCTGTTCGATCTGGATTGCCTTGACTGTGCGGGCCATGCGGGTCTCCTTTGCCATATCGGCGCTGCAATTCGTGAGATGATTTTAGCTTTGGCTCGCCGATGATGGCGCGCCGGCACATTTTCCTCCGATCGGCATGGCACGCTCGAATCCCCCTATTGCTTCCTCCCCCATCTCGCATGGCCGCGCCCTTTTGTATGTGCATGTCGTCGCCCTGTGCTTTGGCATCGTCGGCGTAATCGGCCACCTGATCACGGCCGATGCATCGGCCATCACGCTGGGACGCGCGCTGTGCGCAGTGCTGACCCTGATCTGCGTCGGTAGGCTGCAGCGCCGCCCATTGCTGGGTGTGCTCACGCCCGCGCAGCTCTTCGTATTGATCATTACCGGCTGCCTGCTGGCCGCCCACTGGGTGACCTTCTTCCAGGGTGTCAAGACGGGCGGCATTGCCGTGGCCACGCTGGGCTTTGCCAGCTTTCCGGCCTTCACCATTCTGCTCGAGGCTGTGCTGCTGCGAGAGCACACCCGCAAGGCCGAATGGCTGACAGTGGCGCTGGTTACCCTGGGCCTGATCCTGGTGACACCCGCCTTCGACTTCGCCAACCAGGGCACCGAGGGCCTGGGCTGGGGCGTGCTGTCGGGCCTGTGCTTTGCCCTGCTGGCCTTGTGCAACCGCCGCAGCACCGTGCGCATGGACCCGATCCAGGTCGCCTGCTGGCAGAACGTGGTGGTCAGCCTGGTCATGCTGCCCGCAGCCTCTCAGCTGGCCGGCGCCACCGCATGGGACTGGTTCTGGCTGGCCATGCTGGGCGTGTTCTGTACCGGCCTGGCGCATTACCTCTTCATTTCCAGCCTGGTCGGACTCAAGGCCAGCACGGCCGGCACGGTGATCGCGCTCGAGCCGGTCTACGGTATCGCTTTCGCCTGGGCACTGTTCGGTCAGCAGCCTACGCTGCGCATGCTGGCCGGCGGCGGGATCGTGATCGCCGCCATCGTCTGGTCGGGGGTGCGGCGCTCCACGGCGCAACCCCGACCGCGGGAAATAGTAAGCCATAGCAAATAGTGACTTGACAGTATTTGCCTAGGCAATTAAATTGGCGCCCATCATGAGCGCCACCAGTCCATCCAGCAACGATACCCACCTTCATTACCGCGGCGGAAAAAGTTGCGTCGGCAAGGATAATGTCGGGTTCCTGGTCAAACTGGTGAACCTGTCGATGAACCGGGCGCTCGACCAGGAAATGGTCGCACTCGATCTGACCGCCATGCAGTGGCGGCCGATGATCGGCATCTACAACGGCAGGGCCGACACGCCCGCCGAACTGGCCCGCCTGGCCGGCGTCGACACCAGTGCCATGACCCGAACGCTGGACCGCCTGGAGGCCAAGGGCCTGCTGCGCCGGACCCGCAGTCATGAAGATCGTCGCACCATCAAGATCGAGCTGACCGAGACCGGCAAGGAAAAAGGCCAGCAGATTCCGCCCTGCGTGGACAGGGTGCTCAACCAACACCTGCGTGGATTCTCCGTCGAGGAAGTCGCCCAACTGCGCCACATGCTGCGCCGCATGCTTGCAAACGGTTCTTTCGATCTGCCCGAATAACGCGGGCCTTTCGTGCCCGCCAGCAGCGGATCGCAACATCGTTTGTCGAAAAAATAACTGCATAGTCAAATATAGATAGCCATATAAATCGCCCTCGAAGCAGAATCAGCATGAAACGCCTACTCCTTACCACCCTCGCGCTGTCGCTAAGCGGCTGCGCCCTGATGGAACCCTCCGCTCCGCCGGCAGCCCAGCTCGACGGCGCCAAGCTGGGTCTAGCCAAACAATCGGTGACCTGGCCCGACGCGCAATGGTGGCGCCGCTATGGTGACCCTCAATTGGACCAACTGGTCCGGGAAGCCCTGGCCGGCAGTCCCACGATGATCGCCGCCCAAGCCCGCCTGGCCCAAGCCAACGCCTCGGTCGGCCGTGCCCGCGCGCCTCTCATGCCCAGACTGGATGCGGGCTACTCACTCGACCGCACGCGCTTTCCCAACGGCTACATCTACCCGCCCCCCTACGGTGGGAACAATTTCAGCGACAACCGCCTGACGCTCAATTTCAGCTACGAGCTCGATTTCTGGGGCAAGAACCGCGATCTGCTCAAAGCCGCAGTCTCTGAACGCGACGCCGCCGCGGCCGATGCTCAGGCCGCCCGCAACCTGCTCGCGCACTCCGTGGTCCAAAGCTACCTGAACCTGCAGAATGCGCTGGCTCAGCACGATGTGCTGCAGGCGATCGCCAAACAGCGCGAGGCGCTCTACGACCTGACGCAGGGCCGCCAAAAGGCCGGACTGGACACGCAGGTCGAAGTCAAGCAGTCCGAATCCGCGCTCGCCTCGGTAAAGGTGGATCTGACCCAGGAGGACACCACCATCGCCCAGTTGCGCAACCAGATCGCCGCGCTGGTGGGCGCGGGTCCGCAGCGCGGCAAGGCCATTATGCAAGCCAAGTTCACCGCACCCAGCGGCGTGCTGCCCGCTTCCGTGCCACTGGCGCTGCTGGGCCGCCGCCCTGACGTGATTGCCGCGCGCTGGCGCGCCGAGGCCGCGCGCAGCCAGGTCGACGTCGCCAAGACCGCGTTCTATCCGGACGTGAACCTGGTGGCCTTCGCCGGCTATGAGGCCCTGGGGCCGCTGAGCACCATGTTCAGCCAAGGCAAGACTTTCGGCTTCGGGCCGGCCATCACACTGCCCCTATTTCATGGCGGCGAACTGAACGCGCAACTGGCCGGCCGCCGCGCCGAAGCGGACTCGGCAGTGGCCGACTACAACCGCACCGTGCTCGATGCAGTGCGCCAGACGGCCGACGCCATCGACGCGCTGCGCCTGATCCAGCGCGAAAAGCAGGAAGAGCACCAGGCACGCTCCGCCATCGACGACGCCTACCAGCTCGCGGTGCAGCGCTACAAGTCCGGACTGGGCAACTACCTGTCCGTGCTCGTCGCGCAGAACGGCGTGCTGGCCGAAGACCGGCGCGACACCGACCTGCGCATGCGCGCCTACCAACTCGATGCCGACCTGGCCTATGCGTTGGGCGGCGGTTACCGGGGTCCGAGCCAGGCCAAGCCGGCACAGACTGACACCCAGACGAACACTGCGGCAGCCCAGTCCGCCGACAAAACTTCCGACTGAATACCACTCCCCTACCAGACGCCATCATGAGTGCAACGCCAACCCCCCTGCCCAATCCCAAACGTACCCGCCTGCTGGTCACGGCGGCGACCGTCTTCGTCCTGCTCGGCATCGCCTATGCCGCGTGGTGGTTCGTATACGGTTCGCACTTTGAAGACACCGACGACGCCTACGTCCACGGCAATCTGGTGCAGATCACGCCGCAGATTGCCGGCACCGTGATCGCCATCGATACCGACGACACCCGCACGGTCAAGGTCGGCCAACCCCTGGTCCGCATCGATCCGGCCGACGCCGATGTGGCCTTGGCCAAGGCCGAAGCCCAACTGGCGCAAACTGTGCGCCAAGTGCGCACCCGCTATGTGCAGAACGACGCCCTGGCCGCCCAGGTCGAAGTGCGCCAAGCCGAGATCGGCCGCGCCCAGGCCGATCTGGCCCGCGCTCAAAGCGATTTCAAGCGCCGCCAGGCCTTGTCCGGCTCGGGCGGCGTGAGCGGTGAGGAACTGTTGCACGCCGACGTGGCTGTCAAGACTGCGACATCCAACCTGGCGCAGGCCAAGGCTACCCTGACCGCCGCGCAGGCTCAGTTGGCGACCAACCTGGCCCTGACCCACGGCACCACCATCGAGCAGCATCCCGATGTGCGCGTGGCCGCGGCGGCCGTGCGTGCCGCCTGGCTGGCCAAATCGCGTACCGTACTGCCCGCGCCCGTCGACGGCGTGGTTGCGCGCCGCAGCGTGCAGGTGGGCCAGCGCGTGGCCCCCGGCTCGGTGCTGATGAACGTCGTGCCGCTCAACCAGGTCTGGGTCGAAGCCAACTTCAAAGAAGGCCAGCTGCGCAAAATGAAGGTCGGCCAACCCGCGACAATCAAATCCGACCTGTATGGCAGCTCGGTCACCTATCACGGCATCGTAGTCGGCATGGACGCAGGTACCGGCAGCGCCTTTGCTCTGCTTCCGGCGCAGAACGCCACCGGCAACTGGATCAAGGTGGTGCAGCGGGTGCCCGTGCGCGTGGCCATCGACCCGGACGAACTGAAGCAGCATCCGCTGCGCGTGGGCCTATCCTTGGACGTCGAGGTCGACACAGCCGCACCCGGCAACGCCGCCAAGGCCGAAAAGAGTCAGGCCGCCCTGAGCACGCCGGTCTTCGATGAATCGAACACCAAGGCCGACGCGCTGATCAGCAGCATCATCAAGGCCAACCTGCAATAAGGTCTGTAAAGCCATGAGCGACACTCTAGATCACACCCCGGACATGCCAGCCGAACCGCCGGTCGGCAGGCCCCCGGCGCCGAAGGTGTATCCGCCGCTGGAAGGCGGCAAGCGCATCCTGGGCGCGATCGCACTGTCGACGGCCGTGTTCATGAACGTGCTCGACACCTCGATCGCCAACGTATCGATTCCGACGATTTCGGGCAACTTGGGCGTGAGCACCAGCCAGGGCACCTGGGTCATCACCTCTTTCGCGGTAGCCAATGCCATCACCGTCCCGCTGACAGGCTGGCTTACCCAGCGTTTCGGCCAGGTGCGGCTATTCCTGCTCTCGACGCTGCTCTTCGTGTTGGCCTCGTGGCTGTGCGGCTTCTCGCCCACGTTCGGAGCGCTGGTGGCCTTCCGCGTGCTGCAGGGCGCCGTGGCCGGCCCCATGATTCCCCTGTCGCAGACCCTTATGCTGGGCAGCTTCCCCAAGGAAAAATCCGGCATGGCACTGGCTATCTGGGCCATGACCACCCTGGTCGCGCCCGTGGCAGGACCGCTACTAGGGGGATGGATCTCCGACAATTACACTTGGCCCTGGATCTTCTACATCAATGTGCCGGTGGGCCTGATCGCCGCCTGGATCAGCTGGAGCATTTACAAAGACCGGGAATCGGTCACACACAAGCTGCCCATCGACAAGATAGGCCTGGCCTTGCTGGTAGTCTGGGTGGGTTCCCTGCAAATCATGCTGGACAAGGGCAAGGAACTGGGCTGGTTCGGGAGTTCGACCATCGTCGTCCTGGCCATCCTGGTCGTCATCGCCTTCGTGTTCTTCATTATCTGGGAACTCACCGATAACCATCCAGTGGTGGATCTGCGGCTATTCAAGGTCCGCAACTTCACCGTTGGTGCGGCTACGCTGGCCGTAGCCTATGGCGTATTTTTCGGCACGGTCGTGCTGCTGCCGCTGTGGCTGCAGACCTACATGGGTTATACCGCCACCTACGCTGGCGTGGTGACCGCGCCCGTGGGCATCCTGGCCATTATTCTCACGCCCGTGGTCGGCAAACTGCTGACCCGCTTCGATCCGCGCGCCATCGTCACGGTGTCCTTTCTCATCTTCGCGACGGTGTCGTGGATGCGGGCGGGTTTCAATACCGAAACCGACGTGGGCACGCTGATGATTCCCACCATCATCCAGGGCGCGGCCATGGCGGGCTTTTTCGTGCCGCTGACCTCAATCACCCTGTCACAGATCGAACCCTGGCGCATCCCCGCCGCCGCAGGTCTGTCGAACTTCGCGCGCCTGCTGGCGGGAGGCTTCGGCACCTCGATCATCACCACGCTCTGGGACAACCGGGCAACGCTGCATCACGCCCGACTTACAGAAATCGCCAAACCCGGACAGCCGGCCTTCGATCACACCATGGGCGTGCTCAAGCATGACGGATTCAGCCAGGGGCAGTCGCTGGGGATACTCAACAACATCATCAACGTTCAGGCCTTCACCATGTCGGCGGTCGATCTTTTCTTCGGTTCGGCGATAATTTTCCTGCTATTGACGGGTATGGTGTGGTTTTCCAAGAACCGCAAGCAAAGCCAGGGCGGCGGCGCGGCCGAAGCGGCGGCCGGCGCGCACTGAAGTTCAGTAGCCGCGTTCGCGCGTCACGACGCCCGTGATGGTCTCGCCGCGCATGAAGGCCAGGATCTTGGTGCCGATCTGCTCGATCGTCTCGCGCCGCAAGGTGATGGCAGCCACGTGCGGCGTGATTCTGATGCGCGGGTGGGTCCAGAAAGGGTGCCCGTCCGGCAGGGGTTCGACGCGGAACACGTCCAGCATGGCGCCGGCCATGCGTCCGCTGTCGAGCAGCGGCACCAGATCCTCCTCCACCAGGTGGGTGCCTCTCCCAAGATTGATAAGGTGTGAATCCGGCAGCAGCTGCGACAGCGTCTCGCGGCAGAGTATGCCCTCGGTATCCTGCGTCAGGGGCAGCAGATTGACCAGCACGCGCGTGCGGGCCAGGAAGGCCGGCAGCGCGTCGCGCCCGGCAAAGGTGCGCACTCCTTCAAGCCTGCGGCCGCTTCGCGACCAGCCGGCCACCGGATAGTCCAGCCCCACCATCGCGCGCGCCACGCTGGTGCCCAGCACGCCAAGCCCCATAATGCCTATCGGCCATTGCCTGCGGTCGATCTCGGGCAGAGGCTGCCAGCGCCCAGCCTTCTGCAAGACTTCGTATTGTTCGAATTGCCGGCTGGCGCGCACGACGTAATGCGCCACGTATTCGGCCATCTGAGCGGCCATGCCCGCGTCTTCCAGACGCACGATGACTACATCGTCCGGCAGGCTGGGCAGCTTGAGCAGGGCATCCACCCCCGCCCCCAGGTTGAATACGACGCGCAGTTCGCGTTCGCGCTTGAACAGGTCGGCCGGCGGCCGCCACACCACGGCGACGTCGGCATCACAGGCCGGGCCGTCGTCCTGCCATGGGAATACATCCGCGTGCGGAAGCGCCGCGGCCAGCAGCTCGCACCAAGTCGCTTGTTCGACCGCTGAAGTGGACGCGCAAATGATCTTCAAACTGGCACCCTCCCTGATCCGGCGGAATCGGCGGATAAGTGGCCGATGATATACCCGTGCCGAAACAAGTCCAGTCTACCCGCCTGGACCGGTTCCCGGCAGGCTAAAATGGTTACTTTGCCGAATCAGAATCACCTACGAGAAAAATATGGCCGGACACAGTAAATGGGCCAACATCCAGCACCGCAAGGGCCGCCAGGACGCCAAGCGGGGCAAGCTCTGGACCAAGATCATCCGTGAAATCACCGTGGCCGCCCGCGCCGGCGGCGCCGACCCGGACAGCAACCCCCGCCTGCGCATGGCCTGGGACAAGGCGACCGACGCCAACATGCCCAAGGACAACATCCAGCGCGCCATCGCCCGCGGGGCCGGGGGCGCCGATGGCGACAACTACGAGGAAGCCCGCTACGAAGGCTACGGCGTGGGTGGCGCGGCCGTGATCGTCGATTGCACCACCGACAACCGCACCCGCACCGCCGCCGAAGTGCGTCACGCCTTTACCAAGAACGGCGGCAACCTGGGCACGCCCGGCTCGGTCGAGTTCATGTTCAAGCATTGCGGCCAGTTCCTGTTCGCTCCCGGCAATTCCGAGGAAAAAATCATGGAGGCTGCGCTCGATGCCGGCGCTGAAGACGTCGTTTCCGACGACGAGGGCGGCATCGAGGTCATCTGCGCGCCCGGCAGCTACCCTGCCGTCAGGCAGGCCCTGGCCGCCGCGGGCCTGAAGGCCGAAGTCGACGGCGTCGTCATGAAGGCGCTCAATGAAACCGAGCTCACCGGCGACGACGCCCTCAAAATGCAAAAGCTGCTCGACGTCCTGGAAGACCTGGACGACGTGCAAGACGTCTATACCAACGTCGTATTCGACGAGGCTCAATGAAAGTTCTGGTTATCGGCTCGGGCGGCCGTGAACATGCCCTGGCTTGGCGCCTTTCCCAATCCTCCCGCGTGCAGCGGGTCTACGTTGCCCCCGGCAACGGCGGCACTGCGCTCGACTCGCTGCTGGATACCGTTCCCTACGGCTCGCTCGAGGAGCTGGCCGATTTCGCCCAGCGCGAGGATATCGGTATCACCGTGGTCGGCCCCGAGGCGCCCCTGGCGGCCGGCGTGGTCGATCTTTTCCGCTCACGCGGCCTGAAAATCTTCGGTCCCACCAAGGCGGCCGCACAGCTGGAAAGCTCGAAGGACTACGCCAAGGCCTTCATGATGCGCCACAAAATTCCGACGGCGCGCTACCAGACCTTCACCGACCCGATCCAGGCTCACGCCTATATCGACCAGGAAGGCGCCCCGATCGTCATCAAGGCCGACGGCCTGGCGGCCGGCAAGGGCGTGGTCGTGGCCATGACGCTGGACGATGCCCACGCCGCGGTCGACGCCATGCTGGGCGACGGGTCATTGGGCGCGGCGGGCGCGCGCGTGGTCATCGAGGAATTCCTCACCGGCGAAGAAGCCAGTTTTATCGTCATGAGCGACGGCCGCAACGTGCTGGCCCTGGCCACCAGCCAAGACCACAAGCGCTTGCGGGACGGCGACGCCGGTCCCAATACGGGTGGCATGGGTGCCTATTCGCCCGCGCCCATCGTCACCCCCGAGCTGCACCACCGCATCCTCAAGGAAGTCATCCTGCCCACCGTCAACGGCATGGCGGCCGACGGCATCGTCTACACCGGCTTCCTGTACGCCGGCCTGATGATAGGCCCGGGCGAGGATGCCACCCGTGCGCTCAAGACGCTGGAATTCAACTGCCGCATGGGAGACCCGGAAACCCAGCCTATCATGATGCGCGTCAAGAGCGACCTGCTCGATGCCATCGAGCACGCCCTCAGCGGCACGCTCGACAAGGCCGACATCGTGTGGGACCGCCGCACGGCGCTGGGCGTGGTCATGGCCGCGCACAACTATCCGGGCACTCCGCGTTCGGGCGACGCCATCACCGGTCTGCCCGCCGCGGCCGAGGACTGCATGGTCTTTCACGCCGGCACCAAACTGGAGAACGGTGTGGTCAGAACGTGCGGCGGCCGCGTGCTATGCGTCACCGCCCTGGGAGACTCGGTGCGCATGGCACAGGACCGCGTGTACAAGACCGTGTCGGCCATCATGTTCGACGGCGCCCAGTACCGCCGCGACATCGGCTGGCGCGCGCTCAAGCCTTCGCAGCAACGCAAATGAGCGCCAAACCCAGCTCCTTGGACACAGCGCCCGTGCGCAGCTACCTGGTGGACTTGCAGTCCCGCATCGTCGCCGCACTGGAAAAAGCCGACGGCGATGCCTTCCGCGCCGACGACTGGCAACGCCCCGAAGGCGGCGCAGGCAGGTCGCGCCTGATCGAAGGCGGCCAGCTCTTCGAGCGCGGCGCGGTACTGTTCTCTCACGTCAGCGGCACGCGCCTGCCTCCCTCGGCTAGCGCCCATCGGCCCGAGCTGGCTGGCCGCGCCTGGGAGGCGATGGGCGTGTCCATGGTGCTGCATCCGCGTAACCCCTACGTGCCCACCACACACATGAACGTGCGCATGTTTCACGCGCTCGCGCGGCCGGAGCACGACGAGAGCGACGCGTTCTGGTTCGGCGGAGGGTTGGATCTCACACCCTACTACGCGTACGAGGACGACGCCCGCCATTTCCACGGCGTTTGCCGCGACGCACTCTCGCCCTTCGGCGCCGACTACTACCCGCGTTACAAGCGCTGGTGCGACGAGTACTTCTTCCTCAAGCACCGCAACGAGGCGCGCGGCATAGGCGGGGTCTTCTACGACGACCTCTGCGAACCCGGCTTCGACACCTCATTCGCCTTGACCCGCGCGGTGGGCGACTGCTTCCTGGACGCCTACCTGCCCATCGTCGAACGGCGATGTAAAACGCCCTATGGCCAGCGCGAGCGCGACTTTCAGGGCTACCGGCGCGGCCGCTATGTCGAATTCAACCTGGTCTACGACCGGGGAACGCTCTTCGGCCTGCAGTCGGGCGGCCGCACCGAGTCCATCCTGTTGTCCATGCCGCCGGTGGCCAACTGGCGCTACGACTGGCAGCCTGAGCCGGATACGCCCGAAGCCCGCCTGCACGGTTTTCTCGCGCCGCGGGACTGGGTATAAGCGCAAGCATGGCTAAACGCATCGGCCTGCTGGGCGGCAGCTTCGACCCCGTTCACCAAGCACACACCGCCCTGGCCCTGACAGCCCTGCAGACCCTCGGACTCGACGAAGTCCAGCTGATTCCGGCCGCCGTCCCTTGGCAGCGCGACAATCTGAAGGCTGCGCCCGAGCATCGTCTGCGCATGCTGGAGATTGTCGCGGCCAAACACCCCGGTCTGACAACCAACCCCATCGAGATCGAACGCGGCGGCGCCACCTACACGGTGGAAACGCTGCGCGCCATGCCCGCCGGGCCGCATTACATCTGGCTGCTGGGCGCCGACCAACTGACCAATTTCTGCACCTGGCGCGAATGGCGGGAAATCGCCGACCGCGTCATCCTGGCCGTCGCAGTGCGCCCCGGCACGCCCCTGCGCGCGCCCGACGAGCTGGCGGCCTGGCTCGCCGAGCGCCACCGCCTCTTGGAACAGCTACCCTTCCAGCCCCTGGATGTCTCCGCCTCCGACATCCGCGTCCGGCTGGCAACCGGCGCCTCGACGCTAGGCCTGCTTGATCCCGACGTGGCCGCTTATATCGCCACGCACCAACTCTACACCTAGACCGGACCGAACCATGGACATACAAAAACTACAACGCGCCGTCATCGACGCCCTTGAGGACGTCAAGGCGCAGGACATCAAAGTCTTCAACACCACCCATCTCACCAGCCTGTTCGACCGCGTCGTCCTGGCCAGCGCCACCTCCAACCGCCAGACGCGGGCGCTCGCGTCCAGCGTCGCCAACTGTGGCCGCGAGCTCAAGCTCACCGGCATCACGATCGAAGGCGAGGCCACCGGTGAATGGGTCGTCGTCGACCTGGGGGACATCGTTGTCCACGTCATGCAGCCCGCCATCCGCCAGTACTACAACCTGGAAGAGATCTGGGGTGACAAGCCAGTGCGCGTGAAGCTGCTGCCGGAATCGACCCGTCCTGGGATGGGGGGGTTGGTTCAGAGCGATAGCGATCCGAGCTCTTAATCCGTTCAAGCAAACTCATGCCACCTCGTCAATAGGAAGTCGGTCGCATGGCGCAGGTGCGGCGGGCACGCGGCCCGCCATTTTTACTCGTGCGATGGCCCAGACCTCGCCCAGGGGCCAATTCAGCCGACCAGGCCGCGTGCCCGCCGCACTGCGCCACGCGACCGACGTTTTAAGAACCCTGCGATCACCTGCACAGAAAGCCCATGAAGCTCATCATCCTCGCCGTGGGCAACCGCATGCCCGAATGGGTGCAGACCGCCTGGGACGACTACGCCAAACGCCTTCCGGCCGACTGCGCCCTGGAATTGCGCGAAATCAAACCCGAACCTCGCACCTCGGGGAAAACCCCCGCCCAGATGATGACCGCCGAAGCCCGGCGGATCGAAGCCGCCCTGCCCGCCAACGCCCTGCGGCTCGCGCTGGACGAACGGGGCCGGGATCTCACCACCATGGCGCTGTCCAAACAACTGGAACAATGGCGCTCGGACGGCCGCGACGTGGCCTTTCTCGTAGGCGGCCCCGACGGCCTTGACGCTGCGCTGAAAACCTCGTGCGACGGCATGCTGCGCCTGTCCTCGCTGACGCTGCCGCATCCCATGGTGCGCGTGCTCCTGGCCGAACAGCTCTACCGCGCCTGGGCCATCATGACCCATCACCCCTATCATCGAGCATGAATCCCCCCGCCCCCCGCCTCTATCTAGCCTCGGCCAGCCCACGCCGTCGGGAGCTGCTGCTGCAGATCGGCCTGATGCATCAAGTCCTGCATACACCGGCTCCTGCGGGCGAAGACGAACCGCAACTGCCCGGCGAAAGTCCCGCCGACTACGTGCTGCGCACCGCCCGCGAAAAAGCCCAACGCGGCCAAGCATGGATGATGCGCCAGTCGCTTGACGTCCTGCCGGTGCTCGCGGCCGACACCACCGTCATTCTCGATGGCGCCGTACTGGGCAAACCGGTCGACCGAGCCGACGCCCTGCGCATACTGCGGTCCCTGTCGGGCACCACGCACGAAGTCCGCACCGCCGTCGCCCTGGCCACGCCCGGACACCTGTTCGAAGCGGTCTGCGTCACCCAGGTCGCCCTGCGTGCCACGACCGCCTTGGAGCGGGAACGCTACTGCGACAGCGGAGAACCCTATGGCAAGGCTGGCGCCTACGGTATCCAGGGCGTGGCCGGTATTTTCATCGAGCGCATCACGGGCAGCTACAGCGGGGTGATGGGCCTGCCTTTGTACGAGACAGCCCAATTGCTTGCCCGGGGCGGCATCGATCTGCCATAAGGTGCCGGGTCGGTCGATTTGTAATAACCTCAACGCTATGGAGCAATTCCGGCCCAACCCGCAAGCATCGCCGCCGCCTGCGCAGCCCAGCTTGCCAGCAAACGGCGCCGCACCGCGCTGGCGCCAGTCGCTTCTGGGCAAGACAGTGCTGTTCCTGCTGGGCGCCGTAATGCTGGCCTACGGTATAGGCGCGAGCATCGGTTTCATCGTGGTCGAGCGCATTTCGCGCGACCAATGGTGGAACCAGGCCACCATCGACACCCAGATCTCCACCACCGCCATACGTGGCATCTACACCTTCGTCACGGTGCAGAACGATCCGAGCGGGCGGGTCACCCGCATCGTTTCGGATACGCCACTGGGCGACGAAGACTCCATCCTGCAAACGGGATTCAGCCCTGTCGACGTCCTGGCGCTGGCGTCGGCGCAAACCCTGAACAATGTATGGCTGCTCCACTACCAGCCGGACAAGACCCCGGGCTATACCCTGGTCAGCGCCGACGCAGGTTCGTCGGAATTCGACAGGAAGCAGGTTTCGTCCAAACTACAGAACCTCAGAGAACCCTACACTGGATTTGCCCGCATCAACGGCCATGAATACTTCGTCAACGCCATTCCCATCGCAACGCGGCTGGGCAAGCAGACTGGCGCCCTGATTTCGAGTATCGGCACGCGAGAGCAGCTCTACCGCACGCGCAACACCCTCATCCACAATGCCTTGCTGGTGCTGCTGATCGTGCTGCTGGCTGCCACATTGGCTATTATCTGGCTCCTGCGTCGCCTGTTCGGCCCCGTACCGACGCTGATCCGCTCGCTCATCGGCATGGCGCAGGGCGATATCCAGACCGTCACGCCGCACCAGGGCAGGCCGGATGAAATCGGCCAGCTCGCCGACGCCATCGAGACGCTGCGCAAAGCTGCAGTCGAACGCGAGCAGTTGCTGTCCATCAGGGAAACCGCCGTACGACTGGAACACATGGCGCATCACGACGCGCTGACGGGCCTGCCCAACCGCGCCTTTCTCAACCGCGTGCTGACGCGCATGATCGCAGCGCTGCCCTCGGGCGACCGCTTCAACCTGATGCTGTTCGACCTGGATCGTTTCAAGCCGGTCAACGACAGCCATGGCCACGCCGCGGGCGACGCGCTGCTCGTAGCCGTCGGCGATCGCCTGAATCTGCTGCTCGGCTCCGAAGATCTTGCTGTAAGGCTGGGCGGCGATGAGTTCGTCGTGGTGCAGACCGTCATGCGCGACGCGAAGCAGGAAGCCAGCAAGCTGGCCGAGCGCATCCTCGAAGCGCTACAGCGCCCCTTCCTGATCAACGGCGTGGCGCTGACTATCGGCACGAGCATAGGCGTCGCGCTGGCCCCCGACGACGGCGACACTGCCCACGATCTGCTCAAGCACGCCGATGCGGCGCTGTACGCAGCCAAGAACGCCGGACGCGGCCGCTATCTCTTCCATGAGCCTCGCGCACCCGGCGAAGGGTGGATCGGCACCTCCACGCATTGAGTCCATCATGTCCAGCGCGATCATGCACATCGTACGCACCCTGCCCCTGAGGCCTCGCGCCGGCCTGTCTTGCTTGCGGCGCTGGCTGGTCCTAGCATGCGCTGCCGCGCTGTGGGCCGCGCCGACTTTGCCGGCGTGGGCGGCGGACACCCTGGCCAAGATCGCCCGCACGCACCGCATCGTCATCGGCTACCGCCACAGCGGGCCACCGTTTTCTTTCTCGGTCAACGGCCAGGTCATGGGCTATACCATCGACATCTGCAAGGAAATAGTCAAGGACATGGCCAAGCGACGCGATCTAGGTCATGTCGAGATCGATTACAAAGCGGTCGACACGGCGACCCGTTTCATCCTGGTCAACAACGGCAGCATCGACATGGAATGCGCCACGACCACCAATACCCCCGCGCGCCGCAAGCAGGCCGAGTTTTCCTACCCTTACTTCTTCACGACGACGAATTTCGTCACCAAAAAGAACGCCGCGATCAACACCATTGCCGATCTGGCCGGACACACGGTCGCGGCCACCTCGGGCACGAGCGACCTGGATCAGCTCAACAGCGTCAACAAAGCGCGCGATTTGCATATTCTCGTGGCGCTGCGCCGCACACACGGCGC
This sequence comes from Bordetella sp. FB-8, assembly GCF_000382185.1. Lineage (NCBI taxonomy): Bacteria > Pseudomonadati > Pseudomonadota > Betaproteobacteria > Burkholderiales > Alcaligenaceae > Bordetella > Bordetella sp. FB-8. Next base: position 3,035,208 of record NZ_KB907784.1, on the reverse strand, counting down.
GGCTTTCCGCATGGTCGAAACCGGCCAGGCCTCGGCCTTCGTCATGGACCACAGCATCCTGGCCGGCCTGGTCGCCAGTTCCAGCGATCCCGACGACTACGTCATCTCGCAGGAGACGTTCAGCGCGCCCGAACCTTACGGCATAGTCATGCCGGCCGGCGACATCGCCTTCAAGAGCGCAGTCGATCAGGCATTGAGCAGGCTGTTCGCCGGCCATGAAATCGACCGCCTTTACAAGAAGTGGTTCATACAGCCGATTCCGCCCTATGGCCGCAGCCTGAATCTTCCCATGTCTTCCACACTGCGCGACTGGATCGCCGCGCCGCACGAGTACCTGAACTGACTGGAAGCCACACCATGCGCCCGCCTGCGTTTAGAAAATGCCATTACCTGGGCCTGATGGCCGCGCTGTTGGCCTGCGGCACGGCCCTGGCCCAGCCCGCCCTCTCCACCCTGGATCGCATACGCCGCACGCAGGTGCTGCGCATCGGCTACGACGGCCACGAACCGCCGTTCGACTATATCGACGCAAACGGCAAGGTGACGGGCTATTCGATCGAATTGTGCAATCGGCTGGCCGATGTCTTGCGCGCCCAACTCGCCCTGCCCAAGCTCACGGTTCAATACGACCAACTTTCCTACGGCGACCGCATCGACGAGGTCAAAAATGGCGCAGTCGACATCGAGTGCGGCACCAGCACGATCACTGCGCAACGGCTCGCCACTGTGGCCTTCGCCCCCAGCCATTTCATTACCCAGTCGCGCTATGCATCGCTGGCGGCCGATTCGCTGCGAACGATCGAGGACCTGCATGGCAAGAGCGTGGCCGCCGTAAGAGGCACAAGCAACGTGAGCGACATCGCCCGGCTCAATCGCCAGAACCGGCTCAACCTGTCCATCTTCATCGTCTCGACCAATCAGGCGGCATTCGATCTGCTCACACAGGGCAGGGTCAGCGCCTTTCCCATGGACGACGTGCTACTGCGCATGATGATCGACGCCTCGGGGCAGCCGGAACGCTATGCAATTTCCCGCGACACACTGGCGCCGCCCCTGCGCTATGGATTCATGATCCGCCGCGGTGATCCGACGTTCGCCCATGCCGTCGACGCGGCCATGCGCCGGATCTACGCCGGCCCGGACATGCAGGCCATCTACGACCGCTGGTTCGATACTCCGCTACCCGGCCTGGGCGTCGATTTGCACTTGCCCATGAACCCGGCCATGCGCTTCCTGTTTTCGGAAGCGAAGTCGGGGACGCAATAACTGCAAAAAAGCGCAAAGAATGCGCCCAATCGACCAGCTGTTACATACCTCGGCCGCCGGCGCGGCTATGATAGTTTCAGTCAATACGCATCGAAGGAGGAACCCGCATGGATATTTCCGCCAGCGCCATGGTCAATACGGCCTTGAACATGCAGTCGTCCAGCACGAGCGAGGCAGTGGGTACGCTCATGCTGCGCAAGAGCCTGAATACGGCGACCGACGAGATCAACCAACTTATGCAATCCGTTGCGCCACAGGTGGCGACTTCGGGCACTCTGGGTACGCAGGTCAACACCTACGCCTGATTTCCCCCAGCCTGCCAATACAAAAAAAGCGATGCCTGCGGGCATCGCTTTTTCATTGGTCTGGCCGGTTACCTCGACGATGTGGAAAACATTCCCTTGCGCAGGCGTTCGCGATGGAACTCTTCGTCAAATAGCTGCAACGACGGCTTGATCAGATCACTGCGCGCAACCAGGCCTATCAGCCGGCGCGATTGCGCGTCCTGCACCACCGGCAGGCGCTCCACTGCGTGTACAGCCAGACGCGTAGCGACGATGCGACAAGTTTCGTCCGGCAAGGCCACCAGCGGGACATGGGCTCCGAACAGTTCGGCGATCGTGGCCACATTGTTGGCCTGCCCAGCCAGGAGCGCCTCGCGGTCGAGCATGCCAACCAGAATGCCGTCGCGCACCACGGGAAAAGCGCGATGATTCTGCAAGGGGCCGAAATGGTCCTGCAGCACCTGGGCCACCGAATCCGTCGCTTGGATGGTCCGTACCTGCCGCGTCATGACCTCCCGCACGCAATGACGCTCGAGCGGATCGACCGTGTATTCGCGATAGATATGAAAGCCTCGACGCGCAATTTTCTCGGTCAGGATCGAACGCGGCATGGTCAGAACGACAAAGCCATACGACACGATCGAGGCCAGCATGACCGGCAGGAAAGCATTGGCGCTGTGCGTCAGGCCGAAGGCGAAAACGATAGCGGTGAGCGGCGCGCCCAGCACGCCGGACAGCGTGGCAGCCATGCAGACCAGCGGCCACAGGCCCGAGTCTGCGCCCGGCAGAACCGGGCCGAGCACCACGCCCAGGCCCGCGCCCAGCATCAGAAGGGGAGCCAGCACCCCACCCGACGTGCCCGAACCCAACGCCACCACCCAGATGATGGCCTTGACGATCAAGATCGCCAGCACCACGCCTATGGCCAGATGATTGTGCAGCAAATCGCCGATAACATCGTAGCCCACTCCCAGCGCGCGCGGCTGGAGGTAGCCGCCCAGGCCCACCGCCAGGCCGCCGATGGCCGGCCACCACATCCAGTGCACATGCAGGTGCTCGAACATTTCCTCGACTTTGTAAAGCGCCATAGACAGCGAGCGCGCCATCACGCCACACAGCAGGCCCGCCAAAATGCAGGAGATCAGCGCGGGCAAAGTCACAGGGGCTGTATCCACGGGAAACAACGGGCCGGTGCCCATGAACGTGCCGCGCAGAAAGGCAGCCACGGCGCAGGCCACTGCCACGGGCAGCATGCTGCGCGGCCGCCATTCGAAAAGCAGCAATTCGACCGCCAGGAGCAAGGCCGCCACCGGTGTACCGAAAACCGCCGTCATGCCGGCCGCGGCCCCCGCCACCAGCAGCGTCTTGCGTTCGGCTGACGTCAGCTTCACGAACTGGGCCAGCAACGAGCCGATGGCTCCGCCCGTCATGATGATGGGGCCTTCGGCGCCGAACGGCCCGCCGCTGCCGATGACGATGCCCGAGGACAGGGGCTTGAGCACCGCCACCCTGGACGACACCCGGCTCCTGGAGAACAGAATGGCCTCGATGGCTTCCGGAATACCATGACCGCGGATCTTGTCCGAGCCGAAACGCGCCATCAGACCGACGATCAGCCCGCCGACGGCAGGGACGATGATCACCTTCCACCCCAGCGTGTTCTGCGCCGGCGAGTGATTGGCCAGTGAGAAAGTTTGAAAGAAGAACAGGTTGGTGAAAAAGTAGATCAGGTCCAGCAGCAACGCTGCCGCCACCGTGGCCAACACGGCGATGACGCAGGCTATTGCGATGATCCGGAACAAGGTGGTGTCGGTCGCGAAGTCGCGCCGACCGTCTAGGGTACTCATGGGTTTCACTTGGCGCGGGGAGTTTTGAAGGCGCGGCCGAAGGCGGACAGCTCGCTCTGGTGCTGCGCAGCAAGACGCGCCACGAGTTGATCGCCCTGCCCAGTCAGATGGACTTGCACCTGGCGCGCGTCGGCGCCGCTCGGGCGCCGCACCACCAGGCCGGCCGCTTCGCAGCGCGAAACCAGGGCCACTGTACCGTGCGGGGCGGCCTGCAGCCGTACCGCCAATTCGCCTACGGTGGCCCAGTCACGGCCGGGATAGCCCTTGATGTGCAGCATCAGCAGATATTGCAGCGGCGTGATGCCCTGGGCATGGACCAGGTCTTCGGAAACGCGCAGGAAGCGGCGCAGGTGATAGCGGAAATCGGACAAGGTCTCGAAGTCCTGCTTGTCCAGCATGGGAGCGGGCGACTCGTTTTGGGCCGAGTGGTCTGGCGATTTCATTTTTATATCATAACATGATATATTTTCATCATTATTGCACCATCGCTCTGGATGGCGTCGGCAAGGCGGCTTCCTCCCGTTCACCCTGCCGTACTCGTCAGCGCGCAGGCAATTTTCCCCGCACAGCCGATACAGCCTGCCGTTTCCCGGCTGAGCGCCCAGGAAAACGCATACGGGGTATCGAGGCTTTGCCAAGATGTGGATCTCGCCGGACCTGTACCTGGACGAAATGGCGCGGTGGCGGCTGTTCTTTTTCGGCAACGATGGCGGTACGGACAACTGTCGCCGGGCCGCCGGCTGCGAACCGCAGGCCTTCAACCTGGCTTGGTGAATCCTGAAAAACCCGCTGTGGTCTGACGCATACGCTGCGGATTGCGTAGGCTCACCGGCTACGCCGGCTACGCCGGCTACGGCGCGCGGCAAAGACGGCATGATCGAACCCGCCGATGCCAACGCCCCCTATCCGTAAGGACCCTGATACTTTTGAAGGCGGCAAGACCGTAACATCGAGTCCCCTACACCCTACGGAATTCAAGCCATGAAACGCCTTGCCCTTGCTGCCTGCGCCAGCGTCCTGGCGCTATCCCAGTCGCCGGCCATGGCGCAGCCCGCGCCTGCCCCGGCCGCCGCGCCTGTCGCCGCACCCACATCCACGCTGGACAAGGTCATGCAAAGCCACGTGCTGCGCGTGTGCACACCGGGCGACTACAAGCCTTTCAGTTTCATGACCTCCCCCGGACAGTTCGAAGGCCTGGACATCGATCTGATGGGGTCCCTGGCCGCCGCTCTGGGCGCCAAGCCGCAGTTCGTCAAGACCACCTGGGCCAATCTGCTGTCCGACTTCGCCGCAGGCAAGTGCGACGTCGCGGCGGGTGGCATTTCGATCTCGCTGCCGCGCCAGGAGCACGTGTATTTCAGCAAGGGCTACATGGTCAACGGCAAGACGCCCATCACGCTGTGCAAGAACGTCAAGAAATACCAGACCATCGCACAAATCAACAAGCCCATGGTGCGCGTCATCTACAACCCGGGCGGCAGCAACGAGACCTTTGCCAAGACCAAGCTGCCCAACGCCAAGCTCATCCAGAACAAGGACAATCTCACTATATTCGACGAAATCCTCAAAGGCCATGCCGATGTGTTCGTGACCGAAGGCGCCGAGGCCATCGTGCAGAGCAAGCTGCATCCCGGCCTGTGCGCAGTCAATCCGACCAAGCCGCTGCAATACGGCGAAATGGGCTATATGCTGCCCAGCGGCGACGAGGTATTCAAGCGCTTCGTCGATCAATGGCTGCATCTGGCAAAGGCCAGCGGCGAATACGCGCAGATTAGCAGCAAGTGGCTGGGCAAGTAGAAGCAGCCTAGATAGGCGCCGGCGGACTTCATTTCTGAACGCTGGCGCCCGTTCATATCTCGACGCGCGCGCCCAGCTCGATAACGCGATTCGAGTTCAACTTGAAATAAGCCGAGACATTGCCGATATTGTGCGCCATGACGGCATACAGGCGCTCGCGCCAAACCGCCATACCCTTGCATCCCGTCGCCACTACAGTCGCATGGCTGAGGAAATAGGACACCTCGGCCGGCTCGATCATCAGCCCCATCTCTGCACAATCGAGCAAGGCCTGAGGCAGGCTGGTGACGTCCTTGAAACCATAGGCCACGATGACGCGATAGCAGTTGTGCCCGAGCACCGTGATCGCCACGCGATCTTCTTCCGGCACGTAGGGCACATCCAGGCTGGTCACGTGCACGAACAAGGCACGCTCGTGCAGTACATGATTGTGTTCCAGATTATTGACCAGCGCGTGCGGCACCCCGTCGGGGTCGATGTTCAGGAATACCGCGGTGCCGGGGACGCGGATCGTTTTCCTGGCGAACAGATCGTCCAGATACTGCTCCAGCGGTACCGTGCCCGCATGGCTGCGGGCCTCTTGCACCATCAGCTCGCGGCCACGGTGCCATGTGCACATCACGGTGAACATAATCGCGCCAAGCAGCAGCGGAAACCAGCCGCCTTCCAAGAATTTGAGCAGGTTGGCCGAAAAGAACGCCGCATCGATCACGAGGAAGAAACAGGTGGGCAGTACGGACAGCAGCCAGTTGTAGTGCCACGCGTAGCGCACCACATAGAAAGTCAGTACGGTAGTGATCATCATCGTGCCGGTCACGGCGATGCCGTAGGCCGACCCCAGCGCCGTCGACGATCCGAAGCCCAGCACCGCGCCGATCACCGCGATCAACAGCAGCCAGTTGACCGCGGGAATGTAGATCTGGCCGATCTCGCGCTCGGACGTATAGACGATACCCATGCGCGGCATGAAACCCAGCTGCATCGCCTGTTTGGTCATCGAGAACGCGCCGCTGATGACCGCCTGCGAAGCGATCACGGTCGCCACCGTAGCCAGCGCCACCATGGGAAACAGCGCCACGCCGGGGAAAAGATGGAAGAACGGATTGCTCACCGTCTCCGGGTCGACCAGCAGCAGCGCGCCCTGCCCAAGATAATTGAGCGCCAGCGCCGGCAACGCCAGCAGGAACCAGGACAGGCGGATGGGCTGCGCGCCGAAGTGCCCCATATCGGCGTACAGCGCCTCGGCGCCGGTCAAAGCCAGCACCACCGAACCGAGCGAGACAAACGCGAGCCAGCCGTTGCGCTGCAGAAATTCCAGGCCTACGAGCGGATTGAAGGCAAGCAGGATGTCGGGCGAGCGGCCAATATTCATCAGACCCGCCACTGCGATCACCACGAACCAAAGCACCATCACAGGCCCGAATACCGCGCCGATGCCCGCCGTGCCGCGGCGCTGCACGAGAAACAGCGCAATCAGCACCGCGAGCGCAATCGGCACCACGAAGGCCTTGAGTCCCGGGGCCGCCACCTCCAGGCCCTCTACCGCGCCGAGCACCGAAATGGCCGGGGTGATGACACCGTCGCCATAGAAAAGCGCCGCGCCGAACACACCGATCAGCAGCAGGCCGTTGCGCAGCCGCGGCCGCCGCGCCACCGAACTGGCGGCCAGCGCCAGCAAGGCCATGATGCCGCCCTCGCCGTGGTTATGAGCGCGCATGATCAGCGTGACGTATTTGAGCGATACGACGACCACGAGCGCCCAGACGATCAGCGACACGATGCCCAATACATTGGCGCGGTCGGCCGACAGGCCGTGGCTCGGGTCGAACACCGTGCTCATTGTGTAAAGCGGGCTGGTGCCGATGTCGCCGAAAACGATGCCGATGGCGGCCAGCGCGAGCTTGCGCATCGATCCGTGGCAGGCGGGCCGATCGCTCGCGCTGCGGGCTTGCCGACCTGCGTGGGATTTCATATGCGTCCCTTTCTTTGATTGCGCCGCCTCACGGCGACAGCGTACAGAAAAAATGAGACGCTTCTCGATGCGGGTTTACGTGTATTCCCGCCAACATGTTCATTTCGGTTTTCGATGGATGTCGTGCGTGACGAACCCCGAGTCGTTCTCGGGCAGCGCCAGGCCATTCTTGACCGCCAGCGTCTTGCGGATGTCCGCCAGGCCTGCAGCCCAGTGGTCGCGCATCGTCGACAGGCCGAACTGGTAATCCTTGTAGTTCTGTTCGTAGGCCTTTTGCTGGTAGATCAGATGCTGCACATTGTATTTCTTGCTGCACGCCATCTCCTGGGCCTGGTGGCACCACGGGTCGGACTTGCGCCGTGCCTGCGGAATCTGTTCGAGCAGTCGGTGCAGCACTGTGCGGTATTTCTGCTCGCGCTGCATCGTATCGGTGATCTGGCGCGTGCGGCTCGAATACTGGACATCTTTCTGGCGCTCGGCGACTTCGGCCATGGAATGCGGCAGCGGCCCGCGCGCGCTCCACAGATCCACCTGGAAGGCCAGCGTGTCGCGGCGCGGCTGGGCAGTCAGCACTTCCTGCAGCGGCGTGTTCGACACCAGGCCGCCATCCCAGTAGTACTCGCCGTCGATCTCGATGGGCGCAAACGCGGGCGGCAACGCACCGGAGGCCATGAAATGCTCGGGCCGCAGCCGGGTGTCCGCATTGTCGAAACACACCAGGTTGCCGGTGCCGACGTTGACCGCATCGACCGAGACGCGCATCTGGCCCGAATTGATGCGATCGAAATCGCAGAACTCGAGCAGCGTGTCGCGCAGCGGCGTCGTGTCATACCAGCTGACTTTATCCGGATGATTCGCAACGCCCGGCAGGGGCGGCGGAAAGCGCGGCACGAAGAAGCCGTTCTGCCCCTGCAGCATTGCGCTGGCGGCCTGCGTCGCGGTGAACAGCGTGCGGAACTGGTCGATGCTGTTGTCGAACAGCGCCATCTCGAACAGCGCCGGCAAACCCGGAATGGCCGCCGGCTGGCAGATCCGTTCCCAGAACGCACGCAGCCGTTCGACGCGATGCTCCGGCGCATTGCCGGCGATCAACGCGGTATTGAACGCGCCGATGGATATGCCCGCAACCCAGTTCAGGGGAATGCCCGCCTCGTGCAGTCCCTCGAACACGCCGGCCTGGTACGAACCGAGCGCTCCGCCGCCCTGCAACACGAGCGCGATGGTTTCGTAGGGCGGCGCGGCGGGATCGACGACTGCGGCGCTCTTGCGGCGTGCCGTCGTCATTGCATGTACCAGCCGTGGCTGACGACGAAAGACTGTCCGGTCAGCGCGGCGCTGGGGAACGTGGCGAGAAACACCGCGGTCTGCGCGATGTCCTGCACGGTCGTGAAAACGCCGTCGACCGTCTCGCCCAGCATCACTTTCTTGATTACATCTTCCTCGCTGATGCCGAGCTCCTTGGCCTGCTCCGGAATCTGCTTGTCGACCAGCGGCGTTCGCACGAAACCCGGACAAATGACATGCGAACGCACATTGTGCTTGGCACCTTCTTTGGCCAGCACGCGCGCCAGGCCGAGCAATGCGTGCTTGGCGGCCACATAGGCTGACTTGAGCGGCGACGCCTCGTGCGAGTGCACCGAGCCCATGTAGATCACCACGCCGCCGCGATCGCCCTTGTACATGTGCTTGAGCGCGGCCTTGGTCGTCAGGAATGCGCCATCGACGTGGATGGCCTGCATTTTCTTCCAGTCGGCGAAAGCGAAGTTCTCGATCGGGTTGATGATCTGGATGCCCGCGTTCGACACCAGGATGTCGACCGAGCCGAACGCCGCGGCGACCGAATCGATGCCGGCGTTGACCGCGTCTTCGTTGGTCACGTCCATCGCGACGCCCATCGCCTTGCCGCCCGCCTGCTTGATCTGGTCCGCGACGGCGTTGGCCCCGTCAAGGTTCAGGTCCGCGATTGCGACCGCTGCGCCGGCCTTGGCGAATTCAAGGGCGATTTCCTTGCCAATGCCACTTGCGGCGCCTGTAACGATTGCAGTTTTACCGGACAGATTGCTCATTCGGATCTCCTTCATGCGTGAAGGCACTTGGCGGCCCGCTTGGGCCGCCAAGTGCCGTGGGTCTAGAGGTACGCCTACATCCTATGCCAGATTCAAAACCCATGCAGGCACAATGCAATTTTCTGAAATGTTGCGCAACGCAAGTTTTCAGGATGATGACTCTGGACACGAGATCGGACCGACTTGCTCCAGATCAAATTCGCTCAAGCCGCAAGCGCATAGCATGTTCACATGCTTACCCTGCGCTGCACGGCAACCGTGGCGCCCCGGCTCTTTGCGCGCTGCGTCGCGAAGCGGAACCACCGACATGACAACCCCTTCCAAGAAGAAAAAACTCGCGGCGGCGCCTGCCTGCACCTGCGCCACGACCGGCGCACCCAACCTGTTCCGCGCGCTCGACCATGCCAAGGAAGCCTGGATCGCCCAGCTGACGAACGGGCTATCGCCGGCATCGATGGGCCTGGCGTTGGCCGACTGGCTGATCCATCTATCCATGGCGCCCGGCAAACAGCTCGAACTGGGCACGCTTGCGCTGCAGAGCACCTGGGAAATGAGCCGCGATCTTCAGGATGCATTGCAGAACCCCGGCTCGACTCCTCTGTCGGCGCCCTGGCCCGGCGACAGCCGCTTTCGCGACGCGGGATGGCAGGAAGAACCCTACCGCTTCTACCAGCAGGCGTTCATGCATGCCCAGCAGTGGTGGGAAGCGGCCACCAGCGGCGTGCCGGGCACCACACCGCACCATGAAGACGTAGTGGCCTTCTGCGCGCGCCAATGGCTCGACATGTGCGCACCGGCCAACTTTCTTCCCACCAATCCTCAGGTCGTGCGGCGTACCGTGGAAACGCTGGGTATGAATCTGGTGCAGGGCACGATGAACGCGCTCGATGACATGCACCGGCAAAGCGTCGCGGCGCCTGCCGCGGGCGTGGAGAAATTCAAAGTCGGCATCGACGTGGCCGTCACGCCAGGAAAAGTGGTTTTCCGCAACCATCTGATCGAGCTGATCCAGTATGGGCCTTCCACTGCCGAGGTCGCCGCCGAGCCTGTTCTGATCGTCCCGGCCTGGATTATGAAGTACTACATCCTGGATCTGTCGCCCCACAATTCGCTGGTGCGCTATCTGGTCGGGCAAGGCTACACCGTGTTCTGCATTTCGTGGCGCAACGTCACGGCCGAGGACCGCGACCTGGGACTGGACGATTATCGCCGCCTCGGCGTGGTGGCCGCGCTCGACGCGATCGCCGCCATTACGCCCGGGCGCCGCGTGCATGCAAGCGGATATTGCTTGGGCGGCACATTGCTCTCGATCGCCGCCGCCGCGCTGGAAGGCGCAGGCCAAGACCGCTTGGCGTCGATCACGCTTTTTGCCGCACAAACCGATTTCAGCGAACCGGGCGAACTGCAGCTTTTTATCGACGACAGCGAAGTGTATTTCCTGGAAAGCCTGATGTGGGCGCAAGGCTATCTGATGGCCAAACAGATGTCGGGGGCATTCCAGATGCTGCAGTCCAAGGATCTCATCTGGTCCCAGGCAATCCGCAGCTACATGCTGGGCGAGCGCGTACAGCCGTCAGACCTCATGGCCTGGAATGCCGATTCGACCCGCATGCCGTACCGCATGCATTCCGAATACCTGCGCCAGCTGTTCCTGAACAACGATCTGTCCAACGGCCGCTTCAATGTCGAAGGCCGGCCCCTCTCGCTGCGCAATATCGGTGTCCCGCTGTTCGTGGTCGGAACCGAGAGTGATCACATTGCGCCCTGGAAATCGGTCTACAAGATTCACCAGCTGTGCGACACCGACGTCACCTTCGTTCTGACCAGCGGCGGACACAACGCCGGCATCGTCAGCGAGCCCGGCCATCCCGGCCGCCATTTCAGGATCAAGCGTACGGGCTCCGAAGATCTGCGCATCGGTCCCGACGAGTGGGCCGCCGCGGCCAAAATGTGCGACGGCTCGTGGTGGCCCGAATGGATCCGCTGGCTCAAGGCCCACGGCAGCCCGAAGCGGGTCGCCCCACCGCGTCTCGGGCCGCCCGGCTCCGACCCAGCCACGTTCGACGAAGCGCCAGGCCACTATGTACGTCGCTGATACGCACGTCTGGCCACAGCGACAACGTCGGCGCGACTCGCAAGGGCGATAAACATTGATCTGCATCAGACAGTCGGGGCAATCGGCGCCCATACTGAATGAATACGTCGACGCAACAACCCACCCAGAAACGTCCCGAGGAGTCACCATCATGGCAGACGAATACACCGACGGCGGCGCCCGCGACCTGACGTTCGCCCTTGTGCGCCACAACGCCGCGTTGGCGCTCGACATCGCCGGACTCTCATATGAAAATCGCCTGCGCCTGCAGCAGTTGGACGAGCATGCACTGGAAGAGGTGGGCCGCCTGATGCGCGAAACGGCGCAAGGCATACGACAGGCGACCGGCCAGTCCGACATGGCCACGCTGCTCAACTCATTTTCGAGCGCGCAATTTCGCATCACCGCCCAACTCTGGACACACTGGCTCGAAGCGATCGCCAGCAATCAACAAGCACTGGGCACTTACGCGGCCAAGGCCTGTACGGATTGGGCCCACGACCTGCATCAATCCACTCCCAACCCTCTGCCGGGAACCGGCATGGATGCCTATTGGGCAAACGCGTATGCCAATTTCAGCCGGATCTTCCAGACCCTGAGCCAGACCTCGGGCGCATCGCCCGATGGTCGAGAAAAGCCATCTCGTCGCTGAACCAAGTAATGTAAGGCGCAATGGGCTGCCTTAACGACGTATCGTTGACCGATCCAAAATTATCGGCCGCGCGCCACGCTGGGTGATATGCAATACGCTTTGGCAAAGTCTCGCGAAAAAGCGCTCAGACTTGAGTAGCCACACCGAGCGGCGACGGCCGAAATCGATACCGAACGGTCCGCCTCATCCAAGAGTTCCTTGGCGCGCATCAAACGGATTTTTCTGGCGAAATCCATCGGCGTGTACCCACGAAACGCTCTGAAGGTCCGAAACAAAGAACGAACGCTTGCGCCGGAAACTGCGGCGAGGATCTCGTAATCCAAAGCCTCGTCCCAATGGGCTTCGATATATTCCTCAACAGCCCTGACTTGGCGCGGTGCCAACGTCGGCGGTTTCGTCTCAAACAATCGGGTGCTGCCGCGCAGCGGACCATCCAAAAGAAGGGTGATCATCGCCTGCTCGATTTCGCTGCATAGCACAGAGGATGAGGGTAGGTTCGTCGCATCGGCGAAACTTCCTATCAGGTTTCGCAACAAACGCCCTTGCAATGTCGACAGGTCGAATTCGGGACTGAATTTCAGCTTCGCAGTCAACGGGTTTCCGGTCAGTGCGGCTAGCTTTCCCCATATCGCGCTCTGGGGCACCCGCCAGACGAACTGGCAAAAATCCGGCTGGAAGCGAATGCTGGCGGCTGCGCTCGAAATGCAGGCTGCGTCGCCCGTCACGATGCTCTGGGTCTGACCGACCGTGGTCACCGCGGCACCTTTCAGCGGGACTTGAATGCGAAGGTAGTCAGACTCGGGAAAGGAGAGTTCAACCAGAGTGCCGTAGTCACAGAACCAGAGCTCGGATGCCGCCGCTTTTGTCATTCTGGCGCAAGAGGCGATCCCTCCGGCACCGGTGTGGACGTCAAGCAGCTGGGCGCGAAGATGATCGCGAACCGCAATGCCCAGTTCGTCCACAGAACGGGCATCAAACAACGTTGGAATAGCCTTATGCGGCATTGGGCTCAGTTTTTCAGAACTTTGTACCCAACAATGAGCACTACGGCTCCAAATAATGGCACGGAGTGCCAAACGTGGCAATCCTTGTCAAGCCCAGCCCATCAATAAAAGTAAAGTGAGGTCCCTCACCGTTCGGTGGCACCGGGCTTGAAGACCAAAAGTCAATTTAACGGCTTTCGGACAAGCTTCCTTGCTCGAACGGCGAGAGTTAATTTACGCGATGATTCTCTGAGACTCTCTTCGTTTCATTCCCATTGCCAAAGAGCAGAATAGACATGAATTCAAACAGCTGACGCATTAGCCAGGCTGCTTTTAATTACTAATTCATTGGCGGGAATCGAAAAAACAAAAGTACAAATATAAGCAATATGAAAAAAATATTTTCCTTCAAAAACCATTCGATTTCCAACAAATTGGCTAGCTTGACTGTGAGTGCGTTGATCGGCATCGCGTTGATGGCTTTCATGGGTTTGGTATCCGAACACACCATGCTCAAGCGCGAACGCGAACACGCAATTAGCCAGATTACCGATGTTGCCTACAGCCTTGCACAGCACTACAGAAAAATGGCCGAAGATGGCACGCTTACCGACGCCGAGGCACGCAATCGCGCGATCGACGCAATACGGGCATTGCGATACGACAACGGCGCCGGCTACATCTTCATTATCGACGACTCGGCGCATGCCATCATGCACCCGATCGAGCCGAAACTCGATGGAAAAGATCTGTCGGGTATTGCAGATAAAAACGGCGTGCATCCTTTCAGCGCACTAGCTCATGTGGGCCGCACCCAGGGCGAAGGATACGTGGCCTATCTATGGCCCAAGCCGGGGAAAGAGAATCCGGTTGGGAAGGAAAGCTATGCCAAACGCTTTGCGCCGTGGGGATGGGTGATCTGCACCGGGGTGTATTTGGATACGGTCGATACCTTGGTTGAACAGCGCGCGGCCGCAATTGGGACCGCGTCATTGGCGCTGGCTATCATATTGCTATGGTTGGGCGTGCTGATAAGGCGATCGGTGACAATACCTCTCAAACGCGCCCTGGACATCGCCCGTACCGTCGCCTCTGGCGATTTAACCAGTAATTTTGACGCAGATGGCAGCGACGAGACCGCCCAGTTGCTCTGGGCGTTGCAGGAAATGAACGATAGCCTGTCCGGCATTATTGGCAGGGTGCGTGGCAGCACTGAATCGATTGCTGCGGCATCGGAGCAGCTGGCCGCCGGGAATATGAATCTGTCCTCGCGCACCGAGCAACAAGCAAGCGCATTGGAACAGACTGCGGCATCGATGGAACAACTTACCAGCACCGTTGCGCAAAATTCTGAAAATGCGCGGCAAGCCAATCATTTGGCCGACGAAGCATCGGTCGTGGCAAGAAACGGTGGCGTCGTCGTGTCCAAAGTCGTTCAGACCATGAGTGAAATCAACACATCGTCACGGCGGATTTTCGACATTATCAGTGTGATAGATGGCATTGCTTTTCAAACCAATATACTTGCCTTGAATGCTGCTGTCGAAGCCGCCAGGGCTGGCGAGCAAGGACGCGGATTTGCCGTCGTGGCGACCGAAGTGCGGCAACTGGCGCAGCGTTCTGCGTCCGCAGCGAAGGAAATCAAGCAGCTTATCGAAGATTCGGTTTCCAAAGTGGACGCCGGCACGCGTCTTGTCGACGATGCTGGCGTGACCATGGGACAAGTGGTGGAAAGCATTCACCGAGTCTCGGTTCTGATGAAGGACATAAGCCAAGCGGGCGAACAGCAAACCTCGGGTATCCAGCAGGTCAACGTGGCAATCACCCAATTGGATCAATCGACTCAGCAAAACGCTGCGCTGGTCGAAGAAGCGGCGGCGGCAGCCGCGTCGTTGCGCGAGCAGACCGACAAATTGGATGAAGCCGTGAAAATATTCAAATTGGATTTTCAGCCGCGCCATCACGATAGCGCGCGCGCCGCAAGCTGGATTTCCGCTCCGGCTCTTATCGAGGCTGCCTACTGAAACTCGGACAAGCTAATTGAAGTGAAAAAAAAAGGATCAAGGCACTGCTCGCCTTGATCCATTTGCCGGATTGCGCGAAAGCGTTCGAAAAAAGCGCCCTCGATCATCCGGGCATCCAATAAACCAACACCTAACTGGCCAGATAGTCGTGAACGACCTCGCCTAGCCCGAGCGTCAGATCGGCGACCAGATGGCGCGCCTCGACGATTTCCAGCACCGGCAGATCGGCCACGGGCGCCAGCGCATGCGGTTCGAGCTGCAACGAGGCGGGGCCGGCCCACGCACCTTTCATCACGATGTCCTTCAGGTAGTAGCGAACCAGCTCACAGATGCGGGGCGAACCGTCGACGTGCGGGATGATCTTGAGCAGGAAATTCGGCCCCGAAAGCCGCTTCTGCTGCTCGGCGATATCGAGTTCCCGATGCTTGTAGCCCATCGTTCCGGTCGCGACGCGCACCTTGCCATAGTCGAGGGTACCAAGCAGGTGATCGGTGTCGACATGCAGCGTCGGCGAAGCGAGCTTCTTGGGAAAGCCCCATAACTCCCGGCCGCCCGCGATCGGCGGATGATCGTCCAGGTACATGGCCAGCGTATAGCCTCCCGCCTGACCTTCGAACTCGACCGGAATCACCTGACCGGTCTCGGTATAGTCGCCAAAGCCGGTGGAATCGGCCATGCGGATGAACTCATAGTGGACCAGGGGTTCGACAATCTTCAGCGGCTCGGGTACGACCTCGCGCAATCGATCCGGATCCGTCCGGTACGTGATGATCATGAATTCGCGATCGATGAAGCGGTATGGCCCCATCGGAAATGCGGGACTGGTAAGCGGCATGGCAAATGCCTTGGCCCGGACGTCACTCTGCTTCATGCGGAACTCTCCTTTGGACGCGATCATGCGTCGCAGCCTCTATCCTAATACCGCATTCGCGGTCAGCCTCCCATATTGCAATTTCTTGAAACGATATGACCGCCCATCATATGTGGGGACATCATTGCAAAGGCATATATTCCGGCGCGCATGAAGGAATCACGAAACAATCGTTTGCTTTGACTATCGGCTCACCTACAGTTCGAGCCTATGCACAACATCGCGTTCGTTATTGCCGGCTTTGGCGTGGGACTGATCGTGGGCCTGACGGGCGTGGGCGGCGGCTCACTGATGACGCCGGTGCTCGTCGTCGTCTTCGGCATGAAGCCATACCTTGCCGTAGGCACGGACCTGCTTTTTGCCGCTTGCACCAAGCTGGGCGGCACGGTGAGCCTCGCACGCCAGGGCCTGGTGCCATGGCCTGTGGTGGCGCGGTTATGCGCGGGCAGCGTCCCGGCGGCGCTTGTCTCCCTTTGGGTGCTGCATCGCATGGGACCCAATAGCGTCGCCGCGCAACACATCATGACGACCGCGCTGGGTGGCGCGTTGCTGCTGACGGCGATTGCCACCTTCTATAAGGCGATTGCGTTTTCCAGGCATGCAAAGCCGCGCCGGCCCGAACCCGCGACGCCCCAGGAGACCGTATCCGCGATGCGCGCGCGCCACGGGAGTCTGCCCGTGCTGCTGGGCGCCGCGATCGGCACGCTGGTCACCTTCACCTCCGTTGGCGCGGGCGCGATCGGGGTGACGGTGCTGCTGTTGATATTTCCGCTGCTGCCGCTGCCGCGCATCATTGCCGCGGATATCGCCTACGCCGTGCCACTCACATTCGTGGCGGGACTGGGGCACGCAACCCTGGGCACCGTGAACTGGCCCGTGCTGGCTCTGCTCCTTGTGGGCTCGCTACCGGGCATCTGGCTGGGTTCGCGCCTGGTCGCGCGCGCCCACGAACGCTTGATCCGCGCCGGACTGTCGGTACTGCTCGTGCTGGCCGGCGCCAAACTGATTTCAATTTAGGCACCTCCATGGAAACGCAAAGTCTGATTGCACGGCCCCATGCGCCCACCAGGGCGCCGGACTTGTACGCGCGCGCCAGCGCGCACTACGCCGATAAGCTGGCGGCGACCAAGGCGCTGCTGCACCAGGCGGCCGAGCACGGCCAAGCGCCGGGCCAGGTCGTGCAGGCTTCCAGCCTGGGCGCCGAAGACGTGGTCATTACTCATCTCATCAATGCGCTCACGCTCGACATTTCCGTCTTCGTGCTGGAAACCGGGGCGCTACATCACGAGACGCTGGCGCTGCTCGAGCGCACGCAGGCGCGGGCCACTGCGCGCACCCCTGTCCACGTGTACCGCCCAGCCGCCGAATCGGTAGTGCATTTCATCCGCGATCACGGGCAGAACGCCATGTACCGCGACATCGACCTGCGCAAGGCTTGCTGCAACATCCGCAAGATGGAGCCGCTGGCACGTGCGCTGACGGGCAAAAGCGGCTGGATCACCGGATTGCGCCGCGAGCAGTCCAACGCCCGCGCCGACGTGCCCGCCGTCGATGCCAGCGAAGTTCAGACCAAGGGTTTGACCAAGTTCAATCCGCTGGCCGACTGGACCTGGGGCGACGTGTGGCACTACATCGCTGCCCAGAACGTGGACTACAACCCACTGCACGACCGGTTCTTTCCCAGCATAGGCTGCGCGCCCTGCACGCGCGCCATCAGTGTAGGCGAGGATTTCCGCTCGGGACGCTGGTGGTGGGAAAGCGAAGCCGCCAAGGAATGCGGCCTGCACGTCAGAAATTAACAGGAATCGAAACATGAACGCCCGAGTAAGTCTGCCCGTGCTGAGTCGCCTCAGCAACCGCCACCTGGACGCCCTGGAGGAAGAAACCATCTTCATCTTGCGTGAAGTGGCCGCCGCCTTCGAGCGCCCCGCCCTGCTGTTCTCCGGCGGCAAGGATTCCCTGGTCATGCTCAAGTGCGCCGAGAAAGCCTTTGGCGCGGACCGCATCCCCTATCCGCTGCTCATGATCGACACGGGGCACAACTTTGCCGAAGTCACCGCGTTTCGCGATCTGCGCGCCAGGGAACTGGGCGCGCAGCTCATCGTGCGCAGCGTGGAAGATTCGATGGCGCGCGGCACCGTGCGCCTGGCTCACCCCGGCGAGCCGCGCAATGCGCACCAGTCGGTGACCTTGCTTGAGGCCATCGAGGAATTCCGCTTCGATGCCTTGATCGGCGGCGCGCGCCGCGACGAGGAAAAGGCGCGCGCCAAGGAGCGCATCTTCAGCCACCGCGACAATTTCGGCCAATGGCAGCCCAAGGCGCAGCGGCCCGAACTCTGGACACTGTTCAATACCCGCATCGCGCCCGGCGAGCATTTTCGCGTCTTCCCCATCAGCAACTGGACGGAGCTGGACGTGTGGCAATACATAGAGCGCGAGAACATCGTCTTGCCCTCGCTCTACTACACCCATGCGCGACAGGTCGTCGAACGCAAAGGCTTGCTGGTACCTGTGACCGAACTGACGCCGCCGCGTGAAGGCGAGTCCGTCGTCACGCGTGACGTGCGCTTTCGCACGGTGGGCGACATCACCTGCACCTGCCCCGTGCCCAGTCTGGCCGCCACGGCAGGCGACATCGTGATCGAAACACTGGCCGCCGAAGTCAGCGAGCGCGGCGCCACGCGCATGGACGACAAAACCAGCGACGCGTCGATGGAAAAACGCAAGAAAGACGGTTACTTCTGATGAACACAACGAATTCGACTCCAGCCCGCTCGAAGGCCGCACCGGTCGCACCTACGCCGTTCGCGGCCCGGCCGTATGCGGACAGTTCCGATCATGAATCGGCCCTGAGTTTCATCACTTGCGGCAGCGTGGACGACGGCAAAAGCACGCTCATCGGGCGCCTGCTCGTGGACAGCCGCGCCGTCCTGCAGGACCACCTGGCCGGCGTGCAGCGCTCGGGCGAAACCGACCTTGCACTGCTGACCGACGGCCTTTCGGCCGAGCGCGAGCAGGGCATCACCATCGACGTGGCCTATCGCTACTTCGCGACCGAGACACGCAAGTTCATCATCGGCGACGCCCCCGGCCACGAACAATACACACGCAATATGGTCACCGCCGCCTCGCAGGCCGACGCCGCCGTGGTGCTAGTGGACGCGACCAAGCTGGACTGGCGCAACCCCGATCTGACCCTGCTGCCGCAAACGCGCCGCCACAGCCTGCTGGCGCATCTGCTGCGCGTGCATACGCTGGTGTTCGCCGTCAATAAACTGGACGCGGTGCAGGACCCGGCCATTGCCTTCA
Source organism: Bordetella sp. FB-8 (assembly GCF_000382185.1). Classification (NCBI taxonomy): domain Bacteria; kingdom Pseudomonadati; phylum Pseudomonadota; class Betaproteobacteria; order Burkholderiales; family Alcaligenaceae; genus Bordetella; species Bordetella sp. FB-8. The sequence continues at coordinate 3,016,042 of NZ_KB907784.1, read as the reverse complement.
GCCACATCCGCGAGCGGATCGAAGTTTTTGCGCAGGAGGCAGGCATCCGCGCGCAGGCCATCGTCCCCGTCTCGGCCTTGAAAGGCTGGAACGTGGTGGACGCCCGCCCAGGCTGGTGCGGCTACGAGGGAATGAGCCTGCTGCAGATCCTGGAGCGTCTGCCCAACACGCCGCCCGACGCCGACCTGCCGCCAGCCCTGCCCGTGCAATGGGTGGAAAAGTCGTCGGCCTCGGCCGACACCCGCCAGGGGCGGCGCATCTTCTGGGGCCGGGTCGCCGCGGGCAGCTTCGCACCCGGCACCGCGGTGCAGGTGTTTCCCAGCGGACAGCCCGCCACCGTGGCCCAGGTGCTGGACCATGCGCGCCGCCCAGCGGACGTCACCACAGGCCAGAGCGCGGGCATCGTCCTGGATCGCGAAGTGGACGTCTCGCGTGGAGACTGGCTGGTGGCGGCCCCCTTGGCGGCCACGGCAGGCAAAGACGATTTCGACGCGCCCGCGGCAGAGCCGGCCTGGCCCGGACGGCGCGAGCTGCGCGCCACCGTGGCCTGGATGGACGACGAACCCCTGGTACCCGGCCGCGTGTATTGGGCCTTGCACGGCCACCGCTGGATCAAGGCCAAGGTGCGCCGCGTGGTGCATCACCTGAATATCCACACGCTGGCTGAAGAAGAGGACGCCGCCGAGCTGGCACCCAATGCCATCGGCCGCGTAGAGCTGGTGCTGCAGGAACCCCTGCCGGCCGCGCCGTTCGAACGCTCCCGGGTGCTCGGTTCGCTCATCCTCGTCGATACGGCCAGCCACAAAACCGCGGGCGCCGTCCTGGTCCATGCCTGACGCGCTGCGGGACAATGAATTCAACAAAATGTAATCTACCTTGGTTTACTTTCTGATCTGCCCCCTTGATGACACCCCAGTAAAATAATGGGGACTTATCGTCATGGCAAAGGATTTTTACCGAATGGGAGACTACTCTTGAAGAACAAATCACTTTTCGCCATCGCCGCCCCCCTGGTCGCCGGCCTGGCGCTTTCCATGAATGTCACGGCCGCCTCGGCCGCCGGCAAGACGTCCATCGTCGTCGGCGCCGACACCACCTTCCCGCCGTTCGAGACCGAAGTCGACGGCAAGGTCACCGGCTTTGACATCGACATGATCCGCGCCATCGCCAAGGCCGAGGGCCTGACGCTGACGATCAAGACGCTGCCCTTCAGCGGCCTGATCCCGAGCCTGCAGGCCGGATCGATCGACGCCGCGGTGGCCGGCATCACGATCAAGACCAGCCGCATGCACAGCGTCGACTTCAGCGACGCGTACTACAAGTCGGGCCTGTCGGTCCTGGTCATGAAAGACTCCAAGATCACCGGCTTCGGCGACCTGAAGGGCCACGTGGTTGCCACCAAGAAAGCCACGTCGTCGGTCGACTACATGACCTCCCACGGTATCGATCCCCAGTACATCAAACAGTTCCAAGACATCGACAGCGCCTACCAGGCTCTGGAGACCGACGGCGCCGACGCTGTGGTCTTCGACAACCCGGTCAACGTCAATTTCAAGACGCAGCATCCGAATGTCAAGACCGTCGGCGCTCTGCTGACCGGCGAATACTACGGTATCGCCGTGAGCAAGAAGGATCCCGGCCTGGCCGCCAAGATCAACGACGGCCTGGCCAAGATCAAGAAGAACGGCCAATACCAGCAACTGTTCGTCAAGTACTTCGGCGGCGACAGCAGCGGCGCGGTCAATGGCGTGGAAAAACCGGCGGACGTGGCGGTGAAAGACTGAGCTTTCATTCGTCCACGCAGTCTGGGTAAAGTGGAAAACGCGCGGTGCGGACCAGCATTGCGCGTTTTCTCTTTGCCCGGCGGCCTTCGCGACCGATGGCGTCAATCAAGATAATTACAGAAAGACCATAGGGCAAAGCTCATGCATGTAATCTGGCAAAACCTGCCGGTCATCCTGGACGGCCTGCGCCTGACGATCCAGTACGCGATCGTGGCCATCGTCCTCATGGTGATCATCGGCCTGATCGCGGCGCTGATGCGCCTGTCGCGTTTCAGCCTGCTGAGGTGGCTCTCCTCGGCCTACGTGGAGATCTTCCGCTCCACTCCGCTGCTGGTGCAGCTTTTCTTCATCGTGCTGGGCTTGCCGGCCATCCTGCCGGTCAACGCCTGGTTCGGCCAGCTGATGTACCCGATCCTGGCCGCGGCGTTTACGCTCAGCCTGAACGAAGGGGCATACGTGACCGAAATCGTGCGCGCCGGCATTCTGGGAGTGGACCGCGGCCAGAAAGAAGCGGCCGCGAGCATCGGCATGAACGGCATCCAGACCATGCTCTATATCGTGCTGCCGCAGGCGTTCAAGCGGATGATCCCGCCGCTGGTCAACCAGGCCGCGCAAACCGTCAAGGACACCTCGCTGCTCGCCCCGGTGGGTATCATCGAGCTGGTCTACAAGGGCGAGATCGTGATCGCGGCCACCTTCGAGTCGTTCAAGATCTGGGGCCTGATCGCCGTCCTGTACTTCATCATCATTTTCTCCGTGTCCAAGTGCGCGTCTTATCTGGAGAGGAGGCTGCAAGTTGATAAGCGTTAAAAATCTCCATAAATCCTATGGCGAAAGCGAGATTCTCAAAGGCATCGACAACCACGTCGAGCCGCGTGAAGTCGTCGTCGTCATCGGTCCGTCCGGCAGCGGCAAAAGCACTTTCCTGCGCTGCCTGAACGGCCTGGAAGAAGTCACCAGCGGCGAAATCGAAATCGCCGGCATGAAACTGACCGACCCCAAGACCAACATCCACAAGCTGCGCCAGCACGTGGGCATGGTGTTCCAGCAGTTCAATCTGTTCAAGAACCTGAACATTCTGGAAAACATCACGATCGGCCCGCGCAAGGTCAAGAAGATGCCGGTGCAAGAGGCCAACAAGATCGCGCGCGAACTGCTGGCCAAGGTTGGCCTGTCAAACAAGGAAAGCAGCTTTCCCGACCAGCTTTCCGGCGGGCAGCAGCAGCGCGTGGCGATCGCCCGCGCGCTGGCCATGCAGCCCGACGTGATGCTGTTCGACGAGCCGACTTCCGCGCTCGACCCTGAAATGGTTGGCGAAGTGCTGCAGGTCATGAAGGACCTGGCGCACGAAGGCATGACCATGGTGGTCGTCACCCACGAGATGGGCTTTGCTCGCGAAGTGGGGCACCGCGTCATCTTCATGGACGGCGGCTACATTGTCGAGGAAGGCAAGCCGCAGGACATCTTCTCGAATCCTCAGGCCGATCGCACCAAGAACTTCCTGGCCAAGATCCTGTAAATCAGGCGGGTGCGTCTTCGCGGGAGGCGTGCCCCCCGCGAAGACGTCTATGCGGTGTAGCGGGCCTGGTCGAGGTCGGCGATAAGCGCCGGTCCCGACGGACGCCAGCCCAGGCGGGCCTGGGTCCAAGCGCTGGAGGCCGGCATGTCCAGGCTCGCGAACATCGCCATCCAGCCGAAATGCGCCGCGGCCTGCTCCGGGGCGATTGAGACGACCGGCAGATTCAGGCCCCGGCCCAGCGCCTGCGCAATCTCGCGGCTGCTGATCCCCTCTTCTCCCACCGCGTGAAAGCGCGCGCCCGGTTCGCCCGCTTCGATTGCCAGCCGGTACAGGCGTACGACATCGGAGAGATGACCCGCTGGCCAGAGGTTGGCGCCCTCGCCCACATAGGCGACGACGCCCGTCGTGCGGGCGATCTCCACGAGCGGCGAAATGAGGCCCTGCCGCAAGGTATTGTGGACCTGCGGCAGACGCACCACAGAGACGTTGACGCCCGCTTCGAGCAGGGCATTGCCGGCCTGCTCGGAGGCGATGCGCGGATTGGGATGGCTGGCATCGAAAACCTGTTCGGTCGCCAGCGTACCGTGTCCGCCGCCACCCATTCCGGTTCCTGAGGTGATGACCAGCGGCCGATCCGAACCCGCGAGCACCGACCCGAGCGCGGCGATGGCGCGGCGGTCCTTCTCGCAGTTTTCGATGAATCGGGAGAAATCGTGGTCGAAGGCCGCATGGATGACCGCGTCGGCCTGCGCGGCGCCGCGACGCAGGCTGTCGGGGTCCTCCAGCGTGCCGCAATGTGTCTGGGCGCCCGCGGCGGCAAGCGCCTGGGCGCCGGCCTGCGAGCGGGTCATCCCGACGACCTGATGCCCGGACTCGATGAGTTCGGGAACAAGTGCCGAACCGATGAAACCGGTCGCGCCGGTGAGAAAGATACGCATGGTGAAGACTCCGTGATCGTCAGCCCAACACTATTCACGCTTTTTTTATCCCGTTAAAGTAGTGATCTGATCATAGTAAAAAAACTAACAGGTTCGTCCATGCCCGTCGCGATGGCCAGCTCGCTGGGGGATTTCCTCAGAAGCCGCCGGGAACGTCTGGACCCGGCCAGCTTCGGCTTTTCCGGGCGCAGGCGCACACCCGGATTGCGCCGGGAAGAGGTCGCCCAGCGCGCCCGCATCAGTCCCACCTGGTACACCTGGCTCGAGCAAGGCCGCGGCGGCGCGCCTTCGGCCGTGGTGCTGGAGCGCATCGCCCATGCCCTGATGCTGACCGATACCGAGCGCGAGCACCTTTTCATGCTGGGACTGGGACGACCTCCCGAAGTCCGCTACAGGGTCGCCCAAGGCGTCAACCCGCGGTTGCAGCGCCTGCTCGATTCGCTCGATGCCAGCCCGGCCATCATCAAGACGGCCACATGGGATGTGGTCGCATGGAATCGCGCAGCGGCCGTGGTGCTGACCGACTATGGGGCGTTGCCGGCCAATCAGCGCAACATCCTGCGCTTCCTGTTCCGAGATCCGGACATCCGGGCCAAACAGCACGATTGGGAAAACATCGCCCGCTTCGTCGTAGGCGCGTTCAGGGCAGACGTGGTCCGCGCCGGCCTGACCTCCGAGGTCGGCGATCTGGTCCAGGAACTGCGCGGCGCAAGCGCCGAGTTCGACGCACTATGGCGCGACAACGACGTGCTGAGCCATACGGAAGCGAGCGGCACCAAACGTCTGCGGCATCCCGAGCTAGGATCGATCGAACTGGAATATTCGGCCTTTTCCGTCGACGGCAGGCCGGACCTGGGCATGATTGTCTATGCCCCGCTGGACGACGAAATCGCCCGGCGGATCAGAGAACTCGCCCGGCGCGCAGCACCAGCGCTTCGCTAAGCCAAGTCAACCGGAAAACCGCCGCGAGCATGCCGCCGGCAGGCCAGGGGCGTGGATCAGATAATGGGGTGCTGCACAGTCATCATCGTGGCCTGCATGACCGCGACCACCTTGCAGGAAGGCCCCTCGCCGTAGAACGCCCTGACCTCTCCCGTGCAGATAGTGAGGGACTTGCCGGCGTTATGCACCTTGCCCACGGCCAGGAAGCGATCGCCCAGCGCAGGCCGCAGAAAATTGATCTTGAATTCCACGGAGACGATCTCGCATCCCTGCGGCGCCTTGGTCAGCGCGGCATAGCCGCAGGCGTTGTCGACGATGCTGGTGATGGCGCCGGCATGGATAAAGCCATGCTGCTGCGACAGACGCCTGGAGAAAGGCAGGGCAATATGCACCTCGCCGTCTCCCACCAGGACAAGCTGCGCGCCCAGCGTCTGCATCAACCCTTGTGCTTCAAAGCTGCGCGCAACGCGCTGCTCGACTTCTTCCATAGCTTCTCCAATCCGTGACTAGGGTCTGTCATCAATTGATGGCTTGAGATTTTAGGCCAGGCGTTCCAAACTTCGGCCGTATGTCGAGACGATATGCATTGCGAGATGATCAGTGGGAGCGGATTGAAGGTTTTCTGCCTGGGCGAGCGGGCCATGCTGGCGTGACCGCGCGAGACAATCGCCTATTCGTAGAGGCGGTGCTGTATCGCTATCGCGCAGGTATACCCTGGCGGGATTTGCCGGAGCGCTTCGGGGATTTCCGCGTCGTGCATCTGAGGCACATGCGTTGGAGCCGTAGCGGCGTGTGGCGGCGCGTGTTTGAGGCGCTGGCACAGGATGCGGACAACGAGTACGCGATGATAGATGCCACGATTGTGCGAGCCCACCAGCATGGCACAGGCGGAAAAGGGGGGCTCAGGCGCAAGCCATCGGACGCAGCCGGGGGGGGCTGAGCACAAAGATTCATGCCACGGTCGATGCGCTGGGCAACCCAACGCGTTTTCACCTGACGCCGGGGCAGGCCTCGGATTTGGAAGGGGCCGATGCCCTGTTGCCGCATACGCAAGGGGAAACAGTGATGGCCGACAAAGCCTATGACGCGCAGCAGCGCGTGATCGAACCCCTGTTACGCGCTGGAAAGTCCGTCGTCATCCCCTCTCTACGCACACGCAAGCAGCAGCGAGACTATGACCGGCACTTGTACAAGGCGCGTCACCTGATCGAGAACTTCTTCGCCCGCCTCAAGCAGTACCGCGCCATCGCCACGCGCTACGATAAAACCCGCACCGCGTTCCTTGGCGCCATTCATCTCGCCGCTGCCGTCATTTGGCTCAATTGATGACAGACCCTAGGTGCAATACCCTGCTTTTTCATTGATTTGACCTTCAAGCCACACCCGGTCGGCAGATTCAAGCCTTTCATGTAGACACCGAAAAGACAAGCCCACGCAGCCGAACGGATCGCCATTGGAGGATTTTCTCTTTATTTAACCCTTGGCGCGTCTGTCTTTCCTGGAGCGATGCCGGCCAGCATCGCTTCCGCGACGATCAGTGCGACGGAAACACTGAGCGGGATACTGGCCTGAGCCCGCCCGGCTGCCACGAGCAGCAAGATGGAAATCAACGGTGCGAAATACGATAGCGCGGCCAGCAGCGGCATATTGCCGTGCTTGGTGGCGTGGTCCCATGCCAGGAAAGCGAGTCCGGCGGGACCAATTCCCAGCAAGAGTATCGCCAACCACTGAGAGGGACCAGGCCATGCGCCGCGCTCGAACAGCCAGTGCGCCGCCCCGCCGGCCATTGCCACCGCCCCGCATACGCCGATAAGCATTTCGCTGGGCACATGCGCATCGCGGCGGTTCGCTACCGAGTACCCGGCCCAGATCACCGCACAGCCCAGCGCGGCAAAATAGCCCGCCATGTGGGCATGGCTGCACCGGCTCGCCGCGACGTGCCATGAAAATGAGCGCGGCAAGCGCGAAAAAATAGAGCGCGTGATAGAAATAAATCGCGACGAACGCCAGAATCCAGGCGCCTGGCGGCTGCCTGTGTTTTGCGAGCGCGCTGCGCCCCCGCGAAGCCAGCACCAGCATGCCGCTGACAAATGCCACGCCGAAACTGAGCGCCAGCAATTCGAACGGCGGGATGCCCGACGCCGCCACGCTCAAAAGCGCAAGCGCGGACCAGAGTCCGATTGCGACCAACCCGAAGGCCGTCGCCCTGCCCGTTCCATTGCCGGCCATTTTTCCTCCTTGTCCGTAAGGCGGCACCGGACCTCGGCCGGCGTCGCATCGCGCTCGCGCCGCATGGCGCGGGTCAGCGCGCTCTGGTCGGCATGGCCGCTTCGGAGCGCGATTTCGGCAATGGACAGCGCGGGATCGGCCAGCAGCCGCTCGGCCGCGTCAAGACGCAACACCGTGAGTCGCGTATGGGGCGTGGTTTCGCGCCGTGCGCGAAAGGCTTCATGAAGCCGGCGCGGACTCACACCCGCGGCCTGCGCGAGATCGGCGATGCAGATCGGATCGGCCAATCTGTGCAGCATGAACGAGGTGGCGCGCTGCACCACGAGTTCGGCCCGGTCCGAGCGGCGGCCATTCACAGCGGGGCTGTCCAGCAGCAAGGTCGACCATGCCTGCTGGCACGCCGGCGTGAGCCTCGCCCGCCAATCGAGGGCACGCATGTACTCGAGCAAGCCATGACCTCGCCGATCGATAGCGAAGAACGGCGGCACTTGGCCATTATCCAGGGCGTGTGCGCACCCTCCCGTCTGCACGTCCAGGACGACAAAGGCATTGGGCTGGCGGGCGAGAAACGCATGCTGGCATCCGGCGGGAATAAAGGCGCCTAGGCTGCCGGCGACCCGCCCCGTCTCGCGCCCCACCTCGATCTCGATCGTACCTTCGCATGAGATGACGACTTGATGATACGCATGCCGATGCCGCTCGATCTCGCCGCGATAGCGCCTTATGTCGATACGAGCGTCGTTCATTTACCCGTCCCGGATTGATGCCGGACTGGAGTACCTGCTCATGAGCGTTGTCCACGTAGCGCCCTGGATGAAGTTGGCCGCGCGTCATTTATGATGCACTTCACAAGTCGATGCGCCGCCGCGGCGGCCAACAGGAGAAATACGCTATGAAGATCGCTGTCATGGGTGCGGGCGCGGTGGGCTGCTATTACGGCGCAATGCTTGCGCGCGCGGGACACGAGGTCGTGCTGATCGGCCGCGCCTCGCATGTCCAAGCGGTCGAGCGCGACGGTCTGCGCCTGCAGACGCAGCAATTGGACGAGCATATCGGCCCGCCGCATCTACGAGCCAGCATTGATCCGGCCGCCGTGAGCGGCGCGCGACTTGTCCTGTTTTGCGTGAAATCGCCCGACACCGAAAGCGCTGGCGCCTCCATCGGGCCGCACCTGGCCGCCGACTCGCTGGTGCTTACGCTGCAGAACGGTGTAGACAACGCCGAGCGCCTGCGCGGCGCGATCGCGCAGGAAGTGGCAGCGGCCGTGGTGTACGTCGCCACCGAAATGGCCGGCGCCGGCCACGTGCGCCATCATGGCCGCGGCGAGCTCGTCATCGAACCTTCTTCCCAAAGCGCAGCCATCGCGCAGATGTTCGCCGCTGCGGGCATATCCACCGAGGTATCAGCCAATGTGCGCGCAGCGCTGTGGGCCAAGCTGATCCTGAACTGCGCCTACAACGCGCTTTCGGCGATCTCGCAGCTGCCCTATGGCCGGCTCGCGGCGGGCACCGGCGTATGCGCCTCGATGCGCGACGTGGTGGCCGAATGCATGGCCGTCGCCCAAGCCGACGGGGTAAGCCTGCCGCCGGACGTAGAACTGGCCGTGAGCCGAATCGCTCAGACCATGCCGACTCAATATTCTTCGACGGCGCAGGACCTCGCGCGCGGCAAGCGCAGCGAGATCGACCATCTGAACGGCCTGGTCGTCAGGCGCGGCGAGGCGCTCGGCGTGGCGACCCCGGCAAACCGGCTGCTGCACACGCTGGTCAGGCTGATCGAGGACAAAGCGAGCGGCGCGTTATGAACGAGAGAGTCCGGCTTGCGTTGGCTGGCGGACGAGGCACGGTCTTTTTTGTATTATTACAAGGCTGTAATATCGTATTAATAGCGCCGGAAATCGATCCTGCGCCTGAAAATTGATCGGCACGCCATCCGCGTCCGGGGCCGCCTGACGGACCCCTGACCAGGAAAGGAGACCGTCCATGAAGTGCCCTCAAGCGTCACCGGTGGAAGCGGAACGACTTGTTGCGTTGTCCGAATACGAGCTGGGCGGCGATCGTCAACTAGCCAGTCTGGATCCTGTCGTGCGAATCGCCGCGCGCATGTTCGACATGCCCGTCGCCGCGGTCAATATGATCGGCAACGACCATGTCTTCTTCGCGGCAGTCACGGGTTTCGATGGCGTCGACGTGAACATGGATCGCAATGTCTCTTTCTGCGCGCACGCCATCCTGCAGGACAAGGTGATGATCGTCCCCGACGCGACGCTGGATTCGCGCTTTCACGACAATCCGCTCGTCACCGGGTCGACCCACCTCAGGTTTTATGCTGGAGTGCCGATACTGTCCGCGCAGGGCTATCCGCTCGGCGCCTTGTGCGTGATGGATAGAAAGCCGAATGCCGACTTTTCCGCGGACGATGCCGAGCGCCTGCGCGAACTGGCGAAGATGGCCTCGGACAGGCTGGAATTGCGCCGCATCGAGCTGCTCGCCGAACGTGCCGCCCCGCCGGCGGATCACGCCGAGTGGCAGTCCCCCACCGCCATGATCCGCTTCGATTCGCGCGGCACCATTCTCAACTGGAACGAAAGCGCGGCGGCGCTGTATGGCTACGATTCCGCCGAGGGTCCGGGACGCGCGCTCGAAATGCTCGTGCCCGAACGCAGCCGCGCCAGCATGCGTGAACTGATCGCGCGGGCCGCGGCGGCAGACTCGCTCGATGGAATACGCGTTCCATCGGAAATAGACGGACTGCGGCGCGAAGGTACCGAGTTTCTGCTGGGTTTCTCGCTGTTCTGCTGGCGCGAAGAGGGTGCGCTGGTCTTTAACGCGCATCTGCAGGATCTTTCCGACTTGCGCCACGAGAAGGACCTGCTGCGCGGCCGGGCCAACTTGGACGTGCTCACCGGAGCCGCCAACCGCACCCACTTCTACCGCCTCGTGGAAGGCGCGCTGGCCCACGCGCGCCCTGCCGCCGTGATCATGATCGACCTGGACGGATTCAAGGACATCAACGATACCTTGGGACACGCTGTCGGCGACCACGTCCTGCGCGAGGTGGCACTGCGCCTGCGCAATCTCGTCCGATCCGAGGACGCGGTGGCGCGCATGGGCGCGGACGAGTTCGCGCTCCTGCTGCCCGGCATGGCGGACATCGAAGAGGCGCGGCGTGTCGCCCAGGCCGCCACGCAGACAATCGCCCAGCCCGTCTTAGCCAGGGGCATGGATGCAATGCATGTTTCGGCGTGCTGCGGCGTCGCCCTCGCGCCACGGCACGCGCAGGAGGCCCTGGAACTGATCGGCGACGCGGATCTGGCGCTCATCAAGGCAAAGCGCGCAGGGCGCGGCCAGACCTTCCTCTTCACCATGGCTTTGCGCATGGAGGTGGTGAGGCGCAGGCTGTACGGCATGGAATTGCAGCGGGCCGTCGACGATGGCGAGTTCGTCCTGTTCTATCAACCGCAAGTCGACTTGTCCACGAACGCGCTCGTGGGCGCGGAAGCGCTGATCCGCTGGCGGCATCCGCGGCGCGGGCTAATGTCGCCGGCTACGTTTTTGCCTGCGCTCGAGTGCGGCCCGCTCGCGCCGACCGTCGGCGTATGGATACTCGAGGAAGCCTGCGCCCAGGCTGCGCTCTGGCGCCGCAGCGCAGCGCCCGCTTTCCAGATGGGCGTCAATCTCTTCGGCGCGCAGTTTCGCGTCGGCCACATCGAAGAAACCATCCTGGCCGCGCTCGATCGGCATGGCCTGCCGCCGCAGGCTTTGGAACTCGAAGTGACCGAGAACATCGTCCTGGACGATGATGTGGTTCTGGCCACGATAAAGCGCATGCGCGAACTGGGCATCGGCATTGCCTTCGATGACTTCGGCACCGGGTATGCATCGCTAAGCCTTCTGAAGCGCTACCCCCTGAGCCGCATCAAGATCGACCGTTCCTTCGTCATGGGCATGGTTCAGTCCAACCAGGACGCCTCGGTCGTGCGAGCGATCATCGATATGGCGCGCAGCTTCGATTTGCGCACCATTGCCGAAGGCGTCGAGACGGCGCAACAGCGCGAAAGCCTGCGCCGTCTCGGCTGCAGCGACGGACAAGGTTATCTGTTCGGCAAGCCCATGCCGGCCTGGGAGTTCGGCCAGGTCTTCGGCCTGGACGCATCATGGCTCAGACAGCGCTGCGCCTGACGGCGCCTGAACAACCCTATTTCAGGTATTGAACAAGAAAATTTCAGATATTTGACGAGAAATCTTCATAGCGGGGTCACAGGCGTGTGATGAAGTCTCACCTGCCCGCCGCCGACGTCGTGCGCCGGCTTCCCCATCACCATGAAGAGATCCAAGATGACCAAACCCTCACGGCCGCCTTTCAAATACCTGATCGCCACCGCTGCCATGGCAGCAAGCCTGGGTGCGCACGCCGCGCCGGCAAACCTGGTCGAGACCGGTTCCACGCTGCTGTACCCCCTGTTCAACCTGTGGGTCCCCGACTACACCGCCAACCATCCCGGCGTGAAGATCACCACGCAGGGCACGGGTAGCGGCACCGGGATCGCGCAGGCGATTTCCGGCGTGGCACAGATCGGCGCATCCGACGCCTACATGAGCGATGGGCAGATGAAGCAATCGCCCAACATCGTCAACATTCCGCTGGCCATTTCGGCGCAGACGGTTAACTACAACCTGCCCGGCCTGAACAAGACGCACCTGAAGCTGGACGGTCCCGTGCTGGCCGGCATCTATGACGGCTCGATCAAGAAGTGGGACGACGCCAAGATCAAGGCGCTCAACCCCGGCGTAAAGCTGCCCGACCACGGCATCGTGACAGTCCATCGCACCGACGGCAGCGGCGACACCTTCATCTTCACGCAGTACCTGTCGTTCTCCACGCCGTCGTGGAGCAGCGGCCCGGGCTACGGCACCTCGGTGAGCTGGCCCGCGGTCCAGGGCGGCGTCGGCGCCAACGGCAACCCCGGCATGGTCCAGGCCGCGCACCAGACCCCGTATTCCATCGCCTACATCGGCGTGAGCTTTCACAAGCAGATCGACGAAGCCGGCCTGGGTACCGCGATGCTCAAGAACCGCGCCGGCAAGTTCCTGCTGCCCACGACCGCCACCGTCAATGCCGCGGCCGCCGCCATGGTCGCCAAGACGCCCGCCGACGAGCGTCTGAGCCTGATTTTCGCGCCCGGCGAGAAGTCGTATCCGATCGTCAACTATGAATACGCGATCGTCAATACGCACCAGGCCGACGCCAATACCGGCCACGTGCTGAAGGATTTCCTCACCTGGACCGTCGGCTCGTCCGAAGGCAATTCCGACAAATATCTGAGCGCCGTGCGGTTCGTGCCGCTGCCCGCTAAGATTGTCACCCTGAGCCGCGCGCAAATCTCGAAAATCCAATAACGATCCCGCGTGTGCCGCCATCGCCTCCCGGCCTGCGTGCCGGGGCGCGATGGTGGTGCCCCGGCGCCTTCAATGCGACCATTTCGTATCAGTCTGGCCTGTTTCGCGGCGCTCATCCCCCTGGCGCTGTTGGCGATCGTCGTTTTCCTGACCGTCTATTCCTGGCCCGCCATTCGTTTCAACGGCCTGCATTTCCTGGTTTCCAAGAGCTGGAGCCTGGGCAATCTGTATGCCGATCCCATTTCGCACGACGGGTTTTCCGTGCCGTCGGGCGCTCATTACGGCATTCTGGTTTTCATCGTCGGCACGCTGGCCAGTTCGGCCATCGCGCTGCTGATCGCCGTGCCTCTAGGCATAGGCGTAGGGTTGTTCGTGGGCGAATACACCCCGCCGGCGGCGCGCCATGTCTTCGCGCAGATCGTCGAAGTGCTGGCCATGGTCCCCAGCGTGGTGTATGGCCTTTGGGGACTGGAGGTGCTGTCTCCCCTGGTGTATCGCTACATCGCGCCCGCCCTGGCCAAGGTGTTCTTTTTCGTTCCGTTCATCGGCACCGGCGCCGAATCCGGCTACGGCCTCTTGACCGCAGGACTCGTGCTGGTGCTCATGGTGCTGCCCGTGATATCGAGCACGCTGCTCGAGGCGCTGCAAAGAGTGCCCCGCGAACTGCGTGAATCGACGATGGCGCTGGGCGCGACCCGTACCGAAATGGTGCGCAAGATTCTGCTGCCGTCCGTACGCATACCGCTGATCGGATCGGCCATGCTCGCCATGGGTCGTGCCCTGGGCGAAACCATGGCCGTGCTCATGGTCAGCGGCGGCGCGCTGAACTACCTGCCGCATACCCTTTACAGCCCCATCACCAGCATGGCCGCCTTCATCGCCTCTCAGCTGGACAGCGCGCTGCAGGATCCCAGCGGGATGGCGGTACGCTCCCTGGCCGAAATCGCGGTCGTCCTTTTCATCATCGCCGTCATCGTCAATGTCGTCGCCCGCCTACTTACCCGACAATCGCCCTCTGGTGTTCGAGCCTGAACGCTTTTCCTCGCTGACGGCCTCGCGCCGCAGAGGAGACGCTGTTTTCACCTTGCTCTGCCTGGTGTCCTTCATGTTGGTGGTCACGCCGCTGGCCAGCATATTGTGGGCGGTGTTCGCGCGCGGGGCCGGCGCGCTGAACCTGACGGTCTTCACCGAAGTGACCAACGGAATCAGCGGCGGCCTGCTCAATGCCATCGAAGGTACCCTCGTCCTGAGCGCAGGCGCCTTGCTGTGGGCCGCGCCGGCCGGCGTGGCGGCGGGCATCTACCTGGCGGAATTCGGCAATGGCCGCCTGGCGTCGATAGCGCGTTTCCTGGCCGATGTGCTGGTAGGCGTACCCTCGGTTGTGCTGGGCTACTTCAGCTATGTAACCATGGTGGTCTGGCTGGGCTGGGGCTTTTCAGTACTGTCCGGCATCATCACGCTCGGCGTGCTGGTGATGCCCTACATCGCGCGCTTCACCGAGCTTTCCTTGAGACAGAATCCGTCCACGCTGCGCGAAAGCGCCTATGCGCTGGGCTGCACGGACAGCCAGGCCATCCTGCGCATCTTGCTGCCGGCCGCTCGTTCGGGCGTGACGACGGGCATACTCCTGTCGCTGGCGATATCGGTAGGGGAAACCGCCCCCCTGCTCTTTACGGCGGGCTGGTCCAACTACCTCTGGAACGGCAAGATGACCCAGGAACCCATCGGCTACCTGACCTACGTCATCTGGAGCTTCATCAACCAGCCGTTCGCGTCCGCGCACGCCCTGGCCTACGCGGCGGCGGTGATCGTTGTAGGCCTGGTGCTGGCCATCAACATCGTCGCGCGCCTAATCCTGCGCCGGGAATGATCGGGCGCCGGGGCGTCATTTGCGCAAATACTTCACTTCGAAAGCATCCACGGGCAATGGTTTGCTGAAAAGAAAGCCCTGCATTTCGTCGCACTTGAGCAGCTTGAGCAAGCGATACTGCTCGTCTGTTTCAACGCCCTCGGCAACCACCCGCAAATTCAAGCCGCGCGCGAGATTGATGATCGTCGAGACCAGCACCAGCCCTTGAGAGCTGTCGGTCATATCGGTGATGAAGGAACGGTCGATCTTGAGCGTGTCGACCGGCAGCTTCGCAAGATATCCGAGCGACGAGAACCCGGTGCCGAAATCGTCGATCGCCACCTTGACTCCAAGACCACGGATGGTCTCAAGGCTGGCGATGCTTTGATTGAGATCCTGCATGATCATGCTCTCGGTAAGCTCGAGTTCGAGGCCATGCGCCGCCCCCGGATCCACGGACAATTTCTGCCGGACACCGTCCACGAAAGCCTGATCCCTGAGCTGCAGCGGCGAAACGTTCACGGCGATGCGAACGGCGTCATATCCTTGGGCACGCCAGCGCAGGTAATCGGCGATGGCCTGACCCAGCGCCCAGCTCCCGACCTCATAGATCAGACCGGTCTGCTCCAGCATGGGGATGAACTGCCCGGGAGCCACCAGGCCGGATCGCGGATCGCTCCAGCGTATCAGCGCTTCCGCGCCGACCACCTTGCCGCTCTGCATATCGACTTTCGGCTGGTAATGCAGCACGAATTCTTCATGATCGATGGCATGACGCAGGCGGTTCTCCATTTCCAGCTTGTGCGCCACCAGTTCCGTCATTGCCTTGGTGTGGAAAAGATAGCGGGCGCCAGACTCCTTGGCCCGCTTGAGCGCCGCCTCGGCATTGCGAAATAGCGTCTCGGCATCGTCGCCGTCGTCCGGAAAAATCGCCACGCCCGCCTTGCAGGAAACCCGCAGGCTGATGTTGCCCAGCTTGAATTTCCGCGCCAACAGGGCATCGGTCATCATGCCCAGCAGCTTGGGAAGATGGCCTTCCTCCATGACCTGCGGTATCACGACGGCAAAGCGGTCGCCTGCCACGCGCGCCAGCAGGCTCTGGTCCCTGGCGCGCTCGACGAGCCATTGCGCGATCTGCCTGAGCAGAATGTCGCCGGCGGAACGGCCCAGGCTGTCGTTGACGTTCTTGAAACGATCCAGGTCGATCAGCAGCACCGCCAGGCGCCCCTGCCTGCTCCGGGCGGCCGGGATGAAGTGCTCAACACGGTCGAAAAACAGATTGCGATTGGCAAGACCGGTCAGCTCGTCGTAGTAGGCCAGGTAGGTCAGGCGTTCCTGTTTTTCGATGTGATCGATCGCAAAGGAAATGTCTCCGGCCAGATCGGCCAGCAGCCGCATTTCCTCCTGATGGAAGAACTCGACCTCTCCAGCATATAGGGCAATCAGGCCGACCGCGACGTTTTCGACGATCAAGGGCAGCACCGCGACAGACCCTATGCCGGCTTGGGCATAGTCGGAACCGAAAATCACGTTCGGGTCGCTGGCCGCGTGGTTCGCGACGATCGCATGCCTTTCGGTAATTGCTCGCATGAACATGGAGGTACGCGCCCGCTGCGGCATGCAGAGAATGTTTTCGATCTTGGCGACCAGCGCGTCAGCCTTGCCTATGGAAGCCGCCGGGCGCAGCCGGCCGGCAGCCTTGTCCCATACCGCGATCATGGCCATGCGAAACCCACCGATTTCGCTGGCGATGCGGCAAGTCTCCCGGAACAATTCGTGCTGCTCGCGGGCATGCACGATAAGCGCGTTGATGTCGCTCAACATAGCGTAAACGCGGTTCAGATATCGGATCCTCGCTTCGCTTTCCTTGCGCTGCGTGATGTTCTCGAACACCACCGTGAAATGCTCGCCATTCGTGCTGTATATCGTGGCGTCGAACCAGATGGCCAGTTGCGGAACATAGGACTCGAACTTTTCCGGCATCCTGGTGCGAACCACGCGGCCATAAGCCTCGAAAACCTCGGGGTTCGTCTCGATCAGATCGGGAATGACCTCGGAAACCTTCTTGCCGACGACCTCGTTCAAACCGGTCAGAGCCTGGAAGGCCCTGTTGACCTCGACGTAGACAAAATCGACAAGCCGCCCCGCGTTCAGAACAGCCCGGCAATAGGCGTATCCCTCCAGCATCGTTTCGATCAGCGAGTGATAGCGAATCTCGCTGGCTTTCAGCGCTGCCTCGGAACGCCTGCGCTCGGATATGTCCTGGCAGGTTCCCAGGGCCTTGACTGGCTTGCCGGCATCGTCGAACACAAGCTGCCAGCGCTCTTCCACGTATTTGATCCGCCCGTCGGGGAACAAGATCCGGTGCTCGACGGCACACAGGGTCCTGACGCCCAGCGATGCGAAAAACGCTTGCTCCACGCCTGCGCGGTCCTCGGGATGCACGCGCTCCAGGAACTCGGCATGCGATGGCTGAAAGTGCTCGGGATCGACATCGAAGATCCGATAGGTCTGCGCCGACCAGATCACGCTCAAGGTAGACAGGTCGGTTTCCCAACTGCCTATTTTTGCCACCTCCTGGGCTGAAGTGAGCCGCGACCGTTCGAGTTCGAGCATTTTTACCAGTTGCCGCTGCTCCTGTTCGTTGTTGCGCAGCGACTGCTGGATACGCCTGGCCTCGGAGACGTCGCGAAAATACCAGATACGTCCGTAGTAGGTACCGTCGTCCCCGGCGACCGGCGCCGAATAGCGCTCGATGACCCGGCCGTCGTTCAACTTGAATTCGTCGGTGCTGATTGCCCAGCGGTGTCCATACAGATACCGGACCTGGGCCAGGAATGCAGCGGTATCCGCAACCTGATCGGCGGCAAGCTCCAGAACCTGCCCTTCCCGCCGATCTTCCATGATCGACTCCGGAATTTTCCAGAGATCGTGGAATTTCCGGTTGCGCGTGAGAATCTCACCGTTTTCCCCGACAACCAGGATGGCATCGAGCGCCGTTTCCTGCTCGGTCTGCAGGATCGTGTTTTTCAGCCGGACTTCCTTTTCAATCTCGCGCCGCTCGGTCAATTCCTTTTGCAGCGCGCGGTTCGTCTCTTCCAGCTGCAGGGTTTTTTCTTCGAGCTTTCTGATCAACGTCTGGCTGTAATGTTCCAGCGTGGCGGTTTCTCCCGCGTCGGGTCCCACTGCCTGGACCGGTCTGGCGACTGTGTCGCGCAACTGGACTGCGCGCAGCTTCTCCATGAAAACATCCGGTTCGCAGGGCTTGAGAATGAACTCATCGGCGCCGAGGTCGTAGGCCAGGCGCTCGTCCTCGGCTTCGGTATACGTCGCCGTATAGACAACGAACGGAATCTGCCTGAGACGCTCGTCCGCCCTCCAGTAGCGCAACAGCGTATACCCGTCCATGACTGGCATCAGCAGGTCGGAAATGACCATATCGGGCGGCGCCTGCCGCGCCATCACCAGCGCCTGCGCGCCATGTTGCGCCAACTCCACCTGGTAACCATTCCCTTGCAGGAGCGCACGCAGGTAGTAGGAATTCTCCTCCTTGTCCTCGACGATGAGCACGCGCATGACGGGTAGGCCTTGTAATGAATGACAATCAGCTCAGGAACCGTTCTATTTCGTTGACAAACGTTTCGGGATTGATCGGCTTTTCGATATAACCGTTACAGCCGGCGGCAAGACAGCGCTCGCGGTCGCCGGGCATGGCGTAGGACGTCACCGCAATGATGGGTATTGCGCGCAGCGATGGCAAGGTGCGCAACTCGCGCGCAACATCGTAGCCGTCCATGAGCGGCAGCTGGATGTCCAGCAGAATCAAGTCCGGCGTCCTGGATCGGGCCGCGGCAATTCCCGTCGGGCCGTCGGGAGCCGCAGCGATGCGAAATCCGCGCTTCTCGAGCAGAAAAGTTGCCAGATAGCGATTCTGCTCGTTGTCTTCGATCAGGAGTATGTTCCGGTTCATTGCCTGGGCCCAGTCTCCAATGGAAGCGTGACAATGAATCGGCTACCGACACCGTATTCGCTGTGCGCGACAATCCCGCCTCCCAGCATATCGGCCAGGCGGCGGCAAATTGCCAGTCCCAGACCGGTCCCCTCGTATTTGCGCGTCATGCTCGAGTCGAGCTGCCGAAAGGGTTCGAACAGCTTGCCCATGTCCTCGGACCTGATGCCGATGCCGGTGTCGGCGACTGTGATGCGCATGGCCGCTTCGGTTCCGACCGGCCTGTCCGGGTCGCGATTTTCGAGTTTCTCGGCGGTAACCGAAATGCCGCCTCGATCGGTGAATTTGATGGCATTGTTGGCCAGGTTCAGGACGATCTGCTCGAACTTTCGGCGGTCGCTATACATCTGCTCGAGCGCGGGCGTGACCACAAGATCCAGCGCGATGCCTTTCTTTACAGCCATGGGCCGCACCGACGCCAGAACCCGGTCCAGGCACGCCGGCACGCTGAAGGTCTCCCGGCTGAGGACGACCCGCCCGGCCTCGATCTTGGAGATGTCGAGCACATCGTTGATGAGTTCCAGCAAATGGCGCGCGCTGCTCTGCACCATGCCGAGCTGCTTGACCTGTTCCGGGTTCAAGGGACCCGCCAGGTTCTGCAACAAAATGCCGGTAAACCCGATGATGGAGTTCAGCGGCGTGCGCAGCTCATGCGACATTGTCGCGAGAAATGCCGACTTCATATCGTCGGCCGCCTCGGCTCGGTCCAGCGCCGCCTGCAGATCGATGGTCCGGGCCTTTACCTGGCGTTCCAGATCGTCGCGCGCGCCGCGCAGCGCCTCCTCCGCATGGGTACGGTCGGTGATATCTTGCATTGTCATGAACGCGAGCCGCCTGCTGCCCGCATAGGTCACCTGCGAACCCTGGTAGCAGAATATCCGCTCCCAGTCTGCGCCGACGCGTCGCACGCGGGCCTGATAGTCGATCAGCGTCTCACCCGCCCGGACCCGGGCCAAAGGCCAGCGCTCATCGGCAAGCCGCGTGCCATCCAATTCGTAGACCTCGAAAATCTGGCCGAACTCGCGCTGCCGGCGTATGCCCTCCTGCGGATCGGAAAACCCGAGCATGCGCAGCGACTCGGGGTTCCAGTGCAGGTAGCTCAGGTCGGGATCGGCGATCACCAGGCCTTCCCTCAGACTCTCGACCACTACATTGAGGCGCCCCTGGCTTGCCAAAAGCTCCTGCTCGGCCTTCAGTCTTTCGTTGATATCGATCCCGATGCCCACCAGGCACGGCATATCAAGGTAGTCGACACGCCGGCCAGTAAAGAAATAAGGATGCTTCGAGCCATCCTTGCTCAAAAAAGGCGCTTCGAGCATGGACTCGCCCAGCTCGAACACGTCGGCCACCCGTGATTCCAGCCGCGACCAATCCTGCGGCGGGAAGAAATCGCGGGGATGCATCAGCGCGATTTCGCCAGCCGAGTATCCCGACACCGATTCAAAATTACGATTCCAACGCAGGAATCGCCCATGGTCGTCGTAGAAATACAGGATGCCCGGCATGCTGTCGATCATGGTCTTCGAAAACTGCTGTTCGCTTTCGGCAATGGCCTGGGCGCGACGCCGAGCCTCCTCCCGCAAAAGGTTGTCCAGCGCAAACGAGATATTGCCGGCTGCTTCGGCCAGCAGCGCCACTTCCTTGGCCTGGAAAAAATCCTCGCGCTCCGCGTACACGCTCAATGTACCGGCGGTCAGGGCATTTTCACGGAGGGGAAACACGGCCAGCGCGCGATGTCCACATGCCTGCATCTGCGCGCGCCACGGCAAGGTGGCTGGATCCGTGAACAGGCGATTGCAGATATAAGGCTGTCCGCTGCGATAAGCCAGCCCTATCGGCCCGCAGCCTTCTGGCCGATTGTCCGCGTATATCCGGGTGTTCTTTACGTAGTCCGCGGCGTCGCCCCACACCGCGGCCGGTACAATTTGCTCGGTGTCCGGGTCACGCCATCCGATCCAAGCAATGCCGATCGCGCCCAGTTCGACCAGGATGCGGCATGCGTTCTGGAAAAGCTCGTCCCGGGTATGCGTCCTGACGATGATGTGGTTGATCTGGCTCAGTGCGTTGTACAGCCGGCTCATTCTGAGCATTTCGCGCTCGCGCGCCTTGAGCGCCGTAATATCGCGCACGACCTTCGATATACCGACGATTTGTGCGTTCGAGCCTCGAATCGGGGAGATCGTGATTGAGACATCGATCAGCCGCCCGTCCTTGGTCAGCCTGACTGTTTCAAATTGATAGACGGACTCGTCGCGCAGGATTTTTGCAAGATTGCAATCGTCTTGCGACTGCCCCTCCGCCGCAATGAGCCGCTTGATCGATCGGCCGATCATCTCGTCGGCGCGAAAGCCGAAGATCTTTTCCGCACCGGCATTCCAGCTGGCTACGATGCCCTCCAGGTTCGTGCTGACAATGGCATCTTCCGACGACTCGACGAGCGCCGCCAGTCTGCGGGCCGCCTGTTCAAGCTCATCACGCCCCGGTCCGTCCGGCATCGGTATATTCCTTGTGCCTTCTTGCACCTGCCTGTTTGCGACTCGCTGTGTTGCGCGCAAGCACTGCAGCACAGGAACTCGTCGATAGACATCGTCTTTTACAGCGTTATGCCTAAAAGATGCAGAAAGGATAAATGCCTTTCTCCCGACCAGTCAACGATGCCGGATCGCGCGGTGTCGTGTAAGCGCCTTGTTAGCGCAAGGCGTGGCAAATACCACATCGCGGACTTGGACGGGAATCAAACCCACTTTGATCTTGCCTCGCTGCTTCAAAGCAACATTTCAAAAACCTCAGGTTTCGATGATCACTTTCAGCGCATTGGTCTTGGCCGCCTGGCTGAAGGTGTCATAGGCGTCCATGATCTTGTCGAGCTTGAAGTGATGGGTGATCAGCCTGGCCGGGTCCACCTTGTGCGACGCTACCGTCTTGAGCAGCATCGGCGTCGCGGCAGTGTCCACGAGCCGCGTGGTGATTGCAATATTGCGATCCCACAGTTTCTCCAGGTGAAGATCGACTTTCACCCCATGGACGCCGATATTGGCAATGATTCCGCCAGGCGCGACGATGTCTTCGCAAGTGATGAAGCTCGCTGGCACCCCCACCGCTTCGATGGCCGTATCGACGCCGCGACCTCCGGTCATCCGCATGACCGTCTCGACCGCCTTGCCGTCACTGGCATTGACGACCGCGGTCGCTCCGAATTTCCTGGCAAATTCGAGACGGTTGTCGTCGAAATCGATCATGATGATCTGCGCGGGCGAATAGAACTGCGCCGTCAGCAGCGCGGCCAGGCCGATCGGCCCGGAACCCACGATGGCGACGGTCGAGCCGGGCTGGACCTTGCCGTTGAGCACGCCGCACTCGAAACCCGTGGGCAGGATATCGCTCAACATCACCAGCGCCTCTTCGTCCAAACCGGCGGGAATATGGTACAGGCTGGTATCGGCATGGGGGGTGCGCACGTATTCGGCCTGAGTACCGTCAATTTTGTTGCCGAGTATCCAACCGCCGGTCGTGCAGTGCGAATACATGCCCTTGCGACAATAGTCACACTTTCCGCAGGCCGAGATGCAAGACACGATGACCCGGTCACCAGGCTTGAAGGCGGTGACGGCTGCGCCGACCTCCTCCACGATGCCCACGCCCTCATGACCGAGGATGCGGCCCGGCGTGCACGTGGGCACATCGCCCTTGAGAATGTGCAGATCAGTGCCGCAGATCGTGGTTTTGACAACCTTGACAATGGCGTCGGTCGGCGCCGTGATCCCAGGTTTCGGGCGATCCATAAGGGCCGATTTTCCCGGACCCTGATAAACGAATGCTTTCATGGTCGAACTCCTTGATGTTGATCGCATATTGCAAGCGGCGTCGACCCCTTTGGGTGGCGGCCCCTGGGCATCGAGAACTCGCGCCTCTTGGTCGGTGAATAGCCGCGAGCGCGTGATGAAACGCACGCCTTCGGACGCTTCAAGCGAAAAGCTGTCGCCGCCGCCTTCAGTCAGATCGATGACAAGCTGCGTATTGGAGAAATATCGAAATGTCGCGGCGCCGATATAGAACGGGCAGTCTTCGAGCACGCCCAGAAACACGTCATTGGCGCCGACGCGGAAATCACTTTGCCTGAAGCACATCGGCGCCGTGCCTTCGCAGCATCCCCCGGATTGATGGAAGATCAGCGGGCCGAACTCTTCCCTGATCCGGCGAACGAGCGCCTTTACCTTGGCCGTGGCGATGACGCGTTCGGGCATGAGCGCGCGCCCGGGAACCACCGGACCGGTGCCCTGGTCCGCGCCTGTCCGGTCCTCGTTCATCAAAACAGGCCTTGAGCCTTGGTGCTGTAGCTGACCAGCATGTTCTTGGTCTGCTGGTAGTGTTCGAGAATCATCTTGTGCGTCTCGCGGCCGAAGCCGGAATGCTTATAGCCGCCAAACGCCGCATGGGCCGGATAGGCGTGATAGCAGTTCGTCCACACCCGCCCTGCCTCGATACCCCGGCCGACGCGGTAAAGATTGTTCGCGTTGCGCGACCACACGCCGGCCCCCAGGCCGTACAGCGTGTCGTTGCCGATATCGATCGCATCATCCAGGTCCTTGAAGGTCGTGACCGAGAGGACCGGCCCGAAAATCTCTTCTTGAAAAACGCGCATCTTGTTGTCGCCGGTAAACACGGTCGGCTTGAGGAAGAAGCCCTTGTCGAAATCGCCCCCCAAATGCGCGCGCTCACCGCCGGTAGCCAGCTTGGCGCCTTCGTCCCTGCCTATCTTGATGTATTCGAGGATCTTCTCCATCTGTCCGTGCGAGCACTGCGGACCCATCTGGGTTGCAAGATCGAGCGGGTCGCCCACTTTGATTTTTGCCACCCGGGCAACCGCCCTCTGCATGAACTTGTCGAAGATTGATTCCTGCACCAGGGCGCGCGACGGACAAGTGCAGACCTCGCCCTTATTGAAGGCAAAGAGGGCAAAGCCCTCGAGCGCCTTATCGAAAAATTCGTCATCGCTGTCCATCACATCAGCGAAGAAGATGTTCGGCGACTTGCCGCCCAACTCCATGGTCTGCGGAATGATGGTTTCGGCCGCATACTGCATGATCTGACGGCCGGTCGTCGTCTCGCCGGTAAAGGAGATCTTCGAGATGCGCGGATTGCGCGCCAGCGGCGTTCCGACTTCTGCGCCATGGCCAAGAACCACGTTGAGCACGCCCGGGGGCAGAATGTCGCCGATCAGATCCATCAGCACACACAGGCTGAGCGGTGTGTCGGAGGCCGGCTTGATCACGACGCAGTTGCCGGCGGCCAGCGCAGGCGCGAGCTTCCACGCTGCCATTAGCAGCGGAAAATTCCAAGGGATGATCTGACCCACCACACCCATGGGCTCCTTGAAGTGATAAGCGATGGTGTCATGGTCGATTTCGGAGATCGCGCCTTCCTCGGCGCGGATGCAGCCGGCGAAATAGCGGAAATGATCGGCGGCCAGCGGAACATCGGCATTCAAGGTCTCGCGTATCGGCTTGCCGTTGTCGACGGTCTCGACATTGGCGATGAAATGCAGGTTTTCCTCGATCTTGTCGGCGATCTTGTTGAGCAGGCGCGCGCGTTCAGCCGGCGCGGTATCTGCCCAGCGGTAACGCGCCTTGTGCGCCGCATCGAGCGCCAACTCGACATCCTCGGCACTGGAGCGGGCGATCTGCGCAAGCTCCATCTGGTTGATCGGGCTGGTGTCGGTGAAGTAGCGCCCCCGCACCGGGGCGCTCCACTTGCCGCCGATGAAATTGTCGTAGCGCTTGCGTAGCGCAGAAGGCCTGTATTCGAATTTCGGCGCCGGTTTCGGGGCATTCATGTCCATTTACATCTCCTTGGTTCAATGCCGACCGCATCCCTCGGAAGGCCGGCGTCTAAAAGGAGACTACGCCTGGGCAAAACAGCGGGCTTGACGCAGATCAATAGATCTGCGTTGCGAATTTGCGCAGGAGTGCCGCGATCGAACGCGTGCTGCACGCCACCTGCCTTGATGCGGTCGCCGTCCTGCGGGGCGGCTCAATACGGGCGGGTGACAATGCGCGCCGCCCCGACGATTGCGCCGTCCGGCGATTGGATGATTACCGCAGCCTGTTCTGCGGCCGGCATTGCAGACTCCAGGTCCAGCTTGGTGCCTGTCCAATTTCCGATGGGTTGTATCGAACGAACGACGTTCGACTCCCGGAGCGTGCGCCCCGAGTTTTCACCTCGCCCGACGGCTGTCGCGTGCTCTGGGTCATAGCCGATCAGCAAGACCTGCCCGCTGCCGGACCCTGCCCCCACCCTGATCGACAGCCTCCCGAACCTGCGTACCCCATCGACTTCGACACTCCTGTCGTCGATGCGCTGCGCAGCACGGATCGCGGCCTCGACCGCACTTCGATCCGAACCGACCAGCCCCTTCCTGCCATCGATCACCATCTCCGGCGTATAGGAGCCTTGCCCGAATCGCGCGCTATAGCTTGCCTGACGCTGCGTCGCGGACTCGAAAGAGTAGGGATCCGTCCAGCCTAGGCTGTTCCAGTACGTCACATGAAACGCAAGCGGCAGGACATCCTGGCGGTCGTGGGAAAGCTCCGACAGATAGGCCTCCGCGGGCGGGCACGATGAACACCCTTCCGAAGTAAAGAGCTCAACCACAACGGGTCTGGCAGACGCCATGACAGGTACGGCCAGAAGAAAGACGACAGCGGCGGCAAGGCGTACAAACATGGTCGGTCTCCAGAAACGCAACGCAGGGCTTGCTTCTAATTTCGTCGCCGGTTGTGGTGGGGTTACACCGTCGCAAAATTTTTTTCCCGCGGCGGCAATAAAAAATTCGCCGGCTGTAACCGGTGCCGCGCGACTTGCGAACTAGTCAATGTATCCGCCACGGATACCTTCCATCCCAACCACAGGAGAACATCCATGTCAGCAAAGTTCAACGTCAGTTCCGCCCTTATCGCCGGCGCGGTGGCCAGCCTGCTCGCTTCGGCCGCCCATGCGGCGCCGCTGACGAAGGCCGAAGTGAGCGCCGCCGTCGCGGCTCACAAGGAGAAGTGCTACGGGGTCGCACTGAAAGGGCAAAACGACTGTGCCGCCGGTCCGGGCACGACCTGCCAGGGTACGTCTGCAGTCGATTTCCAAGGCAACTCATGGAAGTTCGTCCAGGGCGGCACCTGCACGAGCATCGTCGTTCCGGGCGGCGGCCATGGGTCGCTCACGCCGATCAAGTCCTGATCGCGGCAGCGACAAGAAAGAAACGGGGCGACCATGGACACTTTCGACCAATCCGCGACAAGCCATGCGCGGGGTCGTCCCGGCTGCGCGATGCCCGGGGCGACCGGACTCGTCGGCACCAGCTTCAAGCACGAACATCTCGCGGCGATTCTCGATGATGGTCTTCAGAGCGGCTTTTTCGAGGTACACGCCGAGAACTACATGGGCGCGGGCGGCGCACCGCATCGCGCGTTGAGCGCCATCCGCGAGCGCTACCCGGTTTCGCTGCATGGGGTGTGCATGTCGATTGGCGGGCCCGATGGCCTTGACGCCGGCCATCTCGCACGCTTTCGCGAGCTGGTCACGCGCTACGAGCCGGCGTTCGTCTCTGAACATCTTGCCTGGTCTTCGCACAACGGCACTTTCTTCAACGATCTGCTGCCGCTGCCCTACACGAAGGCGACGCTGGACAAAGTTTGCGAACACATCGATCAGGTGCAAGAGAGCATCGGCCGCCCGATGCTGCTCGAAAACCCGTCCACCTACGTGGCGTTCTCGTCCTCGACCATGAATGAACCCGAATTCATCCGCACAGTTGCGCAACGCACCGGCTGCGGACTGCTCCTTGACGTCAACAACGTGTTTGTGTCGGCAATTAATCATGGCTATCAGGCCCATGCGTATCTGGCGGATTTTCCGCTTGCACACGTGAGCGAAATTCATCTGGCCGGCCACAGCGAGCAGTTCGACGACGCCTACGCGCCGCTGCTCGTCGACAGCCACGACAGAGCCGTCGCCGATGCCGTGTGGGCACTCTACCGCGATGTGATCGCCCACACCGGCCCGGTGCCCACGCTCATCGAATGGGACAGCCAGCTACCGGTCTGGCCCGAGCTGCGCGCGCAGGCGCTGGCGGCCCGGCGGATCATGGCCCGCCATGTCGTCCAACACCCGCTGGAGCACGAGGCAAAATACGCGGAGCGCGCCGGTCATGAAGTCTGAACGTCGCGCCAGTCACGACGCGGCCGCTTTCGCTGCGGGACTGACGAACCCCAGGCTTGCAGCCCCCGAAGACGTGGCGGTTGCGCGCGGCCAAGGCGTCGTCGCGCGCTACAACGTCTATCGCAACAACGTCACGGTCAGTCTCATCGACGCGCTGGCCGCGATCTATCCGGCCGTGCAGCGCATCACGGGCGTCGATTTCTTCCGCGCGATGGCGCGCTTTCACGTGCGTTCGACGCCGCCGGTTTCCCCGCTGCTGTTCGAGTACGGGCGCGATTTTCCGTCGTTCATCCAAGCATACCAATACGCCCGCGGCATGCCCTGGCTTGCAGATACGGCGCGCATCGAGCGCGCGTGGCTCGATGCGTATCACGCCGCGGATGCCTCGCCTCTCCCGGCCGAGGCATTCGCCGACATCGATCCGGGTTCATTCGCCCAGGTGCGCTTTGTCGCCCATCCAGCCTCGCGCATCGTGCGCTCACGTTACCCAGCCGTCGCAATCTTCGCCATGAACCGGACCGACGGCCCGGTCACCCCGCTGCACTCGAGCGAAGCGCAAGACGCCCTCGTCACCCGGCCTGACGACGAGGTGATTGTCTCGCTCCTGCCCCCGGGCGGCGCAGCCTTTCTCGGCGCACTGCTCGAAGGCGAGCCGCTGGCCACTGCCGCCGAGGCTGCCTTCATGGAATCCGGCGCCTTCGATCTGCCGGCCAATCTTGCCGCAATGATTTCGACCGGCGTGTTCACCGCCATTCAACTGTGAGAGTAATCAATATGTCCACTCAACAAGATTCCACCTTGTCCTTTCCCGGCAACGTCGTGCACGCGATCGGGTGTGCGCGAAGCTTCGTCGAACGGCTCGCCCAACCGTCGTTCGTGCAACTCGTGCTGCGCCTGGCGCTGGCCGTGCCGTTCTGGAAATCCGGCATGCTCAAGTGGCGCGGTTTCCTGCAACTCAATGACACGGCGCTCTACCTCTTTAGCGACGAATTCAAGCTCCATCTGCCCGGAGGCCCCTACCCGTTTCCGGCGCCCGCCGTCTTCGCTTTCCTGTCCGCGTGCGGCGAGGTCTCGTTCCCGGTGCTGCTGGTATTGGGCCTGGGTACGCGCTTCGCCGCCGCCGGCCTGTTGTTGATGACCTGCATCATCGAGCTGACGATACCCGACGGCTGGCCGATCCACATTACCTGGGCGGCCATGGCGCTGGGCATCGCCGGGTGGGGTCCCGGCCGGGTTTCGATCGACTATCTGCTCGGAGACCGCGCGAACCGGTCATGAAAACGCAAGATCTGGTAGCCCGGCTCGCAAGCAACGTTTCACCTGTCGAGCGCAACGCCGTCCCCAGGCGGTTCAATCGTGCATTGGTGCGCGGCCTTGCCGGCAGCACGATCTTGTTGGTCGCCCTGTACGGCGTGCGTAGCGACATGCCCGAACGGATCCTCACAACGATCTTCTGGGTTCGCCTCGTGTTTCCACTGGCGATCATTGTCGCGGCCATGAAGCTCGCGCAGCGGCTCGGCCGCCCCGGCGCGCCGCTCGGAACCGCCTGGTTTGCGGCGGTGCTGCCCATCGCCGCAATGCTGCTCGCCACCGGCGGCATCCTGCTGGCGACGCCGCCAGGCTACCGGCTCGAGCTGATGCTCGGCACGACCTGGCGCACAACGACGGCAAGCATCGTGCTTCTCTCCTTTCCTCCTTTCGTTGCCATGATGTACGCAATGAAGCAGCTCGCGCCGACACGCCTGGCTTTGGCCGGTGTGAGTGTCGGTCTGCTGGCCGGCGCGCAGGGTTTGCTTGTCTACTCGCTGTATTGCTCGGAGATGGCGGTGCCGTTCTGGAGCGTCGGGTATGTACTCGCGATCGCTGTGACAACCGCTATCGGCGCGGCCATCGCGCCGTGTTGCCTGCGCTGGTGAGACTCGCGCCGACGCAAGATATCGCGAATGGCAACAAACCATATCTCGATAGCAACGCTGTGCAAGACTATCTGAAGCGGATTGACCGCCAAACTCCTGGACCCCGTTGGATACCGGAACGCGATGGGACCATGGTGGATGGCGGCATTCACACCAGCGACCGACTCGCCCGAGCTCGATGGCAATCTGACGCGCCAGGCCCTGAGCAGCCCGGTGAATCGGAACATCATCCGATGCGTGAACCGCCTGGATCATTCGCACCGCGCCAAGGTGGTTGCCGAGTATGTCGAGACGACCGAGCAGAAATCCCTGCTCGAAGAGCTGGGGTGCGACGTTTTCCAGGGCTGGCTTACAGCCCGGCCTTGCCGGCCGATCAGGTCACGGCCTATATTGACGGCTGCCAAGGACATTGCGATGCAGCCCAGTACAGATCAACGCCGCCACAGCCCTGCCGCCGAGCGCAACGGCCCGTTCATCCTGACCGAATTGCAACGTCTGCTGCCCGCCACGGGGACCTTGCTGGAGATCGCCAGCGGCACCGGCCAACATGCCGCGTTCTGCGCAGCCGGACTGCCTGGCTGGCAATGGCAGCCCAGCGACTACGAAGCCGCCGCGCTAACCTGCATTGCGGCCTGGTGTGCCGGGAATGGCCGCGTTCTGCCGCCCATCGAACTGGATGTGCTCACACCCGACTGGTTCGATATGACGCGGCAGTTCGACGCCATTTACTGCGCCAACATGATCCACATCTCGCCCTGGGCCTGCACGTTGGCGCTGCTGCGCGGAGCCGCGCGGCACCTGACGCCGCAGGGTGTGCTCATTACCTATGGACCTTATCTGGTCGACGGCCTGGATACCGCCCCCAGCAATCTCGCCTTCGATGCCGATCTGCGCACCCGCAACCCCGCATGGGGCCTGCGCCGCCTGTCTGATATCGCTGCGCAGGCTACCGCGGTCGGCCTGCATCTGCGCGAGAGGTCGAACCTGCCGGCCAACAACCTGCTGCTGGTTTGGGAACGCACATGAAGAACTCGCCGCAGTACACACACCCCGCGACTTTTTGGGGCTAGGCGAAGATCATTTTTGGCCGATATGCGCAAAGCCGTCGCTGAAGATTCTTGATCCTTAATCGGACAAGCGCTGCCCAGTCACCCTGCGTCGCACCGGCCAAGCAGCCTCGGCAACTCCGAGAGACTCCGTATCACATGGTCGGGCGCCCCGGGTAGCCGCTCCGGGCGCTGATCGTAGCGGTTGCACCAGATCACCCGCATGCCAAAAGCCGACGCGGCATAGGCATCCCAGCCATTTGAAGACTGGAACGAGATCTGCTCGGCCTTCAGGCCGAGCTGTTGTAGCGCGTACTCGTATACCCTCGGATGGGTCTTGAAAACCTGCACGGCCTCGGCAGACAGCACTGCATCGAATAGTCCTTCCAGCCCGGATGCGCGTACCGCCGACTGGAGCATCAACGGGGTGCCGTTGGACAGGATCGCCGTTGCAAAGCCGGCCTCACGCAATTGGCGCAAGGTGTCGGCAACCTCAGGAAAGGCCTGCAACGTCCGGTATAGCGCAAGGAGTCGCTCACGCAACGCGGGATTTTCAAGGCTGAAGCTTTCCAGTGCGAAGTCAAGCGCATCGGCGGTAACTTGCTCGAAATCGGCATGACAGCCCTGTAGCGAGCGCAACCAGGTGTACTGCAATTGCTTGTCGCGCCACAGTGCGGTCAGCGCGGCGCGCTTGTCATCGGGAATGTCCGGACAGCGCGCGGTTGCGGTTGCGAAGTCGAAAATCGTGCCGTAGGCGTCGAAAACACAGGCGCGAATTCCCTTCAGCATTTTCATGAACGAGTTCCTCGGATCGGGATTGGCTCTGGAGATACCGGCCAGAGCGATTCGGAAAGTCAGCCGCGTCTTATCCAACATTACCGCCACCGGGTCGGCGGTCCGGAGCGACGATTGGCTCAAATTTTATGCAGGCTTGTAGATTGCGTAACGTTGATCCACGATAATGGAGTGATCAGTACAAATCAACGCCCCCCCCGCCCGAACCCACGCCAGAAGAACGCTCAGGCAAGGCCCCTATCTCGTCAACTGCGCCGACCCAATGCCTGGGAATTACGCACCATGCGTTTCCTACATTGACCTGGCGCCCTAGTGCCTAGACCTCTGTGTTTCGTCGGCACGCCGTCGTGGACGCCACCATGCACGCGTTCTGGATGGGCGGCGTCATTGAAACCAGCGTTGACGACCTGCTGCAAGCGACCGGTTTGTCGCGCTCATCGCTATACAACAGCTTCGGCAACCGGGAAGGCCTGTTGCAGGTGGCAGTCGAACGTTACGCACACGAGCAGGCCGCGAACAATCATAAGCTGTTCGAAAAAAGTCGCTGAATCAGGCACTGCTAGCGCTGTTTCTGGACTCGGCCCCGAGAAACGTCGACGGACGAAGGGGCTTGCTGGTGAACGCCTTCGGTGAGCTGCACTCCCCGCAAACCGAAGGTGCGGATGCCGTGCGCGAAACCTTCGCGAAGGTGGCAGCCGCGCTGGAAAAAGCCATCCGTGATGTGGCGCCGCAACGCGACGACTCTGCCCATTTGAGCATCGCCGCGATGGCGGTAATCGCCGGGCTGCGAACCTTACAGCGCGCCGGCCTACCGCTTGCGTTGCGCCGGCACGCAGCTGAGCGCATGGCGCAGGCTCTGATCAAGTAGTGATTGTCTCGAACTTTCAATACCCGCCGGTCCATGATGCGCACCTTGCACACCCAACGCGCTCGACAGCGCGGTGCATCGGGGCTGCTGAGCCTATGCAGACAATACCGAGCTGCGGGGGAACTCGCACTGCCGATGTATCAGTGCCGATCATGCGTTCATAGCGGCAGAACGATGTCGGCATCCGGCATACAGCCTTCGAACAGCGGCTTTGACAACAAGTACCCTTGTATGAGCTCCACGCCGATGTCCCGCAGGCAAAGCAACTCATCGCGCGTCTCCACGCCTTCGGCGACGACCTTGATTCCGAGTTCGGCGCAAATGCCGACCACGGCGGCTGCGATGACGCGGTTGGTTTTGCGCTTGTCGACATCCCGTATCAGACCCATGTCGAGCTTGATGATGTCCGGCTGAAAATCGGCCAGCAGGTTAAGTCCGGCATAGCCTGCGCCAAAATCGTCTATGGCGGTGCTGAAACCGATTCGCTGATATTCCCGAAATACTTCGGCGAGCCATTTGCCATCGTCGATACGTTCACCTTCCACCGTTTCGAAAATTATTTTTCCGATGGGAAAGCCATAGGCCTGAGCAGCCCGCAGCGTGGTGCTGATACAGACTTCAGGCCGGTAAATGGCGTTGGGCAGGAAGTTGATGGAGAGCCTGCTTTGCATGCCCAGACCAGCCGCGGTCTTTATCGCACGCACTCGGCAAGCCTGGTCGAATTGATAGCGATTGGTCGGCGTTACGCGTTCGAGCACCGACGGCGCGGGTTCTGCGCCGGGACCGCGTATCAGCGCTTCATGAGCAAACACTTGGCGGGTCCGGATGTCGATTATGGGCTGAAAGGCGTAGCTGAAATCGAAGTCCAACTGCGCCCCGTCACCACATATGGCGCAACTTTCGTCGCTCTGAATATGTTGAGCGTGATTTCTAAGGGGGATTCGCGTCATTTCATCCACTCGTTTTCTTCACGATGCGCCTGCAGCTTGTTTTTATTCTTTTTATCATGGATTAAATTCCAGGAAAATCAATGGGCCGCTTGTTCAGGCAGCGCAATTGTCCAGCGTTAAATTCGGATTTTAAAAAAACGACAATTAAAAAAGCACGGACAAGATAAACAGCATAGGTGTGCGCTAAAGGCCGCCGTCACGGGCGCAGGCGCCCTGGACAAAGCCAGGCGAACCTAGGCCGAATCGCCGAAATATTATGGACCGAAGTAGCGCGCACGGATCCGTTTATGCAGGTCTGTGGCAAGTCTGCAGGGACGAAAGGCTCGCGCCTATAGGCCTTGCGGTCAAGGTTGTAGTACCACGGTCTGCTGCAACCGCGCCACGCCCGTCCTTGAGCGCGTCGTATTATTCCTGCAGGGCCTGCACGGCCAGACTGGCAGCCTCGACAGCCCCTGCGACGTACCCAGGAAAATGCGGCGACCACTCGCTGGCAATACCGGTCAGGCGGCCGCGCCATGGCCCGTCGGCGGCATACGCATGCGGGGCTGGCGCATGCGTGTCCTGGGCGAGCTGGTCCGCGGCCGTCGCCGTATAGGGATCCTGCGCCCAATCCTTGAGAAATTCCGCCTTGGGCGTGGCGGCAAGCGGCCCAAACAGGCGCACAAACTGCGCGCGACACAGCGACCGCAGCATCTGTTCGGTCATGCGTCGACGCGCCGTGGCCGGCACACCCAAGAAACCGAATAACGCCGCACTGCCCCCAGGCATGCTGGCATCGTGGATCTCCGTCATCGGGCCGCAAGCGCTGCGACCCTCCCCCGACAGTCCCTGCTCCCGCCAGAAAGGGGCCTCGTAGAGGGCGATGTACTTGGCATGCGGTGCCATCCAGGTCGCCGTCTGCCGCCATGACTGGGCCAGCGTCCAAGGCATGGCCGGCGCGAAGGCGATGGTATGTTCCGCCAGGCGAGGCGGCATTGCCAACAACACCTGATCGGCGCGCCAGGTCGCCGCGCGCCCGGCAACATCCTCACTGTGCAAGGTGATGTGCGAGGGCGCGAGGCTCAACCGGCGCACGGCCTGGCCGGTCACGATGCGCGCCGGGTCCAGCGCACGGTGCAACGCATCTACCAGAGCAGCCATGCCGCCCACCAGGCGGAACGAGGCCGGCGAACTGGCATAGCCCCGCATACGTACAGGCGGCCTGCCTGGCGCGGGTTCCACCACCGTGTCTCCCGTCTCGTATTGCTCGAAACGCCGCAGCCCCAGATCCGTGACCAGGTCATGCAGGACCTGCTGATGATCGGGCCAGAACCACGTCGGCCCCATATCGAAACGATCATCGGTCGGCACCGGAACAAGCGATGACGCATCGACAGACAAGATACGTCCGCCGAGGATGCTGCGCGCCTCAAGCAGTAGGTAGTCGCGCAGCCCCCGGCGCTCGAGCAGCCAGGCGGCATAAAGCCCGCTCAATCCACCACCGACGATCGCGATGCGGGCGTTCCGTGTCGGTTCGCTCATGGGTTCGCATAGCCCAGATGTCCGGTTTTAAGATAGACCGTGGCGCCCTGCGGAGCGCCCGCCACGTCCGTCGTCTCGCCGGGCGGCAGGCGCAACCACGAGCCGCGGCCATAGGACTGGCCGCGGACGGCCACTTCGCCCTCCAGAACCAGCACCTCGGCTCCGTTCACCGGTTGCGCAAGCAGCAACGCTCGAGCGGGCAAACGTTGCAGGCAGACCTGCTCGTAGCCGGCCGAAAACAGCGGGCATATCTCGCGGCCGTTCTCGTTGCGCCAGGCGGCGGGATCGCGGGTATTGATGCGCACGCGGCTGCGCTCGTGCGGCGGCATCTGGCACAGTTTGACGAAGATGACGGCTCCCTCTGCGCTGGCCGGCTGATGACTGGAACCTGGAGGACTGCGCAGATACCAGCCTTCGGGATAGTGCGTCTGGCCTTCGGAAAACACTCCAGACAGCACGAGGACCTCCTCGCCGCCCGGATGATGATGGGCCGGAAAATACGACTCGGGCGCGTAGCGCACGATGCTGGTCGCCCGGGCCTGCTCCTGACCGATGCGATCGAGCATGACGCGTTCAACCCCTCCTTGCGGCGAGGCAACCCATTGATAGTGCTCATGCGCCACAATGGCGCGGCGCGAAAAATCCGCATTGATCAGCATGCGAGCGTCCAGCGTGTTCCGGGAATATCCACAAGCGATTACTTTACCAAGGGCCGTACGGCCGTGAAACCGCCATCCACCGCAAGCACTTGACCCGTAATACGCGTGGCTCCTTCGGACAGCAGCCACGCCATGGCGTCGGCCACCTGGGCCGCGCTCTGCAGGCCACCCAGCGGGTACTGCTTTGCGGCGCCCTCGCGCATCGCATTCATGCGCAGCATGCCAATCGTCATAGGGGTTTCGGTCATGCCCGGTGCCACGGCGTTGATGCGCAAACCCAGCGGCGCATACGTGGCGGCCGCGGCGCGAACCAAGGCATCAACGCCGCCCTTGGCGGCGGCGATAGCCTCGTGGTTGGCCACGCCGATACGGGCAACCACACTGGACACCAGGACGGCGGCGCCCGGCTTGCCTGCGTTGCGCAGGGCGTCGACCCAGGCGTGCAGCATGAAGAGTGCGCTATCCAGGTTCACGCGCAACACGTCGCGGATCTGCGCCGCGCTGCTGCGATGTAGCGGTGCGATCAGCGTATTGCCCACGCAATGCGCCAGCAGCGCGGGCACATCGCCAAGCTGCTCCTGGCATTGGGCCACAGCGGCCAGCGCGCCCTCCTGCGTCGTGGTGTCGGCAACGATGTGAGCCTGCGCCGGCACGCCGGCCAAAGTCTGCGCATCGCGCCCGACCGCGGCAACGCGATGGCCGTCCGCGTGCAGGCGAGCCACCAGTTCACGGCCAATGCCGCCGCGCGCACCGGTCACCAGGGCAATGGCAGGATAGAAAAGAGAAGGGGTCGTCATGGGCGGTACGCGATTTTGCAATTGAACAAAGGCGCTGGCGGGTCGGCGTCACCGCGAAAAGGCGATCTTTTTGCGCCAAATAGGCCTGACTAGAAGAAAGAGACGATAGACGGCCTCGAGCATCCAGACGACGGGGCGGGCACCCAGCAGGCGCCCCAACCAGGCCAGGCGCGGCAAAGACTGCCACAGCGCGGCAAAGGCCATGGCGCCGCTAACCAGGCGGCCGTCGGGTTGGCGCAAATACAGCCTGGCCATGGCGGCATCGCGGGTCAAATCCGGCCCCAAATCAGCCGCGCCGCAGCGGGAAACGTCGACCCAGCACACGTCCTGCGCGCCAGGCTGCCCGCGGTACATGGCCACCTCCCGGGAGCAAACCGGACATCCGCCATCGTAGTAAAGCGTTGGCTTGGAATGCGTCATTGCTGTCCTAAAGAATTAATTTTTTTAGTTTTATTTTAATTTTTCAGATTCATTTTAAACTCATTAATAAGAAAATACGCAAAAAAAGTGATAATATTCGATTCATATTGAACTCAATAAGATGACATCCCGCAATTCCCCTTCGCCGAACACGCCAGTGCCGGCCGACGCGACCAGTCCCGCCTTTCGCAGTGGCGCCGTCGCCCGCATGGCGCGCATGCCGGTCGCGACGCTACGCGTCTGGGAGCAACGCTACCGCGCGGTGCATCCGGCCACGGCGCCGTCGGGACACAGGCTGTATTCCCCCGCCGACCTGCAGCGCGTGATGTTGCTCAGGCAACTGACTGAGCAAGGTCACGCCATAGGGTCCATTGCAGGATTGGATTTTGCGCAGTTGCAGGAAATCGCCCGTATTCCGGCGACCCAGACCGACGGCGGTCCACATACGCCGGTTCGCACCGCCAGAGCGCCCACGTGGGTAGTTGTCGGAACGGCCCTCGCGACGCGCCTGCAGCGCGCCGCCGTCCTGCGGCATCTGGCGTATCCCGTGCCGAGGTTGGCGGTGTTCGATTCGCTGGCCGAGGCAACAGCCGCCGCGTCCGTCAACGCGGCCGAGCTGCTGCTATGGCAAGCGCCGGTCCTGCGGCCTGGCAAGCTGGCCGAACTGCAGCAGGCCGGGCAAGCCTGGCGTACCCGCCATGCGGCCGTCCTGTACCGTTTTGCCCAGGCATCGACCATCAAGACCTTGGCCGATACCGGATCGAGCATGCTTCGCGAGCCGGCCGACGACGACATGCTTGGCGCCTGGCTGGGATCGATCGACCGCGGCCTGCAGTCCGCCCCCCCTGATGCCGATCCCCGGCTGCCGGCCGACCCGGCATCCGCCGCCGCGCCGCGGCGCTTCGACGACGCCATGCTGACGGCAATCGCCGGTCTGTCCTCCACGCTCGCCTGTGAATGCCCGCGCCATATCGCCGAGCTGCTGATGCAACTGACCAGCTTCGAGGCCTATAGCGCAAGCTGCATCCACCGCGACGCGCCCGATGCGAATCTGCACGCTTACTTGCAGCAGGTGGCGGGTACGGCCCGCTCCCTGTTCGAGTCGGCGCTCGATCGCGTGGCGCAGCATGACGGCCTAACGCTGCGCTGACTGGAGCGTTCCCCATGCACGATCCAAACCGTGAATTACCCGCTTGCGTCGTCTGGCTGGGCTACGGCGGCCTGCTGCCTTTTGTGGGCACGGCTGTCCTGACCCGTCTCGATCCGCAAAGCGCGGAACTATGGTTCCGCGCCCTGATTGGCTATGGCGCTGTAATCCTCAGTTTTGTGGGTGCGCTGCACTGGGGGTTCGCAATGGTCGCTGCCGGACTCGATGCGCATCGGCGCGACCGCGCCTACGGCTGGAGCGTCGTCCCCGCCCTGCTCGCCTGGCCTGCGCTGCTGCTGCCTCCCCGCCAAGCCGCGCTGCTGCTGATGCTGGGATTCGTGCTGCACCTGGTACAGGACCACCGGCTTGCGCGCCGGACGGCGCTGCCGGACTGGTATCTGCCACTGCGCTGGCGCCTGACCATCGTGGCCAGTCTCAGCCTGCTGGCCGGCGCGTGGATGGGGATGGCCCACGCGTGAGCAATGGCGGCAAGCGGAAGGGACTGAGATCGACGGTCTTCTGAATTAAAGTCAGTTTTAGAAAAATTCAGCTTACTGCACCAAACAGCGCACCCGCACCTGCCGTGACCGCCATCGCGACAGCCCCCCAAAATGCGACACGCCACGTGCCGGCCCCTACCCGGGCCCCGCCCAACTGCGCCGACAAAGCACCCAGGCTGCCCAGAAAAGCAAGCGACGCAAGGCAGACCCACGGGATCAGACGCGATGGCGATACCGTGGCCACCACGACGATCGGCAACAGCGCGCCGACCGAGAAACTGCCCGCCGAGGCACATGCTGCCTGGATCGGGCGTGCAACCGTCCCATCGGAAAGTCCCAGTTCGTCTCGGGCATGCGCACCCAGCGCGTCATGGGCCATCAGTTTGCCGGCCACCTGATCGGCCAGGGTCGGGTCCAGACCCCGTCCGACATAGATAGCCGCGAGTTCACGTCGCTCGCCCATGGGGTCCTGCTTCAGCTCGGAACGCTCCTGCGCCAGGTCAGCATTTTGAGTGTCCGCTTGCGAATGGACGGAGACAAACTCACCCGCCGCCATCGACATGGCGCCAGCGATCAGACCCGAGACACTGGTCAGCAGAATCGCCTTGTGGTCGGCACCCGCAGCGGCCACGCCCAGCACCAGACTGGCAGTCGACACAATGCCGTCGTTCGCACCGAGGACCGCTGCGCGCAACCACGCGATACGGTTGTTGTGATGGTGTTCCGCGCGGCCCCGCTTGGCCCAGGCAATTCGCGTTCTTTGGTTTGAGTCCTGGCCTGCTTTTGAATCAAGTGTCATGGCGATTCTGCTATGCGAACATGGCTGGCGTTTTTCCGGGGTACTGACAGGGCATGCCAATAGGGCCATAGCTGGTGAACTGCGTCGGTCTGGTGCCGCACAGACTTCAAAGCTGACGCAGGCCATCCTGCTACTCAGTTCACGATTTCGAGTCTGTCTCATGCCATCGCCCCCCCACCTTTCGCGAGAGCAGCGAGCCTTGCTGGCCGACCTGCTGCAATCACGGCTGGCGCGATTCGAGGACGAAAGTGTGTTCCGTCTGAATGGGTTGACGCAGGCAAAATCGGCAAGCCAGACGCTGATGGATGACGCCGATGACGCTCGCCAGCGCGCTGGCGATCACGAGGTTGAAGGTATTGTCTCGGACATCGACAGCCGCGAGTTCAATGCGGTCCGCAATGCCTTGCAACGCATTCACCTCGCGGGCTATGGCCTGTGCCTTGATTGCCACGCCGCCATCCCCTTTGACCGGTTGCGGCGGCAGCCGGAAACCCTGCGCTGCGCCTCCTGCCAGGCCCTTTACGAACGGAAATCCCTGCCATGAGCCTTTTTCACGCTGTCGCCTTCGTCGATCATCAGTCCGCGCAAATCCTGCAATTCCACTCCGAACACGTAGTGGAACGCAAGGTGCAACAGCACCGGAAGTTCACGCGCCAGCATCATAGCGGTGTGCGCACTGAACATGAGTTCTTCGGCGAGGTCTGCGATGCGCTCGAGGGCATCGCCGAAGTGCTGATTGTCGGCGGACACACCAGCCTGGCGGACTTCCGCCACTATGTGGACAAGCACCGGCCACTGACCGCCCCACGCATCGTTGGCTACGAGCTTGCCGACCATCCGACAGAAAACCAACTCATCGCCCTGGCACGCCGATATTTCGTGAAGTTCGACCAGAAGGCCGGCACGCGGACACCGACCTGACGAAGTTCCTCGTGCCATGCTTCATTCTGCCTGAAACACAGCATTGGCGGCATCTTCAGGGCACCAGCACCGCCGCTCCTTCGAATCGGCCGGCGCGTAGATCCGCCAGCGCTTGGTTGGCCTTCTGCAGCGGATAGCGTGTGGTCTTGATCGCAATGCCCATCTGCGGCACCAGGCTCAGGAAATCCAGGCCGTCCTGGCGTGTGAGGTTGGCCACCGACAGCAACTGGCGCTCCTCCCACAGCAAGCTGTAGGGAAAACCCGGGATGGCGCTCATGTGGATGCCGGCGCATACCACCCGGCCGCCCTTGCGCACGGCCTTCAGCGCCAGCGGCACCAGATCGCCCGCGGTTGCGAAGATGATGGCCGCATCGAGTAGCTGCGGCGGCATCTCGTCGGAACCACCGGCCCAGACCGCTCCCAAGGTGCGGGCGAAGTCCTGCGTGGCGTGGTCTGCGGGCCTGGTGAAGGCAAACACCGAGCGGCCCTGCCACGTCGCCACCTGGGCCAGGATATGCGCAGCCGCCCCAAATCCGTACAAGCCCAGCTTCTTGCCGCTTCCCGCGATGGTCAGCGCACGCCAGCCGATCAGTCCGGCGCACAACAAGGGCGCCAGCGACTCGTCGCTGCCCTCATCACCGAGCGGGAAGGCAAAGCGCGCATCCGTGACCGTGGCCGTAGCGAAACCGCCATCTCGCGTATAGCCGGTGAACTGCGGGTGATCGCACAGGTTCTCTCGTTGCATCTTGCAGTAGGGGCAGACACCACAGGTGTGGCCCAGCCACGGAATGCCCACGCGCTGGCCGAGCGCCAGGCCCGCCACGCCCGCTCCAATGGCATCGATGCGGCCGACGATTTCGTGGCCCGGAATGATCGGCACCTTGGGGTGCGCCAAGTCGCCATCGACG
The DNA here is from genome assembly GCF_000382185.1 of Bordetella sp. FB-8. Taxonomy (NCBI): domain Bacteria; kingdom Pseudomonadati; phylum Pseudomonadota; class Betaproteobacteria; order Burkholderiales; family Alcaligenaceae; genus Bordetella; species Bordetella sp. FB-8. The sequence goes on along the minus strand of NZ_KB907784.1, from coordinate 2,975,915 downwards.
ACGTGCAAGTCTGTTCGGCACACGCCGCAAGCGGCCACCTTGACGCGAATTTCGCCCAGCCCCGGCTCCCGGTCGGGCAACGCGGTCCACATCAGCGGGGCGCCCACCTTGTTCAGTACCATTGCATGCATCATGGACCGCCAGGATTGAATACCGGATACATGGCCCGGTTAGCCAACTGACGGAACACCGTCGGCAGGCGGTCCGGCAGATCCTCGGCCAGCAGCCCAGGGCCAAAACCGGCGGCTGACTCCCCATGCAGCCACACCGCGGCGGCCGATGCAAGAAAACGGTCCATGCCCTGCGCAAGCAGCCCCAGCACCATGCCGCCGAGCACGTCGCCCGCGCCCGCGGTGGCCAGGGTTGGCGGCGCATTGGCGTTGATGATGGCGCGACCATCGGGCGCGGCGATCACGGTATCGCTCCCCTTGAGCACGACGACGGCCCCACTGGCGCGCGCGGCAGCGCGGGCGCGGGTGAGCTTGTCGCTGGACAGATCCACTACGCCGCCGAACAAGCGGGAAAATTCGCCTTCGTGCGGGGTCAGCACACAAGCGCCCTTGATGGCGTGGAACAAGGACTGCGGGTCGTCTTTGAAGCTCGAGAGCGCGTCGGCATCGAGCACGGTCGCCGGGCCCGCTTCGAGCATGACCCGTACCCTGGCGCGGGTTTCCGGCCCAATCCCCGCCCCCGGACCGATCAACAACCCGGTATAGCGTTTGTCCGCGAGTATCTTTTCAAGGTCTTCGGGCTGGGTGGCCGGCTGCACCATGATGCTGGTCAGCGCCGTCGCATACACCACCAGCGCGACCTCGGGCACAGCCAGCGTGGTCATGCCCGCACCCACCCGGGCCGCCGCGCGTGCCGCCATGCGGGCCGCACCGGTGGTCGGCCAACCGCCCCAGACCAGGGCGTGGCCGCGCGTATATTTATTGCTGTCCGGGTGCTGCATCGGCAGCGCCTGTGCCAGGAGCCGCGCGCAGACCAAGCCGTCACCGCCATTGCTGCCGGGTCCGCATAGAACGAGTACCGGACGCGGCGTCCACCGTTGCATGATGGCGCGTGCAACCGGGCGGCCGGCGTTCTCCATTAGCGCGGTGTCGCAGATACCGGACTCCACCGTCAAACTATCGGCCAGCCTCATCTGCGCCACGTTGAGCAGGGCTGCGCGGCACGCCAGCGCAGGGGATTGAGCGGCGCGCGCCACTACCTTGCCCGCCTGCCTGCCGGAATCTGCACGCACAGCCGCCCGCATCTTCTCGGCCGCATCAAGGTAACCGTCGAACGCAAGCATGAGAACCTCGCTGGCCGCGTCCTCGCCTTGGCATGGCTGGCTCGGGTGTTCATTGGAATTGCTCCTCGTTCAGAAGGGTGCCGCGAGACGCCCAAGCGCTTGATGGCGCAGGCAGATCAATTATGCCGAGATGGCTGCCTTCATGCGGGCGTATTCCTCGTGGCTGATTTCGCCACGCGCATAGCGCTCATTCAGGATGTCCTGCGCGCTCTTGCCATTGGGGCCGCCGTAGTTCCTGTGTACACGGTAGGTGTAGCCCCAATTCCCAGCGCTGGAGAATAAGAGAATCATGATGCCAAACCACAAGAACCAACCCCAACCCGAGTACCATTCATTCCAATATGCGCCCGTCATTTTAAGCTCCTAAGATCAGTTAATCTGCTACGCCACGTACGCTTGCAACGGCTGTTTGAAACTTTCCGTGCCTGTCTCACCGAAGCGAGAAGTCAAGCACCACCCGTGAAGGCACCTCGCCCTTTCCCAGCCGCTCGAAAACCTTGTTGATGGCCGACAGCGGCTGCAACTCGATGTCGGCCTTGACCTTGCCTTCGGCGGCGAATGCAAGCGCCTCGGCCATATCGCGTCGATTTCCGACAAAGGAACCACGGATGGTGATGCAGTTGGCCACCACATCGAACAGTGGCGTCGGAAACTCGCCCGCAGGAATACCCACCAGCACGCAGGTGCCGTGCTTGCGCGTCATTCCGACGCCTTGTTCGAAGGCAGGCAGTGACGGGGCCGTGATCAGCACACCGTGGGCGCCGCCGCTCGTGGCCTTGACCACGGCAGCCACCGGGTCACCGTTCCTGGCATTGACCACCGCATCGGCACCCAGGCGCTTGGCGTGTTCGAGTTTGCCATCGTCGATATCCACCGCGCATACGTGCAGCCCCATCGCCTTGGCGTATTGCACCCCCAAATGTCCCAGCCCGCCGATGCCCGAAATGACAATCCATTCTCCCGGCCGGGCCTGGGTTTCCTTGACGCCCTTGTACGAGGTGATACCTGCGCAGATCAAGGGCGCCGCATCCTTGGCCGCCAGGTGAGCCGGGATGTGCGCGACGTAGTTCGGATCGGCGAGAATGTACTGGGCAAAGCCGCCGTTTTTCGTGTAGCCGCCAAACTGTGCCTGAGCGCAGACCGGCTCCTGCGCCGCCAGGCAGAACTCGCAATGGCCGCAGGCCGAATAAAGCCAGGGCACGCCGACGCGGTCCCCTTCCTTCACCGCCGTCACCCCGAGGCCGAGCGCGGTAACAATGCCGACGCCCTCATGGCCAGGCGTAAATGGCAGCGTCGGTTTGAGCGGCCAGTCGCCGTTGCGCGCATGCAGGTCGGTGTGGCAGACACCGCAAGCTTCGGTTTTCACCAAAATCTGGCCCGGGCCGGGCGTAAGAACGTCAAGCTCCTTGAGCACCAGCGGCTTGCCGAATTGTTCGACCTGGGCGGCTTGCATTTTCTGTGTCATGTGGTTTCCTTGGAAGAGTGCATTTCAAGCCGCCGCGGGCAGCCCCAGGCCGCGAACGGCTTCGATCATCTTGGTCAACACGGTCAGGGCGTCGCCATAGACCATATTGCTGTTGTCGCCATAGAACAGTTCATTGACAATGCCGGCATAACCCTTGCCCTCGCCACGCTTGATCACGAACACCTTCTTGGCCTGATCAGCATTGAGGATAGGCATGCCGAAGATCGGCGACGATTTGTCGGTGCGCGCCGCCGGGTTGACCACGTCGTTGGCACCGATGACGAGCGCAACGTCGGTGGTCTTGAAGTCATCGTTGATGTCTTCGAGCTGGAAAATGAGGTCGTAGGGCACGCCGGCCTCGGCCAGCAGGACATCCATCTGACCCGGCATGCGCCCGGCCACCGGATGGACCGCGAACTTGACGCTGACGCCTCCCGCCTGCAGCAACTTGACGAATTCATAGAGCTTTTGCTGGCCCTGGGCAGCGGCCAGCCCGTACCCCGGCACGATGATCACGGAACGGGCATAACGCATGGCGATACCGGCGTCGCCTGCGGCCATCGGCTTGAGTTCGCCCTTGATGGCACCACGCTTGTGTTTGCCAACGGCGCCGAAGTTAGTAAAGACAATATTGCTCACCGAGCGATTCATGGCTTTGGCCATCAGCAGCGTCAGCAGCAGGCCGGCGGCGCCGACCACCATGCCGGCGATCATCAGCGCGGGGTTCTGCAATACGTAGCCTTCGAGACCGACCGCCAAACCCGTGAAAGCGTTGTAGATCGAGATCACCACCGGCATGTCGGCGCCGCCAATCGGCAGAGTCATCATGACACCGAAAACCAGCGCACAAGCGAAAAACAGGTAGATCAGGTCGGGCATGGCGATCGCAAGGACGCCCCCACCCTGCGCCTCTACGACGATATAGGCGCCAACGGCAAGCGTCGCCAGCATGACCAGGCCATTCATTGTCTGCTGGCCCCGCACCCGAAACGGTTTCTTGATGATCCCATCCAGCTTGGCCCAGGCGATCAATGAGCCGGAGAGTGATACGGCGCCGATTAGCGCGCCGAGCAAAGTTACGACTAGCTCGCCTGCCCCGGCGCTCTTGTTGCCAAACAATTCGATCGCCGCAATGGCACCGGCCGCGCCGCCGCCCATGCCGTTATAGAGGGCCACCATCTGTGGCATGGCGGTCAATGCCACTTTGCGACCGCCCCACCCGGCGATACCGCCGCCAATGGCGATCGCCCCCAGCGCCAGCGCAATATTGACCAACAGATGCGGCTCAGCCGCCGCGCTGACACTGAAGGCGTACAGGAAACTGGCGATGACGGCGCCCAGCATGCCCAGGCCTGCGACGAAAATGCCGGACGATGCGGTCACAGGGGACGCCATGCGCAGCAGGCCATACATGAAGAGAAAGGCGGCCACCAGATCGACCGCGCCAATCGCCAGTTGAGAAATAGTCATCAGCATATCGGTGCCTTAACCCTTCTTGGCGCGCGTGGAGCGCGCGTGTTTGTGGCTGGCGACGCTAGGCTGGAACATAGCGAGCATGCGATCGGTAACGGCATACCCGCCGGCAGCATTGCCCGCTCCGAGCAGCACCGCGAAAAAGCCGATGACCTGCTCCTGCACCGTTACCGCATTGAGCAGCGCAAAAATTCCGCCGACCACGACAATGCCGTGCACAAAGTTGGAGCCCGACATCAGGGGGGTGTGCAAGATGGCCGGCACACCGCCGATAATGACCCAGCCGGCGAAAGCTGCCAGCATGAAGACGTACAACGCGACGAATCCGGTAATGGCGATCTGGAAATCCATGGCTTTTCCCCTTCTTGGTTCACGCTGCTGTCGACTCGCCCTGCTTGGGCGCAACCTTGTTTTCCGCCTTGTTTTCGCCGGCATGAGTGAGCACCGTGCCGGCAAGAATTTCGTCGCCCCAGTCGATCTGGATAACGTTGTCTTTCATGATTAGCGCCAGCAGGTTGTACTGGTTTTTGGCATAGAGCTCGCTGGCATCCTCGCCAAGCAGCGAGGGCATGTTCAGTGGCGCAACGATTGTCACCGGGCCGATCTGCGCTGTCTCACCGGGCCGCGTGTCCTCGCAATTGCCGCCGCCCTCGGCCGAGAGATCGACAATCACGGCGCCGGCTTTCATGCCCGCGACCTGTGCTTGGCTGATGAGCTTGGGGGATGGCTTGCCCGGAACGGCGGCTGTGGTGATGATGAGGTCGGCGGCCTGGATATGCTCGGTCAAGACAGCAGCGACCTTGGCCTTCTCCTGGGCACTGAGCTCGCGTGCATAGCCGCCCTTTCCGCTTGCGTCGACGCCGGTATCGACGAACTTCGCTCCAAGGGACAATGCCTGTTCCTCGGTTTCCGGGCGCACGTCGTAGCCCTCGACCACGGCACCGAGGCGATGCGCCGTGGCGATTGCCTCCAGCCCGGCGACGCCGAGTCCCATGACCAGGACTTTGGCCGGCCCGATGGCGCCGGCCGCCGTCGTGATTTTCGGCAAGATGCGGGCAAGATGGGTCGCGCCCAGTTGCACGGCGTAGTACCCAGCCAAGGCGGACTGGCTCGACAAGGCGTCCATTGACTGCGCCCGCGTGATGCGTGGGATACGATCCATCGCGAAACAGGTGATTTTCCGATCCAGCAAGCGTTGCACCAGAGCCGGCTCTTTGCCTGCATAGATGAAACAAATGAGGATCGCCCCCTCCTTCATTTCACTGACCACGTCCAAGGCTGGAGGCTGCACGGCGAGCACGACATCGGCGTCTTTGACCAGTTCCTTGCGATCGTCCATAAAGACGACATCCGCGAACGCGGCATCATTCAGTTTGATCGCGTCCGCGGCGCCCGACTGCATATGCAGCCGGGCGCCCAGCTTGACCAGTCTGGAGGCCACGGAAGGCACCAGTGCCACCCGTCGTTCATGGGGCCGGGTCTCCTTGAGTATGGCAATATTGATGTACATAAGCGGCTCCCGCCTTGCGGTTCTGTCTACGCTGGCGCGTCGACCGAATTGACGCGAACCAGCTTCTTGTTCACAAACTGCTGGATGCCCATGTCGCCGAGTTCGCGGCCGTAGCCGGAGTCCTTGACGCCACCGAACGGCAGCTCGGCATCGGCCCAGTCGATGTTGTTGATGAACATCATCCCAGTGACCACCTGACTGGCAACACGCTTGCCGCGCGCCGTATTCTTGGTAAACACCGATCCGCCAAGGCCAAAGTCCGAGTCGTTGGCCAGTGCGATGGCGGCCGCCTCGTCCTTGACGCGGAAAAATAGGGCGACAGGCCCGAAGAATTCAGCGCGAAATGCCGGGTTGTCTGGCGCGATGTCAGTCAGTATCGTCGTCTCCATGAACGAGCCGGGACGATCAATGCGTTTGCCGCCCATCAGTAACTTCGCACCGTGCTCCACGGCACCGTCGACCTGCTTGAGCAGGTCAGTCAGCGCGACTTCCTGCGACATCGGACCCTTGGTCGTCTTCTCGTCCATGGGATCACCGGGCTGCTGAAGGGCAAGTGCCGCCTGGAACTTCTCGATGAATTTGTCGGCGATCGAATCGAGCACGATGAAACGCTTGGATGCGCAGCAGGTCTGACCCTGGTTGTACATGCGACCCCACACGGCCCACGGGATCGTCTTGTCGAGATCGGCATCGTCAAGCACGATGAAGGCATCGCTGCCGCCCAGTTCCATCGAGGATGGCTTGAGGATCTGACCTGCGCGAGCGGCAACGCTGCGGCCGGCGGCAACGCTGCCGGTCAGGGCCACGCCCTTGACGCGCGGGTCGTCGATGACCCTGTTCGCCTGCTCATGCGAGATCAGAAGATTTGTGTAGAGCCCCTGCGGGGCACCCGCATCCATCAGCAGCTTCTCGAAGGCGATGGCGCACTGGGGCACGTTACTGGAATGCTTGACCACCAGAACGTTGCCTGCCATCAGATGCGGGCCAGCCACGCGAGCCAGTTGGTAATAAGGAAAGTTCCATGGCTCGACGCAGAAAATTACGCCGATCGGGCTGCTTTCCATATGGGCCTCGCCATGCTCGGGGTTGAGCTTTTCCGGGGCGAGGAATTTTTCTGCGTTCTTTGCGTAGTACTGGAGTATGTCGCCGCTAAATTTTACTTCGCCGCGTGCTTCGTCAATGCGTTTTCCCATCTCCAGCGTAGCGAGTTTGGCAAAGTCATCGACATGGGCGTGCATGAGCTTGGCGGCCTTGGCGACAATGGCGGCGCGCTCCTTGTAGCCAGTGTTCTTCCAAGTCTGAAAGCAAGCATGAGCAGCAGCGAGCTTTTTTTCAAGCTGCGCATCACTGATCTCCTCGAACGTCTTCAGGGTCTTTCCGTTGTTGGGGTTGACGCTTTTGTAGGCCATGATCCAAATCCCTATTTAAAATTCAATAGCACGTGTAGCAGCCGAAAAAGAGATGCTCATCGCTATCCGGTATGCGATGCGATCCGTTGACTAAACTCTGCGTTCATCGTCCGGATGGGTCTGTTCCTTAGCGCACATAACGTTGCGGCAAGATGCAAAGAAGTGTTTCAAAAGCGCCCGCGCGCCTCGCCGCCGAACAACTCGGCAAATACGGTGCAGCGGATGTTGCCGGGCCTGATGGGCCGACTCGCAGCAATACGGCTCGGTATCGCTTGACGCTGCCTGGATACGAGTGTGTGCTAGCGCACAGACAGAGAGCGCTTTTGCGGCTAGGGTGACTTACCTACGTTGAGTGCAACACTGACGAGTAAGCAGCGCCCACCGCCCCTCGAGACCAAGGTCGATCCCCATGTCGCAAAACACCACCGTCAACCGCCGCATCGTTCTAAGCACCAGGCCGCGCGGCGCGCCCACCGCGCAGAACTTCCGTCTCGAACGTGCTCCTGTGCCCGAGCCGCAAACCGGCCAGCTCCTGCTGCGCACGCTCTACCTTTCATTGGACCCTTATATGCGCGGCCGAATGAGCGAGGAGCCGTCGTATGCCGCGCCGGTAGGCATAGGCGATGTCATGGTGGGCGCCACGGTCTGCCGAGTCGAGATGTCCCGACACGATGCCTTCGGCGTTGGCGATCTGGTGCTGGGCTACTCAGGTTGGCAGGACTACGCACTGTCCGACGGCAAGGACTTGACGACGCTGTCGCACAACGATACCCATCCCTCACATGCGCTGGGCGTGCTGGGCATGCCCGGCTTTACAGCCTTCATGGGCCTACTGGACATCGGCCGTCCAGCGGCGGGGGAAACCGTCGTCGTCGCGGCGGCGAGCGGTGCAGTGGGTTCCGTGGTCGGCCAGATCGCCAAGATCAAAGGCTGCAACGTGGTCGGCATCGCGGGGGGAGAAGAAAAGTGCCGGTATGTGGTCAACGAACTGGGCATAGACTTCTGCATCGACCATCGCGCCGCCGACTTTCCAGGCCAGTTGGCTGCAGCGTGTCCCAAAGGCATCGACGTCTACTTCGAGAACGTCGGCGGTGCTGTCTTCGATGCCGTGCTGCCGCTGCTGAACACCAAGGCGCGCGTGCCGGTTTGCGGCCTGATCGCGGCATACAACGCCACCGAGCTGCCGCCGGGTCCGGACAGGCTGGGCCTGCTTGTCGGCACGCTGCTGCGCAAGCGCATCAAGATGCAGGGTTTCATCATCTTCGACGATTACGCCTCGCGCTGGAGCGAGTTCGCCGACACGATGCGCGCGTGGGTGCAGGAACACAAAGTCAAGGTCCGGGAAGACATTGTCTTCGGTCTGGAGAACGCGCCCGCGGCCTTTATCGGTCTGCTCGAAGGCAAAAACTTCGGCAAGCTGGTCATTCAGCTTACGCGATAATAAAACACGCATGAACCCATTTTCCACCTCACCCAGGCGAACTCCCATGAACATCCTGATGGTCCTCACCTCCCACGATCAGCTCGGCAACACGGGCAAGAAAACCGGCTTCTGGCTCGAAGAGTTCGCAGCGCCCTACTATGTGTTTGCGGACGCGGGCGCCACGCTCACATTGGCCTCGCCGTTGGGCGGCCAGCCGCCGCTCGACCCCAAGAGCGACGACGCGGCCTCGCAAACCGATGCCACGCGCCGCTTCAAGGCCGACAAAGACGCGCAGTCGGCGTTGGCCGCGACGGTAAAATTATCGACGTTGCAGGCGAGCCACTTCGACGCCGTGTTCTATCCCGGCGGGCACGGTCCTTTGTGGGACCTGGCCCAAGACGCCGCGTCAATCGCGCTGATCGACGCGATGATCGCCGCGGGCAAGCCGGTCGCGGCCGTATGCCACGCACCCGGCGTGCTGCGACAGGCGCGGTCGCCCGAGGGCAAGCCGCTGGTGAAAGGCAAAAACGTCACCGGCTTTACCAACACCGAGGAAGCGGCCGCCGGACTGTCCAAGGTCGTGCCGTTCCTGGTGGAAGACATGCTCAAGGAGCACGGCGCGCATTTCACCAAGGCGGCCGACTGGCAACCGCATGTGGTGGTCGATGGCCTGCTGATCACGGGCCAGAACCCGGCCTCGTCCGAGCCCGCGGCCAAGGCGCTGCTGGCCGCACTGCGCACCGCGTAGATCAGCCCATGACCGTCGCCAACGCGAATGCACTCGACTGATCAAGGGGGGAGGAATCACCCGCGGCCCGGCCAGCGTATCCGCGGAAAGATCCGCTCCTTTCCCTCATGCAGGCCATCGGCGCCCCAGGTACAGGGGCAGCCGTTTTCTGTCGAAAATTCGCCTCCCCGAAAAAGCGAAGATCCGGTGTCTATTGCCGGAACGCCATGATCTGGCCTGACTTGGTACAACTTAGCGGGGCAGTTCTGCTGATTCTCGGCGCTGTCCTGCCCGTGGTGAATCCATTGGGCGATGCGCCGATATTCCTGAAGATGACGCCCGGCTGCGATGAAGAAACCCGCGCCTTCCTGGCCAAGCGCATCGCGTTCTACTCGTTCATTTTTGTACTCGGGTCGTTGTTGCTCGGCTCTTTCGTGCTTGCCGTATTCGGCATTTCGATACCCGTGGTGCAAGTGGCTGGAGGAGCCATTGTGTGCGCGCTGGCATGGAAGGTTCTAGGCGATATGCCGAAGGCGGGCGAGGTGAAACCTGACCAACATCATGCCAAAATCATCGCGCTTGGACGGGCAATTACCCCGCTGACGCTGCCCATGACAATCGATGCCGGCGTCATCTCCGTTGCGATTACCGTCGGCGCCTTTCACTCGGACACGCTCAAACACACTGTCATCCAGCTGCTTGCAGACATCGTTGGCGCCGCGGTCATTGCACTAACCATTCTGCTGACGTATCGCTATGCTCACCGAGTCAGCAAGTGGATCGGAGACACCGGTACAACGGTGCTGATACGACTTTCCGCGTTCATGATGTTGTGCATCGGCGTGGGGATCTGCTGGAATGGAATCAAGTCTCTGCTGATGGAAGTGGGCGTTCACGGCTAGCTCGGTCCCATTCGTAGGGTCGAACTGGAGCGATTGATATGAGGCCCCGACTCTCCCCTAATGCCAGGCGCAATACGGACAATCACGTTTCGCTCGCCATGCAAGGCCAATTGCCTGGCCACACCGCGCAGGGTGGCATCGCCTCACTTGGCCTCGATGACGGCGGCAGCCTTGCCTTCGACAAGCAACCGGCCAGCCAGGCCTTCGATGGTGTCGGTGGGCAGCGCCCACGCGCCTGCTGGCATCTACATCGGTTTTCGGCAACGGCCCGAGCCGCAGCTTCCTGGTCGGGACGCGTCCTGGGGAGGCAGTCCCGCCGTTTTTGCTCCTTGGAGTGATCAGAGCCGACCCTGTGCAGTCAGGCCGAGGTCGCGATCTCGGAAACGAAGTCGCGGTAGGAGCGAAGTGGGCGCCCCAGGAGCGCGGTCAGCCGCTGCACATCGCCGGTTTCAGGGATCATTCCGTCGGTGAGGAAACGCTCGCTCATCAGGCGCATGTCAAAGGCCATCCAGCTCGGCATGAACTGCCGCAGGTTCTTTTCGAACCCGGCGGTGTCATCGCCCGCATAGGCGATCGGGCGACCCAGGACTTGCGTCCAAATCGAGGCGACATCCGCGCCGGTCAGCGTATCGGGACCGACGAGGTTGATTCGGTCGAGGGCAAGCGGGCCAGCAGCTTGCTCGCGGCCGATGAGCTCGATGGCCGCGATTTCGCCGACGTCGCGCGGGTCGACCATCGCCAGACCCTTGCTGCCGATCGGCATGGGATAGACGCCATATCCGGTCACCACGTCCTTGATCGTTATGTCGTTGGTGATGAAGTAGGCGGGGCGCAGGATGGTAGCGTTGAACCCCATCTTCTCGATCATGCGCTCAACGCCAAACTTGCCCGCGAAGTGCGGTACGTTCACGTAGAGGTCGCTGTGAATCACCGACAGATAGACGATCCGCTCGATGCCGGCCTCACGGGCGACGTTGAGCGCGATCAGCGCTTGGGTGTATTCGTCGGGCACCACCGCGTTGAGCAGGAACAGTGTCGAGACGCCTGAGTAAGCGCTGCGCAAAGAATCGACGTCGAGCAGGTCGCCCTGGACGACGCCGACGCCCACCGGAAAGTTCGCTTTAGAGGGATCGCGGACAAGCGCGCGAACATCGGCGCCGCGCTTGGCGAGTTGTTCGACGACTTGGCCGCCGACAGCGCCGGTAGCGCCAGTAACGAGAATGGTCATGATGATTACTCCTTGGTCCAGGATTGATTTGCTTGTCTAAATTTGAAGGGCGCGATGAAGGTCGCGAATCAGCGCGCCTCTGATCCGTTCACAGATCGCCGGTTCGCGGTGCCCATGCGCTGCCCCCGCTGTGGAAAGTTGATTCAGCGGGAAAAATCCACAATGGTCTTGCCGACCTGCGGCTGGGTCCGATTGAGTTCGATCGCCTCGGAAAGCTCGTCAAAGCGCACAACGGCCGCGACCTTGGACTGCAAGCGCCCATGTACCACGTCGTCGGCGATCGCTTGCAGTCGCGCAGCCTCCGGCGTGTTCACGAACCAGAGGCCGCGGCGCCCCGCAGGGGTGCTTGCCAGAATGGCGGGCGAAGCGGTGCTGACGATGACGCCATCGTCGGCGAGCACGGACCACGAGCGGTTCAGCACTTCGCCGCCGACGTAGTCGAGCACCAGGTCGATGTCGCTCGCCGTGGCCTCGAACTGCTCCTTGTCGTAGGCAATGACGTGATCCGCGCCCAGGCTGCGGACGTAGTCGGCGTGCTTGCTCAGGGCCGTGGCAAACACCACGGCACCGGCCTGATGCGCGTACTGCACCGCGAATCCGCCCAGGCCGCCGGACGCACCCTGGATCAGGATGCGCTGACCGGCATGGATCGGGCCGGCGAGATTCAGGCTTTGCCACGCGGCCACCGAAGCGACCGGCAAGGCGGCCGCCGCCACGAAGTCCAGCGAGTCGGGCACCAAACTGAGATTGGCCGCATTGACCGCCACCAAGTCAGCGTAGGCGCCCATGCCGCCCAGCGGCCCCATCACGCGGTCGCCCTTGCGCAGCCCGCTAACACCCGGGCCTACGGCGTCGACAACGCCGGCCAGTTCAATGCCCAGAACGGTGGGCAGTTGCAGCGGATAGGCGTCGCGGACATAGCCCTCGCGGACCTTCCAGTCCAGCCCATTGACGCCCGCGGCATGGACGCGGACCCGCACCTGGCCTGCACCTGCTGTCGGTGCCGCGACTGAGGAAACCTGGGCGGCGCTCGGGCCGCCAAATTCGGTAAGTACCAATGCGCGAACGTTGTTCATATGAAACTCCTTTGAGGGATAGTTTGGGCGCGACAAATGGCGCACAACCAAACAATACGCAGTTCCATATTCAAAACAAAGACTCTAAAATATAGACGGTTTGGATCAATAATGAGACACCATGGATCTCAATGCCCTCGAAGACTTTCAACTGGTGGCCATGCACGGCGGCTTTGGAAGAGCCAGCCGCGCCAGCGGCCGGCCCAAGGCGACCCTATCGCGTCGCGTCGCCGATCTCGAAGAAGCACTGGGGATTCGACTCATCGAGCGAGGCGCGCATAGCCTGGCATTGACCGAAGCCGGTCAACTATTGCTCAGCAGAACAGAGGGACCGATGCACGAGGTCGCCGACGCGGTAGCCGCGGCACGGGATGGTCTTGCCACGCCGCGAGGCCGTCTGCGTATCGCGGCACCGCTGCTGTTTTCGCAGACGGCACTGGGGCTGCTTGCCGCCAGGTTCCGGGTGATCTATCCCGACGTCGAGATCGAAGCCGTGGCCGAGGATCGCATGGTCAATCTCGTTGACGAACATTTCGATGTCGCCATCCGCATCAATCCGCGCAAGGACAGTGTGCTGGTCGGCAGGTGCTTTGCCAAAGACAGGTTGGTTCTTGCCGCCGCACCATCGGTTCAAATGCCCAAAGGTCGGCGCGACAAGCCATTCAAGGTTCCGGCAGTCGTCATGCCGACCTACCGCGACGGCGATGTATGGACTGTGCGCAATGGGCAATTCACCGTTGAACCGCAACCCGTTCTACGCCTGTCGTCACTCTTGATGGTCCGCGATGCCATCGCTGCCGGCGCAGGGGCGGCCATGGTGCCGCAGTCCATCATCGCAAGCCTGCTGGAAAAGGGCGAACTGGTGACGTGGGGCATTGCCGGCGACGAAGTCGAGCTTTGGGTTCTGCACACGTCTCGCCGTTTGCAGAGCCCCAAGGTTCGGGCCTTCGTGGAGTTCATGTGCAACCAGTACCCGAATGGATCATTCACCATCCCGATCCGGTAAGGTGCGGCGCACAACAAGACGCGCACGCAACTCGGCGTTTTCGGTTTCGAGTCGAGCCAGGCGATCGCGCAGCGGCCGAACCGCCTCGGTGATTTCCTGCTCGGTGAATCGCGGTGTGATGTGCTGCGGGCAATTCCAGTCGAACGTTTCCAGGCGCAACCGAAAGACGCGTTCGAGTGTGGCTTTGTAGTCGGGCACGGTAACAAGCGCGGTCAGCGCCGGGGCGTCATCGAGCGCAAGGATTTCTGCGTGCGCGTAGACCTTGAGCCGGGCGCGGTGGACGTAGTCCATAAGAAACAGGCAGACACGGCCGTCGGCGGCAAGATTGCCGGTGCTGATGTATTGGCGATTGCCGCGATAGTCGGCAAAAGCGAGCGTCCGATCGTCGACCAGCTTGAAAAAACCGCGTGGACCGCCGCGGTGCTGAACGTAGGGCCAGCCCGTTTCCGAAACCGTTGCAAGGTAGAAACTGTCGCGCTCGGCGATGAAAGCGGCTTCGCGCTCGGTGAATCGATCAAAGTCGCGATGCCCTTTGAAGTCCTGCCAGAGGTGATCGACGCCCATCTTGGCCTGCACAGCCCTGACGCTGGGCGTTACGGCGATATCGAGAAAACCATACGACATGATGGGCCTCCATTGCTGACATTGAATCGGAATTGACCAGGGCCTGACAACGCTAAAAAACCCTGGGTCAGACGAATCATGTTCCTTTCCATCCTTATTGATAATTACTTAAAATAAAGAATGTATCCACCAATTATTGGAAGACTGAATTGGACCGTCTGGAAGCCATGTCGATGCTGGTGGCGGTAACGGAGAAAGGCAGCCTGTCCGCGGCGGGACGGGATTTGCAGGTGCCGCTGGCCACCCTCAGCCGCAAGCTTTCCGACCTGGAAGCACTGCTCGGCACCCGGCTGCTGATCCGCACGACACGCAAGCTCACGCTCACGGATGCCGGTATCGCCTACGTTGCGGCGGCGCGCCGCATCCTTGAAGAGGTCGACGAGGCCGAGCGCGAAGCGGCCGGTGAGTTCACCGAGCCCAAGGGTGAATTGGTCGTGACCGCGCCGCTTATGTTCGGGCGCCTGCATGTGTTGCCCGTTGTCGCCGATTTCCTGGCGGCTTTCCCCGAAATCAACATCCGGCTCATTTTGTCCGACCGCAACGTGGATCTCATCGGCGACCACGTGGACATGGCGGTACGCATCGGGGCGCTGCCCGACAGCTCGATGGTGGCAACACAAATCGGCGTGATGCGGACAGTGACGTGCGCCAGCCCCGCGCTCCTTGCCGATCGTGGTACGCCGCAGACCCCCGATGATTTGCTGCGTCTTCCCTGCGTAACCGTGGATACCCCCATGCCTTCGCCATCCTGGCGCTTTCGCAATCCACGATCGGGCACTGCGATCGACGTGCCCATCCTGCCGCGCTTGACCGTCACGACCGCGGAAGCCGCAGCCCAGGCGGCAATCCGCAAGGTCGGCATCGTCCGGTTATTGCATTACCAAGCGGCACAAGCCATCGAGCGCGGTGAGCTGCAAATCTTTTTCGAGGCGTATGAGCCACAACCGGCTCCCGTTCATCTTGTCCACGTAGCGCGTGGGCAGATGCCGTTGAAAATGCGCCGCTTCCTCGATTTTGCCGTGCCACGCCTCAAACAGCTACTCGGTGGTATCAGTTCCACGCAGACCAGCCCTACCAAATAATGGAATAATTATTCTCAATAAAGTCGGATTCTCTTTATAAATGCAAGCGCGTAAGGTTCGTAATCAAGCCCCGAGTCGCAGCATGCCGCTGCAAGTATCGGAGAGATTGAGATAAAAGGAGAATCCCGTGCGCGCCCCCACCACCACACCCGATAGCCCAACCGCGCCCGCGATCGCATCGCGCGGCAAGATCCTCATGATGGCGATCATCGCCGGCGCGGTGATCACCAACATCTATTGCACCCAGCCTATCTTGCCGTTGATCAAGGCAGGCTTGAGGGTCGACGTGACAAAGGTCGATTTTGTCGCCGCGGCAGCGCTGCTCGGTTTTTCGACCGGACTGGCGTTGCTGTTGCCGCTTGGCGACCGCTTCGATCGGCGCAAGCTCGTGCTCGGCCAGATCGCGCTTGCCTTCGTCTTCGCGGCGGCGGCGGCCGTCGCACCCGGCATCTGGACGCTGATCGCGGCTTCTTTCGGTCTTGGCATCGTCAGTTGCGTGCCGCAGCAACTCGTGCCCTTCGCAGCCGTCATGTCACGGCCGACAGAGCGGGGACGTTCGGTCGGAACGGTCGTCAGCGGCATCATGGTCGGCATCCTGCTCGGCCGCACGATCGCCGGCGCAGTCGGCGCGGCATACGGCTGGCGCGCGGTCTACGGCCTCGAAGCGGCATTCATGGTGCCGGTCTTTGTCGCCGCCGCCTTGCTCCTGCCACGGGGCGTGCCCTCCACGACACTCTCCTATGGCCGACTGCTCGCTTCGCTTTGGCCATTGGCGCGGGATCATCGTCCGATTCGCGAATCGATGATCATTCAGGCGCTGCTGTGGGCCTGCTTCAATGCTTTCTGGGTCAACCTGGCGGCGCTCCTTGCCGATGGGCCGTGGCATCTGGGCAGCGCGTGGGCGGGAGGCTTCGGTCTCATCGGCGCGGCGGGTGCGCTTGCCGCGTCACTCGGCGGCCGTGCCTCCGATCGGATCGGGACCCGCGCCGTGGTTGGAGCCAGCATCGGTATCGTCACGCTGGCTTATCTGCTGCTCTACGGCGCGAACGTGTCTCTGGCTTTTCTGGTGCTCGGCGTCATTGTGCTCGACATCGGCGTGCAAGCCGGCCTGGTATCCAACCAGACCCGCGCCTTTGCCGTCGATCCGTCAGCACAGGGCCGCATCAACAGCCTCTACATGACCGCCACGTTCTTTGGCGGCGCCGTCGGCACAATAGCCAGCGGCTGGCTGATGGCCCGCTTCGGCTGGACCGGCATCGTCGTCTTCGGTATCGCACTCGGGCTTGTCGCCTGCGCAATTCACTGGATAGGCGCGCCTGGCCGCACTCGGGGCGCCGCGGGTTGGGATACCGCCGGCTTCAGGCCAGAATAACGTGGACACCTGCCCATCTCTTGCCGACCTGCTCGAACCGGGCCTGTCGGTCGTATTTTGCGGAATCAATCCCGGCCTGCGCGCGGCGTCGACGGGCCATCACTTTGAAGGCAGAAACAACCGGTTCTGGCAAGTCCTGCATCGTGCAGGTTTCACCCCCGAGCAGATCCGTCCCGAAGACGATCACACGGTTCTTCGATATGGCTGCGGTCTTACCACCGCGGCCCCACGACCGACCGCGCGGGCTGCCGAGCTTTCGCGCTCGGAACTCGAACGGGCCGGGGATGCTCTGCGGCGCAAGATCGAGCTGTACGCGCCACGGTACGTCGCTTTCCTCGGAAAGATGGCACTGTCGGCGATTTGCGGCACGCCCGACATCGAGTGGGGACCGCAAGCAAAACCGTTTGGCGGTGCGCGCGCATGGGTCTTGCCCAATCCAAGCGGATTGAATCGGGCATTCGACCTCGATGCGCTGGTGGCTGCTTATCGGCAATTGCGCATTACTGCACTGTGCATGCGCTGAATCCGGCAATCGCTGAAGGTGGGCGATCGTCGAGAACTCAAAAACAGGCAAGACGAAAGGCAGCTTCCATTTGCTGCTGTTCTCTGTGGGAGATTGAAAGAGAATCGGCGATCGTCTGCCACTGCGAAACAACATGAATCTGGTTCGAAATAATTTCTTCGGCCTGCTCAACGGAAACTCTGAAGTAAGGCGCAACGGACTGCGCCAATTCCAGATCCATCGCGTTGTCCGACTCGCTGATATTGAGCTTCAGTCCGTGGGCGCGGGGTGCCGGATTCATATCGAATGCTGGAGAAAGTGCCCACCCCTGTCCCGGTTTCAGCAGAAAACCGTGGTTGCGCAGATGGTCATCGGTATTGGACACGAGTAGATTGAAGACAATGCGCGACCATAGCTCTCGCAAATCGGCATCGGTGCTCGCGCCGTCGGTCATCAACACCTGCGCGATTTCCAGGTAGCTTGCGCCTGTCGAGGCATCATCACCATCCTGATGGCCGGTCAGGTTCATCGCGGAAGCAAAGTGCCGCCGCCGACCCTGCAACGTGCGATCGAACCGTTTAACCAGGAAGGTGTGGTGAGCACTGCCGAACCGCCGGACCAGCGCATCGGGCACGTCAAGCCCACAGGCATTGGCCAAGGTGTACGCCACCATTTCCCAGGCTCCGACGTCATAGTCGTCACGCACACTGGGAAACTTGGCGATCCAGAGGTGTCCTGTTGGATCGACCACGCTGGCCTTGGGACGTGCGCCCCCTAATGAAGCGCCGGGTGCGATCAGCATGCGCAGCCATACGTCGACTTCGCTCGCCGTATTGTCTTCATCGCGCTCGAGGGCCAGGCTTGCGGCCTCTAGCGCGCGCAATTGCACAAACGCAGGCGCTGCAATGTCGTGCTGATCGTCCAGGAACGGGCCTTCGTCGTCACGCCGAAAACGCAGCGCACCGACGCGATATGCGTCATGAGCGCCCATCAGGTAGTCCGATTCATAAAGCCGCGTCTTGGGGTCGGCCCGGCCGGCGCGCTGCGCCCGCTCCAGCCGCCGGCGCATCAACAGGCGCCCCCATCGATCCGGGCTGGCGTCACTGAATGCGCCAAACGTCTCCTGTCCTTGTGGCGGATACTGTCGGCCCGTGAACCAGCCGAGCCGCGGGTCGAGCTTGAGACCAGCCATATCTGGCCGATTCAGCACTTCGTCGTCGAATTCGTATTCGAAGACTTCCTGGGCGGCAGCGAGGTGCGTGTAAAGCCTGCCTAATCTCAGAGGCTCGGCAAGGCCGTCCCAATCTCCATAGACGGCAATAAGCCCGTTGTTCATCTCGCCGGCCCCTTCTTGCCCGGCTTGGGAATCTTGATGAGAGAGGCCAGGCTGTCTGCGCTGACGAACGTGTCATCAGCCGTCCAATTGCCCGCGACGGAGGGTTCGGCCTTTTCGGAGGGAGCAGGCGTAGAGGCCGGACGCTTGGGCGCAGGGGGTGCAATTTGCTTTGTGGCGCGTGATCGCCTTGGCAGAGCTGCATCCTGCAGGTTTCGGCCGAGTAGGTCGTCCTTTAGCAGGAGATCCAGGTCTTTGTCCGCACCCAATACCTGCATGACGGCCAAATAGGCGCCTATCGTGACCCCGGAACTGCCCCGCTCCAAACTCCGCAATGTGACTGGCGTCATGCCCGCCCGTTCCGCGACCTGCTTGCCGGTCAGGCGACGGCGCAGACGTCCCAAGCGTAAACGCTCCCCGAGCTGCTGCAAGCGCAGCTCGGTACCTGGCAGTAAGGGAGCGGTTTTTTTAGCCATAAGGATAATATTATTACTTTAATAGGCAAAAATAGAAAGAATATTATGCTCTTATTCCCACTCAGTGGTTTCCGAGGGCCAAGCTTCTGGCACGCATTCCCGCCTCTGCCGGCGGCTTCGTGCAGGACTCTACCCGCTCCAACCGTCTGGCGACGATGCGATAGAATTTTGACGTGCGTTCGTCGACGCCCGCTGCTCACCATGGCCCACCCGGTTCGCTGGGACGGCGTGAAGACCTTCGACTGAGCTTCCCTTGTTTCGCGGAGCGCGGCAGTGAGCACCATCCCGATCCGGTAAGGTGCGGCGCACATCTTGAGCCGTGGCAAGGGTGACTACAGCATCGCGCTTGGTCGCCATGCGCTGCGCCAGGTGGTTCAACGTGCGTCGCACAGCCGCAACGGGGCCGCATGGGCAAGTCCGATCAAATTGAAATCCGGCTTCTCATCCTCGACGGATTGCAGGAAGGCGCGCAACGGCGCATCCAACCAATGCGTTACGCGCGCCAACAGGCGCTCGCGGCTCTCTAACAAGGCCGCGTTGCCGGATTCAAAGCATGTCAGAAAACCGCTTTGCCGAATCTGCAGCGATCACTTGCACGGCAATCCGATATGAATATATGATCCATATATGAATTATATATAGAGAAAAATATGGGTATCGTGAACATCGACGACGATCTACACGATCAACTGCGCAAAGCGAGCGTCGTGTCTTGCCGGTCGATCAACGCGCAAGCGGCCTTCTGGATCAAGGTTGGCATGCTGTGCGAAATGAATCCGACGCAGAGTTTCAATGAGATTGTTGCGCGAGAATTGCGAGCGGCAGGCGTTGTGACGAAAACCATCAAAGCGACGTCGGCATGAGCAAGCGCCCCGAAGAAATCGCATTACGGGCAGCGTCTGGCTGGTTGCTGGAGGATGTGTCCGGCCACCTGGATCAGATGAACTTGATCGGCCGTCAACCAGTCAGGTCAACAATCCGGTCGGTAGGTGAAAAAAGGAAACAGCGATATGACAGCTCCATTTTCTGGCGGGTGTGCATGAGGAGCGATCCGTTATATCTGCGCGCGTGCGCCAGTTGCGACGCTCAATTGCCATTGCCTGGACTGTCAGCGCTCAAGTGGCGCTCCTTTCGCTTCCGGCTTGCTCGTGCGGGTCTCGGAGATGACGATCAGCGGCACGCCGAAGACATACTCGGTTCGTGCTAGCAGCGGCAGACTCGCGACTCGCAGCTTTTGCTCCGCTTGCGGCTCTCCTCTGTTCACGCGTGGCGAGACTGCTCCAGAAGTTATGTCCATCCGTTTCCCTACGCTGGACAATCCGTCGGGGTTTGAGCCGATGCTGGATATCTGGACATCTAGTGCGCAACCGTGGGTGTGCCTTAGTCAGGCAATTCCTCACTATCCTCAATCGCCCTAATTCGCTCGCAGCCGATTGCACTCTCTGGTCAATTTTGCTCGCGCATCCCCCAATACGGGTGGCGCCTATCGCCCCTCCGCTCCAAGTTGACTAAGGAAGCTCCGATAGTCGGTCCGCACCCACTCCTCGATCAGACGGCCGTCATCGTCGAACCGGAAGATGTTTGACAGATCCCAGACGACACGCTCTGCGTTCGGGGGAAGTGGGCCGACTGGCGACTGTGTGAACTCACGAACAAATCGTCCCTCAATCCACGTCTGGCAAGCGACGTAGCCACCTTCGACGATGATAATGCCCCGACGGATCGAGCGATCGTCGAACGCTGCTCGTATGGACTTGAAGTAGTCGGTAAGCCCGCTGTAGTCCGCCTCGAAGCCGCCGGGACCGTGAAAGCGGAACCGTTCCGTGTCGAAGTAACTGTCCGTCTCAATCTGATCCCCACCTATTACCTCGAGTTCGCCAGCCTTGATCAAACGGGCTACGAGTTCATCGCGCGTGAGATGCATGTCTTTTCCTTTCTGGGCCATCCGTATCTGAATTGACCGCTCGCCGATCGATGACGAGACCGCAGCAATCGCGACGGTCATGCCAAGGCGAAGCGCACTTTACGCCCCACTCAAATTCCGCTAAGTGCGCTTGGCGGCGAAGCCTTGGCGCGGCTGTGGATGCCGTATGAGAGCCGTCACGCAGGCAGCCTCCCAGCCTCTCTTGGGTGTCCTCGCTCATGCACTTGCGCGCACATATTTCGTGTCTGTCGCGGCAGCGACCGTGAGTCTCGCAGAGAAAGATGACGTCGAGCCGCAGGCGAGTAAGGGCTGGTGTTGGACCGGTGCGTGTGTCAGCGCGTACCGGTCCAGCAGAAATACTACCATCCTACTTTGGTGCCTGTTTAGACGACCCATCAGTCGTCGGTGTCAGTTTGTAGCCAAAAAATTCAATCGCAAATCGCGCTAAGGATGATCTGAACAACACACTGGCCGATCGAATTTGATCGAGCTGGCCGGTTTCCCATCTGACACGTTCGCGGCCGCCTTTCGCTCTCTCCCGGCCATTCTTTTCTGCGGCTTCGCTCTGCGCGAATGGCTCGAAGTGCGCAGGGGGTCCGTCTGGCGCCCCCGCGCAAACTAGTGTTTACACGGATTCAAGTACGTCCGATTGCGTCGTAAACAAGCGTGGGCGCGTTGTGCGCCGAGGGCCGCTCGCGTCTGGACGCATCGCATCGCGACCGCCCCACATCCTCTGCGATGGTTTTCGGGAAAAATAAATGTTGATAAGAGGCATTTCCATCAAGGCACGAATCGGAGCGACCATGGCATTCCTGGCGGCGCTGCTGCTGGTGGTGGGCCTGCTGGGCCTGGTTGGCATGAGCCAGACCAACGACGCATTGCGCGACACGGCGACCGTCCAGATGCCGAGTGCCACGGCCCTGAGCAATGCCGAGATCTTCGCAACGCGGGCGCGCCTGGCGCTGGACCGCGCCACACTGGTGATGGGTTCGTCGGAAGCGGACACGATAGTAGGACGATCGCATGGATTTATCAGCCAGTCCGACAAATGGTGGAGCACGTTCCTGGCGATGCCGCGCTCGACGCAAGAAGACCACCTTGCAAGCGTGATCACGGCCAAGCGCACCGCCTACAAGGCGGCCGTGAAGGAATATGAGAGCGCCATCACCAACAGCAACCGGATCGCGCTCGCCGAAACGGCGGGCCATATGCAGACCGCCTATAGCGCACTGTCGGCTGCCGACGGCGAACTGAACAAATACCTGATCAACGAAGCGAACAGCGGCTACACAAAAGCGCAGGCTACGTTCGGCCTGCTGCGCATTGTGACGATCGCCGCGCTGGTGGCCGGCCTGGTGGCCGCTTTCGGCTCATACCTGGTATTGCGCCGTGCCATAGGCACCCCCCTGAAGGAAGCGTTGGGCCATTTCGATGCAATCACCTCGGGCGACCTGCGCCGCGCCATCGTCGTGCGTACGCGCGATGAAATGGGGCAGTTGATGCAAGGCATCGCGAAGATGCAACAGGGTTTGATCAAGACGGTATCCTCGGTGCGCAGCGGCAGCGAGTCCATCGCTACGGCAACACGCGAGATCGCAGCGGGCAATATCGACCTGTCCTCGCGCACTGAAGAGCAGGCGTCGGTGCTTCAGGAAACCGCATCCAGCATGGACGAACTTACCAATACGGTGAAGCAGAACGCGGACAATGCCCGCCAGGCCAGCACGCTGGCGGCCAATGCCTCGGAAATCGCCGGCAAGGGCAACGCCGTTGTCAACCAGGTGGTCGACACCATGGGCGACATCAATAAAAGTTCGGCCAAGATCGCCGAGTTCATCACGATTATCGAAGGCATCACCTTCCAGACCAACATCCTTGCACTCAACGCGGCCGTGGAAGCCGCGCGCGCCGGGGAACAAGGACGCGGGTTTGCAGTGGTAGCCAGCGAAGTGCGCAACCTTGCGCAGCGCTCGGCCGATGCGGCCAAGGAAATCAAGACACTCATCGAAACCTCCGTCGAACGCGTGCAAACCGGCTCGGCGCTCGTGGACCAGGCCGGCCGCACCATGGGCGAGATCATCGCGGCGGTCAGCCGCGTAACCGACATCATGGGCGAAATCGCGGCTGCTTCGCAGAAACAGTCCCATGGCATCGAGCACGTCGCCAAGGCAGTCATACAGATGGACGAAGTAACGCAACAGAACGCCGCGCTGGTCGAGCAGGCCGCAGCCGCCGCCCAATCCCTGGAAGACCAGGCGGCCGGATTGCGCGATGCCGTGTCCATCTTCCGCTTCGAGGCGTCGGCGGCCGGCATTACCTCGGGCGACGGCCAGGGAGCCCGGCCGCGGCTGGCGCTGACGATGTAACCCTATAGGCGCAGATGCGCCAGGGTACTGGCGGGGCCGGGCCTGCCGATAAAGTAGCCTTGCATCTGGTCGCAGCCCAACAACTTGAGATGCTCCAACTGCTCTTCGGTCTCAACGCCTTCGGCCGTCGTCTCTATGCCCAGGCTGCGCGCAACGCCGATGACCAGCGTGATGATCGCCACCGCGTCGCGCCTGCCCGGCACGTCGCGCGTGAAACTCTGGTCGATCTTGATCCGGTTGAACTGGAACCGGCGCAGCGTTCCAAGCGACGAATACCCCGTACCGAAATCGTCCATGGCGATCTGCACCCCGGATTGCTTGAAACTGCTCAAGGCTTCCAGCGTCAGCTCGCCATGGTCGAGCAGCGTGGATTCTGTGATCTCGAGTTCCAGCCGGTTAGGGGCAAGGCCGCTTTCATCCAGCGCCTGCCGCACCGATAGCGGCAGTGCCCGGTTGCGGAACTGGACCGGAGACAGATTGACCGCGATGCGCAACGACTGATTCCATTTCGCGGCCTCTCGGCAAGCGGTACGCAGCACCCAGTCACCGATGGCGTTGATCAGGCCGGTTTCCTCCGCCACGGGAATGAAATCGGACGGCAGCACACGGCCTATGGTCGGATGATTCCAGCGCAGCAATGCCTCGTATCCGCAGATCAAACCTGTGCGCGCATCGATCTGAGCCTGGTAGTGGACTTCGAATTCCTCCTTGATCAAGGCGCGCCGCAGATCGGCCTCGAGGGACTTGCGTCCCAGGAACCGCGTCTGCAACTCCTGGCGGAAAATACAGGCGCGGCCGCGCCCCAGCCGCTTGGCTTCATAAAGGGCGAGGTCCGCCTGCTTGAGCACCGTGTCCGACTCCAGCTCGCCGCGTGTAAGGCAGATGCCGACACTGACGCCTACATTGATCGCCCGTCCACTGATGATGTAGGGGTCGCTCATTTCGGCGATCAGGCCCTGGGCCTGTTCCAGGGCCTGCTCCTGCGAACTGGCCGTGCTCAACACGGAAAATTCGTCGCCGCCCAAACGGCAGACCAGGTCCGCCTCGGTGGTCGAATACTTCAGGCGAGCACCCACCTCCTCCAGCAGGACATCTCCCACATCGTGGCCGAGCGTGTCGTTGACGTCCTTGAATCCATCGAGATCGAGAAAGAAGACGGCAACCGACGCACCGCCGCTCGCGGCGGCCTGCAGGCGATTGTCGAGTTCCAGACGAAAGAGCATGCGGTTCGCCAGGCCCGTCAGGTAGTCGTGATTGGCCAGGTGCGCCATCTGGTTGCTCTGATCGAGCATCTCCGCGGAGGCTACGCGCAGATCGTCGACAAGCTGGTTCATGTCGGATTGGGCCCGCCTGAGCAGACGGTTCTGGCGCAGCAGCATGAGAATCAAGGCAACGCCGCACAGCATAAGGCTGCCGGCCAGCGCGGAATAGAACAGATGCAGTTTCTGCAGGTCTTTTTCCTGAGCGTCGATCTGAGCGGTATTGGCTGCGATGACGCGAGCGGCAAGCCTGGCCATAGGCGCGTCGAGCTTGCCCAGCCGCTCGATCTCGACATGAAAATCGGCAGGAGGCGGCGCGTCCAGCCCTTTGTCCAAGGCCCATAGGGTGTCGTGCAGATCGGCAAGTAGCGTCGCGCGTGCCCTACTCTGCTGCATGAACCGTCCCAGGCTGCCTTCCTTGAGCTGGTCCAGCCGTCCCAGCATGATATCCACGCGCAGCCGCAAGTCATCGGCGTTCACGCCAGGCGTGCCAAGCTGATATTGTGCAAGCTCGTGTTCGAGCCGCATGTATTCCGACAGCGTCTGGCTAACGGACCATGAATCGATATCGCGGGAAACTTCATGCAGCGCAGCCTGCCGCTGCGTGATGACATAGGCCACATAGGCCGTCGCCACCACGGAAAAGCAGATGATGACTGCGATAAGGCGCTTCACGGCGACCTTGCCTCAGAGCGTCTCTGGCTTTGGCCTGCGCAGCACCAGCACCTTGGACGTCGATTGCTGGACCAGCTCGCCATGCTGATTGAGTGTATCGCTCTGACACAGCACAATGCCCCGGTCGGGCTTGGAGCGCGATGGCGTGATGTCGAGCACGGTGGTTTGCACCGTCAGTGTGTCGCCCGGCCGAACGGGGCGGGGCCAGCGCAGTTCGGTACCCGCGCCGATCAGACCGCTGGCTATGGGAAGACCGCCCTCGACCAGCAGGCGCATTGTCACCGCGGCCGTATGCCAGCCGCTGGCCGACAGTCCGCCGAACAAGGTTTCGCGCGCCTGGGCGTCGTCGAGATGAAAAACCTGCGGGTCATATTGCCGGGCGAACTGCCTGATCTCGTCCTCGCCCATGGTGTAGGAGCCGCTGCGAAAATGCGCCCCGATGGCGAGGTCTTCGAGATACAGGCCAAGCTTGGAATTCTGCATAGTCATGGCCGAAGGTTAACATTCGGCCCAGCGCCCTGGCGCCCAGTTCGGCTCAATCCAGGCCGTGGAACGACGAGTCGTCGGGCCCCACATGCGAAGGATGCCTCCAGGTGACGTCGCGCATGGAATGCTGCACCAGATCTTCCACCCCCAGCAGCACGGCGAAAATAGCCATGCGGATGGGGATGCCATTATCGGTCTGGCGGAAGATTGCCAGGCGCGAATCGTCGTTCAGATCGGTGCTCAGGTCGTTGGCCCCCTCACGACTGTCGCGTGGCAACGGGTGCATGACGATGGTATCGGGCGAGCAATAGGCGTTGATGGTGGCTTTGCTGACCTGGAAATCGGGGGTGTAGGCGCTTTCGGCGTCCTCGCCGATAAAGCGCTCCTTCTGTACGCGCGTTGCATAGATCACGTCGGCGCCCGACAGGCCTTCGGCCAGCGAGGACTTTTGCTCGATGACGTTGCCATTGCGCGCCGCCTGCTCAATGACGGCCTCGGGCATTTCCAGGCCGCGCGGAGCCACCAGGGAAAATTTGATGCCTTTGTAGAGCGACAGCAGCTTGATGAGCGAATGCACCGTGCGGCCATACTTGAGATCGCCCACCATGGCGACATGCGCTCCGTCGAGCAACTTGCCCAGGCGCGAGAACTCGGTAAGGATGGTGTAAAGATCGAGCAAGGCCTGACTGGGATGCTCGCCCGGACCGTCACCCGCATTGACCACAGGAATATTGGTCGCCGCCGCGAATTCGGCCACCGAGCCTTTCTCGGGGTGGCGCACCACCAGCGCATCGACGTAGCCACTCATCACGCGACTGGTGTCGTAGATGGATTCGCCCTTGGCCATGGACGAGAAGGTAAAGCCTGTGGTGTCGCACACCGAGCCGCCCAGCCGGCAAAAGGCCGAGCCGAAGCTCACGCGCGTGCGCGTGCTGGCTTCGAAGAACAGATTGCCCAGGACGGCGCCTTCGAGCACGCGCGAAACTTTACGCCGGCGCGCGATGGGCTGCATCATGTCGGCGACGCGGAACAGGTCTTCGGCCGATTCGCGGGTGAACTGGTCGACCGATATCAGTTGATGCTTGCCGCGCCAGGCAATGCGGTCGCGCAAGGGACCAGGCTGTGCGCTTTGCGTATATTTTTCAAGCAAATCACTGTTCTGAACAATCTCGCCGACAAAACGCTCGACCACTTCGGGCATGGTGCGGAACTCCTGCGAGCCTTCAGGCAACAGCCAGGTATCGAGTGCGCGACGCTTGACACCGATACGCGCAGCGAACAGGTCGCGAGTGAGATTGAGGCGGCGCATGGCGTCGCGCAGAAAAGCTTGCTGGGAAATTGACATGGACGGCCTCGCCAAAGGAGTGGAGATGTCGCGCGATCATCTGCCGCAAGCGCGCGACACATTTTTATACGCAATGCGTATATTAAATTGTGCCAAACCTGGCGTCTATCGGTAAAAAGCTACTTTTTTGTCTTCGAAATGTACCGATGGCGTGCCTGCGTACACCGTCAAGGTATTGGAGGCCTGCCCGTTATCGGAGGTATCGATCGAACACGCCGACCAGCAGCCCATGGCAAAGCCGGCCACCCCGCTGGCGAATGCCAGCGCAGCCAGGGTAAGCCCCAGGCGCACGCGGGGCGGACGCGACTCGCGTTCGCCTCGGGCACACCGCAATTGCGTAGCGAACATCAGCAGCAGCGCCAGGCAGCACGCCGCGAGGCCGAACAGAAAACAGCCCAGCGGTTGGGAAAGATCGGGCGAATCCGTATCGCCCCCGACGATGCCCAGGGAGAATGAAGTCAGCAATAGCGCCGCTACGCCGTTGAACGCCGCAACCAGACGCAGCATGGCTGCGAATTGCCTGTACGGCGCCTGCATCGCCTACTCCAGAGAACGGCAAACCGGCGTGGCCGACTCGATCGACTTGCGCGCCGCAGCCAGCTCCGCCTGATCCCAGATGCCTTTGCCCAGCACCGTGACCGTGACACGCGTGGTGACCGGTTCGACCGATTCGCCCTTGGCCTGGATCAGTTCGAGTATCTTGGCCTCTTCGCCGACCTTGAAGATGCGGATGCGACCCAGCGCCGACTGGGTAGGCGGATTCTTTTTCGCGCTGGTATCCGAGAACCCCGAGCCTATGCCGAACATGCCCTCGTCCGGCGACAGATCGTTTTCGCGCGTGATGGCGTAGGTCTGGCCGTACGGGTGCCTGCGGGACGTATCGCAAACGCGCACATATTCCAAGGCGCGGCGATAGGCCGAATCGACATCGGTGTTCACGACAAAGCTGTCGGAGACGCCCTTGGCCTGCATCAGACCGGTGTTGGCGCAACCGGCCAATCCACCGGCCAGCGCCAGCACAGCGCAAGCTTTGGCAAGACCGCGCGTTCCTGAGAAATTTCGCATCATGGTTTCCTGATTGCCCTGCGCGCAATTATGCCCTAACGCCGCCGGCCGCCGGTATCTGCCATTGCAGTGCATGCCGGGCTTTGCGCAATTCCCTGGTCATGCATTCCACGAAAACGCATGTGCGCGACGGCAGCAAACGCGCATGCGAAGACACCATGCTGACCGGCACTGCAAATTCGCGGTCCAGGGGCAAGCGAGACGAGCGCTGGAACCGATGTGTCGCATCGCCGCGACAAGCCAGGATTAGCCCGGGTGCAGCGTCTGTCGCGCTTTTCTTTTTCGCCAGATGGGCGCGTAAGCCCAAGCATTGGCCGTGCCATGGCGGCACAGCGATACGTCGCCATCGCTCGCTCGCTTACGGCGACGCACTCTGCTGGGCGCCGGCGCGGGCAGCAGCCATCAGCGTGCTCTCGCGGGTACAGACGCCCACGATACGCGCCAGCCGGCGGCTGGTGCAGACATAAGCATGGCCGATGCGGCTATCGAAATACAGCGAGTCGCCGGCCGACAACGCGAGGCAATTGCCGTTCTCGAAATAGACCTCGATCGAACCGTTGATCACATAGACGAATTCTTCTCCGTCATGGCGAGCGTAGTCCTGCGCGCCGTTGATGCGGCGCGCATGGACGGTGCTCAGCGTAGGGATCATCTGCTTGCCCACGGCCTGCGTCGCCAGGAAGCGATAGGAGAATGCCAGGCCGCGGTAGGTCATGCCCTCGTCCTTGCGGGTGACGATCGGACCCTGAAGCTGGCCGACTTGGCTGTCGTCCTCCGAGAACATAGCCGCCATATCCATGCCCATGCCCAGCACGCGGGCCAGTGCCGAAAAATTCTCGTAACCCAGCGCAAGCTGGCCGCGCTCGGCACGCGAGATCGTGGTGCTTGACACGCCCGAACGCTGCGCCACCTCGGTCAAGGTCCAACCGAATTGCTTGCGAGCGGTACGCAGGCGCCGACCCAGGGTTGCCCAGTCGAGAGTTTGCGATTTGGATTTCGACACCGTGCGCGCTACGCCTCCAGTTTGCCTTCGATGATGAAGCCGCCTCCGGCGGCGATTATGCCAGGGCCAGACAGTCTGCATTCTCAAAAATTGCGTTAAAGCAATCTGATGGGTGCTTTCCCGTATGAAATATAGGGAAAACACTGAATCCTAATGAATAAATCCATGGCTAATATTTGCGTTAACGCAAATTTGCGCATACGCAATTTTTAATCCGATCGGATCCTTATGAATGAACAGATCGATTTTCTCGTCATCGGAGCCGGCATCGCGGCAGCGTCCGTCGGCTACTGGCTGGCTCCTCACGGCCGCGTGGTGCTGCTCGAGCGCGAAGCCCACCCGGGCTATCACGCAACCGGGCGTTCCGCCGCGCTCTTCATGGAGGGCTACGGCCCCGCTCAGGTACGCGCCCTCACCCTGGCCAGCCGCGCCTTCCTCGATGCGCCGCCCGCCGGCTTCAGCGACACGCCCCTGCTATCGCCGCGCGGCGCGCTGGTCGTTGCCACACCGGAGCAGAAACCCCAACTGGAGCAGGAATGGGAAACGTTGCGCACGGTTTCCAAGACCATGCGCCTGCTGGACGCGGCGCAGGCCTGCGCCTTGGCGCCCTGCCTACGCCCAGAGCAGGTCGGCGGCGGCATCTATGAACCCGACGCCTCCGACCTGGATGTACATGCCATTCATCAAGGTTATCTGCGCGGTCTGCGCAAGGCCGGCGGCGAGATCGCCTGCAATATGGAAGTCACGGCGCTCGAACGCCGTGACGGCCTGTGGCATGCCAAGGCTGGCGGCCGCACCTGGAGTGCCCCCGTGATCGTCAACGCCGCCGGTGCGTGGGGCGACGTCCTTGCAGGCCTGGCCGGCGTAAAGACCATAGGCCTGACGCCCTGCCGGCGTTCGGCCTTCACCTTCACGCCGCCCGACGGAGCCGATATCCGGCATTGGCCCATGGTCATCGGCATAGAGGAGGACTGGTACATCAAGCCCGATGCCGGCATGCTGCTCGGTTCCCCGGCAAACGCCGATCCAGTCGAGCCGCACGATGTGGTGCCCGAGGAGCTGGACATCGCCATCGCCATCGACCGCATCCAGACCATGACCACGCTCTCCATCCGCAGGCCGGCACGCACCTGGGCCGGCCTGCGCTCCTTCGTGGCCGACGGCGGTCTCGTCGGCGGCTACGCGGCCGACGCGCCGGGATTCTTCTGGCTGGTCGCCCAGGGCGGCTACGGCATCCAGACCTCGGCGGCCATGGGCGAGGCCTGCTGCGCGCTGATCCGCGGCCTGCCGCTGCCCGAGCGCATCGCCGCCTACGGCCTCACAGCCCAGGCGCTCGGACCCGCACGTTCCACCTTGGCCCGCGCCTGAACGCTTTCCCGGATACCGCCACCCGGCTGACCGACGACGCTCTGGCGAAAATTGGGTAATCCGGCGCAATTACGGTCCGCCTGCGCGCTGCCGAAGCTGAAAAAGCTCAAAGTCTCTACACCGATGCCCGAAACGTTCTCTAAAGCCGATTTCCAGGCCGCCATCGATGGCTACCACCTTATGCTGGAATCGCTGGAAACCGCGCTGGCCCGATTGGCGTTACCCAAGCACGGAAAATTCAGCGCCCAACTCTAGGCAACCCCCGTTATTGGACAAGACGGAGATGGGCCATATGTGACCCTCAAAAGTACTACGCCCCTCGCCTTGGCGGCGAGGGGCGTAGATGATACTGGTTGCGGGGGCAGGATTTGAACCTACGACCTTCGGGTTATGAGCCCGACGAGCTGCCAGACTGCTCCACCCCGCGTCTGAAGAACTGAACTATAGCACACATCATAAAAACCTGCACGGACAAAATCATCGGAGAGAATTTGGCCGCGTCTGCCCGAAAGCTGAGCAGTCCAATCAAGTGCTTGAACGGCAAGGGCATTTTGCATCTATGCCAAGGCTATCCAAAGAGTTGTCCACAAAAGCTGTGGGCAAATTCGTCCCGGTATGCAGGCGCCCGGTGCGTCAGCCCTTGAGTGCGGCCAGCAACGC
Organism: Bordetella sp. FB-8; assembly: GCF_000382185.1. Classification (NCBI taxonomy): domain Bacteria; kingdom Pseudomonadati; phylum Pseudomonadota; class Betaproteobacteria; order Burkholderiales; family Alcaligenaceae; genus Bordetella; species Bordetella sp. FB-8. The sequence goes on along the minus strand of NZ_KB907784.1, from coordinate 2,944,862 downwards.
ATCGCGCATGCTCTCGAAGCCCGCTACGTACTGCGGGTTCTCGGAGCCGGCCAGCAGGCCGGCATATTGCTGTTCCAGTCGGGTTTCGATAGCTTCGCGCAATTGCGGCGTTTCCTTTGCCATGATCAGCACCGAGGCGAGCGCTGCGTGCAGGGCATCGATGCGCCCGCCTTGATGGGAGATGGTATGGACGATGACGGCGATCTGTTCCTGAATTTCCATGGTCTAGCTCTAGAAGGAAAGCGCCGCGAAAAAGCGCGGCGCGCGGCGCGTTGCAAGCGAAATGTGCGCAACGAAAGGCTGGGCGCCGATGCTAGCATGCCCACCGCGCAACCCGCGCTCCGGTACACTGACGGCCTCGCCAACCAGGATAGTGCCGTGAAGTCTCTGCGCCCTCTCGTGCTGCTGCTCCCCGCCCTGCTGCTGACTGCCTGCGCCAGCTACATGACCGAAGTCCAGCCTGTCGCAGGCAAGGACCGCTACCGCGTGTCCTACAACGCGGGCTACCATGCCATGTCCTGGGTGGACGTCAAAAACAAGACGCGCGATCGCGCCAAGGCATTCTGCGCCGAGCAGAGCCGGCGCATGATCGACCCCCAGACCTATTCCAATGGCGCGACCGGCCTGGGTTCCAAAGAAGCCACGCTGGTATTCACCTGCCAGTAGCAGCCCGGGATGCAGCCGCCACGCCTTAGGCGGGACGGCGGGCGCGCGGCGGGCGCTTCAAGCCACTATTTGGCGCGATCGCCCGAAACCGGTGTTTCCTGTTTGAGCCGATCCCTTGAAATGATAATAATTCTCATTTATTATCTGGATCACACTCATCCCTTGCAGGAGACGCCTCGTGTGCGAGCAATGCAAACCCGATGCCAGCGACGTCCCCGGCTCGCGCCGCCGGCGCCTATGGGACCTGCCCCATGCCTGCCATTGCCCGGTGATCGGCGTATGCCTGCCGCTGAACACGCTGCGCACGCTGGTCAACAAGACGCTGGGCGGACAGGCACAGGCCGACGACTACGAAATCCACGTGGGGGCCGTAGCCGAGTGCATGCAGCGCAACCGCTTGTCCAAGCGCCTTCAGGACGAGCTGGATCGGCGCTACGCCCGCGACATTCAGGCCTTGCGTACGGCCAAGACGGCGTTGGACGTTGCGCAGCGGTGGACGGCAGCCATACGCCAGGGCGATGTGGCGGGTACATTCTGGGCCGCTCTGACCCATCCGCGCAGCGACGATGTCCTGCGGGACGTGCTACTGCGTGATATGCACATGTTGCAGCATCAGGCAGGCGCGGCCACCCGTATGGACATCGCCCGCTTCAAGGTGCTGCAGCAGGCCCATGCAGATCTGGAAGCGGAGCTGGAAAAGACCCGATCGCGCCATGCGCGCGCACTCGCCGACAGGCAAGCCGAGAACGAAAGCCTGTCGGCCGAAGTCTTGCAGCTACGCACCGAGGGCGTAGCCAGGCAGAGCCAGTTCGCCGCTCTGGAATACGACATGCAGAGACTGAAGGCGTCGCTGGTCGACTATACCCAGGCCGACAGGCTGCAGAAAAAAATCGAGCTACTGGCCGCCCGCCAGGCTGAGCTCGAAGCGCAGAACCAAGGCCTGCGCCAGCGATTGGCGCAGGCGGGGAAAACGCAGGCCACACCCGTCCCCACGTCGACCCGTGCCGTCGATGCCGCGCACGAGGCGACCGCTGTGCCCCAACTGAAGGACCAGGTCGTGCTTTGCGTGGGCGGGCGCAACGGCAATCTCGCCAACTACCGTGCCGCGATCGAAGACATAGGCGGGCGTTTCGCCCACCACGACGGCGGCCTGCAAGACAAGCACGGCGCGCTGGACGCCAGCCTCGCGGCAGCCGATCTGGTTATCTGCCAGACCGGCTGCATCAGTCACAACGCCTATTGGCGCGTCAAGGACTTCTGCAAACGCACCGGCAAGCGCTGCCTCTTCGTGGAGAACCCCAGCACCTCATCTCTGGTGCGCGAGTTGCGCCAGAGTCTCGCGCCGGAGAAAACCGAAACCGAACTGATCCAGCTCGGGTGATTCCAGCTCGGGTGATGTTAGGACCTGTTGACACTATAAAGAGCCTCGCATCAGCATGCTTTAGTGTTACACCAGACCCTAGGCCGAAAAGTCGGTAATCACCGTCATGCCCACATCCTGGAATTTGTCCATGTCCATCAGCGCCTGGATGGATTGCCCTAGGCTGATGGTCTTGCCCACCAGCTTGGCGGGAGCCAGCTGGCCGGACTGGATCATGCTCAACATGGCGGGGTAGCGGTGCGCCTGCATGCCATGGCTGCCGACGATTTCCAATTCATGCGCGATGATCTGGCTCATCGGCACGACCGGCGCCGCATCGTCGGCCAGCATTAGACCCACTTGTACATGCCGGCCGCGGCGACGCAGATTGCCGATTGAGTTAAAACACGTGCTGGGATGCCCCAGCGCGTCCAGCGAAACGTGGGCGCCGCCTTGCGTGATCTCCTTCACGGCCTGGACGACATCCGCCACGTGCCCTGCGTTGACCGTGGCTGCTGCGCCCAGGGATCGGGCCAACGCCAGGGCCTGCTCGGAGATATCCACCGCGACCACCTGGGCGCCGATGGCCCGGGCGATCATGACGGCCGACAGCCCCACCCCGCCGCAGCCGTGCACAGCGACCCACTGCCCGGCCGATGCCCTGCCCTGGTCGACCACGGCCCGGAACGAAGTCACAAAGCGGCATCCCAGGCTCGCAGCCGTGACGAAGTCCAGCGTATCAGGCAGGCGCACGAGGTTCAAATCGGCGTGATCGATGCCTACATACTCCGCGAAAGAGCCCCAATGCGTAAAGCCAGGCTGGAACTGGCGCTCGCAGACCTGCTGGTTGCCGCAATAGCATTCATGGCAATGACCGCAGGCGGCAATGAAAGGCACGGTAACGCGGTCACCTATTCTCCAACGGCTTACTTCGCGGCCGACCGCCGCGACCACACCGGCCAGTTCATGGCCCGGCACATGCGGCAGGACGATGTCCGGGTCGTGCCCCATCCAGCCGTGCCAGTCGCTGCGGCACACGCCTGTGGCCATCACCCGGATCACGACGCCGTCGGCTGTCGGCGTGGGGTCAGGAACATTTGCTAAGCGCGGCGCGGCGCCGAAGGTTTCGTACAGGACGGCTTTCATGGCTTGACCTTTGATTCGATGAGCTTGGGTTGAGTTTGGCGAACATTACACATGAAGCTGCCTTGGGGGCGTCGAATTCCCCAGCCTCGCCGCACAGGCCCGCCCACCTCTGACAATAGTCTTGCAAATTAATTAATGAATCAGTTAATATTTCGCCCCATGAGTCTTGGATGCCCTTTCCCCCATGTCGGCCGCCGCTCCCGCAAGAGCGACGTCTCCGGCCGGGAAGAACTGCTGAACGCAGCCATTCTGCTATTTGCTGAACGTGGCGTGGCCAATACGACCATCGCACAGATAGCCGGGGCCGTGAAGGTCACACCGGCCATGGTTCACTACTGGTTCGATACCCGTGAAAGGCTCTACGACGCGGTAGCCAGCGAGCGGATCGTACCCCTGATCGAAGCGGTCTGGATTCCGGTCGACTTCGAACGCGACGCCATACTCGATCTCGTGCGCGGCGTCATGCGTCGCATGTTCGCCATGACGATCTCTACGCCCTGGCTGCCGTCGCTGTGGTCCAGGGAAGTCATCCAGATGGGCGGCATGCTGCGCGAGCGCGTGCTCAGCCGCATCTCCCCCGAACCCAGCCGCCTCTTCCGGGAAAAGATCGCCCAAGCCCAGGCCCGAGGGGAAATCAACCCCGACATCGAGCCCGAACTGCTGTTCACCTCGATGGTATCGCTGGCCATGCTGCCGCAGGCCAGCGAAAGCGTCTGGTGCCAGTTGCATTTCAACGGGCGGGTGCTGAGCAGCAGACAGATCGAAGACCACACCATCGCGCTGCTGATGACCGGCCTGACCGGGCCGGTCGTCCCGCGCACAACCCAGCCCCAAGGAGGGCAACCATGACACCCCCAGCCTTGCGGCTGCCTCGAGTCTGGCTTCCCAGCGTGCTTTGCGCCGCGCTGCTGAGCGCTTGCGCGGTCGGGCCGGATTACACCCGTCCCGACTTGACCAAGGGCGCCGGCTACACCCGGCAGCCGCTGCCGACAACCGCGTCCGCCGACGGCAGGACGGGCGGCGCGGCACAGCATTTTGCCAACGGCCAGGACGTACCTGGGCAGTGGTGGCAGTTGTTCCATTCGCCCGAACTGAACACGCTGGTGCAGGAGGCGCTCAAGGCCAACCCCAGCGCGGCTGCCGCCCAGGCATCGCTGCGACAGGCCAATGAGCTGGTATACGCCAGCCAAGCCTCTTTCTTTCCCAGCATAAGCGGCTCGGTATCCGAGACCCGCGAGCGCCAAGGCTTTTTCACCTTTCCGGCTCAGGTGTTCACGGTCGCCTCGGCCTCGCTGAGCGTGTCCTACGCGCCCGACATATTCGGCGGCACGCGTCGCCAGGTCGAGTCCGCCAAGGCCCAGGCCCAATACCAGCGCTTCCAGCTCGAGGCGACCTACCTCACGCTCACCACCAACGTGGTCAACACCGCGGTGACGCTGGCCTCGATACGCGACCAAATCGCCGCCACCGAGTCGCTCATCCAACTGCAAGCCAAGGAGCTGGACATCCTGCAGGAACGCCAGCACCTGGGCGCGGTCTCCAGCGCCGACGTCCTCGCCCAGCAGGCCACGCTCGCGCAAACGCGCGCCGGCCTGCCACCACTGCACAAACAGCTCGCGCAGGCGCGCAACCAGCTTGCGGCCTATCTGGGACGGTTCCCCAACCAGACCCCGATCGAAAACTTCACGCTGTCGTCACTGCACCTGCCCGAGACGCTGCCCCTGAGTCTGCCCTCGGCCATCGTCGAGCAGCGGCCGGACGTGCGCGCCGCCGAAGCGCAGTTGCACCAGACCAGCGCCGAGATCGGCGTGGCCATTGCCAACCAGTTGCCGCAGTTCAGCATCACCGGTTCGCTCGGCTCCAGCGCCTCGAGCCTGAGCAAGCTGTTCACGTCAGGGACCGGGCTGTGGAGCATCGTCGGCTCGGTCGCGCAGACAATCTTCGATGCCGGCGCGCTGGAGCATAAGAAGCGTGCCGCCGTGGCGGCGTTCGACGCCTCGGCCGACCAGTACCGCGGCACGGTGATCGGCGCATTCCAGGATGTGTCCAACTCGCTGCGCGCACTGGAAAGCGACGCCGACGCGCTCCAGCAGCAAAGCGATGCTGAGCGCGCCGCGCAGGACAGCCTGAATCTCGCGCAGGGTCAGTACAAGCTCGGGGCGGTGAGCTATCCGAGCCTGCTCTCGGCGCAGCAAACCTACCAGAATGCCGTGCTGGCGCGCGTGAAGGCGCAAGCGGCACGCTATAGCGATACCGCCGCCCTGTTCCAGGCGCTGGGAGGCGGCTGGTGGAACCGCAGCGATGTGGCCGCCGCCAGCCGCGGCCAGCCGCTCAGTATTGGATTGCCGCTCGTCTCTTCCATGATCCCCTCGTCGGATCACACCGAACAACCGAACCAGTGAGAAGGCTCATGGCCGACGTCCAGACCCGCTCCGTTGCACACAACAACACCCTCCAGTCCACCGACACGCGCAAGCGCCGACTGGGCCGCCCCATCGCCTTGATGATCTTGGTGGTGGTGCTTCTCGTTCTCGTCATCGGCGGGACAAAATTCCTGCAGATCTCCAAGCTGATCGCGCAGTCCAAGCTGCCGCAGCCGCCGGTAGTCGTCTCGGCGCTCAAGGCGCAATACTCCGACTGGCAACCCACCATTTCGGCGGTGGGTTCCATGAAAGCGGTGCGCGGCGTCGACGTCACCACGGAAGTCGGTGGCATCGTGCGCAGCATCGGCTTCAAGCCCGGCCAGCACGTGGCCGACGGCGCCATGCTGGTCCAGCTCAACGCCGACTCCGACGTCGCGCAGCTGCAATCGCTCGAGGCCACCGCCAACCTGGCCGCCATCGTGCTCAAACGCGACCGGGCCCAATTGGCGATCAAGGCCGTCTCGCAGGCTCAGGTCGATGCCGACGAGGCCGACTGGAAGTCCAAGCAGGCTGCGGCGGCGCAGCAGCGCGCCCTGGTCGCCAAGAAGACCATTCGCGCGCCTTTCGCCGGACGCATCGGCATCACCAGCGTCAACCCCGGCCAGTACCTCAACCCCGGCGACAAGATCGCATCGCTGCAGACGTTCAACCCCATCTACGTCGACTTCAGCGTGCCGCAAGAGCAGCTCACGTCGATCGAACCCGGGCAGCCGGTTTCGGTCAGCGCGTCTGGACTGGCCGGCCAGACCTTCCAGGGCAAGGTGACAGCCATCGACTCCAAGGTCGATCCGACCACGCGCAACGCAACGGTCGAAGCCACCATCGCCAATCCGCAGCAGAAGCTGGTGCCGGGCATGTTCGCCCGCGCCGCGGTCACCTATGGCTCCATGCAGCGCTACCTCACGCTGCCGCAGACCGCCGTCACCTACAACCCCTATGGCACCACGGTCTACCTGGCCGTCGAGAAGAAGGACGCGAAGGGTGCGAAGGGTGCGCAAACGCTCGTCGCGCAGCAGACTTTCGTCAAGGCGGGCCCGACACGCGGCGACCAGGTCGCCATCCTGTCCGGCGTGAAGGAAGGCGACATGGTCGTCACCAGCGGCCAGATGAAACTCAAGAACGGCTCGCCGATCCGGATCGACAACAGCGCCGCCCCGCTGGACAACCCGGCGCCCACGCCGCAGGAACACTAAGGTCCAGTCATGAAGCTCACCGACACTTTCATCAGGCGGCCAGTCTGGGCCGTCGTCATCTCGGCGCTGATCCTGATATTGGGACTGCGGTCCATTTTCAACCTGCCCGTCAACCAGTGGCCGCACACCGAGAACACCGTAGTCACCATTACGACTAGCTACTATGGCGCGGACGCCGCCACCGTGGCCGGCTTCATCACGCAGCCGCTCGAATCGGCCATCGCGCAGGCGCAGGGCATTGACTACTTGTCCTCGTCCAGCGTTACGGGCACCTCGACCATCACGGCCACCCTGCGTCTGAACTACGACTCCAGCAAAGCGCTTACCGAGATCAACACGCAGATCAACTCGGTCAAGAACCAGTTGCCGGCGCAGGCCCAGCAACCTGTGCTGTCGGTCGCAGTGGGCCAGACCACCGACGCCATGTACCTGGGCTTCTACAGCGACGTGCTGCCCACCAACAACATCACCGACTACCTGCTGCGGGTGGTCAAGCCCAAGCTCGATTCGCTCAACGGCGTGCAGACTGCCGAAATACTGGGCGGGCGCCAGTTCGCCATGCGCGCCTGGCTGGATCCGGCCAAGCTGGCCGCGCACAGCGTGACGGCGCAGGACGTCTATACCGCCCTGGCAAACAACAACTACCTGTCCGCGGTCGGCGCAACCAAGGGGCAGATGGTCACGGTAGACCTGGCCGCCGGCACCGACCTGCACAGCGTCGACGAGTTCAAGCAGCTCGTGGTCAAGCAAAATGGCGACGACCTGGTGCGCCTGCAGGACGTGGCCACGGTCACCCTGGGCGCGGAAGACTACGGCACCAGCGTGGCCTTCTCGGGCAAGCGGTCGGTGTTCATCGGCATCAAGGTGGCGCCCAGCGCCAACATCCTCACCGTCGCCAGCGAAGTGCGCAAGGCCTTCCCCGACCTGGCATCGCAGTTGCCGTCGGGCGTGACCGGCAAGATCGTCTACGACTCGACCGACTTCATCAACACCTCGATCGACGAAGTCGTCAAGACGCTGGTCGAAGCCATGCTCATCGTCACGGTGGTCATTTATCTCTTCCTGGGTTCCTTGCGCGCGGTGATCGTGCCGCTGGTAGCCATACCGCTTTCGCTCGTCGGAACCTTCTTCATCATGTTCCTGCTGGGCTACTCCATCAATCTGCTGACCCTGCTGGCGCTGGTGCTGGCCATCGGCCTGGTGGTGGATGACGCCATCATCGTGGTCGAGAACGTTGACCGGCACATCAAGGAAGAAGGCAAGAGCGTACTCGAGGCTGCGCTGGTCGCGGCGCGCGAGCTGGGCGGCCCGATCCTGGCCATGACGGTCGTGCTCATCGCCGCTTACGTGCCCATCGGCCTGCGCAGCGGCCTGACCGGTGCGCTGTTCAAGGAATTCTGCTTCTCGCTGGCGGGCGCTGTGACGGTGTCGGCGGTAATCGCCCTGACCCTGTCGCCGATGATGACCTCGCGCCTGTTCAAGTCCGGACAGGAAGAAGGCCGCTTCGCGCGCAAGCTCGATCAGGCCTTCGACTGGTTGCGCTCGCGCTACCACCGCTTGCTCGACGGGGCGCTCAGCGCCTGGCCGGTGCTGGTGGCCTTCGGGCTCATCCTTTTCGTTCTGGCCGGCCTGTGCGGCATGACCGCCAAGAGCGAGTTGGCGCCCACCGAAGACCAGGGGCTGGTGTTCATGCAGCTCAAGGGCGCGCCCACCGCGGCGCCGCAGCAGATGGACATGCTGGCCGACCAGGCCTACAAGATCGCCAGCAAGGAACCCGAATACGCGCAGATGTTCCAGCTGACCGGTTTGCCGGTGTCCAATCAGGGACTGGGCGGCGTCCTGCTCAAGCCATGGGACCAACGCAGCCGCTCGCAGGCCCAACTGATCATGGACTTGCAGCAGAAGTGGAACGCCGTCGCGGGAGCGCAGATCGCCGCCTTCCCGCTGCCTTCGCTGCCGGGCTCGCAGGGCCTGCCGGTGCAGTTCGTCATCACCACCACCGAACCTATCGAGAACCTCAACGAGGTCGCCCACGCCGTCCTGCAGGAAGCCCAGAAAGAGCGGCTCTTCTATTATTCCGACCTTGACCTGCGCCTGGACAAACCGCAGGCCAAACTGGTGGTCGACCGCGACAAGATCGCCGCCCTGGGCATGACCGAGGCCGACGTCGGCGCAGCGCTGTCGGCCGCGCTGGGCGGCAATTACGTCAACTACTTCTCGACCGCGGGCCGCTCGTACAAAGTTATCCCGCAGGTGCTGCAGGTCGACCGCCTCAACCCGAGCCAAGTACTGGACTACTACATCCGTACGCCGTCCGGTGCGATGATCCAGGTTCGCACCATCGCACACATCGAAACGTCGGTGCAACCGGAGTCGATCAACCACTTCCAGCAGCTGAACTCGGCTACCATCTCCGGCGTGAGCGGGTTGTCGCAAGGCCAGTTGCTGCCCAAGCTGCAAGCCATACTGCACAAAGTGGCGCCGTCGGGCTACACCGCCGACTACTCCGGCGAGTCGCGCCAGTTCATCCAGGAATCGGGCGGCTTCGTCGGCTTGTTGCTGTTCTCCATCCTGATCGTCTACCTGGCCCTGGCCTTCCAGTTCGAAAGCTACCGCGATCCGGTCGTCATCCTGTTCTCCGTGCCACCGGCGCTCTTCGGCGCCCTGGCCTTCATCACCACCGGCTTCGCCAGCCTGAACGTCTACACACAGGTGGGCCTGGTGACGCTGCTGGGCCTGATCACCAAGCACGGCATCCTGATGGTGCAGTTCGCCAACGAGCTGCAGCGCGCGGGACACAGCAAGCGCGAAGCCATCGAAGAAGCCGCTTCGGTCCGCCTGCGGCCCATTCTGATGACGACCGCGGCCATGGTGCTGGGTGTGGTGCCGCTGGTCATGGCCTCTGGCGCCGGCGCGGCCGGCCGCCACGATATGGGCCTGGTCATCTTTACCGGCCTGAGCATCGGCACGCTTGTCACGCTCTTCGTGGTCCCCGCGATGTATCTGTTCCTCGGGTCCACGCACAAGCACGAGACGGCCGACGAAACCGGGACCGAGCCGCAACAGCCCGCTCCCACAGGCCAGGCGTAGACAACGCTCCCCCGGGGCCTCACCCTGGGGGAGCTGCCGGTAAAAGCGCGGCAGACTCCCTTCCCCCAAAAGTATCGATGAATCCGCCTATCGCCCCACCGGGTGCCGATAGGACGGACGTGCGGACGCCCGTGAGCAAGCGCCCGGCATCCATTCAATGCCGTGGCGGCCCGTGGCGCTAGGCTGAATCGACATTCAAGGCATCCAGAAGGCCAGGGATGCGAGGTGAATGAAGGCGAGGAAGTTGTCGGGCTTTCGGTCGTAGCGTGTTGCGATGCGCCGGTATTGCTTGAGCCGTGCGAAGCAGCGCTCGATCCGATTGCGCAAGCGATACCGGGCCTTGTCGTAAAAGCGAGGTTGCTGGCAAGTTCTCGGTGGGATGACCGGTTCGCAGCCCTGTGCCCGCAGGTGCTCGACGAACTCGCGACTGTCGTAGCCTTTGTCGGCCAGCACGTAGCGACACTTCAGACCGGCCAGCAGGGCACTTGCCTGGGTGATGTCGTTGCGCTGGCCGCCGGTCAGGATGATGCGCACCGGCCGCCCCTGCCCATCGACAGCCAGGTGGATCTTGGTGCTCAGACCTCCTCGGGAACGCCCCAGAGCCGAGTCCGGCGCCCCCCTTTTCCGGTCGCCGCCTGTGCATGCGCCCGGACAATGCTGCTGTCGATCATCAGGTACTCATTGTCCCGATCCCGCGTCAGCGCCTGGAATATGCGCTCCCACACCCCGTTGCTGGCCCAACGGGTGAAGCGCTTGTGCACACTCTTGTACTGCCCGTAACGGCTAGGCAGATCACTCCACCGTGCCCCCGAACGCAGCACCCACAGCACGCCATTGACGAACAGTCGGTTATCTTGGGCCGTGCGCCCCGGGTCGCCTACCTTGCCTGGCAGCAGCAATTCGATGCGCTCCCACTGGGCTTGGCTAAGTTCGTAACGACTGGGGCGGGGATGCATTTGCTTGGACATCCCTTCATTTTAAAAATGAATGTCGATTCAGCCTAGAGCCTTGCCAGATCCCCGCTTCCCAGATTGATACCCCCGAAATTCATTGGGATTTTATTTTCCAACCAATTAATTTGAGTTGAAATAATTTTATAGTGTAATATTTGCTCAGATATCTTTTTTCTAGAAATGGCATGGCGATGGCCTTTTCCAAAGAAAAGCCCGCCTGGCCGCATCCGAGGAAATAGCCATGAAACAGACATTTCGCTCAACCTCCCTGCACGGCGTGCTGGCCGCCGCCGTAATCGTCCTGCAGGCTGCTTGCGGCCCGGCTCATGCCGCCACACTGGCCCAGATTCAGAAAAGCGGCCAGGTCCGTATTGCCGTGGCCAATGAAATCCCCTACGGCTACATCGACATGAAGGGCGCGGCGCGCGGCGCCGGTCCGGATGTGGCCGCGCAGATCATGAAACAGCTGGGCGTCAAGCGGATAAAATGGGTGACCGCCAGCTTCGGTTCGCTGATTCCCGGCCTGCAGGCCGGCCGCTATGACATGGTCGCCGCCGAAATGGCCATCCTGCCCCAGCGCTGCCAGCAAGTACTGTTCTCCGAGCCCAATAGCTCCTACGGCGAAGGCCTGCTCGTACCCAAGGGCAACCCCAAGCATCTGAGTTCCTATACGGCCTTCGCCAAATCAAACGCCAAGGTCGCAATCATGGCCGGCGCCGACCAGTTGGAGATGATGCATGCGCTCGGCGTCCCCGATTCCCGCATCGTCACGATCTCCAACAACGCCGATGCGATCTCCGCCGTGGCCGCGGGCCGCGCCGATGCTTATGCCGCCACCGGATTGACCGTGGCCCAACTGGCGAGCAAGAGCGGCAAGGTTCAGGCTGCCAAGCCCTTCACCGACCCTGTGATCAAGGGCTCGCCTGCCCGCAGCTGGGGCGGCTTCGCATTCGCCACGAACTCCGCCGACCTGCGCGACGCGGTCAACGCCAAGCTCGCGGCTTTCAAGAAGACGCCCGCATGGCGCAAGATCATGAGCCACTACGGCTTCACGGCCAACGACGACAAGCAATCGTTTACCAAGACTACGGAAGCGCTTTGCAAGGGCTGAGCGCGAAGGTCTACCGTGGGCGCCGACAGATTCCGCGTCCGACAGAGAGGGGCCGATGCACTGGCTGAGCTATAGCACACCCTTGCTGCAGGGGGCGTGGATCACCGTGCAGCTGACCGTGATGTCGACGCTGCTGGGCGCGGTCGTCTCGTTCACGCTCGGCCTGGGCAAACTGGCGGGTAGCCGCCTGCTGCGCCTGCCCAGTATCGTGATTATCGAACTGTTCCGCGGCACCTCGCTATTGGTACAGCTTTTCTGGCTGTATTTCGCCTTGCCCGTATTGGGCCAGACGATCGGACTTGATCTGCGCCTGCCACCCGTGACGGCCGGCGTGCTGGCTCTGGGTCTGAACATCGGTGCCTATGGGGCGGAGGTCGTGCGCGGCGCGGTCCAGGCCGTGCCCAAATCGCAGCACGAAGCGGCCAAGGCCCTGGACTTCACGCCATGGCAGATCCTGTGGCGCATCGCCCTGCCCCAGGCCATACCCGAGATGATGCCCAGCTTCTGCAATCTCGCAGTGCAGAACCTAAAAGACACCGCCCTGGTGTCGCTGATCAGCCTGGGCGACCTGGCATTTCGCGCAGAGCAGATCCGCAACTACACCCAGGACAGCACCACCATCTATACCCTGCTGCTGTTCATGTACTTCGGCATGGCCCTGGTGCTCACTGCGATCATGAAAACGCTGGAGCACTGTGTCGGGCAATGGCGCCCCACCGTGAGGCTCTGACCATGCTCTTTGGCATCCACTGGAACACCAGCAGCGACGGGGCCTTTGCCGCGTCCATACTGCCCATCCTGCTGCACGGCATGCTGGCGACCGTGCAGGCCAGCATCGTGGGCTTTGCCATCGCACTCGCGCTGGGCCTGGCACTGGCCACCCTGAAATCGAGCCGGCTGCGCCTGGTGTCATGGCCGGCGCGCCTGTTGGCCGAATTCATCCGCGACACGCCTCTGCTGGTGCAACTGTTCTTTCTGTATTACGTGCTGCCTGACTACGGCATCGTGCTGCCAGCCTTTCTCACCGGCGCGCTGGCGCTGGGCGTGCAGTACAGCGCCTACACGTCGGAGGTCTACCGGGCAGGGCTGGAATCGGTACCGCGAGGGCAGATCGAAGCCGCGCGCGCCCTTGACCTGATGCCCGCACGAATATTCAGCGTGATCGTGCTGCCGCAGGCGGTGCCGCGCATCATTCCGGCGCTCGGCAATTACCTGGTCTCCATCATGAAGGATGTGCCGGTGCTGTCGGTCGTTTCGGTGCTGGAGATGCTCAATGTCGCCAAGATCATCGGCGACCGGACCTTCAACTACCTGATCCCCCTATCCATGGTGGGTGGACTGTACCTGGTGCTGACCATCGCCGCCTCGGCGGGCGTGCGCTATCTGGACACCCGCCTGCCCAAAAGAGGATTGCCATTACGATGAACGATACCCCGGCCATCATTCGCTTCGAAAAAGTTGTCAAGCGCTTCGGCGACACGACGGTGCTTGACGGGCTGGACTTCGACGTCCAGCCGGGCGAGAAAGTCTCCATCATCGGCCCCTCGGGCTCGGGTAAGTCCACGGTGTTGCGCATACTCATGACCCTGGAGGGCATCGATAGCGGCCTGATCCACGTGGCCGGCAAGCCCCTCTGGCATCAATACCGGCACGACCGTCTGGTGCCGGCCGGCGAGGCCCACCTGCGCGAAATGCGCAAGGAGATGGGCATGGTTTTCCAACAGTTCAACCTGTTTCCGCACATGACAGTGCGGCGCAATATCACCGAGGCACCGAGGCATGTCCTGGGACTGTCGCGCAAAGAGGCCCGTGAGCGCGCCCAGGAATACCTGGAACTGGTGGGCCTGGCCGATCAGGCCGGCAAATTCCCCGGTCAGCTTTCGGGCGGCCAGCAGCAGCGCGTGGCCATCGCCCGCGCCCTGGCCATGCATCCGAACATCATGCTGTTCGACGAACCCACCTCGGCGCTGGACCCGGAACTGGTGGACGAAGTGCTCCACGTCATCCAGCGCCTGTCGCAGGAGCACGACCTGACCATGCTACTGGTGACGCACGAGATGCAGTTCGCCAAGCAGATCTCGGACCGTGTGTGCTTCTTCGACCAAGGCCGCATCGTCGAGCAGGCACCTCCCGAAGAGCTCTTTACCGAGCCTCGGGAGGAGCGCACACGCACGTTCCTCAAGGGGTTCCTGGAAGCGAACCCAGCCTGAAAAAGGACGCTCAGCGGCCGACGGCCGGCAGCCCGGCGCCCGGCAGCCCGGCGCCCGGCAGCCCGGCGCCCGGCTTGATGAACGCGTCCAGCGCGGCGAGCGCAGCGTCGTTGTGCCTGGCCGCGATGTGTTCGGGCCGGGGCGACAGGCCGTACTTGGGCGGGTCCAGGCGGTTTTCCACGCTGTTGTAGACCATGAAGACATTGGCCCGCGGCCAGGGAGAGATATTGCCGTTGGAGCCGTGCATGGTGTTGCAGTCGAAGAACACCACCGAGCCCGCGCCGGCCGTCATGGCGCGTATGCCGCCCCGCTCGGCCAATAGCTGCAGGCTGACCTGATCGGGCACACCGTATTCCTGTTTCCTGAGCGAACTACGGTAATGATTCTGCGGCGTCTTGCCCCGGCACGAGATGAAATGCCGGTGCGAACCGGGCATCAGCATCAGGGGGCCATTGCAGGCATTGTTCTGGGAAAGCAGCAGCGAGCAGCTCAAGGCCCGCATGGCAGGCATGCCGTCCTCGACGTGCCAGGTCTCGAAATCGGAGTGCCAATAGAACGGCTCGCCCTTGAAGCCAGGCTTCATATTGACCCGCGACTGGTGGATGTAGACCTCCGATCCCAGTATCTGGCGCGCCACATCGACCAGGCGCCGGTCGCGAGCCAGACGGCCCATCAGCGCACTGAGCTCGTGCACCCTGAACACTGATCGCAGGGCGTCGCTGCTGGGTTCGGTGATGGCCTCTTCGCGGCTCAGGACGGCGCGGTCCCGGCCCATGCGCCGAATCTCGCCCAGCAGCACCTGCACCTCCGCGGCCGAAAACAGGTCCTCGACCAGCAGGAATCCGTCGCTTGCGTAGGCTGCCAATTGCCGCTCCGACAACGCCTGGGCATAGTCGCCGCCGCCATACACCACCGGCTCCTGCCGCGCGATGATCGCCGCGTCGCGGTCTGTGCGCGAATCGTAAAGATCGCTCATCGTCGTTGTCATCATGCGCCTCCCACATCAAGCCGCATCAGCCATGGCTGGATACACGCCCTGTCCATCATGCACCTCCAGCCCCGTGAGCGGCGGATTGAAGACGCAGATCACGCGCAGCGGCTCCTTGCCCCCGCGCAGCCAATGCTCGTCGTGTTGGTCCAGTGCATAGACCACACCCGGACCGAGCGCGTATTTCCTGCCGTCGGCGATGGTCTCTATCTCACCGTCGCCCTCAATGCACCAGACCGCCTCGAGGTGATGGCGATAGTGGATATGGGTTTCGCTGCCCGGGAAGATCACCGTCTCATGGAAGGAAAAACCCATGCCATCCTTCTTGAGCAGCACCCGTCGGCTCAGCCAAGTATCGGTCTTGACCTCGTGCTCGGTGCCGATCACATCTTTGACGTTTCTTACTATCATCCTCGTTGCCCTCCAAATTTGAGTACTTTGCCCTGGCGCCCCAGCACCTCTGCTGTGCTGCGCTCCAGGACCTCCAGCCCGCGCTCGAGCAACTCGTCCTCGATGGTCAGCGCCGGCAATACCTTGAGCACCTCGTCGTATGCGCCCGACGTCTCGATGACGACGCCGTACTCGAAGGCCTTCGCGGCGATGCGGTTGGCCAGGTTGCCTGCCTCGGCCGGCAGCGCCAAACCCTGTATCAGTCCGCGTCCACGCACGCTCAAGCCTGCCTGCGGGTAGCTATAGGCCAGGTTCTCGAGCCAGTTGCGCAGCAGGTCTTCCTTATGCCGCGTCTGGCCGGCGAAAGCATCGCTCACCCAGTAGCTGTCCAGCGCCTGGGCGGCCGTGACGAAAGCCAGGTTGTTGCCGCGGAAGGTACCGCTGTGCGCTCCAGGCTTCCAGATATCGAGCTCGGGCTTGATCAAGACCAGCGACATGGGCAGACCGAAGCCGGACAGCGACTTGGATAGCGTCACGATGTCCGGCTCGATGCCGGCCTGCTCGAAACTGAAGAAGCTGCCGGTGCGTCCGCATCCCACCTGAATGTCGTCGATGATCAGCAACATGTCGTGGCGGCGGCAAAGCGTGACCAGTTGGCGCAGCCACCGCCAAGTGGCGACGTTCACTCCCCCTTCGCCCTGCACGGTCTCGACAATCACCGCGGCCGGATGATCCAGCCCGCTGCTCGGATCGTCCAGCAGGCGCTCGAGATAGGCCGCAGTATCGACATCGGGTCCCAGATAGCCGTCATAAGGCACGAAGGTAGTGTTGCCCAGGGCCATGCCCGCGGCCTGTCGGAATTTCACGTTGGCCGTCGCCGCCAGGGATCCTCCACTGACACCGTGAAAGCCGTGCGTAAAAGAAATGATGTTCTGCCTGCCCTTGACCTGGCGGGCCAGCTTGAGCGCAGCCTCCACCGCGTTGGTTCCGGTCGGGCCGGTGAACTGCAGCTTGTACTGCCAGCCGCGCGGCTTGAGCAAGACGCGCTCGAAGGTCTCGATAAAATATTTCTTGGCGCTGGTGGCCATGTCCAGGCCATGCACCACGCCATCGGAGCCCAAGTAGTCGATCAAGCGCTGCTTGAGTACAGGGTTGTTGTGCCCATAGTTGAGCGTGCCCGCGCCACTGAAGAAATCGATGTACTGGCGCCCTGTTTCATCGAACAGCAAGGAGCCCTTGGCTTTTTCGAAAACGACTGGGAAAGACCGGACGTAGCCGCGCACCTCCGACTCCATCCGGTCAAATATGCTCAAGTCCATGGCGTTCTCCTTTTGGTTGTGAGGCCTTGCAGAAAAGCGCGCCATCGAGGCTGATGCCCGCGCAAGCCTGCTGGCTGAAATCCCCTGATGGGGCTTGAGACCTGCTCACGCTAGAAAAGGCGCCGCACCTCTGGCATGAACAGACTCGGGCGGCCGCGCTCCTTGCAGCCGCGATTTCGGGAAACTTGGAAAGGCCCGATGCGCAACAGCCTTTCTTCTTCGTGTTCTTCCTGCCCGAACAGCTCGGGTCCGAACAAGGCGGTGTCGGAACAGCCTGCGTCAAGCTTCCGGGCAAGGCCGGCGAACACGGCGCGAGACGCGGCATTGCCGGGGCTGACGGTAGTCTCGATGTAGCGGATCGCGCTTGCGGCAGGACGCTCGAGCAGATGCCACAGCATGCGCCGGCCCAGGCCAGATCCACGCGCGCGCGGATGCACGGCAACCTGCCAGACGAACAGAACATCGGGATGCCGCGGCGGTATGTATGCCGACACAAAGCCGACCACCTGCCGGGCATCGTCCTCAGCCAGCGCACAGGTCTGGGCGTGATGCTCGCTCAGCAGCAGATAGGCATACAGGGAATTGAGATCCAGCGGCGGACACTGTGCGACTAGGCGATGCACGAACTGGCCGTCGGTTTTGCTTGGGGCGCGCAGGCACAGGGCCTGCGGCGGCGTGGCGCGTTGCTCGCGTAGTGATGAAGACGAATGGGGAGCGTCCGCCTTGACACTCATACCACCAGGCCTGACTCGGGAGGCGCTCCACCGACGGCGACATCCAGGATGGGCGAGCCGGACTCGTCCGGCGATTCGGGGGGCAGCACGCCCTGCGGCTCCATTAGATTGACAATGCGTTCGAGCGAAAGGGTGATGGTCACCTGCTCCAGTTCGGGCAGCGCCTTGAGCGCATCGGCCAGCTTCTGCTGCAGCGGCGAAGGCGTGCTCTTGGCCAGGGCGATGCCGGCCTCGGTAGCGGCCACGAAAACGATACGGCGGTCTTCGCGGCTGCGCTCGCGCCGCACCAGCCCCTTGTCTTCTAGACGATCGAGTATGCCGACGACCGTGCTGGGGCTGACGTGGATCTCGCGGCTGATGGCAGTGGCCGTCAACGGCCCCAGATCGATGACCGCGCGCAGGCAGACCAACTGCGGCGCCGTGATATGGCTGCAGGCGGCAAGCTGGCGCGAATGCAGCGCAATGGACCGCGTGATGCGACGCAAAGCGCGCAGGATGCGCAGGTCATAGTGCGGATTGGCTACGGTGTCGTTCATGATGCGAGGAGCATCCTTTAATTTCACTAAGATTAATTTCTACTCAAATGATATGCCCGCAAAAAATCAAAGTCAACCCTTCTGAGAGAACGCTACCGGCGAGCGAGAAACCAGGAAACGCAGAAGAAGTCAACGTGCGACTCAGCCGTCTGACGGCATGAGTCTGTCGCGGACAAGCCGCCCCAACGCACGCCATTTCGATGTATGACGCCCCGCTTCAGGCCGCGCTCAGGCGCAGGTAATTTCGAAAGCCCCGGCTGGCCGAAAAAAAACCTCGCCGGGCACGAAGCAGATATCCCGAACCCATTTACAGTCGCGCCGCCAGCACGCCTCGATGCTCGGGCAGTTGATATGCCTGTAGCGCGCAGTCGGCCTCCCGCATGATAAGAAGTGAATCAATTTCTTCTTGCCGCCCAGAAGACGGCGCCTTCGGAACCATACTTCTCGCTATGCAAAACTGCGCGAGGAACGCTGAAGGTGTCACCCACCTTCAGGTGCCTGACCTGTTGACCCATGGTCAGCCAGTACTCGCCTTTGACGACGACGGCGTCTGTGTCAAACGGATGCGTATGCATCTCGTTCTGGAAGTTCGGCTCCCAGTTGCGCACCAGCACCTCATCAAATCCCTCTGTGATTTTGCGATCTTTGAACGCTTCAAAGTCATGCATCTTTATTCCCCGAAAGAGCACGGTCTGATGGCATCGCCGTGCTGTGAGTTGCGTCCTCGAAAGTGACTATAACTCGCCGATATGATGCCCAGATATCGTCAAAGATACCCTGACGTGTACGACCATGCATATACCCAGAAGGGCTTTGCTCAACAGTTTGGCCGCACCGAATCTGCGGCTCGTCAGGCATGCGTTGACTATTGTTCGTCGATAAGAGACGAAAATGCCGGACGGTTTGCCAAGGCAATCAAAGCGAACAACCGAAATGGGGTTCTTATTGGCCGCATGCCCAGGAAATCCCCAACCCCGCCGATGGCTTGGCTCATCTCGAAAGCCATGGCCAGGTGCGCCAAAGCCTCGGCCAGATGCTGCTTCTTTTCTGGGCCTTCTGATGATCACCTGCCGAATTGAAATAGCGGCGTTACCGCGCTTTGCTCATGAAGAACAGCAAGTCTGGGAGAATTTTGTCAAAGTATTCCGCCGCAGGATCCGGATCGATGGAAATTACAATTTGGTCATATTCCAGTGCAGGCAGATACTTGACCAGGGCCGCGCCGCTGGAATCTTCCGTGACAACTAGAGTCGTCAATTGAGCGGCGGTAGCTCTGGGCATGGCGCGCGCCCCTACGATAATGTTTCCGCTTGCAAGCGTTGCATGCGCTCGCGCCACGACTCCATCCAGACGGGCAGATCGGCAGCCGGCATTGGGCGGGCAATAAAATAGCCTTGCGCGAGATCGCATCGGGTACGCCGCAGGAAGTTCCAATCGTCAAGATCTTCCACCCCTTCGGCTACGACTTCCATACCGAGCTGTTTTCCGAGGCCAAGGCTGGCGTCAACCATTGCGCGTAAAGTCTCGTTTTTCCACGCACCGTGCACGAAACTCTGGTCGATCTTGAGTTCGCCGAATGGCATGTCGCGCAGCTGCGCCAGAGAAGAATGGCCGGTACCGAAGTCATCGATCGAAAGCTGAAAGCGTTTCAGCCGCAGTCTGGTCAGTATATCGAGAGGCACACGCTGATCCCGAACCAGACGACTTTCCGTAACCTCCAATACCACGTGCTCTGGAGCGACATTTGCTGAGGCCGCGAGTTGGGCGACGAAATCCGGAAAATCCAGGAACGTCAAGTCGTCCATCGAAATGTTGACCGCCACGACCAGTGCCAGCCCTGTTTGCTGCCAGTGCTTGGCTTGAAAGAGCGCCGATGCCAATACCACGTGCGTGAGCTCGTTGATCAAACCATGCTCCTCTGCAATACCGATAAACTGATCGGGCAATACGATGCCATTCTCAGGGTGTTGCCAGCGCACCAGCGTTTCAACGCCTGCCACGCGACCCGTGGCGAGTGCCACCTTGGGTTGGTAGTAATTGACTAACTCGCCATTCTGGATTGCTGCACGCACTTCGTCGACACGGTACGGCTGCCTCAGTTTGAGCAGGGTGCCTTGCTGTGGCAACACCCAGGTTGCCAGCAAGGCCATCAACCTTTCTGGCGTGACAGGTTTGCGCAGGTGTCCCAGCACGGAAATTTGATGTGCACGTATCAGTTTCTCTGCCGTCTGCAGTACGCGCTCATCCTCACCGCTGACCAAGATCAGACTACCCTCGTATTCATGCTGGACCAGCTCGCGCACGAATTCGACGCCGTCCATTTTTGGCATGTTCAGATCCATCACAATCAGACCCGGTACGTTCGCGTAGGCATCGACCCATTTCAGCGCTTCGCTTCCGTTGTCGCAGGTAGTAACCTGGGTAAATCCCAGCGTGGCCAGCATCTGGGCGAGTAGCTTGAGCATGAAGGCTTCATCGTCGAGGACAAGAATCCGGATGGTTGATTTGTACATGTTCAATGTCCGTCATTTATTTGTCGTTCGACGATCGGTGCGATGCGCCAGCAAAGAATCGAGAGAGATATTTACGACATCGAATTCGCGCTGAAATCTGGGATATAACGTCGTCAGCGTTTCTGTGTTGCCGGCATCGCCGGCAGCCTCTATCTCTTCGCACAGGTCGCCAAGCGCCAGCGCACCCACTGCTCGCGCCGAAGACTTGAGTTTGTGTGCTTGCTCGCTCGCCGGCAGCGCCAGACCTTTGACACATGCCGATTTCAATTCTAGCGAGATCTTTGCTGCACTGATTTGAAAGTCATTGAGGAATTCGGAAATCATTGCCGGGTCGCTACCAATCAAGTGTTCGAGAACGCTCACGTCCACCGGCTCAGCGGGCGCAGGTACCGCAATGGTTGAGGCGCCTGCATGGGGAATTTTTTCGGCGTGCGACTGGGGACTGGATGTTGCAGGCAACCATTTTTCCAGTATCGCCTGCAGATCTACCATGTGAAGCGGCTTGTTCAGGAAATCGTCCATACCAGCCAATCGGCAGCGATCAGCTTCGCCTTGGAGCCTGTTAGCGGTCATCGCCACGATTGGGATACGGCTCTTGCGACGCTGAGTCTGCTCGTGAGCATTCTCATGCGCACGAATTGCGGCAGCCAATTCATAGCCGTCCATCTCTGGCATATGCAAGTCACTTAGCAGCAGCGCATAGTTCCCGCTTTGCCAGCGTTTCAGTGCCAGTTTTCCGTTATCGGCGACCTCTCCGACAAAACCAAGTAGCGCGAGCTGCCTCAGGATGACCTTCTGGTTGGTCTCATTATCCTCAGCCACCAAAATCAGCCCGCCGGCGTGCACCGCAGCTTCGCGCGACGGCGCCATGATTCCCGCTATGAGTTTGACTGATGGAAATGCCCGCTCTACCTCGGCTTCCCGTCCTGCGGCGATCGCGACTGCTTTCAACAATCTACGGCGCGTCATAATGTTGCCGCCGACCAGCACCACATCGGGGTATTTCGCGTGAGGTTCCTTATGCGATCCGCGCCGAACAATGACCAGGCGAATTTCCTGGTCCGGCAGGCTATGGACAAAAGCACGCAGTTCATCGATCGGCGTTGAAATTTCGGCACAGTCGATGATCCAGATCCATAATCCCGGCGCCAATCCAAGCATTATGGTGCGTGCTTGAGCCATATCCAATGCGGATTGGACCTGTGCGCCGTCGTGGATCAGATACGCGGCAATATGTTCGACCACTCCGTTGCGGGCACCGACTGCAACACAGGACAGCCCAGCCACGTCGGAAAGCGGTTCAACCACGCCCGCCATGTCTTGCCTTAGCGCAAATCGCAAGTGCACGGTAAATGTCGCGCCCATTCCCGGCGTGCTTTGTAGCGTGAAATAGCCGCCCATCAGTTCGACCAGATGACGTGAAATGACCAGCCCCAGCCCAGTACCGCCAAAGCGTCGCGTCGTCGACGTGTCGGCCTGGGTGAATGCAGTGAATAGCCGCGACTTGGTCTCTTCATCCATGCCGATGCCATTGTCGATCACCTGGAATTCGACGCCGATTTCCTCCAAGCCGTGCTCGATCGCTACCACACGTATCGATACACGACCGGCCTGCTCGCGGCCACTGGAAAACTTGATGGCGTTGCTCACCAGATTCAACAGCACCTGGCGAATGCGTAATGCATCACCCATGACCACCTCAGGAATCGTGGGATCGACAAACAAGTTGAGTGCCACCATTTTCTTGTCGGCCCAATGATCCAACATGTCGCAGGCACTCTCCACCACGTTGGCCACCGAAATGGGCGCACTTTCGATTTCCAGCCGACCGGCCTCAATCTTGGAAAAATCGAGAATGTCGTCGATGATATTCAGTAGCGATAATGCAGAATCGTGGGCCAGATCGACCATCTCCACCTGATGCCGGTTGAGGCTGGTTTGTCGCAACACGTCGACCATGCCGATCACGCCGTTCATCGGCGTGCGGATCTCGTGGCTCATGGCGGCGAGAAAACTGGACTTGGCCTGGTTGGCCGTGTTTGCGTCGTTGCGGGCTCGCTCGAGATCGACCGTGCGTGCCGCAACCTTGCTTTCCAGTTCCTGATTGAGACTGCGCAGCGCGTCTTGAGCTTCCAAATATTCCATGGCAAACGAAATGTCGCCGGTCAATTCCGACAGCAGTTTTAACTCTTCATCATGAAAGAAATTGCGTTCGCTCGCGTAAATGGCAAGCACGCCAAAGACCTCATCGGCAAGTATCAACGGCAAAACGACGATTGAGTTGATGCCGGATTCGGCAAATAGCTTGCCAAACAGAACCTGCGGATCGCATGGCGAATCGTTGGAAACGATAATTTTATTTTCATTGACCGCTCGTTCGACCATGGTGTTTGATGCGATATGAACTGATGAATAAATATCTTTTATCGCCTTGAGCAGAGTCTCGTCCTTACCAATGGAAGCCACCGGGACAATCTTCATTTCGGTGCGATTCAGAATGCCTATCATGGCCATGCTGAATCCGCCAACATCGACAGCAACCCGGCACGCCTCCTTGAACAATTCCTTGCGGTCGCGCACGTGCACAATCAGCGCATTGATACTGCTCTGCATGGCGTAGAGGCGGTTGAGATATGTGATTCTGGCTTCCGCTTTCTTGCGCTCGGTGATGTCCTCGGCCATTCCTATAATGTCTTGAGGAAGGCCATTTTCATCACGGAGCATTGTGACTGAAAGATTAGCCCAGATCAGATTCCCATTTTTATGGACATATCTTTTTTCCATGCTGTAAGCGGATATTTTTCCTTCCATCAAATCCGTGAATTGATCCCAATCTTTAGTAGTATCTTCGGGGTATGAAAATTCGCTAAACGTCATTTTCGACAGTTCATCGTTGGTATAGCCAACCATTTTTGACAAGGGTAAATTGGAAATGATTGGATGGCCTTGCCTATCAAGCAGCGCCATTGCAACGGGAGCTTGATCAAAAATGGCTCTAAACCGTTTTTCACTATCCAGTAAAAGGCGCTCGCCTCGTCTGCTTTCTGTGATGTCTTCGCCGATGCTTGCCGAACCGACCACCTCACCGGCTCCAGAGCGCAGCACCGAATTGTTCCAGCGTATCAACCGACGTTCGCCCAGACGGGTAAGGATTTCGTTCTCGCCATGCCGTGCTTCGGGTAGATTGACGAGCAGTTTCGCGAAAACAGCGTCATTCAAGTCGTTCAGTTCGGGCGGCACGAATATATCCCGCCAGTTTCTCCCGATGACTTCCTCGCGCTTCCATCCAGTCAGGCGCAACAGGTAATCATTGCAATAGGTGATCCGCGCTTCGCGATCCAGCATCACCGAAACCAGTTCCACATTTTCCAGCAGGTCGCCCAAGCGCCGTTCGCTCTCTCGCAGTTCTGCGTTAGTGCGGGCGATTTCCAAACCCGCCACCTTCAGGTCATGGATGTCCGTGCAGGTGCCAAACCATTTAAGGATGTTGCCTTCAGCACCGAGTAGCGGCATGCCGCGGACTAGCCACCAGCGGTACACCCCGTCGGCACGGCGTAAGCGGCTTTCGATGGAGTAAATGCCGGCTGTCGCAACCGCCTTCTGCCAGGCATCCCATGCACGCAGCTGATCGTCGGGATGAAGCGGCTTGTTCCATCCATGGCCTCGGCTTTCCTCAGTGGTGAGCCCGGTGTACTCCATCCAATGCTGGTTGAAATAAATATTCCAGCCATCGGCGCGTGCAATCCACACAATTTGCGGCATCGCTTCGGCCAGCGTATGAAATTCGTCTTCGCTGTCGCGCAGCGCATTCTCGGCAGTCTTTCTCGCGGTGATATTCAAGTGCATGACCACCACGCCCTTTGAGGCGGGGTCGACCAGGGGCGTCGACGTCATCAGGAACCAACGCTGTTCTGTGGGGGAATGACAGGGATATTCAAGCGAAAAAGTATCTGCCGTGCCGTCCAGCACCGCACGAATTCCGGCAGCGGCTTGATTGGCCTGGGCAGCGTCGTCGCCCTGCACCTCGTCGCATACCGTCAGGTAATTGACGCCCACGTCATGCCGCGGGACATGAGCCGAATTGGCACAGCCGAATTGTTGCCACGTTTCATTCACCGAAATGATTTCTCCCTGGCTATCGAGCAGCGCAATGCTCAAGGGCAGCGCGTTGAGTATTGCGACCTGCCTGGCGGCTGCGTCAAGGCGAACCTGATTCGCGTCGGCAGCCTGTTCCAGGACGACGTTCGACCGTTTTTCCGCGGCGATAATCGCTTCATTGCATTTCTGCTCAGTCAGGTCGGTCACGATCATGGAGAATGAATCGTGAATTTCGTCCAGGATTAGATGACTGACCGAAAGATTGACGGGTACCTGCAATCCGTCGGCGGCAGTGAGAGCCAGCTCCTCACGGTGGTTGACCACATCCGTTCGCAGCAGTGTCTGAAGGACCTGGCGACTTTCACGTGAAACCCAGGTGTGAATCTCTGAGCCGATCACTCTTTCGAGAGGCACTTTAAGCATCTGTGCAAAGCGCCGATTGGCATACAGAATCAGGCCAGCTGGCGTCAGCGTAAGCGCCCCTTCGCTCATGTTCTCGATCAATGTCCGGTAGGATTGATCGGCACCCTTGAGCGTAAATATTTGCGCGCCGCCCGTGCCGCTGACGTATAGCGCATCTGACTCACCGCTGAGGACCTCCCTTAGTGTCGCCTCGGCCGTTGCGAGCCGGGCGCGTAGGTCTCGATTTTCTGCATCTAACTGTTGGGCGGCGGATTTCTTGGGCATCACGAACTCTGGCGAATATCCAGCCCCACCAGCACGCGTTCGGTATTCGACAGATCGCCAATGATGCGCCGCGACGGAGACGGAATCCGTCTTATCAGAGTTGGTAACGCGATGATCTGTTCGCCCTGAGCGAGTTGTGGATGCTGGTATAGATCAACCACGTCGAGTTGGTAGCGTCCATGCAGGTTTTCTTCGCAGATCTTGTTGAGGTTGGCGATAGCGTTGACAGATTTTGGCGATTGCCCGGCAACATATAGTGTCAAGCAATACTGGCTGGGAAGCATGTCGACATGCAAGATCTCTGCCTTGCGCGATGCCGTTGTGGCTTTCGGGTGCGGGGGATGGATCGGATCAGATTTCATCTCGATCCCCCCTTTTGCTGGTTCGGCTTTGCATCTACTTTGCGGCTCAGCCTCATGTCCGCGCGTGCCTGCACCACTTGCGCTTTATCGGCTTTTTCCTGGCCGATGATTTTTGATGAGACAACTTCTTGAACCGCAAATTCGGCCCGCAGCATGGCGATCTGCGCCTCCAGTGTGGTGCGCTTGCGCTCCAGTTCGATCCGCCGCAGTTCGACCTCCTGATTGCGAATCAAGAATGTGGCACGGTTTTCTGCCTCTTTGGTAAGTCGCGCCGAACCGGTCAATACACCCTCGGGTCCGACGTATACGTCGCGCAATTCCACGCCGTGATCGGTCAGCATGAACTCGCGTATCTGGTTTGAGTGCTCCATGCCGCGCGATTTCAGGATGGACAGGCAGCGGTTGCGTTCGCCGCCGCTATCGATATCACGCAGCAACAGCCAGGTGTCGATCACAGATGAAATGGCGACGTCGGTGAGCTCGACCGGGCTGCCGCTTTGCGCCAGATTGGTGAACAATCCGGTGATCTGCTTTTTCTTGAGAAAATCCACTAGCCGCATCAACATCGATTTGACTTCGATCTGGTTGTCCCCGACGACAAAACTGTTCAGCGGATCCAGGATCACTACTTGTGGCTTGAATTCAGCGATCAATTTTTGCTTGATCGCAAGATGGGTTTCCAGGCCTGCGGACAAGGTTCGGGCCGCATCAATTCTCAGTTGATCTGTGCTTATCCACTGTTGCAGATCGATCCCGATGGAGCGCATATTGCGAATGATTTGATCGGGAGATTCTTCAAACGAGAAGTAAAGCACGCGTTCTGCGCGACGGCAGGCCGCATCGGCAAAGTGTGCAGCAAGGCTGCTCTTACCAGTTCCCGCAGTGCCGGAGACCAACACGCTGCTGCCGCAGAAATAGCCCTTGCCACCGAGCATCGCGTCCAGACGGGCGACGCCACTGGAGATACGTTCGCTGGAAGCGACGTGCTTCAATTCAAGCGAAGTGACCGGCAGCACCGAAATTCCATCTTCGTCGATCAGAAACGGGTACTCGTTGGTGCCGTGGACCGATCCGCGATACTTGACCACCCGCAAGCGCCGCGAGGAAGCCTGCTCGGTTACGCGATGATCGAGCACGATAACGCAGTCGGAAACATACTCTTCCAATCCCTGGCGCGTCAGCGTGCCATCGCCACGTTCTCCAGTGATGATGGCTGTCACGCCTTTATCCTTCAGCCAGCGGAACAGGCGGCGCAATTCGGCGCGCAGGATCGCCTGGCTGGGCAAGTCGGCAAACAACGATTCGACCGTATCGAGCACCACACGCTTGGCACCGATCGAATCGATGGCTGAGCCCAGGCGAATGAACAAGCCCTCCAGGTCGTATTCGCCGCTCTCTTTGATTTCGCTGCGCTCGACAAATACATAGTCCAGAACGATCTTTTTGCGAGCGATCAGGTCTTTCAAATCGAAATCGAGGGAGGCGACATTCTCGGTCAGGTCTTGGGCGGTTTCTTCGAACGCCATAAACACGCCAGGTTCATCAAAATTTGTGGCACCGTGCACGACAAACTCCATGGCGAGCAGAGTCTTGCCGCAGCCTGCGCCACCGCATATCAGGGTTGGGCGGCCTTTCGGCAATCCCCCTCCGGTGATTTCGTCCAGCCCTTGAATTCCAGTCGGGGCTTTTGCCAGCTGCGGCCTGGCTTTTCCTTCTGGACTGGCTTTGCGCTTGGTCGGTAATTCTGGGCGAAATCTAGGGTTGACCATGATCTATTCCCCTGTCGGTGTTGTGACACCAAACGCCAGAAAGGCAATTGATTTCTGACACCGGTCTGCTTCAGAAATGTTCAACTGCCCCTGAAGCGGAGTAAAAATAATTGGCCAGGAAAAGAGTTGAAGGAAACTGTTTGGACCAGGTTGACCGAAATGGCAGTTTTTTGTGGCCTAATCGGGTTACTTTTATCTATATCAAGAGCCAATGTCTGTGCGGTAGGCAACAGACCGTTCCTTTTCCTCGGATAGTTGAGCGCGCGCCAGTGCAGCGCCGCCAGATCTGACTGCTATATCGGGACTCGCCAAAGGCAAACTGGAACTAGAAAGCCGACGGTCGTTGGCCGGTTGCTGGCTAGCAATAAGCCACCATTTTCACTAATCAGCAACTCCGAGAATTTTTCTGGTCGCGCTAAATCGAATTGAGGATATTGAAAAAATCCGTCAAAGCGCACTGTTTCAGCTCCAGCAAACGAGCCGACACACAATTGATCGATCGCGATGAGCCGCAACCATGAAACGGCCTACCGTACGCCGTGACCTATGTCGTTGAGCGCAAGCCCAGGGTTGGTGACATTTCTCGACGAGTTACCCAGATTGACGATCCACATTTCAAACGGGCATGTGAGAAGGTCGGGATTGCAGACTTTCACTTTCATGATTTGCGCCATACCTGGGCAAGTTGGCATGCCCACGCGGGTACACCACTAAAAGCGCTGCAGCAGTTGATGGGATGGGAAACATTGGAGATGGTGCACAAGTATGCTCGCCTAGCACCGTCTCATCTGGCAGCCCATGCAAATACGGTCAAGATTTGGACAAAGTCTTCCGACAAAGAAAAAACGCCGCTATCTCTAGCGGCGTAAGAACCTGATAAATCAGGCATTTTTGGTAGCCCCCCTCGGAGTCGAACCGAGCACCAACGGATTATGAGTCCGCTGCTCTAACCAAGCATGAGCTAGAGGGCCGTAAGCGGTAGCCGATCCGGAAAGCTTGCGCCTTTCAGATCGGCCTTATGTACATCACTGGCCTTCCAGAAAGCTCTTGAGCTTGTCGGCGCGGCTGGGGTGGCGCAGCTTGCGCAGCGCCTTGGCCTCTATCTGACGGATGCGCTCGCGGGTGACGTCGAACTGCTTGCCGACTTCTTCCAGCGTTTGGTCGGTGCTCATTTCGATGCCGAAGCGCATGCGCAGCACCTTGGCTTCGCGCGGAGTGAGCGAATCCAGCACTTCCTTGACGACATCGCGCATGGAGCCGTGCAAGGCGGCGTCCGAAGGCGCCAGCGTGGACGAGTCCTCGATGAAATCGCCCAGGTGGGAATCGTCGTCGTCGCCGATGGGGGTTTCCATCGAGATCGGTTCCTTGGCGATCTTCAAGATCTTGCGGATCTTGTCCTCGGGCATGTCCATCTTTTGCGCCAGAGTCGCGGGATCGGGTTCGGCGCCGGTTTCCTGCAGGATCTGGCGGCTGATCCGGTTCATCTTGTTGATCGTCTCGATCATGTGGACCGGGATGCGGATGGTGCGGGCCTGGTCGGCGATCGAGCGGGTGATGGCCTGGCGAATCCACCACGTGGCATAGGTGGAGAACTTGTAGCCGCGACGGTATTCGAACTTATCCACGGCCTTCATCAGGCCGATATTGCCTTCCTGGATCAGATCGAGGAACTGCAGACCGCGGTTGGTGTACTTCTTGGCGATGGAGATCACCAGGCGCAGGTTGGCCTCGGTCATTTCGCGCTTGGCCTTGCGGGCCTTGGCCTCGCCGGTAGCCATGCGCTTGTTCACGTCCTTGAGATCCTTGAGCGGCAACACGACGCGGGTCTGCAGATCGATAAGCTTTTGCTGCAATTCCTGCACGGCGGGGATGTGGCGCTCGAGCGTCACGGCGTAAGGCGGCCTGGCGGCCACCTGGTCGATGATCCACTGCAGATCGGTCTCGTGACCGGGGAATTCCTTGAGAAAGTGCGGACGCGGCATGCCGGCACGGTCCACGCAAATGTGGAGCACGGCGCGCTCGAGCTTGCGTACTTCTTCGACCTGGCTGCGCAGCGTATCGGCCAATTTCTCGACCATCTTGGCCGTGAAGCGGATGCCCATCAGCTCGTTCTGGATGGCTTCCTGGGCCTTGGTATAGGCATCGGACTTGTAGCCGTCGCGCTCGTACGACTGGCGCATCTTGTCGAACTGCTTGACGACGGTGTCGAATTTTTCGAGCGACTGCACACGCAGGTCTTCGAGCTGCTTGCTCGACATGCCGCCGGCCGGGCCGTCGTCGTTCTCGTCCTCGTCGCCGCCACCCACGCCGGCACCGGCGTATTCCTCGCCGTCCTCGGGGTCGACCAGCCCGTCGACGACTTCGTCGATCTGCGCCTGGCCTTCGCGCACGCGGGTGGCGTGGGCGATGATTTCATTGATGGTGGTCGGGCAGGCCGAAATGGCCATGACCATGTGCTTGAGGCCATCCTCGATGCGCTTGGCGATTTCGATTTCGCCTTCGCGGGTGAGTAGTTCGACCGAGCCCATTTCGCGCATGTACATGCGAACAGGGTCGGTCGTGCGGCCGAAATCGGAATCGACGGTGGTGAGCGCGGCTTCGGCTTCGTCTTCGACATCATCGTCGTTGGAAGCGACAGGCGCGTTCTCGCTCATCAACAGGGTGTCGGCGTCGGGGGCCTGATCGTAGACCGCGATGCCCATGTCGCTGAACGTGCTGATGATGCCGTCAATGGCTTCGGCATCGACCAAGTCGTCGGGCAGATGGTCGTTGATTTCGCCGTAGGTAAGGTAGCCGCGGTCCTTGCCCAGCTTGATAAGCTGCTTGAGGCGGTTGCGGCGGGCTTCGTGTTCTTCGGGCGTGAGCGGACCGCGCGACAGCAGTTCCTTGGCGTCGCCCTTGCCGCGCTTGCCCCCGCGCTTGACGGGCTTGAGCTCGGGCACGACTTCGCCCTCGCCGTCCATCGAATCTTCGAAACTGTCGGATTCGGCGTTGGGATTCTTGGAGGGGCGGCCAGGCCGGCGACCCGTGCCGCCCGACTTGGGCGCGGCGACCAGTTCGGCCAGCTTGTCTTCGGCCTGGGCGACGCTTGCCTTTTTAGCGCGCGGCGCCTTCTCGGCCTTTTCGGCAGCGGGGGCTGCCTTCTTCACTACCGGCTTCTTTGCCTGCGCGACATCCTTGACAGCCTTGGCGGCCGGGGCTGCCTTCTTAGCCGCAAGTTCGGTCACGGCCTTGGAAGCCACGGCCTTGGTGGTCTTCGTGGCCGCCATGCTGCCACCCTGCCTGGTCTTTTCTGCGTCGCTCGCCGAGGTGGTTTTACCAATAGATTTGCTCATGAACTCGTTTCCGTCGTCGCACCCAGGACAAGGACGCACAATGCGCCTTGAATCGAGAGACCATTTACCCAAATATCCCGCCGCCTTGCACACCGCGCCAGAAATGGCCCGGCAATCAAAAGCGATTAGGAAACCCTAAATTTTACCGCAATCAGCGTATTCCCGCACTCTTTAGAATAGCCATCCGACCCTGTAATTCCCGAAACCGCTGCTGTGCCTCGTCCGTTTGCAGGCCATTTTGGGCCAGGCGCTCCAACTCGGCCCCAACCCAGTCGCGCTCGATACGCCTGAGGGCGTCGTTCCATTCCTCCTGGGGATTGGGCAGGTCTTCCATGACCAGCACCACCGCCCCCAGGCCCTGCAAGGCCACGCTGAGATCGGAATCTGACTCGCAGGCCTGCAGCAGCGCCCCCAGATGGCGAGCGCCGCTGGACTGCGCCAGCATGATCAGATCCCTGACCAGACCTAATTGGGGGTCATGATCCAGAACTTCAAGCTGCTGGTCACCCATGCCGTCCACCAGATCCAGATTGGCCAGCAACAGACACAGCAGACGCTTGGCCAGGGAAGGCATGATGCGGCGGCCAACGAAACCGGCGGGTTTTTCCTCGCGACGGCCGCGCCAGGGGCGTTTCTGGCCGGCTTGCGCGGGAAAATTGCCATTATGTGTGCCCTGCCCCGCCCCCTGCCAACCGCCCTCGCCTTGCCAGGACTCGTAGTGACCCGCATCCGCCGGTACGTCGGACGGCTCCCACGCAGGCGCCGCCGCGTCGAAGTCCTGCCCGGCGCCGTAATCGGCGGCCTGCGCCGGAGCCTGGCCGCCCTGCACCGGCGTGGGTAAGGACCCGCGCTGGGCCTGCCGGGCCAGGGCCTGGGCAAGAACCCGGGCCATCTCTTCGGGTGTGAGCAGCACCTGGCGGGCCAGCTCGCGCTCGATCTGCACCTTAAGGGCGCATTCGGGTAGGGTGGCCAGCAAGGGCGCTGCCTCGTGCAGACAACTGGCCCTGCCCTCGGCCTCGCCCAGGTCGTGACGCGAGGCCAGTTCGTCGAGAAGGAAGCGCGACAGGGCACAGGCTTGCGCCAATGCGGCACGAAAGGCCTCGGCACCGAATTGGCGCACGTAGGAATCCGGATCGTGCTCGGCCGGCAGAAAGAGAAAACGGATATTGATGTCATCGCGCAGCGCTGGCAAGCAGGCCAGCAGAGCGCGCCAGGCCGCCCGCCGCCCGGCGGCGTCGCCGTCGAAGCTGAACACCACCCGGTCACTGGCGCGCAGCAGCTTCTTGACGTGATCCGGCGTGGTTGCCGTGCCCAGGGCGGCCACGGCATTGGAAATGCCCAGCTGCGCCAGGCCCACCACATCCATATAGCCTTCGACCACGATCACCATGCCGGCTTCGCGTATGGCTTGGCGCGCCTCCCACAGGCCATAGAGTTCCTGGCCCTTGGAGAAGATCGGCGTCTCGGGGGAATTGAGGTATTTGGGTTTGCCGTCGCCGATGATGCGCCCGCCAAAGCCGATCAGGCTGCCCTTGGCATTTCGGATGGGAAACATCACCCGCTCACGAAAGCGGTCGTAGCGCCGCCCGTCCTCGGACTCGATCACCAGACCGGACTCGACCAGCACGGGATCGGCATAGTCCTCGAACACCTTGGACAGGCCATGCCGATCGGTCCCCGACCAACCCAGGCCGAAATGCGCAGCGATCTCGCCAGTGAGGCCGCGCTGCTTGAGATAGGCGATGGCCTGTGGCGAGGCGCGCAACTGCTTCAGGTAATAAGCCTGGGCCTGGTCCAGCACCTGGGTGTGTCGCGACACCTCGGCCTTGCGGCGCACGGTTTCGGCCTGCTGCCGCGGACTGCGGGACTCTTCCGGCACAGCCATGCCGACCTGGCCGGCCAATGTACGGACGGCCTCGGGAAAGCTGGCGCCGGTGTGCTCCATCAGGAAGCTGATGGCCGTGCCGTGCGCGCCGCAGCCGAAGCAATGATAGAACTGCTTGGTTGGGCTGACGGTAAAGGACGGGCTTTTTTCGTTATGGAAGGGGCACAGGCCGAGCAGATTGGCCCCGCCCTTGCGCAGCTGCACATAGCGTCCGACTACGTCGACGACGTCGACGCGGGCCAGCAGGTCCTGGATAAATGACTCGGGGATCAAATGATTTAACTGATTGGTTTTCTGGCTGCCTCGCACCGTCGCAGGCGGCCCACAGGCCGGTCCATGCCATGCAGCGCAAGGCTAACGATATCTCAATTGACCGTAAAAACAATCGCGCCTGGCTGGGCCAGGCGCGATTGGAGCATGCTGCATGTCGCAACTGCGGCCGGTTGGGCCGCCCGCTTTTTAGTACATGCGGGGGGGCAGTTGCTGGCTGCGGATGCGCTTGTAATGGCGCTTGACGGCGGCGGCCAGCTTGCGCTTGCGCTCGGCGGTGGGCTTTTCGTAGAACTCGCGGGCACGCAGCTCGGTGAGCAGGCCGGTTTTTTCAATGGTGCGTTTGAAGCGGCGCAAGGCGGCTTCGAAGGGTTCGTTTTCTTTCAGGCGAACGATAGGCATGTAGGTACCAATAAAAATGTCGGGATTACAAGCGCGCGGGAGGCCAAACCCTCAACCGCGCGCGGCGAAAACTCAAAAACAGGCAACTGCGCTTGTACTGCTCGGGGGGCCGGCCTGCCCTTGGGTTATCACCACCTAGATATTGGCCGCAAATCAATTAGCCTTAGATTCTACCATTTCTTGGGTATTGTTACCACATACGGAAAAATTCGAAGCCGGCGACGAGAAAACCGATCATTCCGAGCACCAGCGCCACACCCAGGATCGCCAGACCGAGAAGTGCCAGGGGGCTTCTGCGAGGCTGCAGCTTATCCATGGCCTTAACCCTGTGAACCCTTGCGGATCCACGACTCGAGCTGATGCGGCCGCAGGCTGTCGTAATCCTCGAAGGGCTGGTGGATCCAGGGGTTGGTGGGCAGCTTGTCCACATAGTAGTCGGGCTGCACCTTGGAATGCCCCTTCCACCACAGCACCGCGCTGCGCATCTCGGTAATGGCCGGGAACTCGGACAACAGGTGCTCGTAAACTTTGGAGAAGGTCAGGCCCGAATCGACCATGTCGTCGGCCAGCAGCACCTTGCCCTGCGGCGCGCCGCGGGTGATAGTGATGAATCTGGCAATGTCCAGATTACCTTGCTTGGTGCCCGCCGCCTCGCGGTAGCTGCTCGTGGCCAGGATGCCCAGCGGCACGTCGAAAATGCGCGACAGCACGTCGCCTACCCGCACGCCGCCGCGCGCCAGGCACAGGATGACGTCGAACTTCCAGCCCGACTGATACACCTGCAAGGCCAGGCGCTCGATCAGGCGGTTGTAGTCTTCCCAACTGACCCAGAGGTCGCTATCGGTGCCGGAAGGCTGACTCATGAGGGCGCTCCTTAACCTTTGAGAGGATGACGCAGGACGATGGTCTCGTTGCGATCAGGGCCCGTGGAGACCATGTCGATGGGCACGCCGCAGACCTCGGCCACGCGCTCCAGGTACAGACGCGCATTGTCCGGCAGTTTGGCGTATTCGGTGATGCCAACGGTCGATTCGCTCCAGCCCGGCAGGGTTTCAAATACGGGTTCAGCCTGGGCCACGGCATGTGCGCCGTAGGGCAGCACGTCGCGGAACTCGCCGTTGACGCGGTAGCCCACGCCCAGGCGGATTTCTTCCAGGCCGTCGAGCACGTCGAGTTTGGTGATGCACAGACCCGACACGCCGTTCAGGCGCACCGAGCGCTTGAGCGCCGCACCGTCGAACCAGCCGCAGCGGCGCGGACGGCCCGTGACCGAACCGAACTCCTTGCCGATGGTGGCCAGGCGGGTGCCGATCTCGTCGACCAGCTCGGTTGGGAACGGACCCGAACCCACGCGCGTGGTGTAGGCCTTGGTAATGCCCAGCACGTAGTGCAGCGACTGGGGCGGCACGCCGGCACCGGCCGAGGCCGTGCCCGCCACGCAATTGCTGCTGGTGACGAACGGATAAGTGCCATGATCGACGTCCAGCAACGCACCCTGGGCGCCTTCGAACAGCAGACTTTCGCCACGCTGCTGCACACCCCAGAGCAGGCTGGACACGTCGGCCACCATGGGCGCGATGGCCGGGGCCAGCTCCATGGCTTGGTCGCGCACCTGATCTGCCGAGATGGCCTCGCCACCCAGGTATTGGGTCAGGACGAAGTTGTGGTAGTCGAGAAGTTCGGCGAGCTTTTCATCGAACAGCTTGGGATTGAAGAGATCCTGCACGCGGATGGCGCGGCGTGCGATTTTGTCTTCGTAGGCCGGACCGATGCCGCGCCCGGTGGTGCCGATCTTGCCCTCGCCCTTCTTGGCTTCGCGCGCCTTGTCCACCGCCACGTGGTAAGGCAGGATGAGCGGGCAGATCTCGGAGATCTTCAGGCGGCTGCGCACGTCCAGGCCTGCGGCTTCGAGTTCCTCGATTTCCTTGAGCAGAGCTTCGGGCGAGAGCACCACGCCGTTGCCGATGTAGCAGGTGGCGTGGGGATGCATGATGCCCGAGGGGATCAGGCGCAGGATGGTCTTCTTGCCGTTGATCCAAAGAGTATGGCCTGCATTGTGGCCGCCCTGGAACCGCACGACTCCGTGCACGGACTCGGCCAGCCAGTCGACGATCTTGCCCTTGCCTTCGTCACCCCATTGGGTGCCGATCACCACGACATTCTTGCTCATGATCAAACCAGATATAAGTTGAATTTCGGTCGGACGACGGATTGCAAGCCCGCCAATTAATCTTCAAAACGCCTTGACTGCCCAAGCGCCCTTTTCCAGAATCAGCTCGCGATCGCAGACGAACTCGTCCTGATCGTGCTCGTGTCCGGGCAGCACCTGGACCACGATCTCGCCCCCGCGTCGCAAGGCGCGCACGGCATCGGCCAGGGAGGGATCCGCGCTCCATGGCGCGCGTACGGCGCGCGCGCGCGCGGCCGGCTCCAGGCCGGCGGCCAGCTTGCGCAGGTCGAGGCTAAAACCGGTGGCCGGACGATGCCGGCCGAACGCATGGCTGACATGATCGTAGCGGCCGCCGCGCACCAGCGCGTCGTGCCAGCCTTCGGCGTATAGCGCGAAGGTGATGCCGGAGTGATAGCCGTAGCCGCTCACGTCGGCCAGATCCACGCTCATGGCGACCTGCGGCAGCGCATCAACCAGCGCCTGCAGCGTGTCGAGCGATTCGGCCAGGCCCGGCACGGCGGGCAGCACGCGACGTGCTTGCTCCAGCACCTCGGAACCGCCGTACAGATTGGCCAGCGTCTTCAGGGCTTGCA
Organism: Bordetella sp. FB-8; assembly: GCF_000382185.1. Lineage (NCBI taxonomy): Bacteria > Pseudomonadati > Pseudomonadota > Betaproteobacteria > Burkholderiales > Alcaligenaceae > Bordetella > Bordetella sp. FB-8. Next base: position 2,908,659 of record NZ_KB907784.1, on the reverse strand, counting down.
CGGTATGCGGCAACAGGCCCTCGCACGCCAGCGCGCCCAGGCCGGGCACGTCTTTTTCGCGCAGCAGCAGCGTGATGGCGCCGCCCAGAGCCGGCCCAGCCGGATCGGACAGTAGCAAGGCATGCAGCACGCCGGGATGGCACAGGTCCAGGCGGGGTTCGCGCACGCCGGCAACTTCGACGCTTTCCAGCACCAGGCGAATGATTTCCAGGTCGGCCTCGAAGCCTGAATGGCCGTAGATCTCGGCGCCGATCTGGAGCAGTTCGCGGCTGGCGAGCAGGTCGGCCGGGCGCGCATGCAACACGTTGCCGCAATAGCACAGGCGGGTGACGCCTGCCCGATTGAGCAGATGGGCATCGATGCGGGTGACCTGAGGCGTCATATCGGCCCGCACACCCATGGTGCGGCCGGACAGCTGGTCTACCAGTTTGCAGGTGGACAAGCGAAGATCGTCGCCGCCGGCGGCGCCTGACAACAGGGAGTCGAGGTATTCCACCAGCGGCGGCGCAACCAGCTCGAAACCGTAAGTGCGATACAGGTCGAGCAACGCGCGGCGTAATTCCTCGATGCGCCGGGCTTCGGCCGGCAGGACATCGGCGAAACCTTCGGGCAGCAGCCAGTTACCCATGAATGAAATGTCGTGATCCAAAAGCAAAAGCGGCTGGGGGCGTAAGCCCGCTCAGCCGCTTGCGGAATTAATTGAAAAGCTTACGCGGTATTATACACGCATCGGAATCGATGCAATACCGCCGGAAGGCCGCGCCGGGCGGCCGCGCCTCTTCTATTTGCCCATTGCCTTGGCAGGCACCGCAGGCATTGCGGGCTGCGGATTCTTGAAATAGCTGAAGAAATCCGAGCTGGGATCGACCACCAGCATGTCCGAGGGCTTGGAGAACGCCGTGCGATAGGCCTGCAGGCTCTTGTAGAACTTGAAGAACTCGGGGTTCTGGCCGTAGGCTCGGTCATAGATGCGGCTGGCCTGGGCATCGCCCGCGCCCCGGATGGCCTGCGCCTTGGCGTAGGCCTGCGCCAGGATGACTTCGCGCTGGCGATCGGCATCGGCGCGGATCTTTTCGCCCTCGGCCGCGCCGATGGAACGCAGCTCGTTGGCGACCCGGGTGCGCTCGGCCTGCATGCGACGATAGACCGAATCGGAAATCTCAGGCGCAAACTCGATGCGGCGCAGGCGCACGTCGACGATCTGCACGCCCAGCGGTTTGGCGCGCTTGGCCACGTTGGCCAGGATCTCGGCCATGACCTTGTCGCGATCGGTCGAGATCACGTCGCGCACGGTGCGCACATTGACGGCCGCATTCAGCGCGTCGCGGATCTGCGCCTGCAGTCGTTCCTGGGCGGCGCGCTCGTTGCCGCCAAAGGTGACGTAAAACAGCTTCGGATCGGCAATGCGCCACTTGACGTAGGAGTCGATGAGCAGGTTCTTCTTCTCGGACGTCTGGATGCGCTCGGCATCGGGAGATTCGATGGTGAGAATACGCTTGTCGAGATAGACGACATTCTGGAAAGGCGGCGGCAGCTTGAAATACAGGCCGGGTTCGCTGATGACCTGCTTGACCTCGCCCAGCGAAAACAGCAGGGCGTAATGGCGCATGCCGACGACGAAGACAGAGGAAAACAGCAACCCGACGGCGATGAGCAGGCCGACCAGAAGGGGCAATAAGCGTTGCATGAAACAGGGCTCCTAGCGGGACAGGCGGTCGCGGCTCAAGGTATTGGAACCGGCGGCCGGCGGCGGCAGGCGCAACGCGGACCCGGACGATGCGCCGCCTGCCGCAGGCAGGCCGGGCGTGCCCGCCTCGGGCTTGCCGGCGGCGCCGCGGGCGACTTGTTCGATGATCTTGTCCAGCGGCAGGTAGATCATGTTGTTGGCGCCGCGGGTGTCGATCAGGACCTTGCTGGCGTTGCCGTAGACATCCTGCATCGCATCCAAGTAGAGGCGATCGCGCATGATCTGCGGCGCCTTCTCGTATTCGGCGAGCACGGCATTGAAGCGCGCGGTATCGCCCTGGGCATCGCCGATCACCTTGGCCTTGTAGCCCTCGGCCTGTTCGATCATGCGCGAAGCCTGGCCGGACGCCATGGGGACGACCTGATTGGCGTAGGCCTGGCCCTCGTTGATCTGCCGCTCGCGGTCCTGGCCCGCCTTCACGGCGTCGTCGAACGCAGCCTGCACCTGTTCGGGCGGCTGTACGTTTTGGATGGCCACGGTGCTGATCTGGATCCCGGAATGATAGCGGTCGAGAATCTGCTGCATGAGCGTCTGCACCTCGGCTGCGACCTCGGTGCGCCCTTCGTACAGCACGAAGTCCATGGTCTTCTTGCCCACCACCTCGCGCATGGCGGTTTCGGCTGCCTGGCGCACGGCATCGTCGGGATCGCGCATGCTGAAGAGGTAATCGGGTGCGCCGTCGGCGCGCAGGCGATACTGCACCACAAACTGCATGTCGACGATGTTCTCGTCGTTGGTGAGCATCAGCGCTTCAGGCAGCACCTTGTTGCGCGCGCTGCCACGAAAACCCACTTCGAAGGTGCGCAGCTGCGAAATGTTGACCAAGGTGTGGCTCTGGATCGGATAGGGCAGGCGCCACTGGAAGCCGGGCGCCGTCGTCTCCTTGTACTTGCCGAACTGCGTCACCACGCCCACCTGGCCTTCCTGCACGATGTAGAAGCCGCTGGACAACCACAAGGCGATCAGGACGACGATCACCACCCCCAGCCCGATGCGAAAACGGCGCGGCGAAGGCGGCGCGGCCGGCGTCGGATTAGGACGGCCGCTGCCATTGCCACGGCGGCCGAACAGCGAACCCAACTTGTTGTTGAAATCGCGCCAGACCTCGTCCAGATCGGGAGGACCGTCGTTACCCTTGGGACGGCGGCCCTCGCCAGGGTCATTCAGATTGAAGAGTTTGGAAATTCGGATCATTGCTTCCTGCAATCTGGCCGACCTCGACAATGGCGCCACGCAAGGCATCCAGGCCGGCGCGCTCAACGGCGCTGACAAATACGCGGGCAATCGTACCATGGGCGTCGCGCTCGGCCCGCGCCTGCAACCCAATCTTGTCGATCTTGTTATAGACCATCAGCGTGGGAACCTGCGACGCGCCGATTTCAGCCAGCACTTTGTTCACCTCGGCGATCTGCTCGTCGCGCTGCGCGCTGGCAGCGTCGACCACGTGAAGCAGCAGGTCGGCATGGACGGTCTCCTCGAGCGTGGCGCGAAAGGCCGCGATAAGGTTGGGCGGCAGGTCGCGGATAAAACCCACGGTGTCCGACAGCACGACTGAGTACCCCCAGGGCCGGGCTGCGCCCGACCCGCCCCCCGAGGGGGTCAAGAAATCTTGAGGCGGCTCGGCGCTTTCTTGCGGACCCGCCCCTTCGATCCAGATGCGCCGGGTGGTGGTGTCCAGGGTGGCGAACAACTGGTCGGCTGCGTAGGCGCCGGCCCGCGTCAGGGCATTGAACAAGGTGGACTTGCCGGCGTTGGTATAGCCCACCAGCGACACCGACAAGACGCCGCCGCGCGCGCGGGCGCGGCGCTGGGTGATGCGCTGGCGTTCAACGCGCGCCAGGCGTTCGCGCAGCATCTTGATCTTGGCGCCGATCATGCGCTTGTCCATTTCGAGCTGGGATTCGCCCGGGCCGCGCATACCGATGCCGCCGCGCTGGCGCTCCAGGTGAGTCCACAAACGCGTGAGCCGTGTGGTCAGGTGCTGCAACTGCGCCAGCTCGACCTGCAGCTTGCCTTCGTGGCTCTTGGCGCGCAGGGCGAAGATATCCAGAATCAGGGCCACGCGGTCGACCACGCGCAGGTTGAATTCGCGCTCCAGGTTGCGTTGCTGCGCGGGCGAGAGAGGCTGATCGAAGAGGATGACGTCGGCCAAGACGGCCTGGGCCATGGCCACGCCCTCCTGCGCCTTGCCCGAGCCGATGAAAAATTTGGCGTCGGGACGTTCGCGACGAGCCGTCAGCGTACCGACGATTTCGGCGCCAGCCCCGCGGGCCAGCATGATGAATTCTTCGGCGTGAGCCTGGTGATCGGGATTGCCCAGGTCGACACTGATGATCAGTGCGCGCATTGAGTTGTCATTGTTGTTTGAAATGATGATGCCTTGGGTTTGTTTGAATTCTTAATCCGTACGTGGTGTCGATAATTGCCATGACGATCAACAGCGCGCCCCTGCCCGACGCGATCGACGGCTTAAAAACTCAGAAAGCACTCGCTAAAACTTCTACACATAAGCCTCACATTATCCTCCAATGAAAATGCCCGCCGGATCACGGCGGGCAATCAAAGGGAAATGCGGCTTGCCGAGTGAGCTTATTCGGCGGCCTCATCCACCTGGAAATTGACGGCGCGTGCGGGAACGACCGTGGAAATGGCGTGCTTGTACACCATCTGGGTAACGGTGTTGCGCAACAGAACCACATACTGGTCGAACGATTCGATCTGCCCTTGAAGCTTGATGCCGTTCACCAAATAAATGGACACGGGCACATGCTCTTTGCGCAGCGTGTTCAGGAACGGATCTTGCAGAGTTTGCCCTTTATTGCTCATTGGCCAGGCTCCTTTTGTTATGAGTTGCGACGCCCGAAATAATCAGGCGTCGGTTTCTTACTCTACAGGGTTTTCCCGAGCCGTGCCACTCGCAACAACCATCAAACTGCCACTAGACTTTTCAGGCCGTTCCAAGGACAACGAAGCTTTGGAGCACCCCGGTCACGCAAGCAACTCGGACAAAGCCTTGACCAGCAGCGCGCATTCCTCGTCGGTGCCGATGCTGATGCGCAGGTATTGGTCGATGCGCGGTCGGCGGAAATGGCGCACCAGAATGCCGTGCTCGCGCAGGCCGGCCGCCAGCTTGGCGGCGTCGTGATCCGGATGGCGGGCGAAGATGAAATTGGTCAGGGATCTGGGCGCCTCAAAGCCCAGCTTGCGCAGCGCCGCATCCAGCTCGTCGCGGGTCTTCATGACGGCCCGGCGGGTCTGCTCGAAGTGGTCGGTATCCTCGATCGCCGCGGCGGCGCCGATCTCGGCCAGGCTATCCACGGGGTAGGAATTGAAGCTGTCCTTGACACGGTTCAGGCCTTCGATCAGCTCGGGGCTGCCGATGGCGAAACCCACACGCAGGCCCGCCAGGGCGCGCGACTTGGACAAGGTCTGGACGACCAGCAGATTGTCGTACTTGGAGGTCAGCGGCACGGCCGATTCGGCGCCGAAATCCACATAGGCCTCGTCGATGACAACCGCGCACTGCGGGTTGCCGGCCACGATGCGCTCGATTTCGGCCAGACTCAAGGCCCGGCCGGTGGGCGCATTGGGATTGGGCACGATGATGCCGCCCGCCGGGCCATGCGCGGCACCGGGCAGGAAGTCGGCCGGCTCGATGCGAAAGTCTTGCGTGACCGGAACGGGGGTGAAAGCAATGCCGTACAAGCCGCAATAAGTCGGATAGAAGCTGTACGAAATGTCCGGAAACAGCAGCGGTCGGGACTGGTGGAAAAAAGCGTTGAACGTATGCGCCAGCACCTCGTCCGATCCGTTGCCCACGAATACCTGTTCGAACGACACATCCAGCCTGGCCGAGACTGCGCGGCGCACGCGGTCGGACGTGAACGAGGGGTATAGCCGCAGATTGTCGTTGCACGCCTCGCGCATGGCCTGAAGCGCCTTGGGCGACGGGCCGTAGGGACTTTCGTTGGTGTTGAGCTTGATGACGTTCTGTTTCTTGGGCTGCTCGCCCGGCTTGTAGGGGTCGAGCTCGCTGACGAGCGGGCTCCAGTATTTACTCGTCATAATTCACTCGTCTACTTCTTGCCTTCATCATCGGCATAGGGGTTGCGCGATGACTTGAATTCGATCCGCAACGGCGTACCGGCCAGATCGAAGGCATTGCGAAAGCGCGTTTCGAGATAGCGCCGGTAGGTATCGGGTATGGCATCCAGGGCGTTGCCATGGATGATGACCAGCGGAGGGTTCTGCCCGCCCTGGTGAGCGTACCGCATCTTGGGCCGGAACATACCCTTTCTGGGCGGCTGCTGCTGCTCGATGGCAGCCTGCAGTTCGCGCGTGAGCCTGGGCGTGGACAACTTGGCGAAGGCCGCCGCATGCGCGGCGTGCACGGATTTGAGCAGCGGCTTGATGCCCTGCCCCTTCAACGCCGAGATGGTGTGCACCTTGGCAAACGACAGAAAACGCAGCTTGCGCTGGAATTCGCGTTCGATCCATTCGCGCTTCTCGGCGTCCAGACCGTCCCATTTATTGATGGCCACCACTACCGCGCGCCCGGTTTCGAGCACGAAGCCGGCGATGTGCGCATCCTGCTCGGACACCTCGGTCTGCGCGTCCAGCACCAACACCACGACGTTGCAAGCCTCAATGGCCTGCAGGGTCTTGATAACCGAGAATTTCTCGATGGCCTCGAAGACCTTGCCGCGCTTGCGCAGGCCCGCGGTATCGATCAGGGTGTAGCGTTTGCCGTCGCGTTCGAAATCGATCTCGATGGCGTCGCGCGTAGTACCGGGCAAGTCGAAGGCGATGACGCGTTCTTCGCCCATGAGGGTATTGATGAGCGTGGACTTGCCGACGTTGGGCCGGCCCACGATGGCCAGCTTGATGCGATGGTCGTGTCCGTCGCCCTCGCCTTCGGTCGCCTCCGGCTCGGCCTGTGCGGGCGCGACCAGACCTTCGAGCGCACGCTCGACCAGGTCGGCGATGCCGTCGCCGTGCGCGGCCGAGATGGGATGCGGCTCGCCCAGGCCCAGTTCGTAGAACTGCGCCTCGGCTTTGCCCGACATCATGCCCTCGGCCTTGTTCACCGCCAGCAACACGCGCTGCTGGCCCGACTTGCGCAGCAGGCTGGCGATTTCGTGGTCATGACCGTTGATGCCGGCCCGGGCGTCGACCAGGAAGACCACCACATCGGCCTCGGCGATGGCCTGCCGTGTCTGGCGTGCCATCTCGACCATGATGCCGCTCTTGGCCACTGGCTCAAAGCCGCCGGTGTCGATGACGATGAAAGGCGTCTCGCCCACCCGGCCCTCGCCATAGTGGCGATCGCGCGTGAGGCCCGAATAGTCGGCCACGATCGCCGCGCGCGAGCGCGTCAGGCGGTTAAATAGGGTCGACTTGCCCACATTGGGGCGTCCGACCAGGGCGATGACAGGCTTGAACGACACAAGTATTCCGATAAAACGATCAATTTTCCGCCGGGCCGCCCCAAGGCAAATACGGCCGTCTTGGGGGATGAGCCTGGGTACGGCAAAGTCCGCAAGAACGGCGCCGTGCCTGACGAATCCCAGCGGCATGCAGGCCGCGAGGTGGACAGCAAGCCCAAAACGCGGCCTGAAGACTCATCACTTAGCGTTGATGAGGACGAGATTGCCGCTGCCCGTCTGCACCAGCACGCCCTGGGGTACGGCCTGCGGCGTGGACAGCACAGCATCGCCACCTACCGACAGACGCGCCAGCAGATGGCCGTCGGCCGTGGACAGGAAGTGCACATAACCCTGATAGTCACCCATCGCGATGGCGTTGCCCACGACGGCGGGCGCGGTCAGGCCGCGATTCTTCAGGGCCGACTGCGTCCAGAGCGGTGCGCCGGTTTGCAGCGAGAAAGCCTGGACCGTGGAATGGATGCTGGGCGCGTAGATCGCGTTCGCATCCAGGGTCAGGCCGGTGGAACCATCGAAATCCTTGGCCCAGACCAAGCGCATGCCTTCGCTCACGTTAAAGCAGGCAACCCGGCCCTGATAGGCCACGGCGCACAGCAAGGGGCCCGACACCACCGGGCGGCCCACCACGTCGGTCAGGCGCTCGAGGTCGGTCGTGCCCTTGGGCGTGGCGACAGAGCCTTCCCAATGGACCAGGCCGTTCTTGGTGTCGATGATCATCAGTTTGCCACCAGGCATACCGGCGATGACCCAGCGATCTGTCACGATCATCTGTGAGGTGGTGCGCAAGGACAGCGCCGGGCCGGGGCGTTGCACGCTCCAGATGCGCTCGCCCGTGTTCTCGTCGAATGCCTGGATGCGATAGTCGCCGCTGCGCACCACGACGATACCCGCGCCCACCACCGGCGGAATGTTCACATTGCTGGTGGCCTGAGCTTTCCACTTGATTTTGCCCGTGTCGTCCAAAGCGATCACCTGGCCCGATTCGGTCGCCACGACGGAAACGGAACCGTCGCTGCCGACACCTGCCGTCAGCTTGGCGCCGGCCGATCCGCGCCACACCACGCGGCCAGTGGAGACATCCACCTTGGCGACCGAGCCATCGGGCGTGGCCGCATAGACGGAATCGCCCACTACCGCGGGGGTGAAGCCCAGACCCGATCCGCTGCCGATCGAGACCTGCCAGGCCTGGCGCACCGCCAGGCCTGGCGCGTATTGGGTTAGCGGCGCGGGATCGTAGCGATGATCCTGTGAAGAAAACAGCGAACAGCCGGCCAGGGCGGCCAGGCAGGCAATCATGGCGCCGCGCAACACGCGGCTACGGAAAAGGCGCATCACTATCAGGCTCCGCTCAAGGCATCAAGTTTCAGTTGAATGATCTGCTTTAACGCATCACCGGCCGGCATGGCCGCCAATGCGCTTTGCCAGGCCGCGCGCGCATCGTCGCGCTTGCCCTGTGCAGCCAGGATATCGCCGCGGCGATCAGCGAACAGGGCGGCAAAAGCCGCCGGCGGATCGGCCAGTTGGGCAAGCGCCTGGTCGTATTGTTTCTGGTCGAGCAGCAGGCCGGCCAGACGCAGCCGCGCCACCGGCTGCAGCGCGGAATGGCTCTTGCTGGCGGCAAGCCATTGGAGCTCGCGCTGCGCGCTGGCGTAGTCCTTCTTCTCTTGCAGGGCTTGCGCGGCGATCAGCACGCCGCGGGAAGCGTAGGCCGTGCTGCCGTAGTCGTGGCGCAGCGTGTCGGATGCCGCCTTGATGCGCGTGGTGGCATCCGCACCGTCCGGGCCATTCACGCCGCGCGCGGCGTCTTCGAGCGCCTCGAAATAGCCCATGGCCTGGTTGGCGCGGTAGCCCTGGTAGCCGCGCCAGCCAGACCAACCGGCCACCGCCAGCGCGACGACCACCACCAGCGCCGTGACCAGGGTGCCATAGCGCTCCCACCAAGCCTTGAGCGCTTCGAGTTTTTCCTGCTCTTCGAGATCGTATGCCATTGCTGCTGCCTATCCGTTACTGACTTTGCGTCTTTATTTCGTACTCAATGCTGCGCCGACAACCTCGGCCAGACGATCCAGCGCAATCTGCTGCTGAGCGCTTTCCTGCTCGATTGCGCCGCGCAGGAACTTGACGCCGGCCGTCCGGTTCGCGACTTCGTCGCTGCCAAGGATAACCGCAACCCGTGCGCCACTCGCATCGGCCCGTTTGAACTGCGACTTGAAACCGCTCGATCCCGCATGCACCACGACGGAAAAACCGGCATCGCGCAAGGTCTCGGCGGCCTGGGCCGCCAGGCGCTGCGCCTGGTCGCCCTGATGCACCACGTAGACGTCGCACTCGGGCTCGCACGCCGGCTGCCGGCCTTCGTCGGCCAGGGTCTGCTCCCACAGGTCAAGCAGGCGCTCCATGCCGATGGCAAAACCGACTGCCGGCGCGGCCTTGCCGCCCAGCAGTTCGATCAGTCCGTCGTAGCGGCCGCCGCCGCAGACCGTGCCCTGCGAACCCAGGCGGTCGGTCACCCACTCGAACACCGTGAGGTTGTAGTAGTCCAAGCCCCGCACCAGACGGGGATTGAGGCGGTAGTCAACGCCGGCATCGACCAATCGCTGGCAAACACCGTCGAAATGCGCGCGCGACGCCTCGCCTAAAAAGTCGAACAGGCGCGGCGCGCTGTCGGCCATCTCCTGCATGGCGGCATTCTTGGTATCCAGTACCCGCAGGGGGTTGGTGTAAAGGCGGCGCTTGCCGTCCTCATCAAGGATGTCCCGGTGCTTTTCCAGGTGTGCGATCAAGGCGGCGCGATGCGCGGCGCGCTCGACCGGCTGGCCCAGCGAGTTCAGTTCCAGGCGCACGTCGGTCAAACCCAGGCGCTTCCAAAGACGCGCCAGCATGACGATGAGTTCGGCGTCAATGTCAGGGCCGGCCAGACCCAGCGCTTCGACGTCGATCTGGTGGAACTGGCGGTAGCGGCCGCGCTGCGGACGCTCGTGGCGGAACACCGGGCCGATGGAATAAACACGATGTGGGCGGTCGTAGAGCAGATTGTGCTCGATGCTGGCGCGCACGATACCGGCCGTCATCTCGGGGCGTAGCGTAAGCGACTCGCCGTTGAGCGAATCGGTGAAGGTGTACATCTCCTTTTCGACAATATCGGTGACTTCGCCGATGCCGCGCGTGAACAGGCGAGTGTGCTCAAGCACAGGCGTGCGCACATTGCGATAACCGTAGCCTCGCAGCCAGTCGCGCACGAGATCCTCGAACCGCTCCCAGCGCGCGCTGTCGCCGGGCAGAAGATCGTTCATGCCGCGTATGGCGGCGATTTTCTGAAAAGCTTGCGTCATTTCTCATGCGGCCCGGGCTGCGCGCCATGACGCACCGCCCGAGCCTGATCCTGGTTTCTTTTAATGATGGGCCTGTACGCCGCCATAGCGGCGCGCCACGTAATCTTCGACAATGGCCTGGAATTCTTCGGCGATATGGTCGCCCTTGAGCGTGACCGTGCGCTCGCCGTCGATGAACACGGGCGCGGCCGGCACTTCGCCCGTACCGGGCAGGCTGATGCCGATATCGGCATGACGGCTCTCGCCGGGGCCGTTGACCACGCAGCCCATGACGGCCACATTCATGCTCTCGACGCCCGGGTATAGCAGGCGCCACACCTGCATCTGGCGGCGCAAATAGCTCTGAATGCTGTCGGCCAGCTCCTGGAAGAAGGTGCTGCTGGTACGACCGCAACCGGGGCAGGCCACCACCATCGGTGTGAACGCGCGCAAGCCCATGGTCTGGAGGATTTCCTGCGCCACCACAACCTCGCGGCTGCGATCGCCGCCCGGCTCGGGCGTAAGCGAGATTCGAATGGTATCGCCGATACCCTCCTGCAGCAGCACGGCCAGCGCGGCGGTGGAAGCCACGATGCCCTTGCTGCCCATACCGGCCTCAGTCAGGCCCAAGTGCAGCGGATAGTCGCAGCGCGAGGACAGGTCGCGGTAGACGGCAATGAGGTCCTGCACGTGGCTGACCTTGCACGAGAGGATGATGGCATCGCCGCGCAGGCCGAGTTCTTGCGCGCGGCGGGCATTGCTGATCGCCGACACCACCAAGGCCTCGCGCATCACGGCCTGTGCTTCCCAGGGCTGGGCGCGGCGGCCGTTTTCGTCCATCATGCGGGCCATCAGCTCGTGGTCTAGGCTGCCCCAGTTCACGCCGATGCGCACCGGCTTGTCATAGCGGCAGGCGACCTCGATCATCTGCGAGAAATTGTCGTCGCGGCGCTTGCCCCCGCCCATATTGCCGGGGTTGATGCGATATTTGGACAGCGCCTGCGCGCACTCGGGAAATTGCGTGAGCAGCTTGTGGCCGTTGTAGTGAAAGTCGCCCACCAGCGGTACGGACATGCCCATGCGGTCGAGCTGCTCGCGGATGGCGGGCACCTCGCGCGCCGCTTCGGGCGTATTGACGGTGATACGCACCACTTCGGATCCGGCCAGGGCAAGTTCTTTGACCTGGACCGCCGTGGCGATGGCGTCGGCCGTATCGGTATTGGTCATGGACTGCACCACCACCGGTGCCCCCCCTCCTACCGGGACCACGCGATCGCCCCAGCGGATATTGACAGCGCGCGTGACGCGCCGCGCAGCCGCCCCGACGGGGGGCGGTATGTCCTGACAAGCGAGGGAAGAGGCGTCTTGCATAGTCGGCGCTGGCCTAGCGATGGAAATAGTGCTTGATGCCGCTCAGGGTCAGCAGTTCCCTGGGCAGCCAGCCGCGCCAAAAAGCATAGGCCGCCACGGCGATGACGACCGCCAGGATGGTCAGCAGCCAGCCCCAGGGCATGGTCGACGGCGCGCTGGGCGAGTTTTCGCCGCCCACGGCCGCGCTGGCGCCCAGCTCGCGCCCGGTGTGCCGGTCCGCAACGGCCGCGTGTCCAGCCAGGGCGGCGATGATGGAATCGACATCGGTGCCGATCAGCTTGGCGTAGTTGCGGATCATGCCGCGCAAGGACACCCCGGTGGGCAGTTGCTCCCAGCGTTCTTCCTCGAGCGCCTGGAGCTGCCGGACCGAATACTTCAGGCGGGCCGAAACGTCTTCGAGCGAAATGCCGCGCGCAGTACGCGCATCGCGCAAGGAGCGGCCAACGTCCATGGCCTGCGGCGCCGCTTCGACGGTCGTGGGATCCTGCTGATTCATGCACTCACCTGTGTAATGGGTATGGTGCGCGCGCGGCGTTCAGCCACCCGGGTCCGGTCCTGGACCTCGCCGGCCAGCTGGCCGCAGGCGGCGGCGATATCATCGCCGCGCGTCTTGCGTACCGTAGTGATGATGCCGGCATCCATCAGCCGTTGGGCAAATACCCGCACGCGCACTTGAGGCGAGCGCTTCAGGCCGGATTCCGGGAAGGGATTGAACGGGATCAGATTGAGCTTGCAGCGCACCTGCCGCGCAATCTGGATAAGCTCCCGGGCATGCTGGTCGGTATCGTTGATGCCGTCGAGCATGCAGTACTCGAAGGTAATGAAATCGCGCGGAGCGAACTCGAGATAACGGTTGCAGGCCGCGAGTAGAACGTCCAGGGGGTACTTTTTATTGAGCGGGACGAGCTCGTCGCGCAGGCCATCGTTAGGCGCGTGCAGCGACACGGCCAGCGCTACGGGGCAGTCCTGAGAAAGACGATCCATCATGGGCACCACGCCCGAGGTGGACACCGTGACGCGCCGGCGCGACAGGCCGTAGGCGTTGTCGTCGAGCATGAGGCGCAGCGCCGGCAACAACTGGTCGTAGTTGAGCAGGGGCTCGCCCATGCCCATCATGACCACGTTGCTGATGACGCGCGGGTCCTCGACAGCGGCCTTGCCGGTGGCGGCGGGCAGGCGCGCCGAGCCTGCGTCGGCTTCGAGCACGCGGCGCGCCCACCAAAGCTGACCGACGATCTCGGCCGTGCTCAGGTTGCGGTTAAAACCCTGGTGCCCGGTGGAACAGAAACGGCAGTTGACCGCGCAGCCTGCCTGGCTGGACACGCACAGCGTGCCGCGATCGTCCTCGGGAATGAAGACCGTCTCGATGGCATTGCCCTGCCCCACGTCGAACAGCCACTTGCGCGTGCCGTCCGACGATCGCTGCTCGGTGCCGACCGGCAGCGCCTGGACGCTGCATCGCTCGGACAACTGGACACGGAAATCTCGTGCCAGGTCGGTCATGTTGTCGAACGCATCGACGCCGCGCTGGTGCACCCAGCGCTGCAGCTGCCGGGCACGAAACGGCTTGCCGCCCCATTGCCCGATCAGATCGGACAAGGCAGCGGCATCCAGGCCCAGCAGATTGATGCGTTCGTTTTCCATGGCGCATTCGTTTCCATGGTGCGTGGCCGCGCCGGCGGGCGGCGCATCCATACCCTGGAAAATCAACGGCTGCAGATGTTGATTTCGGGGAAGAAAAAGGCGATTTCGACAGCGGCGGTTTCAGGCGCGTCCGAACCGTGAACGGCGTTGGCGTCGATGCTGTCGGCAAAGTCGGCGCGGATGGTGCCCTTCTCGGCCTTCTTGGGATCGGTGGCGCCCATCAGGTCGCGGTTCTTCTGAATGGCGCTCTCGCCTTCGAGCACTTGCACGAACACCGGACCCGAGACCATGAAGTCGACCAGGTCCTTGAAGAACGGGCGGGCGCTATGCACGGCATAAAAGCGCTCGGCGTCGCCGCGCGAGAGCTGACGCATTTGGGCAGCGATGACCTTGAGGTCGGCGCTTTCGAAGCGCGCGACGATCTGGCCGATGACGTTCTTGGCGACGGCGTCGGGCTTGATGATCGAGAGGGTACGTTGGATGGCCATGGAAACTCCAATAAAAACAGGCACTTCTAAGCGGTTACAGTAACCCAGCATTCTAACATGCTGGAAAGAATCCAATACATCTTAAAATCACCGGTTTGCCCGAGCGCATATTCGGGCCCTGTTTTGCCGGAAACCTATCGCAATGACCCAAGCTGCCGAGTCCAACCACACTGACTACGCCCCTGAAAGCCCTGAGCTGGCCAAGAGCTTCGAGCCCGCACAGATCGAATCCCGCTGGTACGACCTGTGGGAAAAGCGCGGCTATTTCCAGGCAGGCCGCCACGTGGAAACCGGTGCTGGGGACAATTCCTATTGCATTCAGTTTCCTCCACCCAACGTCACCGGCACCCTGCACATGGGCCACGCGTTCAACCAGACCATCATGGACGGCCTGGTGCGCTACCACCGCATGTCGGGCGACGACACGGTGTTCGTTCCGGGCACCGACCATGCCGGCATTGCCACGCAGATCGTGGTCGAGCGCCAGCTCGACGCCCAGAAAATCTCCCGCCACGACCTGGGCCGCGAGAAGTTCGTGGAAAAAATCTGGCAGTGGAAGGAGCAGTCCGGCAGCACTATTACCGGCCAGGTGCGGCGCCTGGGCGCCTCGGCCGACTGGCCGCGCGAATATTTCACCATGGACGAGCGCATGTCGCGCGGCGTGGTCGAGACCTTCGTCAATCTCTACCAGCAAGGCCTGATCTACCGCGGCAAGCGACTGGTCAATTGGGACCCCAAGCTGCTGACCGCCGTGAGCGACCTGGAAGTGGTGTCCGAGGAAGTCGACGGCTTCCTCTGGCACATCGAATACCCCTTCGTCGACGGGCCGCAGACCATCGTCGATAAAGAAGGCAACACCGTCACCCTGCGCGGCATGACCATCGCCACCACGCGCCCCGAGACCATGCTGGCCGACGGCGCCCTGTGCGTGCATCCCGACGACGAGCGCTACAAGCATCTGGTGGGCAAGCGGGTCGAGCTGCCGCTGTGCGACCGCAATATTCCCCTCATCGCCGACGACTTCGTCGACATGAACTTCGGCACCGGCTGCCTGAAGATCACTGGCGCGCACGACTTCAACGACTACGCCTGCTCGCAGCGCCACGGTCTGCCCCTGATCACCATCTTCACGCTCGATGCGCATATCAACGAAAACGGCCCCAGACGCTTCCAGGGCCTGGACCGCGATGAGGCCCGCAAGGCCGTGGTGACGGCGCTGGAACAGGAAGGCTTTCTGGTCAGGACCGTGCCGCACAAGATGATGCAGCCCAAGGGCGACCGCACCGGCGTCGTGATCGAGCCCATGCTGACTGACCAATGGTTCGTCGCCATGAGCAAGCCGGCGCCCGAAGGCACCCTTAACCCGGGCAAGAGCATCACCCAGGTGGCGCTGGACGCCGTGGCCGGCGGCCGCATCGCCTTCTACCCCGAGAACTGGACGAACATTTACAACCAGTGGCTGGAAAACATCCAGGACTGGTGCATCTCGCGCCAATTGTGGTGGGGCCACCAGATCCCGGCCTGGTATTCGGAGGACGGCCGCATATTCGTGGCCATAAACGAGGAGCAGGCCATCGAGCAGGCCCGCGCCGCCGGCGTGACGGGTCCGCTCAAGCGGGATGAGGACGTGCTCGACACGTGGTTCTCGTCGGCGATGGTGCCCTTCACCACCCTGGGCTGGCCCGAGAACACGCCCGATTACCAGAAGTACCTTCCCTCCAGCGTGCTGGTCACCGGTTTTGACATCATTTTCTTCTGGGTCGCGCGCATGGTGATGATGACCCTGCACATGACCGGCCAGATTCCGTTCAAGCACGTCTACGTGCACGGCCTGATCCGCGATGCCGACGGCCAGAAGATGAGCAAGTCCAAGGGCAACACGCTGGATCCGGTGGACCTGATCGACGGCATCGACCTGGACTCGCTGGTGCAAAAGCGCACCTTCGGACTGATGAACCCCAAGCAGGCCGGCGCGATCGAAAAGGCCACGCGCCGCCAGTACCCCGACGGCATACCGGCCTTCGGCACCGACGCGCTGCGCTTCACCATGGCGGCCTATGCCACGCTGGGCCGCAATATCAATTTCGACTTGAAGCGTTGCGAGGGCTACCGCAACTTCTGCAACAAGCTGTGGAACGCCACGCGCTTCGTGCTGATGAACACCGAAGGTCATGATCTGCAAGACGCAAGCCAGACTTCCGAGCTGTCTTTCGCCGACAAGTGGATCGTGAGCCTGCTGCAGCGCCTGGAAGCCGAAGTCGCCAAGGGCTTTGCCGATTACCGCTTCGACAACGTGGCCAACGCGCTCTACCGCTTCGTGTGGGACGAGTACTGCGACTGGTATCTGGAACTGGCCAAGGTGCAGATCCAGTCGGGCACCCCGGCGCAGCAGCTGGGCACGCGCCGCACGCTGATCCGCGTGCTGGAAGTGGTGTTGCGCCTGGCGCACCCCATCATTCCCTTCATCACCGAAGAACTGTGGCAGAAGGTGTCGGTGGCGGCGGGCAAGCGCAAGGCGAGCGAGGCGGGCAGCGTGAGCGTGCAGCCCTACCCCGTGGCCAATCCGCAGGCCATCGATACCGAGGCGGAAGCCGCCGTGGCCGAACTGAAGGCGCAGATCGAGGCCGTGCGCGCGCTGCGCGGCGAGATGAGCCTGTCGCCGGCGCAGAAGGTGCCCTTGTTCGCCGAAGGCGACGCGCCGCTGCTCAAGCGCAATGCGCCCTACCTGGCCGCGTTGGCCAAGCTGAGCCAGGTCGATATTGTGGCGACACTGCCCGATGCCGGCGCCCCGGTGCAGGTGGTGGGCAAGGCGCGGCTGATGCTGCACGTCGAGATCGACGTGGCGGCCGAGCGCGCGCGCCTGGACAAGGAAATCGCCCGCCTCGAAGGCGAAATCGCCAAAGCCCAGGGCAAGCTGGGCAACGCCAGCTTTGTCGAGCGCGCGCCGGCCGCGGTGGTCGAGCAGGAAAAGCAACGCATGGCGGCATTCGGCGAGACGCTGGAGAAGGTGCGGACTCAGCGCGCGAAGCTGGCTTGATCGCTTGAGCTCTTTTTGAGGCAGGCGGGGCGGTCGTCAGACTGGCCGCTTCGCACTCACGGCGTGGCGGGCCTCTGCCGGCGTGCGCAGGCCGAGCATGGCCAGGGTCAGGTCGATTTCGTCCTTCAGCATGCCCAGCAAATCGACGGCGCCGGCTTCGCCGCCGGCCGCCAACCCCCACAAGGACAAGCGGCCCGTCATGACGGCCTTGGCGCCCAGACCGATGTATTTCAAGGCGTCGCTGCCGCGCATGACGCCGCTGTCGGCCAGGACTTCGAGGCCCTGCCCCACGGCTTGAACGATAGGCGCGAGGACGTCGGCCGGCGCCGGCGCGGCATCCAGATTGCGCGCGCCGTGCGAGGAGACGACGATGCCGTCGGCGCCAGCCTCGTGGGATTTGAGGGCGTCGGACACGCTGAGCACGCCCTTGATGACCAGCTTGCCTGGCCACCACTGCCTGAGCCGGCGTATGTCTTCCCAATCGAGCCGGTTTTCCAGACGGACCGCTTCGGCCACGGCGGGACGCGTCACGGCCGTGCGGAACGCTTCGGGATAGTGGCCGTAAGTGGGCATGCCCGCGGCAAGCACATAACGCAGCAGCACGCCGAACAGCCAGCGCGGATGCATCGCCACGTCCAGGCAGGCCCGCGCCGAGTAGCGCAGCGGAATCGAAAAGCCATTGCGGTCGTTGTATTCGCGCTTGGGCCCGAGCGGCGTATCGGCCGTCACCACGAGGGTGGTGGCGCCGGCTTGCTTCACACGCTGCAACAGGGCATGCGTCAGCTTGTGGTCCTTCCATACATAAAGCTGGAACCACAGCTGGGCATCCGGCGCGCCGGCGCGCACGGCTTCGATGGTCGTGACGGACTGCGTGGAAATGCAGACGGGAATGCCCAGGCGGGCAGCCGCCCTGGCCAGCTTGATTTCGCCGTCGTGCGACACCAGACCGGCCAGGGCGGTGGGTGCGACAACGAGCGGCATGCCGATTTCCTGCCCGAGCACCGTCGTCTTCAAATCGCGCTCGGCATGGCCGGTCAGTATCCGCGGCACCAGATCGATGGCCTCGAGGCTGCGCCGCAGCTTGTCCAGCCCAAGCTCGTCTTCCGTGCCGCGGTCGATGTATTCGAACAGGGCGCGAGGCAGGTACCTGCGCGCGGCCGCGCGATAGTCCCGCGCGTTCAGCAACTGAGCCATGTCGGTTTCCCTCGCCTATCGGCGATTAGATAAATTACATTACGATTAATTCGATCAGCATCTGATGACGTCCAATCCCGCCATGCCCAAAGCCAGCGCCGAATCGCCCCGCACGCCCAAGTCCGAGCAGTCCTCTCTCTTCATCGGCTCCACCGAAAAAACCTTCCGCGTCCTGCACGCGTTCGACGGCCAAAGCCGGCACATGACGATGATCGACATCGCGCGCGCGGCCGGCCTGGACCGCAGCGCCACGCAACGCGCCGTCTACACCCTCGAAGTGCTGGGATATCTGCAGCGCGTTCCCGAGACGCGCAACTACGCCCTCACGTCCAAAGTCCTGCAGTTTTCCTACAACTACATCCGCGCCAACGAGCTGATCGACAAAGCCTCTCCGTACCTGCTCGATCTGAGCCGCGAGCTGGGCGAAACCACGAACATCCAGGAAATGGACGGCCACGAGATCGTGTTCGTCGCCCGCTTCCCGGGCCGCCATCTGGTCAATATCGACATCGTCGTCGGCGCGCGCCTGCCCGCGATGTTCACGGCATCCGGCACCGCGATGCTGTCGCGCCTGCCTGAGCAGCAAGTCCAGGAGGTGCTGGCGCGAACCCGGCTCGAGCCCATGACCCATTTCACGGAGATCAATCCGCAGAAGCTGATGGAGCGCATCCGCGTCACCGCGCGCCGGGGTTACGCGGCCGTCGAGAACGAGACCGTGCTGGGAGACATCTCGATCGCGGCGCCGATCACCGATCACAACGGCCTGGCGGTCGCCGCGATCAACATCTCCGTCCCGACCACCCGCTGGACGATGGACCGCGTCGAGGCGGAACTGGCCAAGCACGTCCAGGTCGTCGCGACTTCCATTTCGAAATCGCGGTTCTCTTCGCTACGCTACTGACGGCCGGGCGGCCCGCGATCGGGCGGCCCGCGATCAGGCCCGCTGCTCGAATACAGCGAGCTGCTTTTTCAACTCGTCGCGCAGCCGCCGCGCCAGATCGGGATCGGGCCGCACCAGCGGCGCGAGCATATCCGGCGCGTCGACGCCGATCAGATCCATCACCGACTTCATCGGCCCCGGGTTCGTTTCGGCGAAGGCCATGGTCATCAGCGGGATCAGCTGCCGGTGGAGTTCGAGCGCTTGGGCGGTTTTTCCCTTGGAGGCCAATTGATGAATCTTGCGCCACGCGGTGGGCAGCAAGGTCGCCGTCACGACGATGCCGCCGCGGGCGCCCGCGGCGACGTGCAGCGGGAACAGGGTGTCTTCGCCGCTCAACACCGTGAACGATGCCGCGTCGACGCCGGCGATCGTGCGCAGGAAATGCCACATATCGGTATTGCAAGCCTTCATGCCGATGATGCGCTCGTGGCGCGACAGCTCATGCAGCACTTCGGGGTCGATCGCAATGCGGGTGCGATAGGGAATCTCGTAGATGAGGACGGGCAGCGGCGACTCGTCCGCATAGCGCATGAAATAGTCGCGGATGCCCTTCTGGGTCGGGTTCGTATAGTACGGCGTGAGCACCAGCAGGCCGTCCGCGCCCGCGTCGGCGAAGTCCCTGCCCGCCTGGATGGCGTCGTGATAGCCCGGATCGAGCACGCCGGCCAGGACGGGAATGCGTCCGTCCGCCTCTTCGGCCGTGACCGCGATCATCTTGCTGCGCTCGGCGCCCGACAACGCGCCGTATTCGCCCGTGCCTCCGAGCGGCAGGATGCCGTCTATGCCCTGTTTGAGCAGATAGCGCATCAGGGCGCGCGTCGCCTCGACGTTGATGGTGTCGTCGGAATGAACCGGCGTCGGGATGGCAGGAAAAATGCCCTGCAGGTTTTGCGAAGTCAGCATACGAATCTCTAGCGATGGGATGTTTCAGGAAGCCAGGCTGCGCCGGCGCAAGCGGTCCGCGACCGAAATCAGGATGAAGATGAAGAGGAACAGGCCGGTCGAGACCGCCGCGATGACGGGCGAAAGCTCCTGGGTGACCGTGTCCCAGAACTGCTTGGGCAGCGTCGTGCTCACGCCGCCCGACGAAAACAGCGCGATGGTCAGGTCGTCGAACGAGGTGGCGAACGCGAACAGGAAGGCCGACAGCAGGCCGGCGCTCAGGATCGGGAAAGTGATGCGCCTGAGCGTCGTGAACGGACGCGCGCCCATGCTCTGCGCGGCGAAATCGAGCCTGATGTCGTAGTTGCGCAAGACTGCCATCATGGTGATGACCACATAAGGCACTGCCACGACGGTATGCCCGAGCACCAGTCCGAGCGAAGTACCCACCAGGCCGATCCTGGCGAAGAAATAAAAGAGGCCGACGGCGAGAATCATGCGCGGCACGATGATGGGCGCCAGGATGAACGCCAGGATCGCGGCATTGCCGCGCAGGCCACCCCGCACCAGCAGAAAGGCTGCGGGCGTGCCGATCAGCATCGACAATACGCCCGTTCCGACGCCGACCACCATGGACCGCGCGATCGCGGACATCCACAGCGGCGAGTCGACGACCTGTTGGTACCACTGCCACGACACGCCGTGCGGCGGCCATGCGAGGCCCGGAACGGAGTCGAACGACAGCGGGATCATCAGGAACGCCGGGGCGCTGAGAAATACCACCACGACCAGCGCCACGACGCGCAGCGGCAGGCCGCCGCCTTGCGCGGCAAGCTTGCGCGATCTGGGCAGAAAGCGCACGACCAGGTCGGTCAGATTGCCCAGCCAGGCGAGCGTCAACTCGCCGAGCTTGCGGCTGGCACGCCGGTTGCCGCGCGCCGCGGTGGTGCCCGCGCTGCCGCCTGCCATCGTCGACAGGCCGATCAGGCGGTCGTAGACCACGAACACCGCCAGCACGACGACGAGCAGCAAGACCGAAATGGCGCCGGCAAAGCCCCAGTTGAGCGACTGCATGACCTGATCGATGATCAGCTGCGTGATCATCGTGTCGTGCCGCCCGCCGAGCAGAGCCGGAGTAATGAAGAAGCCGATCGCGGTCACGAAGACCATGAGGGCGGCGGACGCAACGCCCGGCAGCGAAAGCGGGAAATAGACCCGCCAGAAGACTGTTCCCGGCCGAGCTCCCAGGGTGGAGGCTGCGCTGGGCAGGCGCTGATCGATATTCTCCATCACCGAAAGCATGGTTAGTATGGCCAGCGGCATGAGTGCATGCACCATGCCGATGAGCACAGCGGGCAGGTTGTACAGCAGGTTCAGAGGCTGATCGACCAGGCCCAGCCGCGTCAGTATCCAATTGATCACACCGTGACGCTCGAGCAGAATCATCCAGGCGAACGTGCGCACCAGAAAGCTCGTCCAGAACGACAGCAGGACCCAGTACAGCACCCTGTTCTTGCGCTTGCCGGTCAGCTTGGAGATCAGCAGTGCGACCGGATATCCGATCAGCACGGAAAAAAACGTCGTCAGCAGCGAGATCTTCAGCGTGATCAGCAGAACCTCGACATAGACCGAGGAGGCGAACAGGCGCTTGTACTCGACAAGCGTGAAGCCGGTCTTGTCATGAATGCTCAAAGTCAGCAATTGGCCGACCGGATAGATCAGAAAAACCAGCAGCAGAATCACGATGGGCGCGGCCATCGCGATGTTCTTGCCGTTACGCGGGTAGAGGCGCGGCTTGGCCGGCGCGGTATCGGAAGAGGGTTTCATCGTCTACTCCGCGATGGCGACCGCATCCGCTTGCGCCCAGGACAGCCTCAGGGTCTGGCCGATCTCGTATCGGGCTCCGAGCCGATTGGTCGGAAAAGCGACGACGAGCGGTTGCGCCTTCGCCGCCGCCGACCGGAGATACAGCTTGGTCATGCCGCCCGTCACCATGACGTCGGTCAAGGTCGCGGGGATCTGCGCATTGCCCTGGACGGCATCGGGCCCGGCGGCATCGATCCGCATGTTCTGCGGGCGCAGCATGAGCTTCACGCTTGCGCCGGCCTTTACCTGAGGGTCGTAAACCATGGCGCGTCCGATGTCGGCGCCGTGCATGCTCACCTGCACCTCATCGCCTTCGCGCGCCGTCACCACCGCGTCCAGCAGATTGGATTCGCCCAGGAAATCGGCCACGAAGACGCTATTGGGCCGAAAATAGAGATCGGCCGGCGCGCCAAGCTGCGCGATCTCGCCCGCGTTCATCAGGCAGATGCGATCCGACATGGTCATCGCCTCTTCCTGGTCGTGCGTCACGTAGATGACCGTGGTGCCGAGATCGCGGTGGATGCGCTTGATCTCGATCTGCATGTGATCGCGCAGTTTCTTGTCCAGCGCGCCCAGCGGCTCGTCCATCAGAATGATGGCCGGCCGGTAGACGATGCATCGAGCCAGGGCGATACGCTGCTGCTGCCCGCCCGACAGCTCTCTGGGATAACGCCCTGCGACGTGCGGCAGGTGAACCATCTCCAGAGCCTGCGCCACTCGCTTGCGCGTCGACTCGGCGTCCACCTTGCGCATCTGCAGCGGAAACGCGATGTTCTCGGCGACGGTCATGTGCGGAAACAGCGCGTAATTCTGGAACACCATCCCCATGTCCCGTTCGCAGGGCGCGCCGTAGGTCACGTCGGCACCGTTCAGATGGATGCATCCCTCATCGGGCTGGGCCAGGCCGGCGATCAAACTTAGCAGCGTCGTTTTGCCCGATCCGCTGGGCCCCAGCAAGGTGAGAAATTCACCCTGCGCGACATCCAGGTCGGTCGGCGCAAGCGCCACGAAATCGCCATAGCGCTTGCACAGGCCGGTTATCTGAAGATTGGTGGCAGTCATGGAGATGGTGTCCGTCAAATGCAAGAAGCGCCGATCAGGTCAGAATCCAGCTATTGAACCGCTCCAGCGCTTCGCTCTGGTGATCCAGCCAGTATTTCGCGTCGATGTGCAGCCCGGTCTTGATGTTCTCGGGGAATGTCGGGCAGTTCCTGGCGATCTCGGGCTTGACGTAGTTGAACGCCTCGGGCTGCGTCAATCCGGCCGGGAAGTACTCGGTCAGTTCGGCCTGGCGCTTGGGATCGCTGGCGAACTTGATGAACTGGCGGCAGGCGTCCGCGTTCGGTGTGCCCTTGAGGATCGACCAGTTGTCGCAACCGTAAAGGTTTTGATCCCATACGATGGCGACTGGCGCGCCGTTGGCCATCGCCGATTGCGCGCGCGAAACCCAGGTCGTCACCATCGCCACTTCGCCGGAGGTAAGCATCTGTTCGACCTGCGCGCCCGTCGTCCACCAGACGTCGATGTGCTTGGAAACCTTGTCCAGGCTCTTGAACGCGCGGTTCAGGTCGCAGGGGTAGACCTGCGAAGTCGGAACGCCATCGGCCATCAGGGCTTCTTCGATCGTGTCAAAGGGATACTTGCGCATCGAACGCCGGCCGGGAAACTCCTCGACATTCCAGAGCGCCTTCCACGAATCGGGCGCCTTGCGGCCCTTGAACGCATCGGTACGATAGGCGAGCACGGTGGAATAGACGTTCGTGCCGACGCCGAACGGCGACATGTACTGCTTGGGAATCTTGGCGATATTCGCATCCGACTCCAGGCCGTGACGCTCCAGGTATTCCTTGCCGCCCGAAGTCAGCAGCAGGATCGCCGGCTGGCTGATCTTGGCCATGTCCCAGGTGTAGCTGCCCGCTTCGACCATGCTCTTGATCTGCGCGGTCGGTTCGGCGTTGGCTTGCACGCCGATCACCTCGATGCCGGTCGCCTTGGTAAAAGGCCGGTAGTACACGGCACCGTAGGCCTTGGTGTAGATGCCGCCGTCGTCGCGCACGACGATGCGCTTGCCGGCGGCGCGCGACGACGTCCAAACGAACGGCAGCGACGCCGCGGCAAGGCCGCCCGCCATGGCCTTGATCGCGGTGCGGCGGCTCGGATTATGCAGCGATATGCTCGCGGTCTGCTTCGACTTCATCATGATCTCCTTCAATGTGCAGGATCAGGTGCGGTAATCAATCGTGCCGAAAGATCGGCGATAACGAGGGAACAGCGGCAACAGGCACAGCTAAAAAATCTTAAGGAATGAGACGGCCGGGATTCATCAGATTCTTCGGGTCCAGCGCGCGCTTGATCGCGCGCATCAGGGTCAGTTCGACGTCGGATTTGTAGTGCGCCATCTCGGGCAACCCCGTCTGCCCGATGCCGTGCTCGGCGCTGAATGTGCCGCCGAGCTCGTACGCCACCTCGTTGACGCAATGGCGCAAAGCGGCGCCCTGGGTCGCGGCATCCGGCCGGGTTTTCCATTCGTCGAACGAGAACATCGGGATGAAGTGCACATTGCCGTCGCCCATATGCCCCACGATCACGATGTCCATGCCCGGCTCGACGGCATGGACGGCGCGGGTGGCCCGTTCGATGAAAGCGGGCACCGCCGACACGGGGACCGCGCAATCGGTCGTAAAGCCGACGCCCTCTTTTTTGTTCGCCTCGGTGACGCTGTGACGGATCTCCCACAGCGCGTGACGCTGCATGTCGCTGGTCGCCAGGACCGCGTCTTCGACCAGATCTTCCTGCGTCGCCTGCTCGAGCGTGCGCAGCAGCGCCTCGTCCAGTCCCGCGGCGTCGCGAATGTCCGACAACTCGACGAGCACGTGCCATGCATGCGCGGCGCTCAGCGGATCGCGCCGATCGCGCACATTCTTGATCACCAGTTCGAGCTGGCGCGCGTTCATGAGTTCGTACGCCGACAAAGACGACCCGCAGCCGGCCTGGAACATGCCGAGTATGCGCAAGGCGGCGGCTGGGTCCACCGGCGCGAACCACGCAACCGAGCGATGCGTCGGCAAGGGATGCAGTTTCAAGGTCGCCGCCGTGACGATGCCCAGCACTCCCTCGGCCCCGATGAAAACCTGCTTCAGATCGATGCCGGTGTTGTCCTTGCGCAGTCCGCGCAGTCCGTTCCAGATGGAGCCGTCGGGCAGGACCACTTCGAGTCCGAGCACGTTCTCGCGGGTATTGCCGTAGCGCAGCACGCCGGTGCCGCCCGCGTTCGTCGAAATCGTGCCGCCGATCTGGCACGAGCCCTCGGCGCCGAGGCTGACCGGATACAGGCGCTGCACTTGAGCCGCGGCATCCTGGACCGTCTTCAGCACGCAGCCGGCCTCCACTTCGATCGAGCCGTTGGCCACGTCGATATTCCGGATGCGCCGCATGCGCGCGAGGCTGACGATGACGGGTCTCGCGCCCTCGGCGGCCGGCACCGCACCGCCGCACAGGCTCGTATTTCCGCCCTGCGGCAGCACCGGTGTACCGGACTCGGCGCAGGCGCGCACGACGAAGGACACCTGCTGCGTCGTGGCCGGCTGCGCGACGCACAGCGCGTCCGCCTTGTAGCGGCCGCGGAAGTCTTCGATGAAGCCGTCGACGTCCGACGCCGCCGTCAGCACGGCATCGGCCCCAAGCTCCATGCTCAGACGACTAATCAGTGCAGCACCCGTATCCATTCAGTCCTCGATTGGTTCAGCCAGGAGACGCCGTCGGCGCGATGGCGATCGCTCGTTATCGCCCCACTACGCGACAAAGAATACGAACAAAAAGCTCTTATTAAAATCGAAACGATTGATATACGATTATTTATGATCAAAACTAGGGTTTGTCATGACTCCGGGGAGAACAGAGACATCGGCGCGCCAGGTTCACTCCGGCCCTCGGCACGCGGGAACGGAAGCGGGCGACACAGCGGAACTGTTCGAGACGCCGGTGGGCTGACTGCGAGGAAATGATCAGGGCGCTGGAGTCACGCGACGACGCTGCACCGGCACCCGCGCGAAAAGCGCGGCGCCGTACTGCGACAGTTGCTGGCCAGGCAAAAAAGCCCGGGGGTGATGCGCGAATGCCCGATCAGGGATGCTGCGAAATGCCGATCGCCGGCACCGGAACACCCGTATACCGAGCCCTGGGGCGGATCAGATGCCCGGTCTCGATCTGTTCCAGCGCGTGGGCTATCCAGCCGACAGAGCGCGCCAAGGCAAAAACGACGAATGGCGCTTCGGGCGGCAGCCCGAAAGCATCGGAAAGCGACGCCAACGCAAAATCGATGTTGGGCTGCTCGCCCGTGAGCGCAATGCCTTCGTCGCGTAGCGCCGCGTAGATCTTGCCGACTTTGAAGCGCGCCAGCAGCGCCGCGGCCCTGGGGTCCCCGTCGGGATACAGGGGATGCCCGAACGCGGGCAGCGAATAGCCTCGCGCCAAGTGTTCGCGCAGGCTGGCGGCAGCTCCATCGCGCCGCGCAGCTGCGCACATTTCCCGGATGCTCAAGGTGGAGCCGCCATGCAGCGGGCCGGCCAAGGTGGCAAGCCCCGCCATCAGGCCGGCCGACAGCGAAGTGCCTGTGGAAACCGCCACACGGGTAGCGAACGTCGAAGCATTGAGTTCGTGATCGGCCAAAAGCACCAAGGCGCGGCGCAGAAAATCCTGGGCCTTGGGCGTACGCCAGCATAGCGCCATGCGCCGATGCACAGGGATGCCAGGCTCGGGTGCGGGGCCCAGCATCGCGGCCATGAGGTCTTCCAGCAGGCGCATCGCTTCCAGGACCAACACCTGGCGCGCGCGGCCACGCGACGGGGGATCGACGTCGACTCGCGCGGCCAATACGGACAGCGCCCTGGACAAGAGCGAGGCATTGCGTGCCTGCGCTTTCTTGCGGACTGGCCCGAAAGCGATGCCTTCGGCATGCCACAGCAGACCGGCCACCTGCTCCAGCGTCCACGTCTCGGAAAGTTCGACCGCGTCGCGCCCCCGATACCAGAGGCGCCCGCGCTCCACGGTGGAAATGCCGGAGGCCAGCACCGGATCGCCCCACTCCATGGCCTGCTGGGCCACCGCGGCCGCGCTCCGACGCCCCGTTCTGCGGCCGACCATGCGCCCGACATCGGCGCGATGATAGAGACTGCGGCGCGGATCGCGCGGATCCGGCTTGGCGCGTATGCGGCCGCGGCTGACATTGGCGTACAGCGTCTGGGGTTGCACGCCGAGCAAGGCGAGCGCCGCCCGGGCCGGGATCCATGACATCGCGTTCTCCTGATGCATTGAAAGTTTGCATCAACATTGATGATTGACATCAAGATTGACGTCAATTTCAGCGGAAGTATCGTAGCGCCTGGCTCATCCATTCATCAATGTAGGAGAAGCACATGGACGACACATCGAAACTGCTCGAGACGATATGGACCTCGCTGGGCGGCAAGGCAGACCAGGCGCGGCAGGTCGAATTCACCGCGCAAGGCGCCCTGCCCTCGGCCTTTCCGGTCACCGACCTGGCGGCCTCGTCCATGGCGGCTGCGGGCCTGGCCTTGGACGAACTCAGGCAGGCGGCAGGCCATGGCGCCTGCCGCTTCGTGGTGGACCGGCGCCTGGCTTCGTTCTGGTTCTCGAGTTCGCTGCGCCCCCTGGGCTGGCAGGTGCCGCCGCTATGGGACCCCGTCGCCGGCAACTATGCGACGCGCGACGGATGGATACGCCTGCACACCAACGCGCCGCATCATCGCGCCGCGGCCGAGCGGGTGCTGGGCGGCCACGAGGATCGCGCCGGCATGGCCGCATCGGTTGCAGCGTGGGACGCGCTGGAGCTGGAGACGGCCATCGTCCAAGCCGGCGGTTGCGCGGCGCAAATGCGCAGCGCCCAGGACTGGGCCGGCCATCCGCAGGGCCTGGCCGTGGCCGCCGAACCGCTGATCCATATGCAAACGCACGCGTCGCCCGAACGCGCGCGAAACGCGGCGGCCTTCGATCCGGCCAGGCCGCTGCGCGGATTGAAAGTGCTCGATCTCACGCGGGTGCTGGCCGGCCCCACGGCCACCCGCTTTCTGGCCGCCTACGGCGCACAAGTGCTGCGCGTCGATCCGCCCACCTGGGACGAACCCGGCGTCGTGCCCGAGATGACGCTGGGCAAGCGCTGCGCGCGTCTGGACCTGCATAAGCCGCAGCATCGCACCGTGTTCGAGCAACTGCTGGCCGGCGCGGACATCATGCTGCACGGCTATCGTTCGGATGCGCTCGAACGCCTGGGATATGGCGCCGAATGGCGGCGCGTCCGCAATCCCGGCCTCATCGACGTGAGCCTGGATGCCTACGGCTGGAGCGGCCCCTGGGCCACGCGCCGCGGCTTCGACAGCCTGGTGCAGATGAGCTGCGGCATCGCGCACGCGGGCATGCTGTGGCAGCAGACCGACAAGCCTTTTCCGCTGCCGGTGCAGGCGCTGGATTACGCCGCGGGCTATCTGCTGGCCGCCGCCGCGGTGCGCGGGGTTGCGATGCGCCTGACCGGAGCGGGCGCGCTGCAGGCGCGCACCTCATTGGCCCGCACCGCCAAGCTCCTGCTCGATCAAGGCGCGGACAAGGTCCAGGAACCCGCCCTCGCCTCCGAATCGGCCGAGGATCTGGCGGCAATGATTGAACACACGGCATGGGGCGAGGCGCGGCGCATCGCCTGGCCCATTGCCCTCCCGGATTGCCCGGCGAGCTGGCCGCATCCGGCAAGCGCACTTGGTTCGGCCCCGGCGCGGTGGGAATCGGAAGCGCGTTGAGCGCTGCGCGGCTCGGCGATGCTGCTTGCGCAAATGGCGCAACCGCTCTCCCTGCCAGAGATCTACCAGGCTTTTGACATGTACAGGTGCGGGATTCGCCGTCGGCACAATGAAAATTTCATAAATATGGCATTTTCAATCCCCGGATTCGAGCGCGACGCAGCAACAAGCTGGGAGATTCCCTAGAATGTCGAAATAATGTTGCTGGAACCTGCTGCCATGAAGTCCCTCTGTTTTGCCGCGTTTTTCGCCGTGCTTCTCGCCGGCTGCGCGTCCACGTCGACGCCTCACGCCGGCATGCCGGCGAGCCAGACCATGGCGGCCAATGCTTTCGGCCCGGATCTGGTCGACGGCGTCAAATCTCAAAGCTCCGCCTCGCAGGGGCCGCGGATTGCCGTCGGCACCCGTTATTCCGACGAGCGCTTGAATCTGCCCTGGTTTCTGAACGACGCCATCGACGCCGCGAACGGCCATTGAAGCCTCTGCCCCCACGAGGGCAGATTCAGGAACGCTTGGGCAACGAGGCCAGAAAGCGTTCGTCTTCGCGCGTAAGGCGCCCGGTCGCACGCGCCTGTTCGATCAGATCGGGACGGCGCTCGGCGGTGAGCGAGAGGGACTGCTCGCGCCGCCAGCGGGCAATGCGGGCATGGTGGCCGCTGAGCAGCGGCTCGGGAACGGACGCCCCCTCGTAGACTTCGGGGCGCGTGTAGTGCGGGCTGTCGAGCAGGCCGTCCAGGGCGGAATTGAACGAGTCCTGCAAGGCGGAATCGCCGTCGTTGAGCACGCCGGGCAGAAGGCGCACTGCGGCGTCGATCATGGCCAGCGCCGCGATTTCGCCGCCGGACAGCACGAAATCGCCCAACGACCATTCCTGCGTGACACGCCGGTCGATGAAGCGCTGATCCACGCCCTCATAGCGGCCGCAAATGAAAATGGCGCCCTGCCGGGCAGAAGCCAGTTCCTGCGCTTCGCGCTGACCGTAGCGCCGGCCCGTAGGCGCGAGCAGCACGACGGGCGCTTGACCCAGCCCCTGCGCGGCGCGTTCGGCCTGGGCGGCATCGACCGCGGCTTCGAGCGGCGCGGCCAGCATCACCATGCCGGGGCCGCCGCCATAAGGCCGGTCGTCCACGGTGCGGTGCGCATCGTAAGTGAAATCGCGCGGATTCCAGGCCTTGAGTGACCAGATGCCTTGCGCGTGCGCGCGGCCGGTCACCCCCTGGTCGCGAACCAGACCGAACATCTCGGGAAACAGGGTGACGGCGTCAAAGCGCATGATCGCGGACCTCGGATCTGGAAGCCGACCGGCGGCCGGCACGGCCTCAGTAATCTGCGGGCCAGTCGCTGTCGATACGGCGCGCGGCCAGATCGACATTCTGGATATGAGCCTGGACGAAGGGCACCAGCAGCTCCAGTGAGCGCCCCTTGGCGTCGAGCATGGGCTGCAGGGCGCCCGAGGCATCGGCCGCTTTGCGCTGCACGCGCAGGATGGCATGCGCCCCGTTGTCCAATACCTCGACCACCGGGCCCAATAGTTCAGGCTCGGCGTCTTGATCGGTGGTGTAGAGGTCGCAGCCTATCAGGTCGACCCAGTAGTACTCGCCTTCGGCGGCGGCGGAAAAGGCGCTGCGCGCGGCCATGACCACGCAACCGCGCATGGACTCGGCCTGGTCGCGGTCGTCTACGCCCTGCAGTTGCGCCACGATGGTGGTGCCCTGGGCGCGTGCTTGAACGACGGGGTAGGCGATCGGCGCGGGGGCGGCAGTCTTGCCGCTCTGCAGAGGCGGCGCAGGACGCGCCAGCCACCATTCCTTGGTCGAACGCAGCACTTCGGCCTGCGCCGAGTGTGGCTGCACCTTGACCCAGCCCTTGATGCCATAGGCCGCAGTGATGCGGCCCAACTCGACCAGGTCGGCCGGTGCGCAAGTCATCGTGCCTGGATCAGGCAGCGACCTTGGCCGAGTATTCCTTGACCAGGCGTTCCACGGAGGGCGACAGCTGGGCGCCGTTGCCAGTCCAGTATTGCACGCGGTCCAGGGAGATGCGCAGGTTCTCGGCGCCCTCATTGCCCACAGGGTTGTAAAAGCCCACGCGTTCGATGAAACGGCCATCGCGGCGATTGCGCGAGTCGGCAGCAACCAGATTGTAGAACGGGCGCTTCTTGGAGCCGCCGCGAGCCAGACGAATGACCACCATGGTTGGTAATCCTCTATGAATTAGTTTCGGAAAAGCCTTTGATTATATAGCAAAAAACCATCAAAAGGCAATATGAAGACAATCAACACAACCCATAAGGAATGACGCTGAAAAACCTCGATTCTCTCGCCGCCGAGGCTGTCCCAAGCAATTGCGCCGCGCACGACGGGCTGCGGTTGGCCGCCCCGCACTTCGGATTGCTCCGAGGCCCTCGGCCCGCAGCGGGCCTATTACGGGGGGGTTTATCCCCCGACCTGGGTCGCAGCCGCCCTTTTACCGCCGCTTAAGGACGTGGCGGGTGCTGCCCTCTTGCTGCTGTTGGGCCAGGAGCTCGTTTCCGGTCTGCCGGCAAAACGCTTGAAAATCCCGCACTGCGCTGGGATCGGTCGTGATCACACAGAGCACTTCGCCGCTGACCATCTGGGCCAGGGTTTTCTTGGCGCGCAGGATCGGCAACGGACAGTTCAGCCCGGTGGCGTCCACTTCGTGCTGCCAGGCCGGCAAGCCGGCCTGGGGGGTATCGGAAAGATCAGAGGCGCTCATCGACCCACTTGTGCACACTGGCGATGGCGGCCGGCAGCGCCTTGGCGTCGGTGCCCCCGCCCATGGCCATGTCGGGGCGGCCGCCGCCCTTGCCGCCCACCTGGCTGGCCACGAAACCCAGCAGGTCGCCGGCCTTGATCTTGCCCGTCAGGTCGTTGGTGACGCCCGCGGCCAGACTGATCTTGCCTTCGCCGCCCGCGGCAAGCAGCACCACGGCGGACTTGAGCTTGTCCTTGAGGCTGTCGATCATGCCGCGCAGGGCCTTGGGGTCAACCTCGCCCAGACTGGCGGCCACGAGCTTGACGCCCTTGACGTCTGCGGCATTGCCGGCCAGGTCGCTGCCGGCGCTGGCAGCCAGCTTGGCGCGGGCCTGTTCCAGGTCTTTTTCCAGGGTCTTGATCTGGTCCTGTACCTGCGCGACGCGCTCGGATAGTTCATGGACGGGAGTGCGCAACTGGCCTGCGACCTTGGCCAGCAGCGCGTTCTGCCCCTGGGCCCAGTGCAAGGCATTGTCGCCCGTGATGGCCTCGACGCGGCGCACGCCGGCAGCGACACCCGATTCGGACAGGATCTTGAACAAGCCGATGTCGCCGGTACGCTGGACGTGCGTGCCGCCGCACAGTTCGCGCGAGAAGCCGATGTCGAGCACACGCACGGTGTCGCCGTACTTTTCGCCGAACAGCGCCATGGCGCCTTCCTGCACCGCGTCGTCGAAGGCCATGACGCGGGCCTGGGTGGCCTGGTTGGCCAGGACTTCGGCGTTGACGATTTCCTCGACCCGGGCGACCTGCTCGGCCGTCATGGGCGCGTCGTGCGCAAAATCGAAACGGGTCTTGTCGGGATCGACCAGCGAGCCGCGCTGCTGCACATGGCCGCCCAGCACCTGGCGCAGCGCCTTGTGCATGAGGTGGGTGGCCGAGTGGTTGCGCACCGTGCGCGCGCGGCGCACGGCATCGACCTTGGCCAGCAGGGTATCGCCCACTTTCAGGGCGCCCGATTCGAGCGTGCCGTGGTGGCCGAACACGCCGGCCTGGATCTTCAGCGTATCGGCAACGGCAAAGCGCACATTGCCGCTTTCCAGCAGGCCCGTATCGCCCACCTGGCCGCCGGACTCGGCATAGAACGGCGTGGCATCGAGCACCACCACCGCCCCCTGGCCGGCCGCAACCGTATCGACCCGCGTGCCGTCCACGTACAGCGCCGTGACCTTGAGGCCGGAAAGCTCCAGATGGTCGTAGCCATCAAAGCGCGTCTGCGCGCCTTCATAGGACAGGCCTTCGGCCATCTTGAACTTGCCGGCTGCGCGGGCCTGCCTGCGCTGGTTCTGCATGGCGGCCTCGAAACCGGGCATGTCCACTTCAACCTCGCGCTCTCGGCAGATATCGGCCGTCAGGTCGACCGGGAAACCGTAGGTGTCATAAAGCGTGAACAGGGTATTGCCGTCGAGCTGGCTGCCCTTGGCAATGTGTGCCAGGGCCACGTCGAGAATCCTCATGCCGTTTTCCAGCGTTTCGCCGAAACGCTCCTCTTCCTGCTTGAGCACCTGGGCCACGCGTTCGGCATTCTGAGCCAGCTCGGGATAGGCCGGACCCATTTCCCTGACCAGATCGGCCACTAGCCGGTGGAAGAAAGGCTTGGTCTGCCCCAGCTTGTAGCCGTGGCGCAGGGCGCGGCGCACGATCCGGCGCAACACATAGCCACGACCCTCATTGCTGGGGATGACCCCGTCAACGACCAGGAACGAGCAGGCTCGGATGTGGTCGGCGATGACCTTGAGCGAATTTTCGTTCAGATCCTTGGTATGGGTTTCACGGGCCGCAGCCTGGATCAGACTCTGGAAGAGATCGATCTCGTAGTTGGAATGCACGTGCTGCAGCACGGCAGCGATGCGCTCCAGACCCATGCCGGTATCGACGCAGGGCCTGGGCAGGCGCGGCATGTTGCCGGCCGCGTCGCGCTCGAACTGCATGAACACCAGGTTCCAGATCTCGATGTAGCGGTCGCCGTCTTCCTCGGGAGACCCCGGGGGGCCGCCCCAGATTTCCGGGCCGTGGTCGTAAAAAATTTCCGAACAAGGTCCGCAGGGGCCGGTGTCGGCCATTTGCCAGAAATTGTCGGATGCGTAGCGCGCCCCCTTGTTGTCGCCGATGCGGATGATGCGCTCGGGCGGCACGCCGATTTCCTTGGCCCAGATATCGTAGGCCTCGTCATCCTCCTGGTAGACGGTGACCCACAGCTTGTCCTTGGGCAGCCCGTAGACCTCGGTCAACAGTTCCCAGGCGTAATGGATGGCATCTTTCTTGAAGTAGTCGCCGAAGCTGAAGTTGCCCAGCATCTCGAAGAAAGTGTGATGGCGCGCGGTATAGCCGACGTTTTCCAGGTCGTTGTGCTTGCCGCCGGCGCGCACGCTGCGCTGGGCCGTGGTGGCGCGCGAATAGCCGCGCGATTCCTTGCCGGTGAAGACGTCCTTGAACTGCACCATGCCCGAGTTGGTAAAGAGCAAGGTGGGATCGTTGCCCGGCACCAGCGACGAGGACGGCACAATGGTGTGGCCCTTGGACTGGAAGTATTGCAGGAATTTCTGGCGGATCTCGGAGACTTTCATCGTCGACGAAGGAAAGAGAATTTAAGCGAATCTTTCATTTTAGCAGTGTGCCACCCCTTCAAGGAATGCACGCATAGATACTGCGGTCGAATGAATAGCCATTGGACGAAGCCTGGCCGGAAAGGCTGACATAACGGGTTCTTGGCGGACAGGAACAGGATCCTGTGATCACATTGGAGGAAACACATGCACCGCCGAATGTCTGGACCATATAGAACGTCGTCGAGTCCGCGAAACCGGCCCACGTCCCCGCCTGGCAGGAAAGCAGCGCCCCCTCGGGGGTGCGCCCCACCAGGCCGTTGGGACTGCAGGCGCCGCCCGGGACGGCCTGGCCCGCTATCTGCAGGTATTCGTCGGCTTTCAGGCGCCTGCCCGTGACCGCCCCGGCTACGGTCAGCCCCGCCTTGAGCTGTGGGTCGCGCTCATCGAAGCGCCGCACATACTGGGCGGCCGTGGCCATGTCCATGCCGGCCCACAGGACCGGCGTACCGGCAGGCAGGGCCTGCGCCCCCGATGCATAGGGATTGGGAAAATCGAATGCCTTGCCGCGCAGCCTGCTCTGGGCCCCCGCGGTGGCCTGGCCGCCGTAGCCTGCGGCTGCCTCGACCAACACGGCCATGCGCATCATGTCGGGCCGGCCCTGACTGTCTGACAAGGGCATCGAGGCATAGACCAGTGCGTCGACCCGGCATGCTTGCCCTGGGCAGGCGGCAGGCGCGGCCAGACGTATCCAGGCGGTGCCGCCCGTCGGCGCCGATTCCGCGAAACCCTGCGGCAACAAACCCTGAGTCTTGAATTCGGCCAATGTCGGGGCGTACATGTCGGCATAAAGAGGCACGCCCGCCGGGCTGACGGGCGGCCTGCCCTCGGACAGGGTGTCGAAGTGGCGCTCGAGCATGCGGTAGGCCGCATTGCGTATTTCCAGCATCCATGTTCCCGCCGCGCGGGCCGCCGCGTCATCGGCCTGGCGCATCAGTGCGGCCGTGCTCCACACCAGAAGCAAGGTTGCGATGAGCAGGGCGACGGACAGCTCGAGCAAGGCGAAGCCATGCTGGCGCGACGACCACGGCGCGCATCGACGGCCATGCAAAACCGAGGCGCTCATGCCTTAGCGCACCGTGAAAACGAAGGTGTTGCTGTCGCCCTGGGCGCACTGCACCTCCGCGCGCGCCGCCACGTAGACCAGGGGCGGCGTAGCCGTGCTGTCCTTGACCAGGATGGAGCCGCCCTGCCCCTGCACGGCAATGATCTCGGCAGAGCGCTGCATAACCGATGCCAGGCTGGGACAAGCGGCGTGGCTGACCCGGTTGAGCGTGACGGCAAACCCCGAACCTGCGCCGCCCGACGCGAAGGACACCGGCTCGACGGTAACCACGCCGTTGCCGGAAGTTCCCGCGCCGCCCAGGCCGTGCGCCACCACCGCGGCGGCCCCCGATCCGCTGACCGACAACACGCTGGAATCGCGCACGGCGTTGGCCAGCGTACCAGTATCGACCTCGGCATAAGGCATAGTCCCCGCTCCTTGCGCATTGGTCTTGGTGCGGGCCACGAACCGCTGCAACTCCCTGCCGACTTCGGGAACCTTGTTCTCGATCACATAATTGCCTATGGAAGGGATGCCGATGATCGCGGCCAGCAAAATGATGGCCGCGACGATGGATACTTCGATCAGGGAAAAACCGCGCTGGCGTGAAGCACGGCGGGAAATTGAGATGAGCATGAAGAACTCCTGGCAACTGCAATAAAAAGCAAAGGGTTTCCCGCAGGCCCTAGCCGGTAGCGTGAAACTGCATCAGGGCGCGTCTGAGTTCGTCGATGGCCGCGTAGTGCCAGAGGGTCAGCCCGATCACCGCGCCGGCCGAGGCCAGCAAGCACGTCCAGCGCAGAGCCTGAGCCTGCCGGCGCAGGCGCGCAGCGGCATGGAATTCAGCGCGCAACCGAGCCTGATGCAAGCCTTCGACCAGGCCGTGCGCGGTACTCATGTCGGCAAGAAACCACCAAAGCTCACGATCGAGCAGTCCCGTATTCAGGCTGTCCACCCCCACAATGCCTGTGTCGATGTGCGCCAGCATGGCCGCGACGTGCGCGGCCAGCCATGGACGCGCGTTCCAGGCAAGGCTGGACAAGGCCTCGCGCAGCCGGGTGTCGATATTGCCGCGCCGACGCAGCAGCACTGCGAGCATGGCCAGGAAACGAATGGCGTGAAAATCGCGATACATCCGCCAGAACAGAAGCTGATCCAGCCGTCCGCGCAGACGCCCCGTCAGATTGGGCAGGCTCCAGAAGATCAGCGCCATGCCGGCCGGCAAGCCGAACGCCCAGGCGGCAAGCATGCGCCGCACGCCGTCGGCCAGGGAGTACAGGCCACGAGTCACAGGCCCCAGATAGTCTTGCGGCAGGCTCTGGAATACCTGTTGCAGCCGCGGCACCGTGAAATACGGCACAGCGCAAAGCAGCGCGCAGGCCACGCACGCACCCGCCAGGCCCGCAGCCGTGGTAGCGAGCAATTCGGCGCGTAGGCTGTGTATCAATCGGGCCACGTGGGCCAGATCCCGCAGCACCTCGGTCAAGGCGCCGCCTCCGGCCTGCTGGCCCGCGGCAATCAATAGGCATTCGTCGGCCGGCAG
The DNA here is from genome assembly GCF_000382185.1 of Bordetella sp. FB-8. NCBI lineage: Bacteria > Pseudomonadati > Pseudomonadota > Betaproteobacteria > Burkholderiales > Alcaligenaceae > Bordetella > Bordetella sp. FB-8. The sequence goes on along the minus strand of NZ_KB907784.1, from coordinate 2,871,961 downwards.
CACATCCGCCCACGCAGCCGCCAGATCGCCGCCAGACTCCTGATAGCGGCGCGCCCAGCGCCTGGACAAACGGCCGCGCACCGATGTCGGTCCGTAGCGTCTGGCATCGTCTTCGAAGTGATCCAGCAAGGTCTTGCGCCCCTGCATGGCCCGCAGCATTTCGGCCAGATAGGCGTAGTAATCCGCCCGCACCGCCCTGAACCTCAGGGCATCGAGCTGCAACTGTTTCTGCCGCATCCAGTACGACCAGGCCGTGGCCGATACGCCCCGCCGTGCACCGGACAGGACTCTCATGGCGCCACCCGTCTGCGTGCCCAGCCGCACAAACCGAACTGACGGGCCAGCACCCGCGCATCGATCTCGCCCTGCAATGCCTTGTAGACGGCACACAGGCTGACGGGTTTGCCTGACATGTCGGCGTCGCATGCGGGTGCGCGCGGCAAGCCGGCAAGATGGCGCATCAAGGCTGGGTTGTCGCGGCGGCGTATGCAGTCGAGCAGGGCAGAGTCATGCGCCGGCTCGAACATCTCGGCCACAACCGTGCGGCCGGCGCGGCCAGACAAAGCCATTCGCTCCAGACCCGGACGAACGCATGCCGGACAGCCTGCCGGATTGCGCACGCGCAGGCGGCCAGGGTCGGCATCGAATATGCGGCCGAACTCATCGGCCCAGGCAAGCCAGGCCGGACGTTCGTGATTGGTATGTTCATCGCGCGGCCCGGTTTCGTGCCACAAGGCATCGATAGGCAGGGCGCAAGCGGAACAAAGGCGCGGCAGGAGCATCTGGTAGACCAGCAACTTGAGCACGCCAGGCGTGGCCAGAAAATCCCGCGATACGCCAATGAAGTCCGATGCCAGACGCTCCGGGATCATCAGCGCCGACCCGGTATGGGTGGTGGTGTAGACGCTGGCGCCGCTGCCGGCCAGGTCCATGAACGCCCGGCCGGTCTCATGGTCGCGCACTTCGCCGATCAGCAGATCGTTCATGGCCGAACGCTTGATGGTACGCAGCTTGGCGTCGAAAGGATGCTGCGGCTCGGCCTCCAGCGAGCGGCCGACCGTATTCTGCAGCGCGTTGCCTATCAGGTATTCGACCGGGTCTTCCAGCGTGATGACCTTGCGCGACGGATCGATGCCGCGCATCAGGGTGGCCAGCGTCGTCGATTTGCCCGAACCCACGATGCCGGCGATGACAATGGCCCCGCCTTCGCGCTCGCGCGCGGCTTGCAGCGCCCCTTCCTGCGAAGGCAGATAGCCCAGCTGCGAGAGCGTGGCTCCGCCTTCCGGCGTATCGAGCCGCAGCAGCCGCAGGCAAACCGACGGCCCCGTATCGGCAGCCAGCGAGGCCCAGCGCAGCGTGAAAGGCGCACCGTCCACCTGCATGGCGATGCGCCCCTGCTGCTCGATGCGCGGGTCGAACACGGCGCCGTTGCCGCCGCGCACGTCCATCCAGGCAACGGCCAGCACTTCATGCAGGGTCGAGGCCGCGATGCCTTCGAAGCAATCGGGCGCCACATAGGCGCCATTGATGGTGTAGCGCACCTGCGAGCGCCCTCCTCGCTCGTCGACATTGATGTGCAGGTCGCTCGCGCCCGCGCGCACGCCCCAGCGCACGAATTCCGAGAACATCGAGGCCAGCGCCGAACGCCTCGCCCCGGGAGCCGGCATGCCCGCGCGATCGGCCCTCGCCCCGAGAATCTGGCCGCGCGCCACCATGAGCAACAACGAAGGCGCAACGACATAGCGCTGCGGCTGCGCCATATGCAAGCCCCGACGCAGCAGCATGCGCGCAAGTTCGTCGGCCTGATCGCCGTCGACATAGTCGGCCAGGGCGAACAAGGCGGTGCGGCCATCCTCCAGAAGAATCGGACAGACCCGGCCGGCCAGGGCGGCCAGGTCGAAATCGGCGCCCAGGGAACGCACGAAGCGCGGCGCCAGGGTCGCCAGGTCGTCTGGCGACTCCAGTACAGGCCAGGCCGGTGCCGCCGATTGCGACACCGCATAGAGCCGGCCATCGGCCGATTCGGCAATGCGCGGCTCAATCATTCCTTGCTCCCTCTCTGCGCAGACATGCCGTGCGCTGCGTTTTCCGCCAACTCAGACGCACGCACGGCTGCTCGATGCGCACCAGGCTGTAGCGCGGTTCGCCGGTCGCATCGTCGACGCCTTGCGGCCAATGCCGGCCCTGGCGATAGCGCCACAACGCTCCGTTGATCGCGATGTCGGCGTAGAGTGACCGCCCAACGCCGTAGATGGCCAACACATCCAGACGATCGCCCGCGTCGCCGGAAGGGTCGGAGCGCACGACCGGCGCGGCCTGGAGCGATGCATGAGGCGGCACGAAACTCTGCGGCGTGGCAAGCCAGTCCTGGGCACGCTCGAGGCGCTTGCCAACCGTCGCCGCCCGTGCATCGGCCCGCAGCAGATCCAGCACGGTGTCGGATTCCGGCCAAGGCGACTGCGCCAGAGCGGCATCGGCCGCCCCTGTCTTTTCCGCCGCCGTCCCGGCCCCCTGTTCAAGCGCATGCGCCAGTCCCGGCCAAATTGCGAAAAAGAACGCGACTGCGCAGCTGCGCTGCGCGTTCCGGAAATATTCAATGCAGCTCATAGACAGTCCCTTGAAGTTGGGCAAGCAGTACGCTGCCCGCCAGCACGGAGGGTCGGCCCGCGTCCAGACGTAGCGTGAAGGACGACCAGGAAGCCACCGTGCTGTGCAAGGCCAGCACGCCAAAGGAGCGCAAGGGCCCCGAAACTGACAATGCGCGCGTGCGCAGACCAGGCAGGCCGGACTTGATTGCGCCAGGTCGCGTCCGATCCGCAGCAACGGCGGGTTCCACCGGCAGGCCCAGCCTGACCTCTGAAAAAGCGGGATAGATGCGTTGCAGATTGCCCAGGAATGCCTGCGGAGGGCGCCTGGGCAAGGCCACCTTGGCCAGCGTCGTGCTTGCGCCCTGCACCCGCCAGCGCAGGATGCTGCGGTCCAAGGCATCGAACTCGGCCTTCAAGCCTTGCGGCGCCGCGGCCGCGAAAGACTCGAAAGTCGCCTGAGATTGCGTGCGCGCATAATGGGCCGTGCACTGCCAATCCTGGCTTCGCGGTTCACAGGCGATGTGCTGCAAGGCCCAGCCACGCAATGCCAGCGGAATACGATGCAGCGACTCGGTAAGGCGCCTGAGGTCCTCCGGCGTATGGATGCGCACGCTGTCGCGCCAGGCATCGAGCGCTGCTTGCCGCGCGGCCGCCGGGTCCGGAGCAGACGACATCGGTGCACGGTAGGCGCGCCAGCGCTCCCAGGCCTGCGGCACCAGCAGCGACAAGGCGGCTCCCAGGATGCAGGCGCGCACGGGCCACGGCAGGCCGCCCCAGCGCGTGTCCACAGGCAGCAGACGCGACTGGGCGTCGAGCGTCTGAAGCATGCGTTCCAGCAGAGCGGCGTCGTCGACCAGGCGCAGCGCCGGCCGCTGCGCCTGCAATGCGTGCATTGCCTGCTGCGCCGCTTCGCGGCTGGCGTAGAGGTGGTCGCCACGCGACATGACCGCGCCATCCTGGGCGGCAACCAGCCAGTGCCGGCCGTCCGGCAAGGCCAGCACGCTGCAAACCGGTCCGTCGGCATGCAACTGAGCATACGCCTGGGCCGCGGCGTGCAACTGCCCGCGCCGCATGCCGCGGGCCAGGCGCACGCATCCTCCCGCCGCGGCGCGCAAGCCTCCGGCCACGTAATGGGTGGCGTTGAGCTGTCGCGCGCGGGCGCGGGCCATGGCCCCAACATGGCTGCCCACCAGGGCGAACCAGGTCAGACCGAAAACCAGCGACGGCTCCGAGTCCTCGTGCCGCAGAATGCAGGTATGGCTGGAAACTTGTTTGATGATGCGCTTCACAGGCCGTCCTCGACTTGAGCTGTAATGAGCACCAACGTGGTCAGGCGCTGCCTGCCGCCTTTGTCCAGGCCGCCCGCAAGCAAAGGCGCATCCGGCGTCAGACGGCGGCGCTCGAATTCATCCTCGCGGCGATCGAAACCCGAGAGGATGACCGGCACACCGGGCCGCAACTCGACCTGCTGCACTACGCCGTTGCCGTCCACGTTGAGCTGTTGGACCTGCAACTGATTGCCCTTCTCGCCGAATGAAACCGACTTGAGCGGCTGCGCCACGGTATTGTCGTAAGACACCGAAAGCAGGATGCTGCCATCGTCTTGGGCATCGGGCACCAGCGTCAACAAGGTGCCGACCGTCTCCTGTTTCTGCGAAATCGAAACCGAAGGCAAGGCTGCGGTCACTGTGCTGGATGCCGAAGCCAAGGCTACGCTCTGCACCTGGTCGATATAGGTAAAGGTCGAGCGGACGGCATGCGTGACGGGGCGGCGGTTCAGCGTCAGTAGCGGAATACTGGCATGCCGCAGCACGGCGCCGCGCTCGCTCAGCGCGGACACAATCGCGCGCGATCCCTGGAACGGCCCCGCGGCAACGCCGGCCTGCACGGACCCGGCCGTCGCGATCGCCCCCGCGCCCGACGCCATGCCACCCTCGGCCATACCGCGCAGGCTGGCGTAGATGGCGGACCAGTCCAGACCGGCTTGCGACGTGTCCTTGGAGGCCAGGGTGATTTCCTCGAACACCAGGCGTACCCGACGCGTCAGCACACGATTCTCGCGCTCGATGAATTTGGCGATGCGATCCAGCACGTCGGGTATGTCGGTCACCACCAGAGAAGTCCCCCCTTTGTCGAGCTCGGCGATGACGCCCGATCGCGTCAGGAAAGGTTCCAGTCTGTTGCGCACGGCCTGCAATGCCTGGTGCTCGCCCGAACTGAGCGCCGTGCTGGAACTGCTCTCGAACCCGCCGCTCTGCGGGTTGGCCGTACGTCCCAGGCGGGCATCGACCCGGGTGGACAGCGTCATGGCGCGCACGTCGAAAACACGAGTCTGTGTCCGGTAGAACTCGATGGCACCCTGGCGATAGCGCCAGTGCAGATAGAGTTGTGCAGCCAGCGCATCGAGCGTATCGGCCAACGGACGCGGGCCGCTCTGAACCTCGATACGCGTGGCGCCGGACACCACCAGCGCAGTCTTCTCGGCCAATCTGGGAAGAAACATCTCGTGCGGCAGCAAGGCATCGGGATGGACCCGCACCGCGATGCCCGTGGCACGGTACAGGCGCTCGGCAATGCCGGGAAGATCCATGCGTCCAGCAAAAAGCAGAGTAATGTCAACGTTGGCACGCAAAGCGGGAGGCAGCAACACCTCCCGCGCCAGGGGCTGCGCCGGCCCGGCCAGCCACGGCTTGGCCACCTCCTGTGCGGCCTTGCGCGCTTCGGTGTCGACCAGCCTCTGCTTGAAGCGGCGCTGCTGCGTCTCGATCAACTGCCCAGCGTCGCCGGTCCTGCCCTGCAAAGCCGCGATTTTCTGCGGCAGCGCGCAGCCGTTCAGCATGCAGGCGATGCCCAGCACCGCGCATGCGGGACGGCGGTTCACGATGCGGCTCCGGCGGGCACAGTGGAGCGGTCGCATACCTGGGTATAGGCCACGACACGCAAGACCTGGTTGGCGTAGAAGCAGGGCTGCACCGGCCGTTCGGACAACTCAGTGGCGGCCAACAGCGCCCGCACCGCCTGCTTGAAATCGCCTGAAAACTGCGCTGCTCCCGCCAACGGAATGTCGACATCGACCGCCCAATGCTGGGGTTCGAAAGTCCAGCCGGACGAGGCTGCCCAACGCGCCAGAACGCCGCGCAGCGTTGCATCGGGCGGCCCGGCGCGCAGCGCCTGCTGCGCGGGAGCGAGACGCGCTTTCACGGGCTCGGCCTGCGCGGGCGACGCTTGCCGAACCGGGGCAGGCGATGCCTGGGAAGGGGATGCCGCCGGCGCCATGGCGATCTGGGTCAAAGGCGCATGCTGGCCCAGGATCGGCCTGGATTGCAGCGCGCCTTGCTGTCCGGCCAGCGCAGCGGCGGACTGATCCTGCGGCACATTGCGCTCGGTCTTCGGCGCCACTTGATGCGCCTGCGCCGCCGCGCTTGTGGCGGCGTCCTGGCGCACGGCGCGCGCCGCATAGCGGCCGCCTCGCAAGACCAGGGATTGCCATGCGCCGTCGATGACCACGTATGGATCCTGGCGCCGATAGGCGACGGGGGCATCTCCTTGCGCGGTACTGGCGAATATCGCAGGCACCTGCTGCCCGGCCGCGAACTGCAGCCATATTTGCCGCCCGGTCCCGAATACCTGCAACGGCGCGACGGCCCGATCGCCCGACAGGCGCCAATTGAAATCGTATTGCCCGGCAGCGCTCGGCTCGAACGCCGCGCCGCCCTGAAAAGCGCAGCCAGCGGGCAAGGCCAGGCACAGCAGACTGATGATGCGCACCATGCAAACCTCGATCGGAAATGACATCGAGGCGCATGATCGGACGCGCGAAGGCTAAGGGCTAGACGTACATGTGCGCATGGACGGTTTGGTCACGCCAGGCAGACGCCCAGCCTGAGTGCGCGCTCAAGGCGTTCCTGTCAGATAGGCGCGCGACACACCGCGCAGCGAACTGCACACAAGCATGTCATCGGCCGCCGACAGATCGTCGCGCGACAGCAACCGTTCGGCTGCGCCGAGCCGGCGCACGAGCCGCGCGCGCATCACACCCGGCAGCAGGCCGCTTGCGAGCGGCGGTGTCCACCACCGGCCGCCGCGCTTGACGAACACATTGCTTCTGGCCCCTTCGGTCAGTTCTGCGCGCTCGTTCAAGAACAGGGTATCGAACGCACCCTGCGCTTCGGCCTCACGTATGGCGGCATCGTAATGAGTGCGCAGAGAAGTCTTGTGATGCGATAGCACAGCCTCTTCGCGCGGCACAGGCGCATGAGACAGCATGAGTCCGACGCGGCCGCCGCGCGTGAATGCACGCGTCGGCGACGAAGCCACGCGGCAGCGGCCATCGTGCGCCAAGTCCAGGCGGATCCGGTACGTGCCGTCGGCCGGCAGATTCAGCACATGCTCGCTCACCTGCTGCCGGATGGCTGTCTTGTCGCAGAGAAAGCCGAGCGAAGCGGCGCTGTTTTCCAGACGCGCGAGATGCGCATCGAGCCGCAACAGCCGGCCTCCCGGCCGCAGCCGCAAGGTTTCGAACAGCGTGAAGCCCGGGTCCATGCCTTCAACGAAATGCGCCTTCAGGCGGGTCTCCTCGTATTCGGATTGCGGCGACGAATCAATCACGATGCCGCCCCCCACACCCAGTTCGACCGAGCGCAGGCCGCCGCGCGAAGGGCCGATCGCGAGCGTGCGTATGGCCACCGACAGGCTGAAGTCGCCGCAGCGGCGCCCCGGCGCCGGCGCGTCCAGCCAACCGATAGCCCCGGTGTAGATTCCGCGCGGCGTAGTCTCCAGACCGGCGATCAGCTGCATGGTCCGCAATTTCGGCGCGCCCGTGATGGAGCCGCAGGGAAACAGCGCGCGCAGAATGTCCGGGAGCGTGGTCCGCGGATCGATTTCTGACTCGATCGTCGAGGTCATCTGGTGCACCGTGCTGTAGGTTTCCACCGCGAAGAGTTTCGATACCTTGACTGAACCCGCGACTGACACGACGTTCAGGTCGTTGCGCAGCAGATCGACGATCATGAGGTTTTCGCAACGGTTCTTCTCGTCGCGCGACAGCCAGGCCGCCGCCTGCGCGTCGCGCGCGGGATCGGCCTCGCGCCGGACGGTCCCCTTCATGGGGCGAGCGGCCAGACTGCCGTCCCGGTGGGCGAGGAACAGTTCCGGCGAACACGAGAGCACCCAGCGATCGGTGCCCTCGTCGTCGGGCAGCGCCAGCAGCGCGCCGAACGGCACCGGTTGGCGCGCGCGCAGGCGGCGATATAGCGCAATAGGCGAGCCGATCGCCTCGCCAGCCAGCCGGTAGGTGTAATTGACCTGGTAGGTTTCCCCGGCCCGTATCAGTTCACGCACGCGGTCGATCGCGCAGCCGAATGCCGCGCGGTCGACCGAAGGCCGCATCGGCAGCACGCCGGCGGGCGCCGGGTCGACACGGCCTTCCTGCCCGGCCAGCCAGGTCGAGACTTCGTCACGCGACAGACGCGCCAGGCTGCGAAAGAAAAGCAGGCGCAGCGCGCTGCCGTCGTCGGCCGCGAGATTGTGATGGCCGGCCCGCATCAGCTTGGCTCCCCACTCGTAGTCGGCCGTGACCACGCAGTGCAAGCCTGCCCGCATCGCCCGCTCGGCCTGCAGCCAGACCGCTTCGAGGGTCGCGGGTTCGCAGCAGCGCAGTTCCCTGGCAAAGCCGGTGTACAGCCGGCTGCTCGGAGTCTGCCCGGCCGACGAGGCGTCATCGAGCAGCACGAAGGGCGGGTTCACCATGTCGCCCGCTCCAGGCACGCGCAGGTCTTTATGGTGCAGTTCTCTCGCTTGTCCATGCCGTATTTTGCAGCAAAGCACTGTGCTCGGCAGCACACTCGTAGCGGGTAAACCCTTATTAATTCTTACTTGTCCTCGGTATTGAGCCTGACTAATATTTCGAAAACTAATCGTATTTTATAAAATATGAGGTTGAAATGAGCCGGCACGATGCTTATCGGGAAGAGGTCATGGGGCGCGCCAATGTGGGCGATACACCGGAACGGGTGGCCTACTACCAGGAACTCGAGCGGTTCGACACCGCGGCGCTCTGGACAGTAGCCAACAAGATCGAGCCCTGGGAACCGAGGTCCGAGTCGGTCCCCGTCGTCTGGCGCTACCAGGATTTGCGCGAGCACGTGCTGCGTTCGATCGACCTGGTCACGCCGGAAGAGGCGGGCCGCCGCGTCATCTATCTGAACAACCCGGGCAGGCGCGAAGTCGCCGCGGCGGTAGGCTGGCTGTACTCGGGCCTGCAAGTCATGCGGCCTGGCGAAGCGGCATCGGCCCATCGGCATTCCGCCTGCGCCCTGCGCTTCATCATGGAGGGCCGCGGCGCCTACACCATCGTCGACGGCCACAAGATGACCCTGGGCGCCAATGACTTCGTCCTGACGCCCAACGGCACATGGCACGAACACGGCGTCAGCGCGGACGGCACGCCCTGCATCTGGCAGGATGGACTGGACATCCCCTTGGTCAATGCGCTGGAAGCCGGTTTCTATCAGGTGCATCCCGAGCTGCGGCAAGCCGTGACACACCCGGTAGACGACGCCACGCTTACCTGGGGCAATGCGGCGCTGCTGCCTGCCGGAGACGCATGGTCCAAGCCCTACTCGCCACTGCTCAAATACGAATGGGCGCCGACCTACGAAGCACTGCAGCGCCATGCCAGGGCGACCGAAGGCAGCCCTTTCGATGGCGTGCTCATGAACTACATCAATCCTGCCACCGGCGGCGCGGTCATGCCCACGATCGGCGCCAGCATGCAGATGCTGCGCCCGGGCGAGCACACCAAGGCGCACCGCCAGGTAGGCAGCTTTCTCTACCAGGTGGCCAAGGGCAGCGGCCATTCCATCATCAACGGCAAGCGCTACGACTGGAGCGAACGCGACATTTTCTGCGTGCCGTCGTGGGCCTTCCACGAACATGTCAACGGATCCGCCACGGACGATGCCTGCCTGTTCTGCTTTCACGACCTGCCGGTAATGCGGGCGCTCAAGCTCTATCGCGAAGAGGCGCTGGCGGACAACGGCGGCCACCAACCGATCATTGCCTAGGCGCACGGCGCACAGGCTTTTTGTCGCCCTCGCGGCGATCTTAAGGAGAAGAAATGCGTCTCGTGACGTACCGTACAACGCCCGCCGGACAAGCCCGCCTGGGAGCCGTGGCGGGAGATCGGGTCGTAGACCTGGCCCGCCTGGGTTCCGTAGCCGGGGTGCCGCTGCCCGACGATATGCTGGCCTTCATCGATCTGGGTCCGGACGCCGTATCCGCCGCGACACAGATGCTCGAATCCCACGCCGGCAGGTGGCCGGTAGGCACGGCCATCCCGTTCGAAAACGCCCGCCTGCTGGCGCCCATTCCCCGTCCGCGCAAGAACATCTTCGGCATCGGCCTGAACTACGTCGAGCACGTGGCCGAATCCAGCCGCACGCTAGACACCTCCAAGGACCTGCCCACCAAGCCGGTGATCTTCTCCAAGCCGCCCACCTGCGTGATCGGCCCGGGCGAGGCGATCGAGCACAACAAGGACATCACCCAGCAGTTGGACTGGGAGGTGGAGCTGGCCGTGATCATGGGCCGGCGCACGCACCGCGTGGCCGAGGCCGACGCGTTGGACTACGTATTCGGCTACAGCGTGATGATCGACGTCAGCGCGCGCGACTGCCGGCGCGCCGGGCAATGGATCTACTCCAAGGGACAGGACACCTACGGCCCGTTCGGCCCGTGCATCGTCACGGCGGACGAAATCCCCGATCCGCACGTACTGGACCTGTCGCTGACCGTCAACGGCGTGACTAAGCAAAGCTCCAACACCCGCTACATGCTGTTCAAGGTGCCGCACCTGATCGCCGACATCAGCGCCGCGATGACGATGGAAGCGGGCGACATCATCGCCACTGGCACGCCCGCGGGCGTAGGCGCGGGCCGCACGCCGCAGGAATGGCTCTGGCCGGGCGACGTGGTGGTGGCCACCGTGGAAAAAATAGGCGATCTGCGCCATCCCGTCGTCGCAGCCTGAAAACCCACCTCCAGGAACTCTGATCCCTTCTTGCCAGGAGCCTCGACCATGTTGAACCTTCCCCGCTTCAAGGCGGCCGCGGTACAGGCCGCGCCCGTCTTTCTGGACACCGATGCCACCGTCGACAAAGTGTGCGCGCTGATTGAGCAGGCCGCCGCCAACGGCGCCGAACTCATCGCGTTCCCCGAGGTCTTTGTGGCGGGATACCCGTATTGGAACTGGATCATGAATCCCGTCGAAGGGAGTCCCTGGTTCGAAAAGCTCTGCCGCAGCGCCATCGAGATACCGGGCCCCGAAATCCGGCGAATCGCGGCCGCTGCGCGGACTCACGCAGTTCATGTCGTGGTGGGCGTGAACGAGCGTTCCCCGATTGGCATAGGCACCCTCTACAACACCCTCGTCACCCTCGGCCCGGACGGCCGGCTGTTGGGCAGGCACCGCAAACTGGTGCCCACCTGGGCGGAAAAACTGACGTGGGCCAACGGCGACGGCTCTTCGCTGCGCGTGCATGATACGGCGATCGGCCCGCTGGGCGCCTTGGCGTGCGGCGAGAACACCAATACGCTTGCGCGCTTCGCGCTGCTGGCGCAGGGCGAACTCGTCCACGTAGCCAGCTACATCTCGCTTCCCGTGGCCCCGGCGGATTACGACATGACCGAAGCCATACGGGTGCGTTCGGCGGCTCATTCTTTTGAAGGCAAGGTCTACACCGTCGTGTCGTGCTCCACGATATCGGACGAGATCGTGCAGGCAATGAGCGCCACGCATCCGCAGGCCCGTGAAATGCTGCGCCGCCCCAATAGCGCGTTCTCAGGCATTCTCGGCCCGGACGGCCGGGTGATCGGCGATCCGCTCATCGATCGGGAGGGCATCGTCTACGCGGACATCGATCTGGGACGCTGCATACAGCCCCGCCAGATGCACGACATCACCGGGCACTACAACCGCTTCGACGTGTTCGATCTGCGGATCAACCGACGCAAGCTGAATCCGGCCCGCTTCCTGGATGATGAACCCGCGGCCCAAGACGAGTTCGATACACTGCTTGCCGCGCCCAACCCGAAAGAGGAGCAGCAGGTTTGAAACCCCGATTGAAGGTTGCTCGACAAGACGCCGGGCTGCCTTACGAAGCCGCTGGCGACCAGGTCGAGAACATTACCTTCGCCGAGCGCGTCTACCGGCTATTGCGGCGCGACCTCATCGCGGGGGAGATCGCGCCAGGCCAATCGCTACGCCTGGAGTTTCTCAAGCAGCGCTACGGGAGCAGCTTTTCACCCATACGCGAGGCGCTCAATCGCTTGCAAAGCGAACGGATGGTGGCATCGACCACGTCGCGTGGCTTTCGCGCGGCGCCGTTTTCGCGCGCCGAAATGCATGATGCCGCCGAGACCCGCATACTGATCGACTGCGAAGCCATGCGTCGTTCGCTCAGCAATGGGGACGACGCCTGGGAAACCGCGCTGGTGACGGCATTTCATGCGCTGACCCTGGCGGCAAGGCGGCGCCAAGCCCTCCCGCAAGAAGACGGGTCGATGGAACAGGGCGATGAACGGCTCGAACAGTGCCATCTGGGATTTCATCGGGCGCTGATCAGCGCCTGCGATTCGCGCTGGCTGATGGAGTTGTCCATGCAGATGTACACCCATACCGAGCGCTATCGCCGCCCCATGCTGCGCATCCGCCCGGCTCTTGGCGGCATGGACCGCGACGTGGGCAAGGAGCATCAGGCGTTGATGGATGCCGCGCTGACGCGCGACGCCGAACGGGCGGTCCGCCTGCTGACCGAGCACTACCGCAAGACCGTCGAATTGATCGAGAAGATTGCGTCTTTCGACGACAAATAAAAGCCAGGACCGAACCGCAGCCTGCGCGATGCCGGCATGGCGGTCCGGCGGTCCGGCGCTCAGCGCGGCCGCGCTGCCTTCTTCCCTGCCCTGACCGGTTTCTTCACCGGCTGGACAGGTTTGCTGGCCTTCTTGGCCTCGGCCCGGCGCTGCTTGGCAGTCTGGCCTTTCAGAGCCAGCGGCTTAGGCGCGGCGGCGCGCTTGATCTTGCGCGGTTCGTCGGCGCGGCGCGTGGACTCCTTGCGCAAGGTCTCGAAACTGGTGCCTTTGACTAGGCGGAACTCGATGCGGCGCGCTTCCAAATCCACGCGCGCGACCTGCACCTGCACCTTGTCGGTCAAGCGATAACGCATGCCGGTGCGCTCGCCGCGCAATTCGTGAAGGGCCTCGTTGAACTGGAAGTACTCGCCTCCCAGTTCCGACACATGCACCAAGCCTTCGACGTGCAGTGTGTCCAGCGTGACGAAGATGCCGAAACTCGCCACGCCCGTGACCGTGCCGCTGAAGTCCTCGCCCACGCGTTCCTTGACGAACCAGCATTTGAGCCAGGCCTCCACATCGCGCGAAGCCTCGTCGGCGCGGCGCTCGGTGGCCGAAAGGATGAGGCCGAGTTTTTCCCAGACCGCGTGCTCGTGCTCGCCCTGCGACTCCCCCTTGATGACGGGCTGGCCTTCGAGCCGCGGCACATAGCGCTGGCCTTCGATCAAGGCCTTGATGACGCGATGCGTCAACAGGTCGGGATAGCGCCGGATGGGTGAAGTGAAATGCGAGTAACCCGGGTAGGCCAGGCCGAAGTGGCCGACGTTGTCGGGGCTGTAGATGGCCTGCTGCATGGAACGCAGGCACATGGTCTGCAGCAGCGGGAAATCGGGCCGACCGCGCACCGAGTCGATGAATTTTCCGTAGTCGGCCGCAGTGGGTTCGTCGCCCCCCCCCATGGACAGCCCCACGGTGCGCAGGAATTCGCGCAGCGACTGCAGGCGTTCCGGCGTGGGGCCTTCGTGTACGCGATACAGGCCGGGATGCTTGCTGCGCGACATGAAGTCCGCCGCACAGGTATTGGCCGCCAGCATGCACTCCTCGATGAGCTTGTGCGCCTCGTTGCGCACCACGCCCACGATCTGTTCGATGCGGCCCAACTGGTTGCAGACGATCTTGGTCTCGACCGTCTCGAAATCGATGGCGCCGCGCTTCTTGCGCGCTTGGGCCAGCTGCAGGTAGATCTCGTGCAGATTGCGGATCTGCGGCAGCACGCCCTGCAGCGCATTGGCCGCCGGCCCTCCCGGCTGCTGCAGCGCAGCCCATACATTGGTATAGGTCGTGCGCGCATGCGAGTACATGACCGCGTTGTAGAACTGGTAGGCCGTGACCGTGCCGGCTTTGGCGCCGCTGGCCGGGATGATCATGTCGCACACCAGCACCAGCCGATCCACCTGCGGGTTCAATGAACACAGGCCGTTGGACAGCGACTCAGGCAGCATGGGTATGACCCGGCGCGGGAAGTACACGCTAGTGCCACGCTCGAGTGCGTCTTCATCCAGCGGCTCGTCGGGTTGCACATAGTGGCTGACGTCGGCGATAGCCACCAGCAGGCGCCAGCCCGGGCGCTTGCGCTGGCCCGTGCCCAGGTCCACGGGTTCGCAATAGACCGCGTCGTCGAAATCGCGCGCGTCTTCACCATCGATGGTGATGAGCGGCACGTCGCGCAGGTCCACCCTGCCCTTCAGATCCGGCTTGCGCACCACGTCGGGCAGGCGTCCGGCCTGCTTGTGCGCCGCCTCGGAAAAATCGACCGGCACGTCGAACTTGCGCACCGCGATCTCGATCTCCATGCCGGGATCGTCGATCTCGCCCAGCACCTCGGAGACGCGGCCCAGGGGCTGAGTGTGCCGGGTGGGCTGCTCGATGATCTGCACCGACACCACTTGGCCGTGCTGCGCGCCGTTGGTATCTCCGGGAGGAATGAGGATGTCGTGCTTGATGCGCTGATCTTCCGGCACCACGATGGACAGACCATGCTCGTGCAGAAAGCGGCCCACCAGCTTGTTGGTGCGCCGCTCGATGACTTCGACGATCGTGCCTTCCGGCTTGCCGCGGTAGTCGCCCGAAGGCTTGGCCAGCACGCGGTCGCCGTGCAGCACCTTGAGCATCTCGCGCGGCGCCAGGAAGAGGTCCGGCCCGCCATCGTCGCGCAGCAGAAAGCCGAAGCCGTCGCGGTGCCCCTGCACCTTGCCCGCCACGAAATCGAGCTTGTTGGCAAGCAGCAGCAAGCCCTTGCGGTTGGGCATCAGCTGGCCGTCCCGCTCCATGGCGGAGAGCCGGCGGTCAAAGCCCACGCGCGTGGCCTCGCGCTCGACGCTCATGCGCTGAGCCAGGTCATCGGCCGACAAGGGCGCGGGAGCCGAGCGCAAGGCGTTCAATATGGCCTCACGCGAAGGAACGTCCGGGTCGAACTCGGGCGGCGTTTGCGGCACGACCTTGGCCGGCCCGGACGTCCTTGCGGCGCGCGGCGCGGCGGCTTTGGGCGATTCGTCCGCTTGGGTGGAACGCGCTTGCGGCTTGGCCTGTTCGGCCATGCCACTCGGTTCGGCGAGCGGGTCCTCCTGCGGATTCTTCAGGCCTCCCAGGAGAACGGATGGTTTGTGCGTGCCGCTGTTCGGTCGTTTTGCCAAAGCTAAAAATCCTGTTTATAATGCGCAGCTTCTGTGGCCAGCCCAAGGCTAGACACTGAATAGAATGTACCGCTGAAAAGCCTGCTTTTTGCAGGTCGTGAATGTGCTGCGAAGCGTATCACAACCCCCAGCGTGACGCGCTAACAGTGCCCAGGTGGCGGAATTGGTAGACGCGCATGGTTCAGGTCCATGTGCCGCAAGGTGTGGAGGTTCGAGTCCTCTCCTGGGCACCACAGAATTTCTAGGCGGTTAGCTCAGATGGTTAGAGCGCCACGTTGACATCGTGGAGGTCGTTGGTTCGATTCCAATACCGCCTACCAATAGCAAAGACGTCCGTAGTTTTGGATGGACGTTGATAAAAAAGCCCTAGATTTCACTGGTCTGGGGCTTTTTGTTGCCTACGGAAGTCTCGCGCAGATGCGCAAGGCCATATGGCGGCATGGACCGCGAAGACAGGAAACCGCCATGCAGGCGGCCCTGCGTCCCGCATCCCCAAACCCGTATCGGGCGACACAAGTCAATCTCCCTTTATGTGCGCGTTGCGGATGACATCGCCCCATTTGACCATTTCGGAATCGATAAACTTGCCGAATTCGGCGGCGCTGGTGCCGTGGGGTTCCATACCCTGCAATATGAACTTGCTGCGCACGTCCTTGTCGCGCAGAGCGCGGTTGACCTCTTTATCCATGCGGCCGACGATGGCATCGGGCACGCCGGACGGCGCCATGAAGCCGTACCAGGCGGAGGCGACCACGCTGGACAGCCCCTGCTCGCGCAACGTGGGAGCCTGGGGATAGATCCTGCTGCGCTCGGATGAAGCAACGCCCAGCACCCGCAGCTTGCCAGACTGAATGTAAGGCAGCGCGACGGTGATGGCCGTGAGCGTCGCGTCAAGCCTGCCTGCAAGCAGATCGGTATAGGCCATGGCATCGCCCCGGTACTGGACCACGACCCCTTTCACGC
Source organism: Bordetella sp. FB-8 (assembly GCF_000382185.1). NCBI lineage: Bacteria > Pseudomonadati > Pseudomonadota > Betaproteobacteria > Burkholderiales > Alcaligenaceae > Bordetella > Bordetella sp. FB-8. Next base: position 2,855,865 of record NZ_KB907784.1, on the reverse strand, counting down.
CGGCTTCGCGCAGAAACAGCTCCGCAGCCAGGTGTGGCAGCGAGCCGTTGCCAGGCGACCCGAAAGTCAATCCGTCGGGGCGCGACTTGCCGTAAGCGGCCAGATCCTGCGCCGTTTTCACCGGCAGCTTCGCGTTGACGACCAGAAATAGCGGAACCGTTGCGGTCATGGCGACCGGTTTCAGATCTTTCCTGGGGTCGTAGCCCAGCTTGCCGTACAGCGCCTCCAGCGTCGCATAGGGCGCAGCAGCGTACAGAAAAGTGTATCCGTCGGCGGACGCATGAGCCACGTACTCGTTGGCTACGCGGGTGCCCGCGCCCGCCCTGTTCTCGACAATGAAAGACTGGCCCAGGCGATGTCCGACATATTGCCCGATGATTCGTGCCGAGATGTCATTGGGTCCGCCGGCCCCATAAGGGGAGATGATTCTTACGGTATGGGAGGGCCAGCGTCCCTGCGCAAACACACGCGGCACGATGCCGCAAAAAAGACCTGCAGTGGCTGCGCGCAGCAGCGCCCTTCGGTTCACGCTCATGGTTTTGTCTCCTGATTTATTCGAATATGCGTCGGTGCCGGCCGGCGCACCTGAACATCGGCGCACACGCCCGTCCCACTCTGTTTGGGCTTGACGATTCCCGTCGAGCCCAAAGTAGGACGCCCCATGATAGGAGGCGTTATATATCAAATCAAATTTCAATTTATTTATAATTAATAGGATTATCTAATATATAAATTTTCCTTCTCCGATCACCAGCGAGGGCTTGCATGCCACTGGACATTACACTGAGACAACTGCGCGCCTTCATTGCCGTGCTTGATTCCGGCAGCTTCTCGGAAGCGGCTCAAACCATGCACCTTTCGCAGGCGGCACTCAGCGGGTTGATCAAGGAACTGGAAGGCCGGCTCGGTGTACGCCTGCTGGACCGCAACACACGCAGCGTCGGCGTGTCCGTAGTCGGATCCGCATTCGAGCCCATGGCCCGCCGCGTGCTCGCCGCGACAGAAGACGCAGTACAAAGCGTGACCAATCTGAAAGACCTGCGCCGCGGCCTGATCCGGGTAGCCGCCCCCGAACCGCTATCGTGCACCTTGCTGCCCGAACTGATCGCCGGCTACGTCGAGCGCTATCCGGGTGTCGATGTCCGATTCGACGATGTGCCGATCGAGCAAGTGTTGTCCAATCTGCATAGCGGCAGCTCGGATCTGGGCTTTGGTCCGGCCGGCGTTCTGGCGGACGACGCGGTGGAGGCCCACATGATCCGGGTCGACCCGCTCTGGGCCGCGTTGCGCCGGGACGACCCGCTGGCGGCCAGTGATTCGGTGAGTTGGCAGGACCTGCGTGAACGAGCGCTCATCAACTATATGCCCAACCTGGCGCTCAACGTCCTGAGCCACGTTCCGCAGCGCCACCACCCCGGGAACGTTGTGCCGGTGCACCGCGTCAATACGGCACTCGCCCTGCTGAAATTCAGGCCGGGCTATGTCATCTGCCCTTCCATGTCACGGTCGCTGGTAGAAGGCTTCGGTCTGGCCTTCCTGCCTCTGCGCCAGCCTGCGGTCACCTGGCGCATTGCGATCTTCGCGCGCCAAAGGGACGCGCTGTCGCCCGCCGTGGAAAGCTTCCTAGACTACGCGCTCGACATGGCGGCGACCTGGGATGGCAGCCGACCGACACCCAAGACGAAACAGCATCACAATAAATAAGATAAACCTATAAAACATTCTAAAATTGCGTCTTGTCTGATAAAAGCCAGGCCGGTATCTTGAACGATCGTACCCGGCGACCGCGAGCAATGCGGACGTCCGCGGTGTCTACGGGCAGTAGCCCCGAATCCCGCCAAGCCGCCTCATGACTTTGCCAGAAGACCTCGACTCATTCCTCTCTCCCGCATCGATCGCCGTCGTCGGCGCCTCCGCCACACCCGGCAAGATCGGCGCCGTCCCAGTGCGCTATCTCATCGAACAGGGCTATCCCGGCGAGATTTATCCCATCAACGCGCGCGCCGGGGAAATCCAGGGCCGGCGCGCCTATGCCACCCTGCGGGCGGTGGGCCGGCCGATCGACCTGGCGATTTTTGCGATCCCAGCCGCAGGTACGCACGCCGCTCTCGAAGATGCGATCCAGGCGGGCGTGAAGAACCTCGTCGTGTTCTCCGCCGGATTCGCGGAAATGGATGAACAGGGCGAGCAAGCCCAGCGCCGATTCGCCGGAAAAGCGCGCGAGGCCGGCATCCGGGTGCTGGGTCCGAACTGCCTGGGCTTCATGAATGTGGCCCGGTCGGTGTACGCGACTTTTTCTCCGGTGGTCTCGACCGGCCTGGCCAGGCCCGGCGGCGTCGGACTGGTGAGCCAGAGCGGCGCCTTCGGTGCCTATGCGTATGCCATGGCGCGCCAGCGCGACGTGGGACTTTCAATGTGGGTAACCACGGGCAACGAATCGGACATCAGCGTGGCGGACTGCATCGCCTGGATGGCGCACGATCCGGCCACGAAAATCATCATGGCCTATCTGGAAGGCTGCCGCGACGGCGCCAGTCTGCGCCGGGCCCTGGATCTGGCGCGTGCCGCCGGCAAGCCTGTGGTGGCGGTCAAGGTCGGCCGCACCGCCCTGGGCGCCAGCGCCGCCGCCTCGCACACCGCCGCGCTGGCCGGTGACGACGCGGCTTTCGATGCACTGCTGCGCCAGCACGGAGCCTGGCGCGCGCGCAGCATCGAGGAATTCTTCGACATCGCCCATAGCCTGGCCGTGGCGGGCCTGCCGGCAAACCCGCAGGTCGGCCTGCTGACCGTCTCCGGCGGCGTCGGCGTCATGATGGCCGATGACGCTGCCGAGGCGGGCCTGGACGTTCCGGCGCTACCGCCCGCCGCACAAGCGAAGATCCGTGCCCGCATACCTCTGGCTGCCACGCGCAACCCAGTCGATATCACCGGACAGGTCACTGCGGAGCCCGGTCTGCTGGAGACGACCGCCCGCATCATGCTCGGTGACGCCGGCCACGGCAGTCTGCTCATTTTCCTGGCGGCGTTCGGCGCCATGCCCGCCATGCAGGAAATCCAGCGGAACATGGCACGTAACCTGCACCGCGATTTCCCGGGAAGACTGGTGATCTTCAGCGCGCTGACCGGTTCCGAGCAGCAGCAGGCTCTGGAAGCATCCGGCTGCCTGAGCTTTGCGGATCCCGCCCGCGCGATCCGCGTCCTGGCCGCGATGAATTTTTTCCGGACGCGCACAAGCCAGCCGGCGATCGCCGCCGCGCCTGTGGCCGCCCTGGTCTTGCAGCCCGGTCCGTATAACGAAGCCGACGCCATGGCGCTGCTGCGCGAATCGGGCATCCCGGCGGTGCCGACGCGCCGCGCGGCATCCCGCGACGAGGCAGTCGTCCATGCGCGCGCGCTGGGCTTTCCGGTGGCCATGAAGGTGCTGTCGGCGGACATCCCGCACAAGAGCGATGTCGGCGGCGTAATCCTGAACATACGTGATGAGAACGAAGCGGGCGCGGCACACGACCGGATACTGCAGTCCGCAGGCCGTGCGGCGCCTGCCGCGCATCTGGACGGCGTGCTGGTCGCACCGATGATCCGAGGTGGCGTGGAATGCATTCTCGGGGCGCGGCGGGACCCCGCGTTGGGCGTGGTGGTGATGCTGGGATCGGGCGGCGTGAACGTCGAACTGCTGGGTGACGTCGCTCTGCGCCTGGCGCCGGTGGACCTCGCACAAGCACACGCGATGATCGATGAGCTCAAGACCGCGCCTATGCTGCGCGGGTTCCGTGGCGCGCCGATGGCCGACGAACCCGCCCTGGCCGAGGCGATCGTGCGCCTTTCCCATTTTGCCATCGCAGCCGGCGATGCACTGGAGTCGGTGGAACTGAATCCCTTCGCGGTGCTGCCGCGCGGCCAGGGCGCCCTGGCGCTGGACGCCTTCCTGCAGTTCAGAGCCGACCCGGACGACATGCGACAGACGGTGATCACGACGCTGCCGTTGTTCGAGATGGCGCGCATGCGTGCCGTGAACACCCCACGCAAGCACGCCGTGCGAGGCTTTGCTGGCGAGAGTCCGGCCTCGCGCATGCGCTGGGTCAACCTGTTCACCCACACCCGGCGCCTGCGCGGCCCGCAGGACAGGGAAGTCGTCACGCCCAACAACGACACCTTGTTCACCAATGCCTGGCTGGACCTTTCGACGGGTCCGCTGGTCATCGATGTTCCGGCCATGGGCGAGCGTTACTGGGTGCTGGGCTTTCTGGACGCCTGGACCAACCCGTGGGCCTATGCCGGGCGCCGCACCACCGGCGGCGATGCGCAGCGCCTGTTCGTGCACGGCCCCGCCTGGACGGGCGACGCGCCGGCGGACATGCACTGCATCAGCGCACCGAGCGACGACGTCTGGGTCATCGGCCGCATTCTGGCCGACCACGACGACGAGGATCTGACGCGGGTCCACACCCTGCAAGACTGCTTCGCCATTCGCAGGCCCGACGGCACACCGGCGCTCGCGCGCATCGACACCTTGATCGACGACCCCGGCACCGGCACGCCCACCGCCGCGGAATACCTGCGCGTGCTGCAATCCATGCTGGCCCGCAACCCGTCGCCGCGGCCCCTGCCGGGTTGGCCGCCGGCACCGCAGGACCTGCAGCCGGCCCTGGCGCAGGTCTACGCGGAGCTGCGCGACGTGGCTCACCCCTCGGAACTGGGCGGCGGCTGGACCACGGCAGTCTCGGTACGCAGAAACTTCGGCGACGACATCCTCGCGCGCGCGCGGGTGGCGCGCAACTGGATTGGCACGCTCGGCACCGAGGAGGCCATGTACATCATGGCCGAAGTGGACGCTGACGGCCAGGCGCTCACCGGCGCAAGGCGCTATGTCCTGCGCTTCGCGCCGCAGGCCGAGCCGCAGGTCGGCGCGTTCTGGTCGATCACGCTCTACCGGCGCAGCGACTGTCTCCTGGTGGTCAATCCCATGGGTCGGCATTCCATCGGCGATCGGACCCACGGCCTGCGGCGCGACGCCGACGGCGGACTGAGCATTTACATACAGACCGAAGATCCCGGCCCGGAAAAGAATTGGCTGCCCGCGCCAGCGGGCGCGGGTTTCTATCTGACCCTGCGCCTGTACCAGCCTGGACGCGCGCACCTGGACAGCACGTTCGAATACCCACCGGTGCGCCGGGCGGACTGACGCGAAGGACTTTGCATGGAACAGGACATCTACGTCGTCGGCGCCCTGCGCACCGCCATCGGCAGCTTCGGCGGCACGCTGAAGGACATGCCCCTGGCCGACCTGGCAGCCACGGTCGTGCGCGAGGCCGTGGCCCGCAGCGGCGCGGCGCCGGACACCGTGGGACACGTCTCGATGGGTACGGTCATCGCCACGGAACCCCGCGACATCTATCTGAGCCGCATCGCCGCGATCGAGGCGGGCCTGCCGCATTCGGTATCGGCATTCAACGTCAATCGTCTGTGCGGATCGGGCCTGCAGGCCATCGTGTCCTCCGCGCAGGCCATCGCGGCCGGAGACTGCGATGTCGCCGTGGGCGCCGGCGCCGAATCCATGTCGCGGGCAGGTTACCTGACGCCCGCCGCGCGCTGGGGCGCCCGCATGGGCGATGCGGTCATGCTCGACCTGATGCTCAACGCCTTGCATGACCCCTTCCACGGCATCCATATGGGCATGACAGCCGAGAACGTGGCGCAGCGCTTTGGCATCACGCGCCGCATGATGGACGAATTGGCTGTCGCCAGTCATCAGCGCGCCGCAGCAGCGATTCGAGCCGGCCGATTCAAGGAACAAATCGTCCCGCTGCGGATTGTCGCCCGCAAGGGCACCATCCTGTTTGACACGGACGAACATGTCAGACCGGACACCGACCTGCAAACACTGGCCGCCATGAAGCCCATCTTCAAGCGCGAAGGCGGCAGCGTCACCGCGGGCAATTCATCAGGCATCAATGACGGCGCGGCCGCTCTGGTTCTGGCTGGCGCATCGGCCGTAAAGGCCCAGGGCCTCACGCCTCTGGCCCGCCTTGTAGGACACGCCTACGCGGGCGTGGATCCGGCGCTCATGGGCATGGGTCCCATCCCCGCCACGCAAAAGCTTCTTGCGCGCACCGGATTGAAGGTGTCGGATCTGGACGTTATTGAATCGAACGAGGCCTTCGCGGCACAGGCCTGCGCGGTGAGCCGCGAACTGGAGTTTGATCCAGCAAAAGTCAATCCAAACGGCTCCGGCATCTCGCTGGGTCATCCGGTGGGCGCCACCGGAGCGATCATCGCCACTAAAGCGATCCACGAGCTGCAGCGCATTGGCGGACGCTACGCCCTCGTGACAATGTGCATCGGCGGCGGCCAGGGAATAGCCGCCATTTTCGAAAGAACATGATTGACCCGGGAATCGGCCGATCTGCGAAGGAATACATTCATGCTGAAACGACTGCAAGGCAGAGTGGCCATAGTCACCGGTGCGGGAGGTGGATTAGGCCGCGCCCACGCTCTGGAACTGGCGCGCCAGGGAGCCCGGGTCGTGGTCAACGACATAAGCGAGACCGCCCACGCGGTTGCCCAGGAAATACGTCAAATGGGCGGCGCGGCCGCAGGCTATGCAGGCAGCGTAGCGCGGTATGACGAGATGCAGTGCATGGTTGCCCAGACCATGGCCGCTTTCGGCCGCATCGATATTCTGGTGAACAATGCCGGCATCCTGCGCGACCGAACCTTTGCCAAGATGCCGCTGGACGACTTTCGCCTGGTGCTGGAAACACACGTCATGGGATCGGTCAACGCCACCAAGGCTGTCTGGCCCCACATGCAATCGCAGCGCCACGGCCGTATTGTCATGACCACCTCTTCGTCGGGGTTATACGGCAGCTTTGGCCAGTCGAACTATGCCAGCGCCAAGATGGCCTTGGTCGGCTTGATGCAGACGCTGGCGCTGGAGGGTGCCAAGCACAATATACGCGTGAACTGCCTTGCGCCCAGCGCAGTCACTGCCATGACCTCGGATCTGCTGCCGCCACAAGCTGCGCAAATCCTCACTCCTGAGCGCGTCAGTCCTGGACTGGTCGCGCTGGTGGACGATGACGCCCCCACCCGCACGATTCTCCTGGCCGGTGGCGGCAGCTTCGAATGCGCCCACATTACGATGACGCGAGGAATCCACATCGCCGACACAGAAGATGCCACGCAAGCACTGCACGACCGCTTTGAGCAAGCGTGGGAGCAGGCCGGACAGACCATTCCCGAGTCGGGCTGGGACCAACCGAGGCACGAGCTGGCCAAGGCGTTGGGCAGGCCAAGCGACATAAAGTAGTCGATTTCTCTCGAATAAGCTTTCATCCCCTTCCCCATCACATCGGGCCGGGCCTTGGGGCTGCCGGTACTGCGGCGATGCCGGCGAACATTGACAATGGATGGGCACATGGAAGACCATTGAGCGAGAAATGCGGCTGCCACCTATGCCTCACAGTCGAGAAAAATCTTCACTCGGGAGGAACGATAAGGTGATGCTAAAAAAACCGGCTGACCTATCGAGACTAACGCTCAACTGGCGTATCGTTCTCCCCGTCTTTCCGATATGTGCCGCCTTGATAGGCCTGAGTGCGTGGTACAGCTGGAATGCCTACAAGCACCAGAATCAGACACTGGCGCAGACCACCCGCAGCGCGGCGGATATCGTTGCGCAGCAATTGCAGGACACGATGCAAGTGGCCGGCATGCTATTGCAGACACTACGCAGTCAGACTGCTCGTCATGCCATGGACGCCGCGTCGATAGCGGAAATCACCGGTGAGATGCGTCTTGCAGAAGCCGATCTGCCGCAACTGGACAACCTGATTCTTTTCGATGAACAGGGCAATCTGGTGGCGACGTCCGGCAACTCCTCGCCTGCCGGGATAAATGTCGCCGATCGGGGATACTTCGTCTATCACCGTACGCATGCCGGCCAGCGCATCCGCATCAACCCTCCGTTGATCAGCCGCATATCGCACCGCTGGGTCCTGCCCCTGACGATACGCACCGACCATCCGGACGGCAGCTTCGCCGGCGTTGCGGCAGTCAATATAAATTTCGACTCCCTGGCGGAGTTCTACAGCCGGATGAATCTCGGAGCCGACAGCGTCGTCGACATCATTCTCGAGGACGGAACATTGTTGATGCACTGGCCGACAACGGACGACGCCTTAGGCAGGAATTTCTCCCAGTCGAGCCTGTTTCAGGCTGTCCTGCAGGAAGGCGATCAGGGATCCCGCACGATAAGCTCACCGATGGACGGAACCGTCCGGCATTTCAGCTTCCGCAAGCTCGATCACTACCCGGTATTTGTCCTAGTTGGAATGTCGGTGCATGAGGCGTACCTGTCCTGGTGGCGCGATACGATTGCGCACGCGATCGCCTGCATCGCCGTTGCCGTGCTGATCAGCTGGTTCAGCGTACGGCTGATGCAGCAGATCGCGCTGCGCGACCATGTCGAAAACGAATTGTTCCAGGCCAATCAGGCTCTGCAAAACATGGCAATGCACGACGGCCTGACCGGCGTCGCGAACCGCCGGTATTTCGATATCGCCCTTGCCGAGAAATTCAGCCTGGCGAAACGTCACGCCTATCCGCTGGCGACCATCATGTTCGACATCGATTTCTTCAAACAATACAACGACCGGTATGGCCACCAGGCCGGAGACGAGTGCCTCAAGCGCGTCGCGCGCGCAATCGGCTCGGTTGCGGCAAAGCGGCCTGGCGATATACTCGCCCGCTATGGCGGGGAAGAATTCGTGGTGCTGCTTCCCGGCGCCGACACGGGCGGTGCCGTGATGGTGGCCGAGCGCATCCTCGCCGCGGTGCAGTCGCTGGGCATACCGCACACAGGCAGTCCTGCCGGCATCGTTACACTCAGCGCCGGAGTCGGCGCCTTCCAGGCCGTGCAAGAAACCGACGACCCCGATCGGCTGCTGACGCAGGCGGACGAGGCGCTTTACCAAGCAAAGAAGGACGGCCGTAATCGCGTATGTAGCGCAGCGGATCTGGCCGCGCAGTTCTGAACCGGCCCATGCCACCGGATGACCGGCATGACAACCTCAAGCAGGGCATCTGATGGCGATGATCAAGAAGCTTGCTTCGATGTGCAGGCCCGAGAGCTTGGCGGCACATCTGACCTTGGCGTTCGGCTTGACGGTGCTGGCCGCCATGCTGGGCATCGTCTTCTACGTCAACCACCAGGCAATCGGCATCGTCCAGGATGCGTCACGCACGCTGTTCGACCATATCGCGACCGAAAGCCGCAACCAGATTGACAACAATGTCAGCAAGGTCGACGGGCTGCTGAGCCTTTATGCGACCAACCCCCAGGCCAACGATTTCGCAAGCGCATCCCGGCATGCATTTATCCGCCGCATGAGCCTCTCGCTGCAGGCCTCTCCCATGGTGTCGGCCCTCTATGTGGGTTACGAGGACGGCAGCTTCGTACTGCTGCGCCGGCTCACTTCGCCAGTCGCCCGGGAACAGCTCAAGGCGCCCGATGCGGCGAGCTATTACCTGGAAACCGTACGCGCCGGAACCGGGGCTGCTGCGGCCGGGACCGCGACGATGGCGCTTACGTTTCTGGACGACGCGCTGCAGCCCGTGGGCGCCGCGCTTGCGCCGGCCGACCCGCCCTATGATCCGCGCACACGCAACTGGTATCGCATGGGAATCGGCAGCGAAAACGCCGTCATTACGAATCCCTACTGGTTTTTTCTGACGCAGGAGCGCGGTATCACCATGGCCCGGCGCCTGGCGTCGGGCCATGGCGTGGTGGGCGTGGATCTGGGCCTGGCCGATTTGTCGCAGGCGCTCAGACAGATGAAAAGCACCAAGTCGTCGATACTGATGATCGTCAATGCCCAAAACGAGGTCGTCGCCAGCAGCGTGCCGATAGGACCGGACACGCCGAACGCCGGATCGCCATGGCCGGCCTCGTCCATGGCGACGCACCTGCTGCGGGTGGCATCGGACTCGGACGGCGGACAGGCGACGACCCGCACGGTAAACAACAGCAATGTCACCTGGGTGATGCGCACGGTGCCGCTGCATTCGGGCCCCTGGACTTTTCGCATGGCCGTGGCCACGCCGGACAACGAAATGCTGGCAGGCGCCCGCAGGCTGACCTCGACGCTGCTCTGGCTGGGCGTGGCGATGGCGCTTGCCGCCATGGCCGTGGTCCAGGTCGTGGCCCGGGCGGTCAGCCGGCCCCTGACGCAACTGGCCCAGGACGCAGAACGCATCCAGCGTTTCCAGTTCGAACCCGGATTCGCCCAAGTCGATTCGTCCGTTCGGGAAATCCGGACCTTGTCGCAGTCCATGCGCCAGGCCGGACTGACCATCCAGCGCTTCACCGAAGTCGGCCAGGCACTTTCGGCCGAGCGCGACCCCACAAAACTGATGGTTCGGCTGCTGCGCGAGGCCGTCAATATCGCCGAAGCGGAGGGCGGCCTTCTGTTGATGAGCGAAGACGAAGGCGAAAAACTGTCGGTCATCGATCGCGACACATCGGCCGAAGACGCGGAACCCCGGACGGTGGACCGGCTCGACGTCGACGCACAAGTGCTTGCGGCCATTCAAGGCAAGACGGTTGCGCATTTCGACCATGCCAGAACTCCATTGCCGCCGTTCCTGGCCGGATTGGTCGAGGCGACGCCGCTGCCGGCCGACCAGGTATTCCGGTTCTCGGTCGTTCCCCTGCTCAACCGGGCCGGCGACGTGGTGGGCGGATTGCTGCTGGCAGCGCGCGGCAAAGCCGGCATGCAGGCGTCGGATGCCAGCCTCGACCTGATCCAGGTCCTGTCGGCGACGGCGGCGATGACCATCGAGATGACCCTGCTGCTCAAGGCGCGCAAGTCGCTGCTCGATGCCGTGGTGCGCATGATCGCCAATTCCATCGACGCCAAGTCCCCCTATACCGGCGGACATTGCCAACGTGTGCCCATGCTGGCAATGTCGCTGGTGCGGGCCGCAAGCCGGTCGCGCAGCGGCCCTTTCGCGGATTTCACGCTCACGCCGGACGACTGGGAGGCGGTCAAGGTTGCGAGCTGGCTGCATGACTGCGGCAAACTGACCACCCCCGAATACATCGTCGACAAGGCCACCAAGCTCGAAAGCCTCTATAACCGGCTGCACGAAATCCGCATGCGGTTCGAATTGCTCAAGTCCGGCGCCTGGGTGGCTTATTGGCGCGGCGTGGCCGCAGGCGCACAGCCGCAGGCGCACAGCCGCAGGCGCTGGCCGCCATCCGCGACGCGGAGCTGGCCGCGCTGGATGCCGATTTTGCATTCGTGGCCCGTTGCAATGAAGGCGGCGAAGAGATGGCCTCCCAGGATATCGAGCGCCTGCACGCCATAGGCGAGCGAACCTGGATACGCACGCTCGATGACCGCATCGGAATTTCGCGCGAAGAAAATCGGCGCAAGCGCCGCACGCCCGCTCCGGCGCTGCCAACCGAGGAAAAACTGCTGGAAGACCGCGCCGACCATCTCATCGAACACCATGCCAGTTACCTGAACACACAGGAAAGCCAGGCAGGATTCAACATGAAACCGCCGCAATACCGCATGAACCTGGGCGAGCGCCACAACCTCCGCATCCGCCGGGGCACGCTGACGGACGAGGAACGGTACGAGATCAACAAGCACATCAACCACACCATTCTCATGCTGCGCGACCTGCCGCTGACAGGCGCCTTGCGGCAGGTTCCCGAGTTCGCCGGCGGGCATCACGAGAAAATGGACGGCACGGGATATCCCAAGGGACTGCGGCGCGACGATATGAGCGTGGTGGCGCGCGCCATGGCCATCGCCGATGTCTTCGAGGCGCTGACCGCGGGCGACCGGCCCTACAAGAAGGCCAAGAGGCTAAGCGAGGCGGTGCACATCATGGAATCGATGAAGCGCGACAGGCACCTCGATCCCGATCTGCTGGATCTCTTCCTGACCGAGGGCATCTGGCGCGAGTATGCGCGGCAGTTCATGGAACCGGAGCAGATCGACGAGCCGGACATCGACGCCGTCCTGGGAACAAGGCCGGCCTGAGCCAGCATTCGATTGCGCGGGCATTTCCCGCGTATCCGGTCTTGAATTCAAGTCGACCGCCCCGTCGGCGTCGCGTCATTGCGCCGCCCGCGTCACGCGCGGCGGCCATATCGCCAGCGTATAAACGGTGGGATACACCAAGTTCGGGGAAATGGCCCCGAAATGCGCCAGGCAGGATTCGATCAATGCCTGCATACCGGCCGGCGACGGGCTGGCCGTTGCGATGGCGCCCTGGGCCTTGGTCACTTTCCATTTTCCGTCGCCCTGCCGCACCGCCTGGAAGACGTCCTGCCCATAGGGCGTGTCGTAGGGCAAGTAGGCCAGGATCGCGCCAGGCTGGGTGGCGTAGGGAAAATCGACCAGGCCGGGCCATGCCTGCAACGCCGAGGGCGAGACGTAGGCCTCGCAGGCATGCAGCGCGGCGACCCCGTCGGTGTTGTCCAACCACAGGGCGTTAAAGCTCGAGGGCATCATGCGGTCCAGGAGTGCGCCGCCCTGCTGGGCGACAGCGGGATCGGGGGCCTGGTCCGCAGGGGCCGCGTCAGCCGCTGCGGCGCCGCGGCACAGGCTCAGTACCGCTAACAAACCTAAAGTCCATGCGATTCTTTTAAACATGATGCGGCTGCCAATTTTGGCTTCGTTCACGACACAGAATACGGCGATCTACGTTACCCGAGCGCGTCGATGAAAGGCAGGCCGGTCCCAGCTGCCGGTATCGAGTATGTCTTTCAGGATTTCGACGGCATCCCATATATCGGCATAGCCCAGGTAGAGAGGCGTGACCCCGAAACGCAGCACACCCGGTTCGCGGTAGTCGCCGATCACCCCGCGCGCGATCAGGGCCTGCATCACGGCAAAGCCTTGCGGATGGCGCAAGCTGACATGGCTGCCGCGGATGGCGTGATCGCGGGGCGTGATCAGGATGAGCGGATGGCCGTGGCAACGCGCCTGCACCAGCGAGATGAACAGGTCTGTCAGCGCCAGCGACTTTTCACGCACCTGGGACATGTCGGCTTCAAGCGCGATATCCAGGCCGCACTCGACCAGCGCCATCGAAACGACAGGCTGGGTGCCGCAGAGATAGCGGCGGATGCCGTCGGCTGGCTGGTAGTCGGCGGCCATGTCAAAGGGGTGGCTGTGCCCCCACCAGCCCGACAGGGGCTGCCAGAATCGATCCCGGTGCCGCGCGGCAACCCATATAAAGGCGGGCGCGCCAGGGCCGCCATTCAGGTATTTATAGGTGCAACCCACGGCGAAATCGGCCTGCGCGCGGGCAAGATCGACCGGCACCGCGCCGGCCGAGTGCGCCAGATCCCATATCGTCAGCACGTCGCACCGGTGAGCCATCGCGGTGGTCACCGCCATGTCGTGCATATAGCCGGTGCGGTAATTGACGTGGGACAGCAGCAGCACGGCGACGTCCTCGTCGATCGCCTGCTCCAGCCCGTCTGGCGCGTCGATCAGCCGCAGCGTATAGCCTTGCTGCAGCAGATCGATCATGCCCTGGATCATGTAGAGATCGGTCGGGAAATTGTCGCGCTCGGAGACGATCACGCGGCGCGCGGGATGGGCTTGGCGCTGGATCCGCAAGGCGGCCGCCAGCGACTTGAAGATATTGAGCGAGGTCGTGTCGGTGACGACCACTTCGTCGTCGCCCGCGCCGATCAGGCGGCCCAGCTTGTTGCCCAGGCGGGAAGGCAGCTCGAACCAGTCGGCGCTGTTCCAGCTGCGTATCAGGCCCACGCCCCACTCCTGCTCGATGACCCGGGCGCTTCGGGCATGGGCGCTTCTGGGCATCGCGCCCAGCGAGTTGCCATCCAAATAGATCACGCCCGGCGGCAACGCGAAATGCGATTTGAGCCGCGCCAGGGGATCTTGCCCATCGGCTTGCAGGCAGGACTCGCGGGTTTGCATCGCTTTCAATGGCGTGGCCAGAGATAGCAGTAGGTTCGGCTGGCCTCAAGATTCGGGCCGGCACGGCCGTCGGCCTGGACCAACTTGATCCAGCCGTTCGGGTCCGAGCGGGTGGGCGTGTCGCCGCAGTTGTCGTGGACCCAGTGGATGCCGCCGCGAAAGGGGATGCCGCAAGCCTGGACTTTAGCGCCTACCGCGATGGCATTGAGCGGCGCGGGCACGGTTTTCATGCCCGGCCGGTAGCCCGATGCGAAAACATTGTCGATCGCCACCTTGTACACGCGGCCGTCCTGGCCCCGAATTTTCAAATGCGTGTGCGACAGCTCGATGCCCTTGCGGTACCTGCCATGGCTGAATCTGGGTTGAGCTATCACCTGGCCATCGCGCAGCGTACCGCCGGACGCCCGGCATTGCCGCGCGTCGCCGGAATAAGCGTTAGCGCACTGGACCGCCAGCGCCAGGGAAGTGCCGATCAATACGCGCAAACCCAACCCGGCAAGGCGACTTCGATGTCTATGCAAAAACGGCATGGTCATATCCGAGTTCGTTATCGGCCGGCAAACGCGACCGTCACATGTCCACACTGACGCTGGCGACCTCGCTTCCGACAAGGCAAAGCGCGTGCGCCAGCCGCTGCAGCGGCCGGGTCTCGGAAGCGGTCGAATAAAGATGCAAGGCCGGATTGGCAACGCTTGCATCGGCTCGCAGCCCGTGCTCGGTCAGCCTGTCTTCGACCCGGCGGGCGATGGCGCTGCCGGTCTCGACCAAATGGAACTGGTCGCCGAACGCCCGCGTGATGCTCGGCATGAGAAACGCATAGTGGGTCGAACCCAGCACGAGGGTATCCACGCCCGCCTCGGCCATGGGCGCCAGGTATTTATCGAGCAGCGCATCGACGCACGCCCCGGCAACGGTTCCCTGCTCAATGAGTTCCACCAGGCCATGCCCGGCCTGGCATACGAAACGGCAGTCCCGGCCATGGCTGGACAGCAGCTCCTGCAGCCTGCCGCTACGCAGCGTCGCCGCCGTGGCCAGCACGCCGACGACTTTTGCAGCCGAGGACTGGACCGCCGGTTTGATGCCGGGTTCGACGCCGATGACAGGAATGGCGAACTCGCTGCGCAGCAGCGATATGGCTTGGGTCGTCGCCGTATTGCATGCGACGACCAGCGCCTTCGCTCCGCGCCGGATCAGCCACTGCGCCAGCGTCCGGCTGCGCGTCTTGATGAACGCATCGGTCTTTTCGCCATAGGGCGCGAATCCGGAATCGGCGACGTAGACGATGGCCTCGCCGGGCAGCCGCCGGTGGATGGCGGCGGCGACGGACATGCCTCCCAAGCCTGAATCGAAAACGCCGATGGGCGCAATCCCGTTGGACATGACTGTGTACTGGCGTTGGATGGTCAGCGATTGAAAAGCCGGGGATGCCTACCGGCGGGATTCTATTATGTTCCAATATCCCGAGCATCGCTTACATGGAGACGGGCATGACCGAACGACATCGCTGCGACTGGGCCGGTGACGATCCGCTTATGCGCGACTATCACGACGGCGAATGGGGGGTACCCCTGCGCGACAGCCGTGCGCTGTGGGAATGCCTGATGCTCGAGAGCTTCCAGGCGGGCCTGTCCTGGCGGGTCGTGCTGCATAAACGCGAGGCGCTACGGGCGGCCTTCGCCGATTTCGACCCTGTCGTGGTGTCCGGATATGGCGAGGAGGAGGTGCTGCGCCTGATGGCCGACCCTGGCATTATCCGCTCCCGCGCCAAGATCGAAGCAACCCTAGGCGGCGCCCGGATTTACTGCGATATGCAGGCGAACGGCCTGCAATTCAGCGATTTTTGCTGGTCGTTCACCCAAGGCAAGACCTTGCCCAGCGATGGCGGCACCCGCGTCGCCAGCACGCCGCTGTCTGAGCAGATATCAAAAGAACTCAAACGCCGCGGCTTCAAGTTCGTCGGCCCGACCATCGCCTATGCCTGGATGCAGGCGATAGGCATGGTCAACGACCATGCCGCGCACTGCTTTCGCCGCGATGCCTGCGCATCGGCCTGATTTCATGAAAATACGCCGCAACCTTATCCGCGCCGCCGCCCTTCTGCTCGCCGGTTTGGCCGGCTGCACGCAATACAACGTCTACGGCACCGTGGATACGGGGCTGGTGGGCAGCCATGTTTCCACGCCGCGGAAATAGCGCCCAGCGTATTTTCAGCTCGGATGCCTATGCTCCTGGGAGTCCTGTGTGCTGGGCCTATCAGGGCAAGCTCGGGCGACTAAAGAGCTCAAAAAAACAAGCGAGCGCTAGTTAAAGATCCAGCGATAAAAAGCGGCCCGAAGGCCGCTTTTTATCCACTGCACGCCTACTTCTTCTTGCGCACGGGCGGCAGATCGGTACACACGCCTTCGGCCACTTCGGCAGCCATGCCGACCGATTCTCCCAGCGTGGGATGCGGGTGGATGGTCTTGGCGATGTCGACCATGTCCGCGCCCATTTCGATGGCCAGCACCACTTCGCTGATCATGTCGCCGGCATGGGTGCCGACGATCCCGCCACCCAGGATGCGATGCGTCTGGGCGTCGAAGATAAGCTTGGTGAAGCCCTCGTCGCGGCCATTGGCGATCGCGCGGCCCGAGGCGGCCCAGGGGAACACGCCCTTCTCTATTTTGATGCCCTGCTTGCCGGCCTCGTCCTCGGTCAGGCCCACCCAAGCCACCTCGGGGTCGGTATAGGCCACGCCCGGGATGACGCGCGCGTCAAAGTAGGATTTCTCGCCGGCGATGGCCTCGGCGGCCACATGTCCCTCGTGCACGGCCTTGTGCGCCAGCATGGGCTGGCCCACGACGTCGCCGATGGCGTAGATGTGCGGCACGTTGGTACGCATCTGCTTGTCCACCGCGATGAAGCCGCGGTCGGACACGGACACGCCGGCCTTGTCGGCGCCGATCTTCTTGCCGTTGGGCGTGCGGCCCACAGCCTGCAGGACCAGGTCGTAGCGCTGCGGCTCCTTCGGCGCGCCTTCGCCCTCGAAGGTGACGTAGATGCCGTCCGGCTTGGCCTGGGCAGCCACCGTCTTGGTGTTGAGCATGATGTTGTCGAAGCGGTGGGCATTGACCTTCTGCCACACCTTCACCAGGTCGCGGTCGGCGCCCTGCATCAGGCCGTCCAGCATCTCGACCACGTCAAGACGGGCTCCCAGCGTGGAATACACCGTACCCATTTCCAGGCCGATGATGCCGCCGCCCACGAGCAGCATCTTCTTGGGCACGCTCTTGAGTTCCAGCGCGCCGGTGGAATCAACGATGCGGTCGTCCTCAGGCAGGAACGGCAGTCTGGCCGACTGACTGCCGGCGGCGATGATGGCATTGTTGAAGCGGATGGTTTGCGTCTTGCCGTCGGCGGACTTGACCGCCATGTGATGCGGATCGGCGAATTCGCCCACGCCGGTCACCACGGTGACCTTGCGCGCCTTGGCCATGCCGGCCAGGCCGCCGGTGAGCTTGCCCACCACGCTGTCCTTGTAGCCGCGCAGCGTGTCCAGGTCGATCTTGGGCGTGCCGAAATCCACGCCGTGCGCGGCCAGGGCCTTGACTTCATCGATCACCGCGGCATTGTGCAGGAGCGCCTTGGACGGGATGCAGCCCACGTTCAGGCACACGCCGCCCAGCGTCGAGTAGCGCTCGACCAACACGGTGTTCAAGCCCAGGTCGGCAGCGCGAAAGGCGGCCGAATAGCCGCCAGGACCTGCGCCCAGGACCAGCACGTCGCATTCAAGATCGGCCGAACCCGAGTAGCTGGCAGCCTGGGGGGCCGGCGCTGCGGCCGGTGCCGGCGTGACAGCCGCGGCGGCAGGCGCCGCGGCGGGCGCCGTTGCTGCGCCCACGGGCGCGGCAGCCCCAGCGTCCGCGGCATCCACCTCGAGTATGGCGCTGCCTTCGGCCACCTTGTCGCCCACCTTGACCGAAATGGACTTGACCACGCCGCCCTGCGAGGCCGGAATCTCCATCGAGGCCTTGTCGGACTCGACCGTGATCAGGCTTTGCTCGGCCTTGATCGTCTCGCCGACCTTGACCAGCACTTCGATGACCTCGACTTCCTTGAAGTCGCCGATATCGGGAACCTTGATTTGCACATTGCTCATATCAGCCTCCGCACGGCTGCCCGAAGGGAGCGCAAGCCCCCTGGGAAGGCAGCGAACGTAATGGGTGTGGGGGTCGTCATTTTTCTCCCTTTTACAGCGCGACGCGGCGGAAATCGGCCAGCAGCGAGGCCAGGTAGGCATTAAAGCGCGCGGCCGCGGCACCGTCGATGACGCGGTGGTCATACGACAGCGACATCGGCATGGTCAGGCGCGGCACGAATTGCTTGCCGTCCCACACGGGCTTCTGGAACGAGCGCGACAGCCCCAGGATGGCCACTTCGGGCGCGTTGATGATGGGCGTGAAATGCGTGCCGCCGATGCCGCCCAAGGACGAGATCGAAAAGCAACCGCCCTGCATTTCGGCAGGCGAGAGCTTGCCGTCGCGGGCCTTCTTGGCCAGCTCGCCCATTTCCTTGGCGATGTCGATGATGCCCTTCTTGTCGGCGTCCTTCAGTACCGGCACCATCAGCCCGTTGGGCGTATCGGCCGCGAAGCCGATGTGGTAGTACTGCTTCAGAACCAGGTTATCGCCGTCGAGCGATGCGTTGAACTCGGGGAATTTCTTCAGGGCAGCGACCACGGCCTTGATGACGAAGGCAAGCATGGTGAACTTGACACCCGCCTTCTCGTGCTCCTTGTTGAGCGTGACGCGCAGGGCTTCCAGGTCGGTGATGTCCGCTTCGTCGTTGTTGGTGACGTGCGGGATCATGACCCAGTTGCGGTGCAGGTTGGCGCCCGATATCTTCTTGATGCGCGACAGCGGCTTGGGATCGATCGGCCCGAACTTGGCGAAGTCGACCTTGGGCCAAGGCAGCAGACCCAGCGCGGCGCCGTCGGCCGAGCCAGACGAGGCCGCGGCCGACCCCGAGCCGCCCGCCAGGGCCTGCTTGACAAAATTGCGCACGTCGTCGAACAGGATGCGACCCTTGGGGCCGGTGCCCCCGACGCGGCTCAGGTTCACCCCCAGCTCGCGCGCGAACTTGCGCACCGAAGGCGAGGCATGCGGCAGCTTGCCGGGAGCCAGGCCCGGATCTTCCACCACGGGGGAAGCGGGAGTCGCCTTGGGTGCGGGAGCCGCAGCATCCACGGCCACCGGCGTAAAAGCGGCCGCAGCCGGTGCGGCAGCGGAGGAGGCAGCAGCAGGCGCCGGCGCGGCGCCGGCAGCTTGCACCACAGCCAGCAAAGAGCCCTTGGACACCTTGTCGCCCACCTTGACCTTGAGCGCCGTGATGACGCCGGCCTGCGAGGCGGGAATCTCCATCGAGGCCTTGTCGGATTCGACCGTGATCAGGCTTTGCTCGGCCTTGACGGTATCGCCCACGGCGACCATCACCTCAATGATTTCGACTTCCTTGAAGTCGCCGATGTCGGGCACGACCAGATCGACCGAGCCGCCACCGGAGACCGGGGCGGCGGGAGCTGGCGCAGCGGCGGGAGCTGGCGCGACGGGAGCCGGCGCAGAGGGAGCCGCCGCGGCAGGCGCCGGAGCCGGGGCAGCCCCGGAGTCTTCGACCGCCAGGACCACGCTGCCTTCGGCCACCTTGTCGCCCACCTTGACCGAAATGGACTTGACTACGCCGCCCTGCGAGGCCGGAATCTCCATCGAGGCCTTGTCGGACTCGACCGTGATCAGGCTTTGCTCGGCCTTGATCGTCTCGCCGACCTTGACCAGCACTTCGATGACCTCGACCTCCTTGAAGTCGCCGATATCGGGAACCTTGATTTCCACAGTATTGCTCATCGTCTCACCATCCTATGCTGTGCTGGGCTCAAGCGTGTTGGGGGTTGGCCTTGGCCGGATTGATGCCATACTTCTTGATCGCTTCAGCCACCTTGGACAGGGGCAGCTTGCCCTCGTCGGCCAGGGCGCGCAGCGCGCCCAGGACCACGAAATGGCGATTGATCTCGAAGTGCTCGCGCAGCTTGCTGCGAAAGTCCGAGCGGCCGAAGCCGTCGGTACCCAGCACCTTGTAGGTGCGGCCGGCCGGCATATAAGGACGAATCTGGTCGGCCAGCAGCTTCATGTAGTCGGTCGATGCGACGATGGGGCCTTGCGTGCCCGCCAACAGCTGGGTGACATAGGCCACCTGCTGCTTGGCCTCGGGATTGAGCATGTTGTAACGCTCGACATCCAGGCCTTCGCGGCGCAGTTCGGTAAAACTGGTCACGCTCCAGATGTCGGACGCCACGCCCCAGTCAGCCTCGAGCAACTCCTGGGCGGCCATGACTTCGCGCAGGATGGTGCCCGAACCCATGAGCTGCACGCGCAGCTTGCCCGTGCCGTGCGACTTGAGCTTGTACATGCCCTTGATGATGCCTTCCTCGTCGCCGGCGGTCAGGCCGGGCTGGGGATAGTTCTCGTTCATCAGGGTCAGGTAGTAATAGACGTTCTCCTGGTTCTCGACCATGCGCTTCATGCCGTGCTGGATGATGACCGCCACTTCGTGGGCGAAGGTCGGGTCGTAGGCCACGCAATTCGGGATGGTCGCGGCCAGGATGTGGCTGTGGCCGTCTTCGTGCTGCAGGCCTTCGCCGTTGAGCGTCGTGCGCCCTGCGGTGCCCCCCAGCAGGAAGCCGCGCGCCTGCATGTCGCCGGCGGCCCAGGCCAGGTCGCCGATGCGCTGGAAGCCGAACATCGAATAGTAGACGTAGAACGGCACCATGATGCGGTTATTGCTCGAATACGACGTGGCCGCCGCGATCCAGGAGCTCATGCCGCCCGCCTCGTTGATGCCTTCCTGCAGCAGCTGGCCGTCGACCGTTTCGCGGTAATACATCACCTGGTCCTTATCGACCGGAATGTACTTCTGTCCTTCGGGCGCGTAGATGCCGATCTGGCGGAACAGGCCTTCCATGCCGAAGGTGCGCGACTCGTCGACCAGGATGGGCACCACGCGCGGACCGATTTCCTTATCGCGCAGCAACTGGTTGAGCACGCGCACGAAGGACTGGGTGGTCGAGATCTCGCGGCCTTCAGCCGTGGGATCGAGCACGGCCTTGAAAGCGTCCAGTTTGGGCACCGTGAGCTTCTCGTCGGCTTTCATGCGACGGCGGGGGAGATAACCGCCCAGGGCCTTGCGGCGCTCGTGCAGATACCTCATCTCGGGCGAATCCTCGGCCGGCTTGAAGTACGGGATCTTTTCGAGCTGGTCGTCCGAAATGGGAATGCCAAAGCGGTCGCGGAATTCGCGGATGGAATCGAACTCCAGCTTCTTTTGCTGATGGGTGGGGTTCTTGGCCTGGCCCACCTGGCCCATGCCGTAACCCTTGATGGTCTTGGCCAGGATGACGGTAGGCCGCCCCACGTGCTTGCTGGCCGCGTCGAAGGCGGCAAAGACCTTGTGGGGATCGTGGCCGCCACGGTTCAGGCGCCAGATGTCCTCGTCGCTCATGCGGGCGACCATTTCCAGCAGCTTGGGATGCTTGCCGAAGAAGTGGTCGCGCACGAACTTGCCGTCGTTGGCCTTGTAGGCCTGGTATTCGCCGTCGACGGTCTCTTCCATGACCTTGCGCAAGATGCCTTCCTTGTCGGCGGCCAGCAGCGGATCCCAGTAGCCGCCCCAGATCAGCTTGATGACGTTCCAGCCCGAACCGCGGAAGTCGCCTTCCAGCTCCTGGATGATCTTGCCGTTGCCGCGCACCGGGCCGTCCAGGCGCTGCAGATTGCAGTTGACGACGAAGATCAGATTGTCGAGCTTTTCGCGCGCGGCCAGAGCGATGGCCCCCAGGGATTCAGGCTCGTCCATCTCGCCGTCGCCGCAGAAGACCCAGACCTTGCGTCCGGCGGTCTTGGCAATGCCGCGGGCCTCTAGGTATTTGAGAAAACGCGCCTGGTAGATAGCCATCAGCGGGCCCAGGCCCATGGACACGGTGGGGAATTGCCAGAAGTCCGGCATCAGCTTGGGATGCGGGTAGGAGGACAGGCCCTTGCCGTCGACTTCCTGGCGGAAATGGTCGAGTTGCTCGGCGGTGAAGCGCCCTTCCATGAAGCCGCGCGCATACATGCCGGGCGAGGTGTGGCCCTGGAAATAAACCAGGTCGCCGCCGTGCTCGTCGGTCTCGGCATGCCAGAAATGGTTCTGGCCGACGGAGATCATGGTGGCCAGCGAGGCGAAGGAAGCGATGTGTCCGCCCAGGTCGCCGCCGTCCGCCGGGTTGTGCTTGTTCGCCTTGACGACCATGGCCATGGCGTTCCAACGGATGTAGGCGCGGATGCGGGCCTCGAGTTCGAGATTGCCCGGATGCGGCGGCTCCATTGCGGTCGGAATGGTATTGACGTAGGCCGTGTTGGGCGAATACGGAATGTGGGTCCCGGAGCGACGCGCCTGGTCGATCAGCTTTTCGATGATCAAATGGGCCTTCTGGGGACCTTCGCGATCGAGGACCGCCGCCAGTGCCTCAAGCCATTCCTGAGTTTCTAAGGTATCGTCGTCTTGGGGAAGCGAAGCGGACATGTGCTGTCTCCGTTATAAAGTAGTTGCCACGCCCGATACAGCGCGGACGTGACGGCTTGAGCTTACATGGGGCGCAAGCTTACCGCGCCGCACAGAAAATTTCATGTTGCGGTACGGCATTTTGTAATGTGAAATTCAACGTCAAATCATGATCTCCTTCCTTGCGCGCCTGCGGGAATCCGGCACGCATTAAAATCACGCGATTGCCGCCCAGAAGTCATGTCCAACCCCAAGTCCCTCATCCCCACGCCGTTCCACGACCAGGCCCGCATGCGCCGCCGCGGCCTGTACTGGCTGACGCCGGCGATCGTGCTCGTGCTGTACCTGTGCGTGATGGGCGCGTTCTTCTGGCTGCAGCGCATCCGCGACGACAGCGTCATGTTCGTCACCATCGACCAGGAGATGCGCCAGCAGCGGCTGATGTGGGTGGTGATCGCGCTGTCCTGCGTGATCGTGGTGAGCCTGCTGATGCTGTGGCGCTACACCCGCTTTCGCTCCACGGCCGAGGCCGCGCTGATCGCCGAGACCGCCTTTCGCCGCGCAATGGAAAACTCCATGTCCACCGGCATGCGCGTGCTCGACATGGAAGGCCGCATCGCCTATGTCAATCCGGCCTTCTGCCGCATGATCGGCTGGAACGAGGCAGACCTGGTGGGCCGCTCCGCGCCCTACCCCTACTGGGTGCCCGGCCGCCACGACCAACACCAGCACACGCTGGAAGTACTGATGTCGGGCAAGGCGCCCAACAGCGGCCTGGAACTGCAAGCCCAGCGCCGCGACGGTTCGCGCTTTGCCGCACGCCTGTATGTATCGCCGCTGCTGGACCCGAACGGCAACCAGATCGGCTGGATGACCTCCATGACCGACATTACCGAACCCAAACGCATCCGCGAGGCATTGACGGCTGCGCACGAGCGCTTCATGACGGTGCTCGAAGGCCTGGACGATGCCATTTCGGTAACGGCCGACACACACGACAGCCTGGAACTGCTCTTTGCCAACCGCACCTACCGGCGCATCTTCGGTGCGCAGACGGGCGGCCACGACGAGTTGCTGGCCGGGCGCCGCGGCCGCTTCACCGACGAGTCGGTGGAAGTGTTCGCCCCCTCGGTGCAGCGCTGGTTCGAGGTGCATCACCGCATGCTGGCCTGGACCGACGGGCGCCGCGTACGCATGCAAGTGGCGCGCGACATCACCGAGCGCCGCAAGCACGAGGAAGCCTCGCGCGTCCAGCAGGAAAAGATTCAAATCACCAGCCGCCTGACCACCATGGGCGAGATGGCCTCCTCGCTGGCGCACGAACTGAACCAGCCGCTAACGGCCATCTACAACTACAGCATGGGTGCGGTAGCCCTGGTCAAGGCCGGCCACACCAGCCCGAATATGCTGTTGCCCGCGCTGGAGAAGGCGGCCGCCCAGGCCGAGCGAGCGGGCAAAATCATCAGCCGCATCCGCGAGTTCGTCAAACGCAGCGAACCGCGCCGCCAGGCCGTGCCCATCCGCCGCATCGTCGACAACGCCATCGGTTTCGCCGAGATCGACGCACGCAAGCGCCGCATCCGCATCGACAACTTCATCCCTTCTGATGCCCCCGACGTGCTGGCCGACCCGATACTCATCGAACAAGTGCTGCTCAACCTGATCAAGAACGGCATGGAGGCCATGGAAAAGCGCGAGCCGGACGAGCTCAAGGTCGTCGTGATCCCGCACGAGCAGCAGCTGGAAGTGGCCGTGGTCGACCGCGGCCACGGCATCACCGATCCCGAGCGCCTGTTCGAGCCTTTCTTCAGCACCAAAACCCAGGGCCTGGGCATGGGCTTGAATATTTGCCGTACCATTATCGAATCCCACCATGGCCGCCTCTGGGCGGACCCGAACCCGGCCGGCGGCACGATCTTCAGGTTCACCCTGCCGACCGTCGATCCCAAAAACCCACTGCAGCACGATCAGTCCGAGGAGTTGCACGCATGACCTCCCCCTCCACGCCCAGCACCGTCTTCATCGTCGACGACGATGAAGCCGTGCGCGATTCGCTGCGCTGGCTGCTCGAAGCCAACGGCTACCGGGTGCGCCCCTACGCCAGCGCCGAGACCTTTCTGGACGAGTACGACCCTGGACAGATCGGCGTACTGATCGTCGACGTGCGCATGCCGGGCATGAGCGGCCTGGAGCTGCAGGAGCAGTTGATCGCACGCAAGGCGCCGCTGCCCATCGTCTTCATCACCGGTCACGGCGACGTGCCCATGGCGGTGTCCACGATCAAGAAGGGCGCGGTCGATTTTCTCGAGAAGCCTTTCAACGAGGCCGATCTGCGCGATACCGTGGCCCGCATGCTCGAACAGGCGGCGCAGCGCATCAGCCAATACCAGGCGCAACGCGACCATGAAGCCATGCTGGCCCGCCTGACGGCGCGCGAGCAGCAAGTGCTCGGACGCATCGTGGCGGGCCGCCTTAACAAGCAGATCGCCGACGATCTGGGCATCAGCATCAAGACCGTCGAAGCGCACCGGGCCAACATCATGGAAAAGCTCGAGGTGACGACGGTGGCCGATTTGATGAAGGTGGCGTTGGCCAAGCCCGAGACGGCTTGATCGGTGGCTTGAGTTCTTGAGCCGCATCGGCGCCGCGGGCATAAAGTGCTCCGGCTTCGAAGTGCCGGGTTCGGCCGCCGCCTTAGGCGGCCGAAGTCCCTGCGGGACTGCCCCGTCACTTAGGCGCCTGCGCTTTACGCCCGCGGCGCCGATGCTTAAAGCATCTCCATCCAATTCATACCAAGACAAGAGAAATACGATGTCTGCACACATCATCGATGGGAAAGCCCTGTCCGCGAAAATCCGCGAAGAAGTCGCCGAGCGCGTCGCGGCCCTGAAGGCCAAGGGCGTCACGCCCGGCTTGGCTGTGGTGCTGGTAGGAGAAGATCCGGCGTCCCAGGTCTATGTCCGCAATAAGGTAGAGGCCTGCCAGAAGGCCGGGCTGCATTCGGTCAAGGAACAGTATCCGGCCGACATGAGCGAAGCCCAGTTGCTGGCCCGCATCGACGCGCTCAATGCCGACCCTTCCATACACGGCATTCTGGTGCAATTGCCCCTGCCCAAGCACATGGACGCGCACAAAGTCATCGAGGCCATCGCGCCCGAGAAGGATGTGGACGGTTTTCACGTCAGCAACGCAGGCATGCTCATGACCGGCCAGCCGCTGTTTCGGCCCTGCACACCCTACGGCGTGATGAAGATGCTGGAAGCCGACGGCGTGACGCTGCGCGGCGCCGAGGCCGTGATCGTAGGCGCCAGCAATATCGTGGGCAAGCCCATGGCCATGCTGCTGCTGCAGGCCGGCGCCACGGTGACGATCTGCAATTCCAAGACCCGCGACCTGGGCGCCCAGACGCGCCGCGCCGACGTGCTGGTGGTCGCCACCGGCAAGCGCGGCATGGTCACCGGCGACATGATCAAACCGGGCGCGGCGGTGATCGACGTGGGCATCAACCGCGGCCCGGACGGCAAGCTGTGCGGCGACGTGGACTTCGCCTCGGCGGTGGAAGTGGCCGGTTCGATCACGCCCGTGCCGGGTGGCGTGGGACCCATGACCATCGCGATGCTGCTGGTCAATACCGTCGAGGCTGCCGAGCGCACCGCGGCATAGCCGCATGGCTGAGGAGCGCTCAGAGAACCGGGAACCGCCGGGCACCTTGACGCAACCGGAATCAGCCCCCATATGAAGGGTGCCGATATGGACCATAATCACGCCTCGTTCACGCGGCCTCGCCGCTCTTGCCTGCCTTCACGATCATGACTGCCTCCAATCCCCTGCTCGCTCCCGTAGCCGACCTGATCGACTATGCCGCCGTCCGCCCCGAGCACATCGCCCCCGCCGTGGACGAATTGCTGGAACTGGCCCGCAAGGCGGTGGATCATGCGGCCGACCCCGCGCTGCCTGCCAGCTGGGAAGCCGTGGTCGAGCCGCTGGATAGCGCCTCAGAGCGGCTGTGGCGGGCCTGGTCGGTGGCGGGCCACCTCAACGCCGTGGTCAATACGCCCGAGTTGCGCCAGGCCTACAACGCCGCGCTGCCCAGGATCACCGAGTTCTCTACATGGGTGGGGCTGCACGAAGGTTTGTACCGCCAATACCGTCGCCTGCACGAGGCCCCGGGCTACGCTGCCTGGCCGGCAGTGCGACGGCGCGTGGTCGATCTAGCCCTGCGCGATTTTCGATTGAGCGGCGTCGAGCTGCAAGGGGCCGATCGCGAACGCTATGCCGAGATTTCAGAGCGCCAAGCGCAAACTTCGCAGAAATTCTCCGAAAACACGCTGGACGCGGTCGATGCCTGGTCGCTGCTCATCGAAGATGCCGACCGTCTTGAAGGCTTACCCGCCGACGTGCTTGCCTCCGCCCGCGAGACGGCGCAGGCGCAAGACAAATCCGGCCACATGCTCACGCTGAAGATGCCCTGCTACATCCCGGTGATGCAGTATGCGCGCGACCGGGCATTGCGCGAGAAGTTGTACCGCGCCTACGGCACCATCGCTTCTGAACAGGGCGACCCGCAATACGATAATTCCCCGCTCATCGAGGAGCTGCTGGCCCTGCGCAGCGAGGAGGCCCGACTGCTGGGCTACCGCGATTTCGCCGACCTGAGCCTGCAGACCCGCATGGCGCGGTCTTCCGAGGAAGTGATCAGGTTCCTGCGCGACCTGGCGCGCCGCGCCAAGCCCTATGCCCAGCGCGACCTGGCCCAACTGCGCGAATACGCCGCTCGCGAACTGGGCATGGATGATCTGCAGCCCTGGGATATCCCCTATGCCTGCGAGCGGCTGCGCGAATCGCGCTACGCCTACTCCGAAGACGAGCTCAAGCAGTACTTCACCGAGCCGCGCGTACTGGCGGGCCTGTTCGAAGTGATCGAATCGCTATTCGGAGTACGGCTGCGCGAAACCGAGGTATCGGCCTGGCATCCCGATGTGCGCGGCGTACGCGTCGAGAACACGTCCGGCGATCTGGTGGGGCATTTGTATCTGGACCTGTACGCGCGCGCTGGAAAGCAGGGCGGCGCCTGGGTCGACGGCGAGCGCAATCGCCGCAAGGTCGCCGGTCGGCTGCAAACGCCGGTCGCGTACCTGAACTGCAATTACGCCAAACCCGCCGCCGGCAACCCCGCCCTGCTGACCCACGACGACGTCATCACCCTCTTTCACGAAACCGGCCATGCCTTGCATGCCCTGCTCAGCGAAGTGGACGAACCGGGCGCCGCGGCCTTCGCCAGCGTCGAATGGGATGCCATCGAGCTGCCTTCGCAATTCATGGAGAACTTCTGCTGGGAGTGGCCGGTGCTGCAGAAGCTGTCGGCCCATGTGGGCGACGGCCGCGGGCTGCCCCGCGCGCTGTACGACAAACTCCTGGCCGCGCGCAATTTCCAGAGCGGCATGCAGACCGTGCGGCAGGTTGAATTCGCGCTCTTCGACATGCTCATGCACGCCCGCGACCAGGCGCCGACCACGCCCCAAGTGCTGGACCTGCTAGAGCAGGTGCGCGCGGAAGTGGCCGTGCTCTTTCCGCCCGCCTGGCATCGCATGCCGCACAACTTCTCGCATCTGTTCGCAGGCGGCTACGGCGCGGGCTACTACAGCTACAAATGGGCCGAGGTGCTTTCGGCCGATGCCTATGCCGCCTTCGAAGAGGCCGCCCAGACGTCAGGTCAGGGTCCGCTGGATGCGCAGACCGGACAGCGCTTTCGCCGGGAGATCCTGGCCGTGGGCGGTGCCCGGCCGGCTGCCGAATCCTTCCAGGCCTTCCGCGGCCGGCAACCCAGCATCGATGCTCTGCTGCGCCACAGCGGCATGGTCGTCCAGGCCTGACTCCACCCAGAGGCTGTTACATCTCGGACGGGGTTATGCTCGGCGGCTTGGGTATCATCCTTGCACCCTTTCACTCCTCTTCTATCAGGAGCATACGCATGCACATTATCATCATGATCGTCGTCGGCTTTATTGTCGGCCTGATCGCGCGCGCCATCATGCCGGGCAACCAGAGCATGGGCATCATCATGACCACGATCCTGGGCATCATCGGATCCGTGGTCGCGAACTATCTGGGCCAAGCCATGCACTGGTATGGCCCTGGCCAGGCTGCCGGATTCATAGGCTCGGTAATCGGCGCGATCATCGTCCTGTTGGTGGTGGGCCTGATTCACAGGTCGATGCGCCGCTAGGGTCTGTCAACAGCCCCCAGACCATGCCAATTTCCCCAAGCAGGAAAACGGCCGGTGGAGCGATCCACCGGCCGTTTGGTTTTCGCCCTGCGCCCCGGTTCAGCCTATGAGCGCGGTGCGGCTGGCGGCGGCGCGGCGACCGACTTCCCGGTCCAGCCGCCGCCCAGCGCCTTGTACAGGTTGATCTGATTGTCCAGCCGCGCCAGACGCGTGGCGATCAGGCCTTGCTGGGCCGCATAGAGCGAGCGCTGCGAATCCAGCACACTGAGGTAGTTGTCCACCCCGGAGTCGAAGCGCTGCTGCGACAGCTTGAGCGCCAGTTGGCTGGCATCGACCAGCTTGCGCTGCGCGCGGATCTCATCGTCCAGCGTGCCGCGCCCGGCCAGCGCGTCGGCCACCTCGCGAAAACCAGTCTGGATGGCTTTTTCGTAGGTTGCGACCTGGATTTTCTTGCGCACATGGGCCAGGTCCAGATTGGCAAGGAGCGAACCGCCCTGGAAAATGGGCAGGTTGATCTTGGGCACCAGACTCCAGGCTTCCGATCCCGGCATGAACAGGCCCGTCAGGCTATTGCTGGCCGTACCCGCGAAACCCGTGAGCGAAATCGAAGGAAAGAAGGCCGCGCGCGCCGCGCCGATATTGGCATTGGCTGCAAGCAGCTGATGCTCGGCCGCGCGGATGTCGGGTCGGCGCTCGAGCAGATCCGAAGGCAGTCCGGCGGGCAGTTCCAGCGGCAAGGCATCGTCGGGCAGGCGGCGCGCCCGGTTCAGTTGGGCCGCGATATCGGCCGGCAAAGGCTCGCCCACCAGCAGCGCCAGGGCATTGCGGTCCTGCGCCACCCGCCTCAGGTACTGGGCCTGATTGCTCTGGGCCGTACGCAGCGTGGTTTCGGCCTGGGTCAAGTCGAGCGCGCTGTCCACGCCCTGGTCATAGCTTTGCTTGATCAGATCGTAGGAAGCCTGCTGGGCCTTGAGCGTGCCCGTCGTCAGGTCCAGCAGTTCCTGGTCGGCGCGCAGTGTGAAGTAGGCCGTGGCCGTCTGGGAGATCAGGCTGAGCTGGGCGGCGACACGCGTGTCGTCCTGCGCCAGGTAGTTTTCCAGGGCGGCCTTGGTCAGGCTCCGGACCTGGCCGAACAGGTCGATCTGCCAGGAAATGCTCGGACCCACCTGCCAATCCTGAGTACTGGCTTTGTTGCCGGACGCGGTCAGGCTGGCCGGAATGCGCTGCGCCGTTTCCGTGCCTGAGACGGCCGCCGAAGGCATCAGGCTGGCGCGCTGGATGCGGTACTGCGCCTGCAACGCCTGGACGTTGAGCACGGCCACGCGCAGGTCGCGATTGTCTTTCAGCGACAGCGCGATCAGGTGCTGCAGCAGCGGATCCTGGAAGAAGTCGCGCCAGCCCACATCGGCGGCCGGCCCCCGGACAGGCTTGCCCTGGTCCTTGGACGCATGCGTGTAGCCTGGGCCGCTAGGGTAGCTGGCATCCACCGGCGCAGCGGGCCGGTGATAGACAGGCGCCAGGGTGCAACCGGCCAGCATGCCGGCCAGGGCGAGGAACAGGGACAGATTCGCCTTTCTCATCGAAAACCTCATCACGAATGGTCTCCGGAGGTCGTATCGGTTGACGGCTCGGAAGTGCCGGGCTTGGCGTGCTTGTCGACCCTTTCGCTGATGCGCGTGACCTTGAACCACTTGAGCACCGTGACGAAGAAAGTGGGCACAAAGAAGATCACCAGCAAGGTACCCGTCAACATGCCGCCAATCACCCCGGTGCCGATGGCATTCTGGCTGCCCGAGCCCGCACCGTTAGCCAGCGCCAGCGGCAGCACGCCCAGAATAAAGGCCATGGACGTCATGAGAATGGGGCGAAGTCGCTGCCGCGCCGCGTGGATGGCCGACTCGGCCAGACTGCCGCCCTGCTCGAAATGCTCCTTGGCGAACTCCACGATCAGGATGGCATTCTTGGCTGCCAGACCCACCGTGGTAAGCAGACCCACCTGGAAGTAGACATCGTTGGACAGGCCCCGCAACAGCGTGGCCAGCAGCGCGCCGACCACGCCCAGCGGCACCACCAGCATCACCGCCGTGGGGATGCTCCAGCTTTCGTACAGCGCGGCCAGACACAGGAACACCACGAGCAGGGAAATGGCGTAGAGCGCCGGCGCTTGCTGGCCGGCCGCCTTTTCTTCATACGACAGGCCGGTCCATTCGTAGCCTATGCCCTTGGGCAGTTTGGCGGCGATGCGCTCCATCTCGGACATGGCTTCGCCCGAGCTGTACCCAGGCGCGGGCATGCCCTGGATCTCGAAGGCCGGCACGCCGTTGTAGCGGTTGAGCTTTTCCGGGCCGAACTGCCAGGTGCCACTGGAAAACGCCGAGAACGGCACCATGGCGCCGCTGGCGTTGCGCACATACCATTTGTCCAGGTCCTGCGGCAGCATCCGGCCGCTGGCATCGCCCATGAGAAAGACTTTCTTGACCCGGCCGCGGTCGATGAAGTCGTTCACGTAGGACGACCCCCAGGCGATGGACAGCACGTTGTCCAGGTCGGCCACCGACACGCCCAGAGCCTTGGCCTTTTCGCGATCGATGTTCAGCTTGTACTGCGCCGCGTCCTCGATACCATTGGGCCGCACGGCCATCAGCTTGGGATCGCGCATGGCCTCGGCAAGCAACTGGTTGCGCGCCGCCAGCAGCGCCTGGTGTCCCAGGCCGGCCTGGTCTTCGAGCATGAAGTCAAAGCCCGTGGCGTTGCCCAGTTCCATCACGGCGGGCGGGGCAAACACGGCGATCTGGGCATCGTGGATGTCGCGGGCGAACACGGCATTGAGCCGGGCCGCGATCGCGGCGGCGTGCATGCTGGACGCCCTGCGCTGCTTCCAGTCCTTGAGCTTGATGAATATGATGGCCGCGTTCTGGCCGCGTCCGCCAAAATTAAAGCCCGTCACCAGGAAGGCGGCATCCACGGCGTCCTTCTCCTGGTTGAGCAGGTAATTGATGGCCTGGTTGGCCGAACTGCGCGTGCGCTCGGTGGTGGCGCCGGGTGGCGCCGAGACCTGGGCAAATAGAATGCCCTGGTCTTCGTTGGGCAGGAACGACGTGGGGATGTGCGCGAACAGATAGGCCATACCCAGCACGATCAGCGCATAGATCAGGTATACCCGCTTGACCTTGCCCAGCACCCGAGACACGGTGGCGCCGTAGTTGTTGCTGGCCCGTTCGAAACTGCGGTTGAACCAGCCGAAGAAACCCCTGCGCGGCGCATGCGAAGGCGGCTGCAGGATCGTGGCGCACAATGCCGGCGTGAACACGATGGCCACCAGCACCGACAACGCCATCGAGGACACGATGGTGATGGAGAATTGTCGATAGATCACGCCGGTGGCGCCGCCGAAGAAGGCCATGGGAATGAACACCGCCGCCAGCACCATGGCGATGCCGACCAGCGCACCGGTGATCTGCTCCATGGACTTGCGCGTGGCCTGCAACGGCGTGAGGTGTTCCTCGTGCATGACGCGTTCGACGTTTTCGACCACCACAATGGCGTCGTCGACCAGCAGGCCGATGGCCAGCACCATGCCGAACATGGTGAGCGTATTGATAGTGAAGCCGAACGCATTGAGCACGGCGAAGGCACCGAGCAGCACCACCGGCACCGCCAGCGTCGGCACCAGCGTGGCGCGGATGTTCTGCAGGAACAGATACATCACCAGAAACACCAGGATGATGGCTTCGATCAGCGTCTGGACCACGTCGTCGATGGACAGCTTTACGAAGGGCGTGGTGTCGTAGGGATAGACCACGTCCATGCCTGGCGGGAAGAAAGGCTTGAGGCGGTCGATGGTCTTATGCACGTTCTGCACGGTATCGAGCGCATTGGCGCCCGGCGCCAGCTTGATGGCCAGGCCCGCGGCCGGCTGGCCGTTATAGGCGGTATCGATGCTGTAGATCTGCGCCCCAAGCTCGATGCGCGCCACATCGCGCAGCAGCACCCGCGAACCGTCAGGGTTGACCTTGAGCAAGATCTTGCCGAACTCCTGGGGCGTGTTCAGGCGCGAAGGGCCGACCACCGTAGCGGTGAGCTGCTGGCCGGGCAAGGCAGGCTGCTGGCCCAGTTGGCCCGCGGCGATCTGGACGTTCTGGTCCTTGATGGCGTTGGATACGTCGATGGCCGTGAGCTTGTAGCCCGCCAGCTTGGTCGGGTCGAGCCAGATGCGCATGGCATAGGGCGAGCCGAACAGCTGGAAGTCGCCCACGCCCTCGGTGCGGCTGATCGGATCCTGCACGTACGAGGCCACGTAGTCAGCCAGGTCGGCCCGGTCCATGGAGCCGTTGCGCGAGATGAAGGCCGCCACGGTCAGGAAGTTCTTGGTGGCCTTGTTGACCCGCAGGCCCTGCTGCTGCACTTCCTGCGGCAGCAGGGGCTGCGCCAGCGACAACTTGTTCTGCACCTGCACCTGCGCGATGTCAGGGTTGGTACCCTGCGCGAAGGTCAGCGTAATGGTCATGCTGCCATCGCCGTTGCTCTCGGAATACATGTACTCGAGGTGATCCAGGCCGCTCATCTGCTGCTCGATCACCTGCACCACCGCATCCTGCACGGTCTGGGCCGAGGCGCCCGGATAGGTCGCCTGGATGGCGATGGACGGCGGCGCGATACTGGGATACTGCGCCACCGACATGGTGTGGATGGATAGCAGGCCCGCCAGCATCAGCACAATGGCGATGACCCAGGCGAAGACCGGCCGGTCGATGAAAAACTTGGCCATGGTCGGCTCCTCTTACTTCGCTTGCTGCGCGGCTTGGCCCTGGACCTGGCCCTGGATCTCGACCTGCACGGGAGCGGACGGCTTCCACTCTTGCGGATTGACAACGACACCCGGATGCACGCGCTGCACGCCTTCGACAATGACCCGGTCGCCGGCCTTCAAGCCGCCGGTCACCAGCCATTGGTCGCCGATGGCGCGGTCGGTCTTGATGACGCGCAGCTCGACCTTGTTCTCGGGCGTAAGCATCAGCACAGTGGGTTCGCCGCGCTGGTCGCGCGTGACGCCGCGCTGCGGCACCAGAAGCCCCTGGGGCGCCACGCCGTCGCTCAGGGTGGCGCGCACGAACATACCGGGCAGGAGCATGTGGTCGGGATTGGGGAACCGAGCCCGGACGATGACCGAGCCTGTCGTCGGATCGACCGTGACTTCCGAAAACTCCATCTTGCCAGGCAGTGGATACGGCGTGCCGTCTTCGAGCGTCAGCCTGACCTCGGCCTGCTTGCCGTTGCTGCTCTTGATCCGGCCGTCGGCCAGGGCCTGCTTCAGACGCAGCAACTGCATGCTGGACTGGGCCACATCGACGTACATGGGGTCGATCTGCTGAACCGTGGCGATGGGATCGGCCTGGTTGGCGGTGACCAGCGCGCCTTCGGTCACGCTCGATCGGCCAATGATGCCGCTAATGGGCGAAAGCACCTTGGTATAGACCAGGTTGACGTGCGCGGTTTCAACCGCGGCCTTGGCCGACAGCACGTCGGCCGCGGCCTGCTGGGCGGCGGCCACGGCGTCGTCGTAGGCCTGGCGGCTTACGGCGTGGCTCTGGACCAGGGGCTTGTAGCGCTGGGCCAGCGCAGCGGCCGAACGCTGCGTCGCGATGGCCTTGGCCAGGGCGGCCTTGCTGCTGTCGTACTGGGCCTGGTAGAGGGCTGGATCGATCTGGTAGAGCTGCTGGTTCGCCTTGACCTCGCCGCCCTCGATGAACAGGCGCTTTTGCACGATGCCGTTGACCTGGGGCCGCACTTGGGCCTCGCGGTAGGCCGACGTGCGGCCCGGCAGTTCCGTGGTGAGATTGACCGCCTGCGGCTTGAGCGTGACCACCCAGACCTCGGGCTTGGCTCCCGCCTGGGCGCTTGCTTGCTTCTTGCCACAAGCCGTCAAACCCATGGACAAAGAAAGCGCCAGCGCCAACACGCGCAGAATCAGACTCGATTTTTTCATGCTAGAAATATCCTGAAAACAGCCGCACACCCCGGCCCTTAAAGGGGCATATTGCGATGCAAAACGGGCATTTTGCGACATCTCGATACGCAAGCATAGGGATAAAAACGAAAACATTATTCCGCATATGGGACAATCAGGCGATTCATCCGTCGCCCCCTATTGCGATGCACCCGCTGCAAGGCATCTATCTGTTCGTCGAAGTCGCCAAGACCCGCAACTTCAGCCGGGCCGCCGAATTGCTGGGCATACCCAAGTCCACGCTGTCGCGCCAGATCGCCGAGCTCGAGCGGGCCGTCGGTGTGCAGTTGCTCAGCCGGACCACCCGCAAGGTCGAGCTGACCGATGCCGGTCAACTCTACTTCGAGCGCTGCCGGCGCATTATCGCGGCAGCGCAGGTGGCCCACGAAGAGTTGCAGAATCTGGCTGAAACACCTTCCGGCCTGCTGCGAGTGAACATGCCGTCCGATTTCGGCACCGGACTGCTCACCGAAGTCTTCACCGACTTCTCAGATCGGTATTCCGAGGTTTGCTTCCACCTGGACCAGGCCAACCCCGAGCACGCCAGCCGCGTCTTCCAGAGCTGCGACATCGCCATCGAAATCGGCGAACGCCCCGACTCGACCCGCATCGCCCGGCAATTGGGCGTGCTGTACGGCTATCTGTACGCATCGCCCGCTTACCTGGCTCGCCACGGCGAGCCCAGGCATCCCAGCGACCTGGCCCGCCACCAGTGCCTGACGTATCGCGCGGAAAACAGCCGCATTGCGCGCTGGCCTCTGAGCAACGGCGATGCCCTGATCGAATTCGCGCCCCGCAGCCGATTCTCGATCAACACGATGACGATGATGCACAGCCTGACCGTGCAAGGCGCAGGGATAGGCATCATGGCGCGCGTCAGCAGCTTGCAGGCCGACCTGGCTGCGCACCGGCTACAGCGCGTGCTGCCCGAATGGCATGCCGGCCCCTATCCGGTCTACGCGGTGACCGAAAGCCGGCTACTGCCGGCCAAGACCCGGATCTTCATCGAATTCCTGATGCAGCGCCTGGACAGCGGCGCGGCGGTCCCGGGCGTGTTCGAAACCGTTGAGGACCTGGCTCGGGACGGCTGAGAGCCGACGCTCAGAACCGCTCTTCATCGCGCAGGTAGCGCCACTGTCCCACCGGCAGGTCGCCCAGCGAGACACGGCCAATGCGCACGCGCTTCAATCCCACCACCTTCAACCCCACCATCTCGCACATGCGGCGGATCTGCCGCTTCTTGCCTTCGCGCAGCACAAAGCGCAACTGGTCGGCGTTCTGCCATTGCACCTGAGCGGGCCGCAAGGCCTTGCCGTCCAGCGACAGGCCGTGGTTGAGTAGCGCCAGGCCGCCTTCGCTCAGGCGGCCCTGGACGCGCACCAGATATTCCTTGTCGACGTCGGAGTCTTCACCGATGAGATGGCGCGCAATGCGCCCGTCCTGGGTCAGGACCAGCAACCCCTGCGAGTCGATGTCCAGCCTGCCGGCCACGGCCAGGCCCTGCAGGTGCGAACGCTCGAAACGGCGCGCCACGCGGTCGCCGGCATAGCGCGAGCGCGCCTCGATGAGCGCCACGGCCGGGGTGTAGCCCTTCTCGGCCTGGCCCGAGACATAGCCCACAGGCTTATTGACCAGGATGGTGACGCGCGCCGTCTGGCGCGCCTGGGCGGCACGTTCCAGCGTGATCTGCTGGTCGGGATAAGCCTTGGCGCCGAGCTCGGCGACCACCATGCCGTCGACCTTGACCCAGCCGCGCTCGATGTAGGCGTCCGCTTCGCGGCGCGAGCACAGGCCGCGCTCGGACATCAATTTGGAGATGCGCACTTTTTCCATGGGCGGCATTTTACGGCGGTAGGAGCGGGAACCGAAGGTCCGGCAACACGCTGACCCTGCCTGGGCCATAATACGCAGCCATGACGTACCGCTCCCTGCCTCCCGTCAGCGCCCTGGGCTGGCGTCCCGCGCTGCCCCCGTCCCTGCCCGTTGGCCACAAGACCTGGCTGTTGCGCCCTGGGGCGCTGACCGCGGGCTTGCGCGCCCTGGGCAAGATGGAACTGCGGGTGCTGGCCGAATACGCCTCGGGCGCGCCGGCCGACGAGGCCCACGGCATGCGGCTCGCGCCGGGTACGCCGGTCTGGGTGCGCGAGATCGCCATGGCGATCGACGGCCGCGATGCCGTGGTGGCGCGCAGCCTCACCCCTCTGCCTGCCTCGCACGGCGTCTGGCAGAACATGCGCCGCCTGCGCACGCGGCCGCTGGCCGACATGCTCTATCACGACCGGACCATACGGCGCTCGCCCTTCGCCTGCGCGCGCCTGGCGCATCCGCTGGCGCTGCACAGCACGGTGCTGGGCGTGCACGCCGATTACGCACGCGCGCCGCTGTGGGCGCGCCGCTCGGTGTTCTGGCGCCACGGCCTACCGCTCCTGGTGGCCGAATGTTTCGTGCCGGGGTTCTGGCGCGGCATCTCAGGCTGAATCGACATCCATCCCGCAATTTTGGGGGGGATGGAAAAGCCACGAAGGCAGACGGCCGCCCTGGGCCGCTTCAATCTAAATTCGCGCCCGCAGTCACCGGAAGCACCCGGTCGTCCTTGAGTACCTTCATCGAAAAGCTGGAGTAAATCTCTTTGACGCCCGGCAGCGCCTGCAATACATCGCGCGTGAATTCGCCGAAGGCCTGCAGATCGACCGCCACCACTTCCAGCAGGAAGTCGTACTTGCCCGAGACGTGATGGCAGGAAATGATTTCGGGGATCTCGGTCAGGCGCTGCTCGAAGCGCGTGGACGTGTCCTTGTCGTGGCTGCCCATCATGATATTGACGAATGCTGTTACGCCATAACCCAGCCCTTCGGATGAAAGGATGGCCCGATAGGCTCGCACCAGCCCCGAATCTTCCAGGCGTTTGATTCTGCGCCAGCACGGCGACGGCGTGAGGGACACCCGATCGGCCAGTTCGGCGACCGTCAGCCGGGCGTTGCCTTGAAGCGCCTGCAGCAACGCGCAATCGGTCCGATCCAGAGCAAGCCGAAAGCCCATAGGCATAAACATCCATAAAGAAAACATTTTTTGCTCGAACAATGCTCAAAAATGGCTTGTTGCAGCAAAATTTGGAATAAATTTTCTCACAAAGGAAAAGACAATTCCATAGTCATAAAAAATTACGGAGACCGGAATGTCCAAGCTGAAAGCCAAAGGCTTCGCCACGCGAGCCATCCATCACGGCTACGATCCTTTGAACAACCAGGGTGCCCTGATCCCGCCGATCTACCTGTCAGCAACCTTTGCCTTTCCGACGGTGGAGTATGGAGCCCAGTGCTTTTCGGGCGAAGAAAAAGGGCATTTCTACACTCGCATCTCGAATCCGACGCTGCAGCTGCTGGAAGCGCGCATGGCCTCGCTGGAAGGCGGCGAAGCGGCGGTGGCCTTCTCCTCGGGCATGGGGGCTATTACGTCCACAATCTGGCCGCTGGTGCGGCCCGGCGACGAAATCCTGGCGGACAAGACGCTGTACGGGTGCACCTTCGCCTTTCTGGAGCACGGGGTGGGCCAGTTCGGCGTGCGTGTGCGATACGTCGACATGTCGGATCTTGATGCCGTGGCTGCGGCGCTCACGCCTCAAACCAAGATCGCCTATTTCGAATCGCCCGCCAACCCTTCCATGAGCCTGGTCGATATTGCCGCCATCGCCCAGTTGGCCCGGCGCGTCGGCGCCAAGGTGGTCGTCGACAACACCTATTGCACGCCTTATCTGCAACGCCCCCTGGAACTGGGGGCCGACATCGTGGTGCATTCGGCGACGAAATACCTGAGCGGCCATGGCGACATCACCGCCGGCATCGCCATTTCCAGCCGGGAAATCATCGACCCGATACGCCTGAAGGGCCTCAAGGACATGACCGGCGCCGTCATGTCGCCGCAGGACGCTTTTCTGCTGCTGCGCGGACTCAAGACCTTGGCGATCCGCATGGAACGGCATTGCGACAGCGCCGCCGAGCTGGCGGCGATGCTGGACGAGCATCCCGCGGTGTCCAAGGTGTATTTTCCCGGCTTGCCTTCGTTTGCGCAGCACGAGCTTGCGACGCGGCAAATGCGCCGCTACGGCGGCATGATCGCCTTCGAACTCACGCAAGGCGTGCAAGCCGGCAGGCGCTTCATGAATGCCCTCACGCTGTTCGCGCGAGCCGTGAGCCTCGGAGACTGCGAGTCTCTCGCCCAGCATCCGGCTACCATGACGCACTCCACCTATACGCCGCAAGAACGGGCCGCGCACGGCATCTCGGACGGTCTGGTGCGTCTCTCGGTGGGACTGGAAGATTGCGCCGATCTCATCCAGGACATCGGTCAGGCACTGGAAAGGTGCTCCCTGTAAATCGCCGACCACCGGAAAAATCCGGAGCAACCATCGGGTTGGGAGAAAATGGCCGCATTGCGCGAAACGCACGCTCAATGTGAAACTCGGGTAAAAACCGCAGACCCGCGTACTTCCTTTGCAGAGTTGTCCGGATAGCCCATAAACTCCCGGCCTACCGCTTTTGAAGTATCTCCGAACCGATACGCAGATCCAGTCCCTTCCCTTATGAACGCGCCCGAGCAGTTTCTCTCGAATACGAACGAATCCGGCCTTGCCGACTCCGATCCGCAAGAAACCGCGGAATGGCGCGAAGCCCTGCTCGCGCTGCTGGCCTGCGAAGGCCCCGAACGGGTCAGACAGATGCTCGATCTCTTGCAGCAGCTTTCCCAACAAAGAAACGTTGGCTGGAAGGCGCGCGCGTCCACCCCCTATGTAAACACCATTCCGGTGCAGGAGCAGCCCGCCTTTCCCGGCGACCTGGACATGGAGGAGCGGCTGGGCGCCATCATTCGCTGGAATGCGTTGACGATGGTGGTGCGGGCCAATTCCGCCTACGGTGAACTGGGCGGGCACATTGCCAGCTACGCCAGCGCCGCCGACCTGTTCGAAGTCGGTTTCAACCATTTCTTCCATGCCCGGGATGCGCGGCACGGCGGCGACCTGGTTTTCTTCCAGCCGCACAGTTCTCCGGGCGTCTACGCCCGCGCCTTCCTGGAAGGCCGTTTGAGCGAACACGACCTGCGGCACTACCGGCAAGAGATCACAGCGGCGGCGCAAGGCGCGCGTGGCTTGTCGAGCTACCCGCATCCGTACCTGATGCCGGACTTCTGGCAATTTCCCACGGGTTCCATGGGCATAGGCCCGATCAGCTCGATCTATCAGGCGCGCTTCATGCGTTACCTCACGCATCGCAATCTACTCGATTGCGGCGGCCGCAAAGTCTGGGGCGTGTTCGGCGACGGCGAGATGGACGAGCCCGAATCGATGAGCGCTCTGACCCTGGCCGCGCGCGAAAAGCTCGACAACCTCATCTGGGTGGTCAACTGCAATCTGCAGCGCCTGGACGGCCCGGTGCGCGGCAACGGACGCATCATCGACGAACTGGAGCTGCTGTTCTCCGGCGCGGGCTGGAACGTCATCAAGCTGGTGTGGGGTTCCGACTGGGACAGCCTCTTCGCCCAGGACGAAGACGGCTCGCTCATCAAGGCCCTGGCCGCGACGGTAGATGGGCAGATGCAGACTTTCGCGGCCAAGGACGGGCGCTTCAACCGCGAACGCTTCTTCGGCCAGAACGAACAGCTCGCGCGGCTGGTGCAGAACATGGGCGACGAGCAGATCGACCGGCTCAAGCGCGGCGGGCACGATCTAGTCAAGATCTATGCCGCCTACGCGGCGGCGGCCAGCCACCGCGGCCAACCCACCGTAATCCTGGCCCACACCAAAAAGGGCTACGGCATGGGCAGCGCCGGCCAGGGTCGCATGACCACGCACTCGCAAAAGAAGTTCGAAGCCTCGGACCTGCTGGGCTTTCGCGATCGCTTCAACCTGCCGCTGAACGACGCGCAGGCCACGGCGCTGGAATTCATCAAGCCCGAGGAGAACGGCCCCGAGGTCACCTACCTGAAAGCCCGCCGCGCGGCGCTCGGCGGCTTCATGCCCCGGCGCGAAACCGCCGCGGCCGTGGTGCAAAAGCCGGCGCTCGAGGCCTACGCGCAATTCGCGGTCCAGGCCGGCGGCAAGCCCATGAGCACCACCATGGCCTTTGTCCGGATGCTGGGCGCCCTGCTCAAGGACCCGGCGCTCGGGCCGCGCATCGTGCCCATCGTCGCCGACGAGGCGCGCACTTTCGGCATGGCCAACCTCTTCAAGCAGGCGGGCATCTATTCCAGCGTGGGCCAGCGCTATTCGCCCGAAGACATCGACTCCATCCTCAGTTACCGCGAGGCCATGGACGGGCAGATCCTGGAAGAAGGCATCAGCGAAGCCGGCGCCATCGCCAGTTGGACCGCCGCCGCGACCAGCTACAGCGTGCATGGCCTGGCCATGCTGCCCTTCTACATCTATTACTCGATGTTCGGCTTCCAGCGCGTGGGCGACCAGATCTGGGCAGCCGCCGACCAGCGCCCGCGCGGCTTCCTGCTCGGTGCCACGTCGGGACGCACGACCCTGGGCGGCGAAGGCCTGCAGCATCAGGACGGCACCAGCCACCTCGTTGCCGCCACGATTCCCAATTGCAAGTCCTATGATCCGGCCTTCGCGGGCGAGATGGCGGTGATCGTGGACGCGGGCATCCGCGAGATGATGGTGGAACAGAAGGACGTGTTCTATTACATCACCCTGATGAACGAGAACTACGCGCAGCCGGACGTGGACGCGTCTTTGCACGAGCAGATCCTGAAAGGCTGCTATCGCCATCTGCGCCTGCCTGCCGGCGCCGCCTCGGCGCAGGTGGTATTGATGGGATCGGGCGCCATCCTCACCGAGGTCGTCAAGGCGGCCGAACAGCTGCATGCGCAAGGCATCAGCGTGGACGTCTACAGCGTCACCAGCTGGAGCGAGCTGGCACGCGACGGCGCGGCGTGCGAGGCGGCCGCGCTCGACGGCAAACCGGGAGACCCCGCTGAGATGCCATTCCTGCGACAGCAGCTCGGTTCGTTCGCGGGGCCGGTGATCGCGGCCAGCGATTACGTGCGGGCGGTGCCTGAAACGGTGCGCGCCTATCTGCCTGCGGGCGCCCGCTATCTGACGCTGGGCACCGATGGCTTCGGCCGCAGCGATACGCGGGCGATGCTGCGCCAGTTCTTCCACGTCGATGCCGACAGCATCGTCAAGGCCGCCCGTCGGATGCTGGACGGACCGGTTTGCGGGCGTTGAGCGTGTCGAGGTTTTTAAGCTGAAAGGGCTTTACGCTCTTTTAAGCCGACGAACCAAGGACCAACGCCAGCTTTGCGGCGCACCCGTCGGCTCGCCCTTTTCGCTCGATGCATAAGCTTCGCTGTCCTGGCTATAACCATGCATCGCGGGCGCCGGCTCACGAGTCCGCGCTCAACCCGATGCGTACTCTCATCCCGAAGTATGAGACATAAGCACTACAGGGGAAGTGGATTCGTAAACTGTGTTCCAAGAGCCTGACGAAAGACGCAGGTCCTCTCCCTGCGCATCGCGCGTTCGTTCGTCAGCCTGACCAATTCTAAAGAACGCTACTGCGTCACGC
The DNA here is from genome assembly GCF_000382185.1 of Bordetella sp. FB-8. NCBI lineage: Bacteria > Pseudomonadati > Pseudomonadota > Betaproteobacteria > Burkholderiales > Alcaligenaceae > Bordetella > Bordetella sp. FB-8. The sequence continues at coordinate 2,813,523 of NZ_KB907784.1, read as the reverse complement.
AGTGCGGAAGCCTGTTCGGCCATTGCCTGCGCGGCAGCCGATGCTTGCTCGACCAATGCCGCATTCTGTTGCGTGGCCGTATCCATCTGCCCTACTGCCGTGTTCACCTGTTCGATTCCAGTCCCCTGCTCATCGGATGCCGACGCAATTTCGCCCATGATTTGGGTCACTTGCCGCACTGACTTAACGATTTCAGACATGGTAGCCCCTGCTTGTTCGACCTGTTCTGAGCCAGCCGCCACGCGCTCAACCGAACTCATAACAAGATCCCTGATTTCTTTGGCGGCGCTGGCGCTACGTTGTGCAAGCGTGCGGACCTCGCCAGCGACGACCGCAAAGCCACGTCCCTGTTCGCCGGCGCGCGCAGCCTCGACCGCAGCATTCAACGCAAGAATATTCGTCTGGAACGCAATGCCTTCGATCACAGTAATGATCTGCGTCACCTTACCCGAGCTCTCCGAAATTGCCTGCATCGACTCCACGACCTGGTTTACGACTGTTCCACCCCGTAAGGCTACGTCGCAGGCATTAGTTACGAGCATGTTGGCCTGCTTTGCGCTTTCGGCGTTATGACGAACCGTCGTCGTCAACTGTTCCATGCTCGCCGCGGTCTCTTCCAACGAAGCGGCCTGTTCTTCGGTCCGTTGCGACAGATCCTGGTTCCCCTGGGCGATTTCCCCAGCCGAAGCCCTTATTGCTTCAGCGGAAACCTGGATTCCAGAAACGATACCTCTGAGTTGCCGCCTCATCGACTCCAAAGAAGCCATCAGGCTGGTTCGATCCTTGGGGGACACTGACACTGACACTGCGAGATTACCCTGCGCTATACGGCTGGCCACGCTTGCCGCTTCGGTCGGTTCACCGCCCAGCGATCGAATAATTCCTCGAGTAATTACCGTGCCCAACACGATCGAAAGAACAACCGTCAAAAAGCCGGCAATGGCCAAAGAAAATTTCGTTGAGGCGGCCATCGTAACCACCTCCTTGGAACGCTGATCGAGCAAAACCTGCTCGGCGTCGGCGATCTTGGAAGACACAGCACGAAAGCGGTCCATGAAAACTTTTTGCGTGCCTTGCTTCACGTAAGCATTCAATACATTTTGCTTCTGCGCATCGGTATTGACGTCGTGTCTCAGCTTAATCAACGTATCGTTGACTTCACCCACCTTTTGTCGCATCTCTTGCAGCGTTGCCAGCCGGTTTTGTTGCGCTGCATTATCGGAAGTGAGCGACCGAATGAGGTCAAACGATTTGGTGAACTGGCTTTGGCCTTCGCGATAAGGCTCCAGAAAATTGTCGTCGCCTGTGATCACATATCCGCGCACGCCCGTCTCCATGTTTACCATGCTGGTCAACATGCTGTCGTTCGCGCGCAGTACGTTATAGCTGTGAATATTCCAGCCGTTGGCCTCGTTCAGCTTAAGAAAATTGAGAATAGAAACTGCGCTTCCAAGCAACGATATCAACACGACGATCCCGAACGCGCCACCGAGCTTCTGACCTATTCTCATCGATTTCATCATGATTTTTTGCGTGAATTTTTACAAAAAGAATCTTAAATATACAGCCCAAAACAGCATTACCTTGGACAAGTAAAAAATAAACTGTATAACTAAGTAAGAACCCTTATTTTTTAAAAATATTAAGATAAGTGCAAGCCCAATGTAGGCGACACCTTGATGGCCGAACCCGCAAAATCGCGTAGACAACCTCAGAGTCCGCGGCTTTAGCTGGCCTTCACTGGACTCTTATTTCGCAGCCTTAGCAGGCGCTTTTTCTTAAGCCAATCAACCGAGGATCAACGCCAGCTTTCCGGCCGCACCGTCACCTGGCCCTTGTCGCTCGAGACATAGGCCTCGCCGTCCTGGATGTTGACGTGGACCTGCATGGTGCGCTCGGCCAGGGCGCCCAGCGCCTGGGCCTGCTCCGAAGGGAAATGAACCACGTGCAGGTTGCGGGCGCGCTCCAGCTTGTTCCTGATGCTGTTCCACCAGATATTGCTGGCATGGTTGTAGCAATAGACCCGCACGTTTTCGGCGCGGCCGCAGGCCTTCAGTATGCGGCGCTCCTCGGGCTGGCCGATCTCGATCCAGTCCGCGATGTCGCCGTGCAATTCCTTGCGCCAGATATCGGGTTCGTCGGTGTCGCTCAGGCCCTTGGTGAAAACCAGGTCTTCCCGAGCGTTCAAGGCGTAGGCCAGTAGCCGCACCATCATGCGTTCGTCGGTCTCGGACGGATGCCGAGCGATAGTCAGCGAGTGGCTGCCGTAATAATGGCGGTCGCCGTCGGCGATGTGTAGTTCGGCTTTGTAGATGATTGCGCGCAGGGCCATAGTGGGCGCAATCATACCTTGGTGCCGGCACGCCGCCCCCTGCGCTGCTGGCTTGCCGCTCCATTACCGACCAGTGTCTGGCTCTTTTTCGTGTCAACGGGCGCTGTGCCTGCGCGGTCTTCACATCAGCAACATGCGATTTGCGATTTGCTTGGATGCCAATCGCTGCGGCGGACCGGCCCGCTATGGCGCAGGGACAACGTTCTGCCCCGGCCCGGAGCCGCCTGACGCATCGAAGTACGGCGCAAAGCCGGTTTGCCCAAGCGGCCTCGGTTTTCCCAGCAGATAGCCTTGGACTTCCGTGCAGCCCGCCCGCCGCACCGCATCGAGCTGATCCAGCGTTTCGACACCCTCCGCCGTGGTCGTCATGCCCAGTTCGGTTGCGAGCGCTGCGATGGAAGCGACAATCGCGGCGCAATCCGGACGGACCGTCATGTCGTGCACGAACGAGCGATCGATCTTGATCTTGTCCAGGGGAACGATGCGCAGATGGCTCAGGCTGGAATAGCCCGTGCCGAAGTCGTCGAGCACGATGCGCACGCCCAGACTCTTGAGGCTCTTGAGCGTTTCCAGCGTCAGGTTGTCGTTGGCCAGCAGCGCGGTCTCGGTGATCTCGAACTCAAGCCTGCCGGGGTTCAGTCCTGATTCGCCCAGAATGCCACGCAAGATCGCAGCCGTATCGCCGTAGACCAATTGCACAGGCGACAGATTGATGGCGACTCGCGCCAACTCGGGAAACCGCATAGCGTCCGCGCAGGCCTGGCGGATGACCCATTCGCCGATTTCGACGATCAGCCGGGTTTCTTCCGCCAGCGGAACAAAGTCCGCCGGTCCGATCAGGCCGTGTACCGGATGATGCCAGCGCAGCAGCGCTTCGACCCCGCATAACTTATGCGACTTCAATTCGTAGACCGGCTGGTACGACAGTTTGAACTGCCGCTGCGGGATAGCCCTGCGCAGATCCGCTTCCATGGCCAGGCGGGTGCGCAGCCTCTGGTCCATCTCGGCGGTGAAGACGCAGCTCACGCCCCGCCCCTGGGCCTTGGCCTGATAGAGCGCGAGGTCGGCCTGTTTGAGCAGCAAGTCGGCATCGACGTCCGGACTCTTGGCGACGGCGATGCCGATGCTGGTCGAAATGGAGATCGTCCGCTCCTGGACGAAATAAGGCTGGCCGACGGCGTCGATGATGCGGGCGGCCAATGCCTGAGCCTGCTCCGGCTGACTGCGATCAAGGCAGAGTATCGCGAACTCGTCCCCGCCAAGACGGGCGACGCACTCCTTGTCCTGCACGCAGCCCAGCAGGCGCTCTGCGACCGAAAGCAGCAGCAGATCCCCGACCGGATGCCCAAGCGTGTCGTTGACGTCCTTGAAGCGGTCCAGGTCGAGAAACAGCAGGGCGACCGGGTCGCGGCCATACCCCGTGCGCGGCAGCGCCTGCGCGATTTGGCCGCGGAAGGCTAGGCGATTCTGCAGGCCCGTCAGATCGTCGTGCAGCGCCCGGTAGCGGATGCGGCTTTCCTGCTCAAGCAAAGCCACATTCTGCCGCTGTGCTTTGCCAACCGCCTCGTTCGCGCGCTCGTTGGCGTCGGCCAATTCGGCCAAAGCCGCCTTGAGCGCGGTAATGTCGGTGCGGATGCCGACGATGCCACCGTCCGCCGTGCGCCGCTCCGTGATGAGCAGCCACCGGCCATCGGGCAGCAGGCGCTCGATAATGCCGCTGCTCTGCCGATGCCAGGTGACGATATCCTTGGTGAACTGGTCGATGCTCCCGGTGGCCTGCGGGTACTGTCCCAGTTCGGCGCCGCCGCGGACGATGTCTTCGAAACGCGCGCCGACGGTCATGAAGCGCGCACTCAAGGCATAGAGGTCGCGATAGCGCTGATTGCAAGTGACCAGCCGGTCGTCTTTGTCCCACATGACGAAGCCGTCGGACATGGCCTCGATCGCGTTGTGCAGGATGACGGCAGCCCGTCTGCGCTCGGCGTCCGCGCGCTCGCGTTGGCGGATGACCAGATACATCGCCGCGGAGAAAGCCGTCATGAGCAGGACGGCGATCGCGCTCGCCAGGATCGTCCTGTCGCGGTCCTTGCGCCAGTCCGCGAGAGCGGTCGCGCTGCTCGTGGACAGAACGACCCGGATATTGCCGTAAAGCGAGGTGCGGACCACATTCAGGTGGGTTGCGCCGTTCTGCGCCTCATGCACGAAGGCCATGCCGTTTTCCAGATTGCCGGGCGGCCCGAAGGCCATGGGTTTGCCGATCCGCATTTCGTCATAGGGCCACGTGGCGACGATCCTGCCGTCGGCGCGCTCCAGAAATATCCGCGTGCCGGGCCGGACGCCGGTCTGCGCCAGCAGGTTCATGAGCGAGGACAGAGGAATCTCGGCAACCGGCACGATACCGTTCCAACCCGGGACGCTGCGCGCGAGATAGAGCGACCAATCGCCGGTAATGGCGTTGCGCAGCGGACCGATAAGGTGCGTGGGCGTGCGTCCGGCCGTCGCCACTTGCGGCGCCAGCGCATGGCGCATGCCGTTCGGCCTGGCAGAGGCAATGATGTTGCCCTGCGGCCCGACCAGCAACAGATCGCGAAATGCCATGGTCTGAAAGTTCAGACCGCGCAGCAACGTGCTGGCGGGCCCGCTCTGGCTGGGCGAAATCCGCGCCACGTCGAACAAGGTGGCAAAGCTGGCCAGGGCTCCGTCGACCTGCAGCAATTGCCGGTCGAGCGCATTGTCGACGGCCACCGCGGAGCTTTCCAGCGACTGCTGCGCGGCATGCCATGCCATCTGTTTTCTCTGCTCGATGAGGTGCGCGGTCCCCGCAACGACGGCCAGCAATATGGCCACCATCCCGACTCCGACCATGAGCTTAAACCGGTTGAGCATTGACACTCGCAGCAGGCGCAGCAGACGCATCAAGGCGCATTGGCCTGGATGGCGTAGATCGGTCTCAAATAGGTATTCCAGGACGAAACACAGTCCTGGCCGCAGCGCTCGAACCAGCGTGGCAGGACGACCTCGGTCAGCAGGCGCCGGCGCCGCTCTTGGTCGGCAGGCGAAGTCGGCACGATGGTCATCGGTCGCTCAGGCTTGCCGGAGCAGGCCGCCGTACCGGCATCGCATGCCAGCCCCCGCTGCGTATCGGCCTGCGCCTGCGACCAGATTTCATTCTCGAGCTGGCTCACGCCACGCCGGATGACTGCGCGCGCGTATGCCGGCAGCGAATGCCAATAGTCTTGGTTGGCGCCGAAGATCGATACCCCCCAGCTTATGGCAAAGGTATGGACGGCGGTGGTCACGTTCGGCAGTCCGATTTCGTAGCCACTGAGCGTTCCGGTAATGGCGCAGTCGGCAATGCCGTCGCGCAAGGCCGCGGTGGTCTGGGAAAAAGGCAGAATCATGGGCAAGGCGCCCAGCGCAGCCATCAATTCAGACTGTCCCACCGAGGAGGTGCGCACCTTGCGCCCAGCAAGGTCATCGAGCCCCTTGAAGGGTTTGGCGCAGAACAGTACCTGCGCCGGGTATGCGTAGACGCCCAGGAGTTCGATGCCGTAGCGATCCCGCAGCAGTTGGCGCATATGTCCGCGAAATGCGTCGACGGACCGGCGCAACGTCGCCACGTCGGGATTGAGTGCGGGCAGGTCGACGGCATTGAGTTCCGGCGCATCATCCCCGACTTCGGACACGATGGCGGTGCCGAACGACACCACGCCCAGCCGCAGCAGCTGCAGCATCTCCTGGCTGCGCAACCCTCCGGCATCGAGCGGCCGGATCGTGGCGCTGATCCTGCCCTTTGACAGCTTGTCTATCCCAGACTGCCAGAAAGGCCGTTCGATCTTCGTATATTGGGTCACCCCGGCAAGCCCGCCGATGATCTGCAGCCTGATCGGCTCGTCGGGACCGGTTTGGGCATGAGCGGCGCAGCTCATGAGGAGGGCGAACGCCGCAAAGGAAATCTTCTTTTCCCGCTTGATAAAACGACGCGAAGTCTTGCAAGGCTGGTCCACGGCTTTGGCAGCGGTATAGGTGGGCGGCATATCGAGTGTGCCGAATAAGCCGACGATTCGGTATAGCGCCAAGACTACCGTCAGCGGGTAGGAATGGCAATGGATCAGCCCCCGCGTCTTGCGCGCGGCGAATCGTACCTCAGGCGTAAACGCCTATCGGGTGGCGCGCCACGAAGTGGTCCTGGCCGACCTGCGTCAAAGGCCGCACCACCGGGTCATCCCCCACCCTGCGCACCGGGCTGGGAATCTCGTCGACCAGCAGCGAGCGCTGGCGATGGCGGCGCGTCGGGTCGGCGATGGGCACGGCGGCCATCAGCTTGCGGGTATAGGGATGCTGCGGATGCTCGAAGATGGCCTGGCGCGGGCCGATTTCGACGATCTGGCCCAGGTACATGACGGCCACCCGGTGGCTGATGCGTTCGACCACAGCCATGTCGTGCGAAATGAACAGGAAGGACACGCCCAGTTCGCGCTGCAGGTCCAGTAACAGATTGACGATCTGCGCCTGGATGGAGACGTCCAGCGCCGACACCGATTCGTCGGCCACGACCACCTTGGGATTGAGAGCCAGGGCCCGCGCAATGCTGATGCGCTGGCGCTGGCCGCCGGAAAACTCGTGCGGGTAGCGATCGGCCATCTCGGGCAGGAGGCCGCATTTGTCCATCAGCCAGCGCACCCGCTCGCGCGCCTGGCGCCCGCGGGCCGCACGGTGGATGAGCAGCGGCTCCATGATCGAGTCGCCCACCGTCATGCGCGGATCGAGCGAGGCGAAGGGATCCTGGAAGATGAACTGGATATGCCGGCGCATGGCCTGCATGGCCGGGCCGCGCAGGGCGCCTATATCCTGGCCATCGAACTCGATGCGGCCGCCCTGGCTCTTGACCAGATGCAGCAGGGAGCGGCCCGTGGTGGTCTTGCCGCAGCCCGACTCGCCCACCAGGGCAAGGGTCTCGCCGGGATACAGATCGAAGCTGACCTTCTCCACGGCGTGCACCCGCTTCTGGACGCGGCCCAGAATGCCACCGGCGACGTCAAAGCGCGTGATGAGGTCGCGCACGCTCAGGATGGGCCCGTGTTCGCGGCGCACCGTATCGACCTTGCCGGCGTCCGGCGTTTCGGGCACCTTGCTGCCGTCCACGCGCAGCAGGGGAAACGGCGCGGGCAGCGTGGTGCCCTGCATCGCGCCCAGGCGCGGCACGGCCGACAGCAGCGCACGGGTATAGCCGTGCGCGGGCCGGGCGAAGACCTCGTCCGTGCCCCCCTCTTCCACCGTCTGGCCTCGGTACATCACCAGCACACGGTCGGCCACCTCGGCCACCACGCCCATGTCATGGGTGATGAAGATCACGCCCATGTCCATCTCTTCCTGCAACTGGCGGATAAGCTGCAGGATCTGCGCCTGGATCGTCACATCCAGCGCGGTGGTGGGTTCGTCAGCGATCAGCAGCTGCGGCTTGCACGACAGGGCCATGGCGATCATGACGCGCTGGCGCATGCCGCCCGACAACTGGTGCGGATAGCGGTCCAGGATGGCGCGCGCTTCGGGAATGCGCACGCGCTCGAGCATGCGCAGAGTCTGGGCGCGGGCGGCACCGGCATCCAGTCCCTGGTGCAGCTGCAGCGCCTCGGCGATCTGCGCCCCGGCCGTGAAACTGGGGTTCAGCGATGTCATGGGTTCCTGGAAGATCATGGCGATGTCGGCGCCGCGCACGCGGGCAAGCACCGATTCGTCGGCACGGGCCAGGTCCAGCACCTGGCCGTTGCGGCGGCGCAGGTGCATGTCGCCCGCTGCGATCGCCCCACCGCCGTATTCGACCAGGCGCATCAGGGAAAGCGAAGTCACCGACTTGCCCGACCCGGATTCCCCCACGATGGCCAGTGTCTCGCCCCGGTCGACGTGAAAGGAAACGTCGCTGACCGCCTCGACCACGCGCGAGGGCGTCGCAAAACGCACCGTCAGGCCGTTCACCTGCGCGACCCGCTTGGCATCCATGTCCATGTTCATTTCTCCTGGCGCGGATCGAGCGCGTCGCGCAGCCCATCGCCCAGCAAGTTAAAGCCCAGCACGGCCAGGAAGATGGCCGCGCCCGGGAAGACCGACATCCACGGAGCCTGATTCATGAAATCCTTGGCCGTGTTCAGCATCGTGCCCCACGAGGGATCGGGCGGCTGCAGACCCAGCCCGAGAAAGGACAGGCTGGCCTCGGCGATGATGGAGGTGGCGATGGTGATGGTGGCCTGAACGATAAGAGGCGGCATGACGTTGGGCAGGATGTGACGCACGATGATGCGCAGATCCGACGCCCCCAGCGCGCGTGCGCCCTGCACATAGTCCTCGCTCTTGACCGCCAGCACCTGCCCACGCGTGAGCCGCGTGAACTTGGGCGCGGCCGATACGCCGATGGCGATCATGGCGTTGACCAGGCTGGGTCCCAGGAAAGCCGCCAGCGCAATGGCCAGGATGAGAAAAGGGATGGCCATGAGCGCCTCGGTGATGCGCGAGATCACGCCGTCGATCCAGCCCTCGAAATACCCCGCCATCAGGCCCAAGGGCACGCCCGCCGCTATGGCGATAAGGACCGAGACCAGGCCGACCATGAGCGAGGCGCGCGCACCGAACAGCATGCGGCTGTATATATCGCGGCCCAGCTCGTCGGTGCCCAGCCAGTACAGAGGCGAGGGTGGCTTGCGAACAGCCAGGAAATTGACCTTGAGCGGATCGTAGTTGGCCAGCACCGAAGCGAGCACGGCCAGGACCACGAACACCAGCACGATGACCGCGCCCAGCATGGCGGAGCGGTTGCGCCGGAACTTGGCCCAGGCCCGGCTGCCGCCGCGCGGCGGCGCGACGGACGCGGCTGCGGAAAAAGCGCTGCTCATGAATGCCTCAGCCGGGGATTGACGACGATGTAGAGCACGTCGGCCAGCAGGTTGAGCGCGATGAAGCCCACCGCCACGCACAGGACCACGCCCTGCACCACGGCGTAGTCGCGGTTGAACACGGCATCGACGATGAGCTTGCCGAAACCCGGAATGGTAAATACCTGTTCGGTCAGCACCGCACCGGCCAGCAGTTCCCCCAGCAGCAGCGTGACCAGCGTGACAATGGGCATGAGCGCGTTGCGCAGCGCGTGGCGCAGCACCACTTTGTAGGCCGGCACGCCCTTGGCGCGCGCCGTGCGTACGTAATCTGCGCTCAGCGCCTCGAGCATGGCAGAGCGGGTATGCCGCATCAAATAGGCCGCGATGGCCAGGGACAGGACGAAGGCCGGCATCAGCAGCGTCTTGAGCGACAGCCAGAAGTTTTCCGAGAGCGGCACATACCCCGAGGCTGGCAGCAATTGCCAATGGACCGACACCACCAGAATGAGGATGATGCCCAGCCAGAAGCTGGGGATCGACATGCCCGACAGCGCCGCCATATTGGCCCCCATCTCCACCGCCGAACCCTTGCGCACGGCGGCGATGATGCCCGAGGGTATGCCCAGGATGAGCGCGAAGATCATGGCCATGACCGACAGTTGCGCGGTGACGGGCAGCTTTTCCTCGATCAGCTTGTTGACGGGCACGTCGGTGCGCAGCGACTTGCCCAGGTCGCCGTGCAGAACCTGCCTGACCCAGGCGGCGTATTGCACCGGCAGCGGATCGTTGAGATGGTATTTCTCGCGCAGGTAGTTCATCACAGCGGGATCGCGGTCTTCACCGGCCATGGCCAGCACCGGATCGCCGGGCAGGATTTTCTGGAGCAGGAAGACCATCATCGACACCAGGATCAATGTCGGGATGGCCACCAGCACGCGTCGCAATATCAGTCGGAGCATGGCGCCTTGTTCAGCAGCTTATTGGGCGAAGTGCACGCCTTTGAGGCGGATCATGCCGTCGGGAGACGGTGTGAAGCCCACAACCTTCTTTTGCAGGGCGAAGGGCCAGGGCTGGTAGTAGAGATAGAAGTTGGGTTCGTCCTGGTGCAGGATGGTCTCGGCCTGTTCGTACAGCGCCTTGCGCTGCGCCATGTCGGGGACTTCGCGCGCCTGTGTAAGCAGCTTGTCGACCTGAGGATTGCAGTAATGGCCGTCGTTGAACGAGGCCTTGCAAGCCACGAAAAGCGTCAGGTTGCCGTCCGGATCCACGCGTCCCGACCATCCCTGCAATGCCATCTCGAAATTGCCTTGCCGCGTCTGGCTCAACAAGGCCGCATATTCGACCGGCTGCAGCGTCAGGTTGAAACCTGCCTCGGCCGCCATGGCCTGGATCATCTGTGCCATGGCCGAGGTCGTGGTGTTGTTGCCGAAAGACAGCGTACCCTTGACCGGCAGGGCCACGCCGGCCTGCTTGAGCAGCGCCTTGGCCTGGGCCACGTCGCGCGCCGGCGGCGCAAACTTGGCGCTGAAATAAGGACTGGCGGGCGGGAAAGGCTGCCCGGCCGGCGGGAAAATGCCGTTGCCCACCACCTGGTCGATGGCATTGCGGTCAATCGACAGCTCCAGCGCCTTGCGCACGCGCGGATCCTTGAAGGGCGTCTTCTGCGCCATCGGTCCGTTGCCTACATTGAAGTACAGCTCCTGGAAGCCCAGGCCGTTGACCGGCGCGAAGATCAGGCTGGAGTCCTGCTTGACCTGCGGCACATCGGCCGGGTTCAAGCGCTCGAGCATGTTCAGGCTACCGGCGCGCAGGTTCGACAGACGCACCGTGGAATCGGGGATGGGCATGAACACCACGCGGTCGAAGTGGTAGTCCTTGGCGTCGTAGTAGCGCTTGAATTTCTGCAGCACGATGCGATCGTTCTGCACGCGCTCGACAAACTTGTACGGACCCGAGCAGACCGGATGCTGAGCCACCGCATCGACTGGCTTGCCCTGGAAGGACGCGGGCGAGAGCATCATGCCCGCCCGATCGGAAAGCGCGGCCAGCAGCGTGGCGTCGGGGTGCTTCAACGTCAGCACCAGCGTGGTCGGATCGGGCGCGGCCACGCTGGCGATCGACTTGATCTCGCTCTTGCGCATGCTCTCGGGCATGGTCATTTCGCGGTCGAAGTTGGCCTTGGCGGCGGCCGCGTCGAACTTGGTGCCGTCCTGGAACAGCACGTCGCCGCGCAGCTTGAAGGTCAGCGTCTTGTTGCCGTCGCTCCAAGACCAGGACTTGGCCAGCTGGGGCACGAACTGCAGCTTATTGTCGACGTCGATGAGCTTGTCGCACAACGAAGTGAACACGATGCGGCTGACGTAGGTGCGCGCGCGTTGCGGATCGAGCGTGTCGGGGTCTTCCTGCAGGCCTATGCGCAGTGTCTGCGCCAGGGCCGATGCACAGGCCAGGCCCAGAAGCAGGCCCAGCAGTACCCGGCCCATGCGTATCGATTTGATCATCGCCATTTCCCTTGAGGTGATTTTTATGCCAGTTTGTTGACTTCAGAAACCCGCTGCCAGGCCATCGCGGCGCGGATCGCTCGCCGCCACATAGCCCTTTTCGTTATCGTCCGGCGACATGCGCCAGATGAACTGCCCCGCGCCGAAATCCATGTACGGATCGTCGATGGACTTGAGCCGGTGCCCCATCTTCGCCAGCCCTTGGACCACATTGCGCTCCATGGAGGATTCGACATCCAGCGTCTGGTCGCGGTTGAGCTTCCAGCGCGGCGCGTCGCACGCGGCCTGGGGCTGCTGGTCGTAGTCGATCATGCGGATGGCGGTCTGCAGGTGGCCCTGCGGCTGCATGTCCCCACCCATCACGCCGAAACTCATCACCGGGCGCCCGCCCTGGGTGAGAAAGCCCGGAATGATGGTGTGGAAGGGCCGCTTGCCGCCCTCGACCATGTTGGCCGACTTCGGATCCATCGAAAAACCCAGACCGCGATTCTGCAGGCTGATGCCGGTGCCCGGCACCACGATGCCCGAGCCGAAACCCATGTAGTTGGACTGGATGAACGAGATCATCATGCCGCTTTCATCGGCGGCGCTCATATAGATGGTGCCGCCGGCGGCCGGCCGGCCGGCCGTGGGATACGAGGCCTTGTCCAGGTCGATGAGCTTGGCGCGCGAGGCCAGGTAGGCCGGATCGAGCATCTGCCCGGGCGTGACTTCCATGCTGTGCGGATCGGCCACGTATCGGTACAGATCGGAGAAAGCCAGTTTCATGGCTTCGATCTGCACGTGCTGCGATTGCACTGTGTCCACGCCCATGCCCTTCAGATCGAAATGCTCGCAGATGCCCAGCGCGATCAACGCGGCAATGCCCTGCCCGTTTGGCGGGATCTCGTGCAATTCGTAGCCGCGATAGGACTGCGAGATGGGGTCAACCCAGGTAGGCTGGTAGCCGCGCAGGTCTTGCAGGGTCATGGCGCCGCCGCACTCCTTGCTGAAGGCGGCGATACGCTCGGCGATCTCGCCCTCGTAGTAGTCGCGGCCGCGGCTGGCGGCAATGCGGCGCAGGGTCCATGCCGCATCGGGGATGCGGAAATGCTCTCCGACCTGCGGCGCGCGGCCATGGGGCATGAATGCCTGGGCATAACCCGGCTGCGAGTGCAGTTCGTCGGCCGCCAGCTGCCACTTGTGAGCGACCACCGGCGGCACGGCATAGCCGCGCTCGGCGATCTCGATGGCAGGCTCCATAAGCGCATCGAAGGGCAATTTGCCGAACTTCTCATGCAGGGCGGCCCAGCCGGCCACCGCCCCAGGGACCGTCACGGCATCCCAGCCGCGCTTGGGTTGAGCGGCCAAGCCGTCGGGACCGGTGCCGTACTTCTTCTTGAAGTAGTCCACGCTCCAGGCAGCCGGTGCCGTGCCCGAGGAGTTCAGGCCGTGCAGTTGCGTGCCGTCCCAGACGATGGCAAAGCAGTCGCTGCCCAAGCCGTTGGATACGGGCTCGGTCAACATCATGACGGCCGCCGCCGCGATGGCCGCGTCCACCGCGCACCCGCCTTTGAGCAGCATGCGCAGCCCAGCCTGGGCGGCCAGGGGATGCGAAGTGGAGACGACGTTGCGCGCAAAGACCGGAATGCGGCGCGAGGGATAGGGGTTGGTCCAGTCGAAAGCCTTCATTGCGCGTTCCTGCGTCGGAGTGAATCGTAGAAGAGCGGTCAGCAACGACACTGCCGCAAGTTTTTGAAATTACTCTCGTGCTTTAATTAGATCAATTTGATTTTTTGTTTTCTTATTCAAAAAAATTTTATGAATGCCCAGCTGCGCCCGATTGCCGGGCCGAAACCATGAGCACGCTGAGATTCCTGCGTACCTTCCTGGCGGTGGCGCAGCACGGTTCGTTTTCCGAAGCCGCCGAACAGGTGGCGCTGACCCAGGCTGCGGTCAGCTTCCAGATGCGCACGCTGGAAAACGAACTGGGGCGCGAGCTTTTCGATCGCAGCGGCCGGCTGGCCATCCTGAACGCCGCCGGCCGCGGACTCATACCCGAGGCCAGGCATCTGCTGGAACTCTACGACCGGATGCGGCAGCCGCCCGGCGCACCGGACACGCTGGCCGGTTCGGTTTCGGTCGGTGCCATCGTCTCGTGCATGGGCACGCTGGCCAAGGTCGTGTCGACCATGAAGCGCGAACACCCTGCCCTGGAAATACGCATTTTCTCGGGCAAGTCCGGCGAACTGGCCAGCAAGGTCGAGGCCGGCGAGCTGGATGCCGCCCTGGTGGTCGAGTTCGGCCGGCCCATGGCCAGCACGCGCTGGACCGGGCTGTACGAGGAACCCCTGGTAGTGCTGGCCCCGGCCTCGGCCCCGGGCAGAAACGTACGCGAAGTGTTGACCCAGTCGCCCTTTCTGCGCTTTGACCGCACGCAGCGCACCGGCCGGCAGATCGAGCGCACGCTGCGTCGGCTGGGCGTTTCCATCGACGAATTCCTGGAACTGAACGCCATCGAGCAATTGGTCGCGCTGGTGCGCCAGGAAGTGGGCGTGACGCTGCTGCCGCTGCTCAACGGTGCGCATTGGCGGCGCGCGCCGGACCTGCGGGTCCTGTCCCTGCCGGCCGACCTGGGGTCGATCGCGCGGCCCATAGGCATGCTGGAGCGGCGGGATCCCATGCGCCAGGCCATCACCGGCGTCATCCGCGCGCGCTGTACCAGCGCTTTTTGCAAGCAGGCGGCCGACGCGCCGGCCGCGCGCTAACGCCGGCACGGCGCATCAAAGAGAAACGGCCGGCATCGATGCCGGCCGTTTCAGCGCAAACTTGCGGGAACTACAGCGCGGCGTCGCCGCTCTCGCCGGTGCGGATGCGTATGGCTTGCTCGACCGGCGTGACGAAGATCTTGCCGTCGCCGATCTTGCCGGTGCGGGCAGCCTTCAGGATTGCCTCGATGGCGCCTTCGATGCGATCATCGGGCAGCACGACCTCGACGCGGATCTTGGGCAGGAAGTCCACCACGTATTCGGCCCCGCGATACAGTTCCGTGTGGCCCTTCTGGCGGCCGAAGCCCTTGACCTCAATGACTGTCAGACCGCTCACGCCGGCCTCGGCCAGCGCCTCGCGCACCTCGTCCAGCTTGAAGGGTTTGATGATGGCGGTGACTTGTTTCATGAATGTCCCTGTCGTAATCGCAATGGCCTAGATCGTTTCGCGGAAACCGTTGGTAAGAGGATAGCGCCAATCCCGGCCGAACGCGCGCAGCGTGATGCGCGGCCCAGGCGGCGCCTGACGGCGCTTGTACTCGTTGACGCGGATCAGTCGCACCACCTGCTCCACCGCGGCACGCGGGTAACCGGCCGCGACGATGCGCTGCGGCGGTTCGTTGTGCTCCATGTAGCGGCTCATGATGCCGTCCAGCACGTCGTAGGGCGGCAGGCTGTCCTGGTCGGTCTGGTCGGGGCGAAGTTCGGCCGAAGGCGGCCGCGTGATGATGCGCTCGGGAATAACCTCGCCGTCTTTGCCGCATGTATTGCGCCAGGCTGCAAGACGATAGACCAACGTTTTGGGCACGTCCTTGATGACGGCAAAGCCGCCCGCCATATCGCCATACAGCGTGCAGTAGCCCGTGGTCATCTCGGACTTATTGCCCGTGGTCAGCACCAGCCGGCCCGTCTTGTTCGACAGCGCCATGAGCAGCGTACCGCGCACGCGGGCCTGAATGTTTTCCTCGGTCGCGTCCAACGGCAGCCCGGCGAACTGCCCGGCCAGCATGGATTCGAACGCCTGGAAAGCCGGCGCGATAGCGATGCTGTCGTAGCGCACGCCCAGGCGGCGCGCCATGTCAGCGGCGTCGATCTCGGAAATGTCAGCGGTATAGCGCGAGGGCATCATCACCGCACGCACATTGTCCGCGCCGAGCGCATCGACCGCAATGGCCAGCACCACGGCCGAGTCAATGCCGCCCGACAGGCCGATAATGGCGCCGGGAAAACCGTTCTTGCCCAGATAGTCGCGCACGCCCAGGACCAGGGCGTTCCAGACCTCCTCTTGCTCGCTGGTCTGCACGGCCGCCGGCAGATCGCCCACGCCAGTCACCTTGCCAGATGCATCGACCTCGACCAGGCCCATGCCTTCGGCGAACCCGGGCAACTGGGCTACCTGGCGGCCTTGCGCGTCGAGCACGAAGGACAGGCCGTCGAATACCAGCTCGTCCTGCCCGCCCACCAGATTGGCGTAGACCAGGGCGCAGCCCGTGCCCTGCAGACTGCGGCGGGCCACCTGGACGCGCTCGGCCTGCTTGCCCCGGTTGTAGGGCGAGGCGTTGGGTACCAACAGCACGCGGGCGCCGGCGGCGGCCGCGGCACGTGGCGCGCGCTCGAACCAAATGTCTTCGCAGATATTCACCCCGAAAGGCACGCCCTTGACTACGAACACTAGCGGAGCGCCGCCCGCAACGAAGTACCGGTCCTCGTCGAATACGGAGTAGTTGGGCAGCTCCAACTTGGAATAGGTGCCCAGCACGCGGCCCTGGCACAGCACGCTGGCGGCGTTGCACAGCTTGCCGTCAGGCCGGCGCGCCGCGTGGCCGACCACGACGTGCAGGCCGGCCAGGCCGGCCATATCCGCGCACAGCTGCGTCAGCGCCTGCGTCTGCGCGTCGATGAAGGACGGCCGCAGCAACAGGTCCTCGGGCGGATAGCCGGTAAGCGAAAGCTCGGGCGTGACCAGCACGTCGGCGTCCCGCGCATGGGCCTCGTGAGCCGCCTGCAGGATCTTCGCGGCATTGCCGGCCAAACCTCCGACGACGGTGTTGATTTGCGCGAAGGCGACACGGGCGGCGCTCATGGCAATACGGTTCCAAACAGGGGAAAAGGGACAGTGCAAATTATCGCATGCGTCATGGCTGCCCTGCCGGGTGGGGCCGGACGGCTGCCGCCGACCCGCCTGCGGCCTACGCCTATAATTCACCCGTTATCGACGAGGCATCATGGCAAACACCGCACACACTCCTCAAGACCAGTTCGCCAACAAGGCTCAGGCTTGGTCCGCCCGGTTCTCCGAGCCCGTTTCCGACCTGGTCAAGCGCTACACCGCCTCGGTGGATTTCGACAAACGCCTGGCCCGACACGACATCCGCGGCTCGCTGGCCCACGCCGAAATGCTGTCCGCCCAGGGCATCATCAGCGCTCAGGACTACGCCGACATCCAGCGCGGCATGCTGCAGATCCTGGCCGAGATCGATGCTGGCAACTTCCAGTGGCTGCTGGACCTGGAAGACGTGCACCTGAATATCGAAAAGCGCCTGGTGGAACTGGTGGGCGACGCAGGCAAGCGCCTGCACACCGGCCGTTCGCGCAACGACCAGGTCGCCACCGACGTGCGCCTGTGGCTGCGCGACGAGATCGACGGCCTGGTCGACCTGCTGCGCCAGTTGCGCCGCGCGCTGGCCACGGTGGCGCTGGAAAACGCCGCCACCATCCTGCCCGGCTTCACCCATTTGCAGGTGGCCCAGCCCGTCACCTTCGGCCATCATCTGCTGGCCTATGCCGAAATGTTCGGCCGCGACGCCGAGCGCCTGCTTGACGCGCGCCGCCGCGTCAACCGCCTGCCGCTGGGCGCGGCGGCCCTGGCCGGCACCACCTACCCCATCGACCGCGAACGCGTGGCGCGCACCCTGCATTTTGACGGCGTGTGCCGCAACTCGCTGGATGCCGTGTCCGACCGCGACTTCGCCATCGAGTTCTGCGCGGCCGGCGCGCTCATCATGACGCACATCTCGCGCCTGTCGGAAGAACTGGTGATCTGGATGAGCCCGCGCGTGGGCTTCATCGACCTGGCCGACCGCTTCTGCACCGGCAGCAGCATCATGCCGCAGAAAAAGAACCCCGACGTGCCCGAACTGGCCCGCGGCAAGACCGGCCGCGTCAACGGCCACCTGATGGCCCTGCTGACGCTGATGAAGGGCCAGCCCCTGGCCTACAACAAGGATAACCAGGAAGACAAGGAAGGGTTGTTCGATACTGTCGACACCTTGCGGGACACGCTGACGATCTTTGCCGACATGGCGGGCGGCATCAAGGTCAAGGCCGCCAATATGCGCGCCGCGGCCCTGCAGGGTTTCGCCACCGCGACCGATCTGGCCGACTACCTGGTCAAGCGCGGCCTGCCCTTTCGCGACGCCCATGAAGTCGTGGCGCATGCCGTGCGTGACTGCGAACAGCGCGGCATCGACCTGGCAGACCTGACGCTGGCCGAACTGCAGGCCTACAACCCGGCCATCGAGGCCGACGTGCATCAGGTGCTGACGCTGGAAGGCTCGGTTGCGGCGCGCAAGCACATCGGCGGCACGGCGCCCGAGCGTGTGCGCGAGGAAGCGCAGCGCGTGCTGGACGAGACGGACTGAAGCCTCTCGATTGCACAGTTGCCAGGCAAGAGAGTATCTTGCCCGGCACATGATCCGGCCGCACATGCGGCCGGATCTGTTTGAAGGCCCTTACCGATTTGTGATACCTGCCTGCTCGCGCAGCAGCGCGATAAAAGTTCGCTGCTCCTGCGTCAGCGGCTCATTGCGGCGCATCAAGATGCCGAACGGGGCGAGGGTTTCGGCGACTAACTCGGCAAACCCTAACGGCAGCGCCTTCACCAACCCCATCCTCAAATAGTCGCGCAACGCCGACTCCGACAGCACCATGATCGCATCGGTAAGCTGCACCAATTGTTGCATCGAATACACCGAACTGCATTCGATAATGTCGGCCGGCGCCGGCAGCGCCAGACGCTGCACGGCCTGATCCAGTGCGATGCGCGCGGGACTGGTGGGCGGCTGCAAAATCCACGGCCAGTCGTGCACCAGTTCATCCAGGCTCAGCTTGCGGCGGCGCGACAGGGGGTGGCCATTACGCACCACAATCAGCAGTTGCTCGTTACCCAGCGGTTCGAAAACATATCGATCACTGTGAGTCTCCGGATTGCGCCGCGCGATGGCGATGTCGATCCGGCCCTGTTCCAGCAGACGGATCACCTGGTCGCTCGTGTCCCCCATGATGCGCAGGCGCAGTTGCGGGTGCTGCGTCTTCATGCGCGCCACCGCATCCATGACCAGGTCAGGCGCCGCGCCCATGATGGTGCCGATCGCCAGATAGCCGTAGCCGCCCTGCCGGCGCACGGCCAGGTCCTCGGCGCAACGATCCAGACCGTTGAGCGTCGCTTCGGCAAAACGCACCATCTGGCGCCCCAGCGCCGTGGGCCGCATGCCGCGCGGCAGGCGCTCGAAAAGCTGGCAACCGAACATGTCCTCGATCTCGTGCAGCATGCGCGTGGCGGCCGGCTGCGACATGTTCAGGCTCAGCGCGGCGCGATGCAGGTTCTGACTGGAACCCAACACCACCAGCATGTGCAAATGCTTGTAGCGCAGCCGATTAAATAGGCCGCGATGCTGGGCGGATATCGGGTTGCGAACCATGAGAGAGGAAATATGCGAGAAATTAAGTGATACCTAAAAGGTATTGATTATTACTGAAATTCGATTTGTGGGCATAGCACGGGCACCGTACAGTCGTCGCCCATAACAACAAGCCATACACAAAACATAATTCTGGAGACAATCTTGAAGACGCTTTCCCCCTCGTTAATCGCCAAGGTTTCCTGGCGCCTGCTTCCCTTCCTGCTGCTGATGTATATCCTGGCCTTCCTGGACCGCGTCAACGTGGGTTTTGCCAAACAGGCTTTTCAGGCCGACACCGGCGTCAGCGACGCAGCCTTTGCTCTTGGCGCCGGCATTTTCTTCGTGGGCTATGCATTGCTGGAAGTGCCCAGCAACCTCATCCTGCACAAGGTGGGCGCGCGCCTATGGATGTGCCGCATCATGGTGACCTGGGGCCTGGTATCGGCTGCGCTGGTGTTCGCGCACGGCGAAACCAGCTTCTACCTCCTACGCTTTCTGCTCGGCGTGACCGAAGCCGGCTTCTTCCCCGGCATCATCTACTACCTGACATGCTGGTTCCCCTCGGCCGCGCGGGGCCGGGCCATGGGATTTTTCTACTTCGGCGCGCCGCTGGCCTTCATCTTCGGCAGTCCGCTATCGGGCCTGCTGCTAGAGTTGCACGGCGTAGGCGGCTGGAACGGCTGGCAATGGATGTTCGCAATCGAAGGCCTGATGGCCAGCGTTGTGGGCGTCTGGGCGTATTTCTATCTCGACAACCGTCCTGCCGAGGCCACGTGGCTGACGCAGGAAGAACGCACGCAACTGCAAGATGTGCTGGACCAGGAAAACCGCGGCAAGACCTCGCATAGCCACAACCTGTTCGCCGCGATCTGCCAACCCGCCGTGCTGTTCATGAGCCTGATCTATGCGCTGATCCAGGCCAGCGTCTATGGGGTGGTGTTCTATCTGCCTACCCAGGTTGCCGGCCTGATGGACACCAAGGTCGGCTTGGCCGTAGGCTTGGTTTCGGCCATTCCCTGGGTGTGCGCGGTCCTGGCGGCCTGGCTCATCCCCGCGTTCGCCGATCGCACGGGCAACCGACGCGGCACAGCTTGTCTGACACTGTTGATGTCGGCGGCCGGCATCGCGGTATCCGTCAGCGTGTCGAGTCCTCTGGCGGGCGTACTAGCACTGTGCTTCGCCGCTGCGGGCTTCATCGCCGTCCAGCCGATTTTCTGGACCTTCCCGTCGCGCTTTGTGGCGGGCAGCGTCGCGGCCGGCGGCATTGCGCTCATCAACTCGATAGGCGGAGTTGGCGGCTTTCTGGCGCCCATGGTCAAGAACTGGGCCGATTCCGCTTTTCATTCCTCCGCCGCCGGCCTGTATGTGCTGGCGACGACGACCGTGCTGGCCGCGCTGCTTATGCTGGGCTTGCACGACAACGCATCGTCCGCGACACGCGCACGCGCCACCACCTGAACACCGACGGCAAAACGATACATCAACACATAGAGCGATCAAGACGCAAAGAGTTTTTCATGACGATACCCACCATCAAGCAAGTCCGCGCCTACACCCTAAAAGGCGGTGGCGCCGACTACCATGACCAGGCGGACGGGCACTGGATCGATGATCACATCGCCACGCCCATGAGCAAGTATCCCCAATACCGGCAAAGCCGCCGCAGTTTCGGCATTAATGTGCTCGGAACGCTGGTCGTGCAGATCGAGGCCTGCGACGGATCGGTGGGCTTTGCGGTGACGACCGGCGGCGAACCGGCGGCCTACATCGTGGAAAAGCACTTGGCGCGCTTCCTGGAAGGCGCCCGCGTCACCGATATCGAACGCATCTGGGACCAGATGTACCACTCCACGCTCTACTACGGCCGCAAGGGGCTGGTCATCAACACCATCTCCGGCGTCGACCTAGCGCTGTGGGACCTGCTGGGCAAGGTGCGCGGCGAACCCGTGCACCAATTGCTGGGCGGCGCGGTGCGCGAGGAGTTGCAGTTCTACGCCACTGGCGCCCGTCCCGATCTAGCCCGCAAGATGGGCTTCATCGGCGGTAAATTGGCCTTGCAGCACGGCCCGGCCGAAGGCGAAGAAGGCCTGCGCAAGAACATCGAGACACTGGCCACCATGCGCGAACGCGTCGGCCCGGATTTCTGGCTGATGTTCGATTGCTGGATGAGCCTGGATCTGAACTATGCCACACGCCTGGCGCAGGCCGCTCGCGAATACGGACTCAAGTGGATCGAGGAGGCCTTGCCGCCAGACGATTACTGGGGCTACGCGGCGCTGCGCAAGAACGTGCCCACCGGCATGATGGTCACCACCGGCGAGCACGAGGCTACGCGGTGGGGCTTCAGAATGTTGCTGGAAATGGGCTGCTGCGACATCATCCAGCCCGACGTGGGCTGGTGCGGCGGCGTCACTGAACTGATCAAGATCTCCGCGCTGGCCGATGCGCATCAGACGCTGGTGATCCCGCATGGTTCGTCCGTCTACAGCTATCACTTTGTCGCGACACGTCAAAACAGCCCCTTCGCGGAATTTTTGATGATGGCACCCAAGGCCGATAAGGTCGTGCCGATGTTCCACCCGCAATTACTGGGCGAACCCGTACCGGTCAACGGCCGCATGCGGGTGTCCGAGCTGGACAAGCCGGGCTTTGGCGTGACGCTGAACCCCGACTGTGCGCTGCATCGGCCGTACACGCACTAATACTCGCAAAGGAACGCATCATGCACTTGCCCATCAACCCCTTCAAGGCAGCCTTGGCCCGAAACGAGCCGCAATATGGCATCTGGGCCGGTTTCGCCACGTCCTATGCCGCCGAGATCGTGGCTGGCACCGGCTACGACTGGATGCTGATCGACGGCGAACACGCGCCAAACACGGTGCCCAGCTTGCTGGGCCAGTTGCAGTCCGTGGCGCCCTATGTCACGCATCCGGTCGTTCGGCCCGTCAGCGGCGACCCTATTCTCATCAAGCAATTACTGGATGTGGGCACGCAGACCTTGATGGTGCCCATGGTCGAGACGGCCGAGCAGGCGCGCGCGCTGGTGCGCGCCATGCGCTACCCGCCGCATGGCATCCGCGGCGTGGGCGGCGGCCTGATCCGCGCGACGCGCTGGGATGCCGTACCCAACTACATTAAGCGCGCGCATGAGCAGTTGTGCCTAATCGTGCAAGTGGAGTCGCGCCTGGGCGCGGAGAATGTGACCGAGATCGCCGCGGTGGATGGCGTGGACGCGGTTTTCATCGGCCCGGCGGACCTGTCCACTGGCATGGGCTACGCGGGCGACGCCAGCCAGCCTGAAGTGCAAGCCAGCATCCGCGGCGCCATCGAAGCCACGCGCGCCTCGGACAAAGCCTGCGGCATCCTGGCACCGCGCGAGGAAGATGCGCGCCGCTATGCCGAATGGGGCTGCACCTTCATCGCGGTGGCCATCGATGTCAGCCTGCTGCGCCAGGCGGCCATCGACAATCTGGCGCGTTACCGCGAACCCGCTGTAGCAGCGATTTCACATTCGCGAACGTATTGAATAAAACCTGTAGGAGACCTTTCATGAGCACGCTACCCGTACTGCGGAATTACATCGGCGGCCAATTTAGCCGCAGCGCCGAACTGCATGACGTATTGAACCCCGCCACGGGCGAATGCCTGGCCCAGGCCCCCATCTCGTCCCGGCAGGAAGTCGACCACGCCATCGCCGCCGCGCGTGGCGCGCAAAAGGCCTGGGCGCGAAAGACAGCCATCGAACGCGCGGGCCACCTGCGCCGGATCGCGGCCAAGCTGCGCGAAAATGCGCCGCGCCTGGCGCGCACCATCACGCAGGAACAGGGCAAGACCCTGGGCCTGGCCGAAGTCGAAGTGCATTTTACCGCCGACTACATGGATTACATGGCCGAATGGGCACGCCGCATCGAAGGCGAAGTCATCTCAAGCGACCGCCCCAATGAAAGCATCTTTCTGCTGCGCAAGCCTCTGGGCGTGGTGGCCGGCATTTTGCCATGGAACTTCCCGTTCTTCCTGATCGCGCGCAAGATGGCACCGGCGCTGCTCACGGGCAACGCCATCGTTATCAAGCCCAGCGAAGAGACACCCATCAACTGTCATGAGTTCACGCAATTGCTGGCGCAGACCGATCTGCCGGCCGGCGTGTTTAACGTGGTGTACGGCACAGGCGCCGTGGGCGGCGCGCTGTCGGCCCATGCGGGCGTGGACATGATCAGCTTCACCGGCAGTGTGGCCACCGGCTCGCGCATCATGGCCGCAGCCGCAGACAACATCACCAAGCTCAATCTGGAGCTGGGAGGCAAGGCGCCTGCCATCGTGCTTGCCGATGCCGACCTTGACCTGGCGGCTAAGGCCATCCGCGATTCGCGCATCATCAACACCGGCCAGGTCTGCAACTGCGCCGAGCGCGTCTATGTCGAGCGCAAGGTGGCCGATGAATTCATTACCCGCATCACCAAGTCCATGACGGCCACGCGCTACGGCGATCCCCTCGCCCAGCCCGACGTCGAGATGGGCCCGCTCATCAACCAGAAAGGCCTGAACAATGTCGAGGCCAAGGTGCGCACAGCCATCGCCGACGGCGCCCAACTCATCACGGGCGGCAAGGTCGCCGACCTGGGCCAGGGCTTTCACTACGAACCCACGGTGCTGACCGGATGCCGTGCCGATATGGAGATTATGCGCAAGGAAATCTTTGGGCCAGTGCTGCCCATCCAGATCATCGACGACCTGGACGAGGCGATCGCCCTGGCCAACGACTGCGAGTACGGCCTGACTTCATCGGTGTACACGCGCGACCTCGCCAAGGCCATGCATGCCATGCGCGAGATCGATTTCGGCGAGACCTACATCAACCGCGAGAACTTCGAGGCCATGCAGGGTTTTCATGCCGGAGTGCGCAAATCCGGCATGGGTGGCGCGGATGGCAAACATGGCTTGTATGAGTACACGCATACTCAGGTGGTGTACCTGCAAGGATAAGGATTCTTGCGCAGCCGGGGCAGCCCTGCAAAGTCCCGATGCCCGGCCGCACCGCGCCCGCGCAGCGGACTCTCTGCGGGATCCTCGGCTCTTTTCAGCCTCACATGTGAGGCTTACCTCCCGTCCATTCCGTGACAAATTCGTGGAAGTCCGGACGCTGCATCGTGGGCAAATCCACGGCTGGCGTGCCGATGGCCACAAAACCCAGGAAGCGATATTCCAGGGGATCAAAGCCCAGCGCTTCCTGCACGTCGGGAACGTTGGTGCCTAGACCGGTGCTCCAGAAAGCCGCATAGCCCAGCATGTGGACGGCGTTGAGCACGTTCATCACCGAGGCGCCCACGGCCAGCATCTGTTCGTGTTCCGGGATCTTGCCGTCGAAGAAACTCTTCTGCGCCACGCCCAGCACCAGCGGCACCTGCGCCAGCCAGGTGCGGTTGTTCTTCTCTTTTTCCGGCGTCATGCGCGGGTCGCCTGTGCGCTTGACGGCAGCGATGGCCATGTCGGCCAGCCTGCCCACGGCCTCGTCGCGGATGACTACGTAGCGCCACGGACGCAGCGCGCCGTGATCGGGCGCGCTCATGCCGGCCTGCAGGATCTGGGCCAGTTCTTGATCGGAAGGTCCCGGGCCGCGCACGAGTTTGGTCGAGCGGCGGGACATCAGCAGTTGCACGGGGGTTGCGCTTGTCGTCATCATGGATCTATTTAATTGAGAAACGTTCTCATTATATGTTTTCCCGGCACACCTCAAGCACCAGCTGCCGCAGCCACTGGTGTCCGGGATCCGCGCCCAGGCGAGGATGCCACATCTGCGACACCGTGATTTTTTCGGTCTGGACAGGCAGTTCGAAAGCAAAAATGCCGGTACGGGCCGGCTCGACATGCTCTTGCTGCGCGCCCAGGAAGAACGCAGGCACGAGCGCAATCAAGTCGGAGCCGCGCGCCACGGCCAGCGCGGCGGAAAAATTGGGCACTACGGCGGCGACCGTCCGTTCCAGCCCCATGTCGGCCAAGGCGACGTCCACCGGGCCGTCCGCGCGTCCGCGGCGCGAGGCGACCACGTGGCCGAAGGCGACATACTGCCCGGCGGTCACCGCGGGTTCCGCTTCGAGCGGATGCCCTTTCCTGGCGACACCGATGAAGCGGTCCCGAAAGAGCGCCTGCACCCGGACCTCCGGGCCCATCTGACTCAGGACGCCGATTTCCAGGTCGACCACCCCTTCGCGCAGCGGGGCCGCCGTCTTCTCGGACTTGGGCGCGAAGCGCAGGCGCACACCCGGCGCCACCGCCGCGGCCGCCGTGATGAGCTGGGCGCCGAAAGCCTCGACAAAGCCATCGTTGGACCGGATCGTGAAGGTTCGCCGCAACGCGCTAATATCGAAATCGTTCGCCGGGGGATTCAGAACGGCGCGCGCCTCCCGGGCCGCATCCCGCACGCGCTGGCGCAGTGCCTGGGCATGCGGAGTCGGCACCATGCGGCGCCCCGCCCGAACCAGCAAAGGGTCGCCGGTCGCCTCGCGCAGCCGGGTCACGGCCCGGCTCATCGCCGAGGCACTAAGCCCAAGGCGCAGTGCGGCGCCGGCCACGCTGCCTTCGGCCAGCAAGGCATCGAAGGCGATAAGCAGGTTCAGGTCGGGATCGGACATGCCTGATCCTAGCATGGGCAGACATGGCGTCCGGCGCACTTTATCCGTGCAGGCGGCGCGTCTTCCGCCATGCCGGGCGCGCCGATACATTGACGGCTGTACCTGCGCCGCCGACGGCCCCGCTGCCCGCCTAAATAAAGGATTTTGCAATATGGAATTGTTTTCTGACCGACCGGGAGACGAGGGCCTGCCGGGCCGCGAGCGTTGCCTGGCCATGATTTCGGTGATGATCGCTACGACCATGGCGGTATTTGACGGATCCATCGTGAACATCGCCCTGCCCCAGATCGCCCAGTCGCTGGATGTCCCCACGGGCGAGGCAGTTTGGGTAGCCAACGGCTACCTTCTGTCTGTGGCCGTCACGCTGGCGGCGTTTTCGGCACTGGCAAGGCGAACCGGCTTTCGCGCCCTGTTCACGGGCGGTATCGCCGTGTTCACGCTGGCTTCGCTGGGCTGCGCCTTGTCCGCTTCGCTGCCGTGGCTGATCGCGATGCGCGTGTTGCAAGGAGTGGGCGGAGCCGCGACCTTGAGTATCGCCCCGGCTATCCATCGCTCGATTTTCCCGACCCGCCTGCTGGGGCGGATCCTCGGCCTGAACGCGCTGCTCGTAGCCGCGAGCACAGCCATCGCACCCATGCTGGGCGGAACCCTGCTGGCAGCCCTGAGCTGGCAATGGCTGTTCGCGATCAACGTCCCGCTGGGCATCGTCGGCACGCTCCTGGCGCGTCGCACCCTTCCCAAGGCGCGCTTGCGCGGCCTGCCCTTCGACACCGCCGGCGCCCTGTTGTCGGGCGCGGCGATGGCCGCACTGATCATGGCCGCCGATGCCTGCGCGCAATTGGGCAACGGCGGCCAGGCCTATCTACCCCTTGCCTACGCGGCAGCGGCCATCGCGTCGGGTATGGCCTTCGTACGCCGCCAGCGCCGCGCCCCGGAACCGCTGCTGCCGCTGGACATCTTCGCCTCCACGCGCTTTTCCATGGCGGCAATGACGTCCATGGCCTCGTTCGTCGGCCAGGGCATCGCGTTCATCGCGCTGCCCATCCTGCTGCAAAGCGCCTATGGCTACAGCCCCTTCGCCTCGGCGCTGCTCTTTACGCCCTGGCCCGTCGCCATCGTGCTCATCGCCCCGCATGCCGGGCGGCTGGCCGACCGGCATCGGCCGGCCACACTGGCCACAGCCGGCCTGGCCGTCTTCGCGTTCGGCCTCGCGCTATTGGCGCTGCTGCCCTATGACGCGCCTGCGTGGGATATCGCCTGGCGCGAACTGGTGTGCGGTGCGGGCTTCGGTTTTTTCCAGAGCCCCAACAACCGCGAGATGCTGGCCAACGCCTCGCGCGAGCGCAGCAGCAATGCCTCGGGGGTACTGGCCATCGCGCGCACCTTCGGGCAGTGCCTGGGGACCGCGCTGGTGGGCGTCATCCTGTCGGCGTACGCCACACACGCCGCGGCCGGCGGCGGCAGGCTGACGGGCATCGCGCTGGCCCAGGCGATCAAATGGGCGCTCTGGCTGGCGGTGGCGGCGACGGTCTCGGCGCTGGTCATCAGCTCGCGCCGCCTCGGGGGCAAACAAACCGTGCCCGGACAGCAGCCTTCTTGACGAAATGCGGCGCGCGGCAGAGACCTATCAGGCAAGCGCCTGATAAGCCTGCTGCAGGCGCCGCGCGCCTTCCTGGATCGCGTCCACACCTGGGGCCGCAAACGAAAGACGCAGCGCGGCCGCATCGGGCTGCTCGGCGAAGAACGCCTTGCCGGGAACGAACATGACTTTGCGCTCGATGGCAGATGCCAGCAGTTGCGCGGCATCGACGCCCGGCATGCGCGCCCAGACGAACATGCCGCCCTCGGGCTGATGAAACGCGATGGCATCGCCCAGCCCCGCGCGCAGCGCCCGGCAAAGCGCGCCGCTCTTGTGGCCATAGGCGGTCGTGATGCGCGGCAGATGACGTTCCAGCGAGCCGTCCGCCAGGTATTGGGCGGCGATGGCCTGGGACCATGGCGTGGTACATAGATCGACCGTCTGCTTGGCGACAATGCAGCGGCGCGCGATTTCCACGGGGGCCACCGTCCAGCCGATGCGCAGGCCCGGCGCGACCACCTTGGAGAGGCTGGAAAAATGCACCACCCAGTCGCGCGAGCCATCAACCTGGTCGGCCAGTGCAAGAATCGAAGGGACCCCCTCGCCCGCGAATCTCAAGTCGCCATAGGGGTCGTCCTCGACGATGAGAAATTTGTACTGGACCGCAAGCCGCAGCAACGCGATGCGGCGCTCGCGCGCAAGCGTCGCGCCCGTCGGGTTGGCGAAGGTCGGCACCGTATACAGCAGCTTGGGCCGCGCCACGACGCCCGAGGCCAGCAGGCTCGCGAGCCTGCCGACGTCCAGGCCGTCGCCGTCGACCGGCACGGTACCTATCCGGGCCTGCTGCAGCCGCAGCGCCTGCAGCGTCGCCGGATAGGCCGGCTGTTCCGTGAGCACCGCGTCTCCGGGCTCGACCAGCACGCGCAGCAACAGGTCCAGGCCTTGCTGCGAACCGGTCGTGATCAGCATCTGCTCGGGGCTGCATGAAGCGCCGCGCCTGGCCATGAGCGCAGCGATCTGTTCCTTGAGCATGGGCAGCCCGTCGGTCGGACCGTATTGCAGGCAGAGGATCGAATCCTGGTAGGCACGCGCCTGCGCGACCCGCAACCCCTCGATGTCGAACAGGTCGCTCGCGGGATAGCCGCCCGCGAAGGAGATCATCCCCGGTTCGCTCAGATACTTGAACAGCTCGCGTATCGGCGAACCCGCGGGATTCTGAAAAGGCGCTGTATATGCGTACATTGATCGCCGGCCCGGCCAGGGCCGCAGGTAAGCCGCAGCGGAAAACCGCCGCGGCAAGTCTGAACTAAACGACGTTTTTCTCGACGATGGGCCGGTTGTTCAACACCCGGTCCCAATTCAGGGATGAAAGATCCAAGGTGGTATATCTGCCGCTGATGATGAGCTCGCTCACCCCGCGGCCGGTCGCCGGCCCCTGCTGCAAGCCGTGGCCGCTGAAGCCGTTGGCGAAAATACAGTTCTCGATATCGGGATGATGGCCGATGATGGCATTGTGGTCGAACACGTTGTACTCGTAGTAGCCAGACCAGCAATTCTCCACGCGCAGCGCCTCGAACTGCGGAACGCGGTGCGCCAGCGTCGGCCAGATGACGTCGTCGAACAGCTCGTGATCGACCTCGTCCAGCGGCAGATCGTCCGGATCGTTCTGCGGATTCGGCGAGGTGCCGGTGATGTAGGTCCGGCCTTCCGGCCGGAAATACACACCCGTGGGGTCGATGAGCAGCGGACTGTCCGTCAGCCGCGCCGGCGATGACACGTTGAAGATGCTGCGCCGGCGCGCGTACACAGGAATATCGATACCCATCATCGTCGCAATGCGGCGCGCCCAGGCGCCCGTTGCATTGACCAGCATGTCGCAGGCATGGCGTTCGCCGTCGCCGGTCCGCACGTGGGTAAGCCTGCGGCCCTCGCGCTCGATGCCGGTCACTTCCGCGGCGACATAGCGCGCGCCCAGCGCCTGCGCTTTCTTGCGCAGCGCCTGGACCAGGCCGTAGCCGTCGAACCAGCCCTCGCCGCTGACCCCGTAGGTTCCCGCGGCAATGTCCTGGACATTGAGCCACGGGAATTTTTCCTTCAAGGCATCGGGCCCGAGCAGGGCGATGTTCGCCCCCAGCCGCGTCTGCAGCGCGTGGTTCTCGCGCAGCGTCGCCTGGCCGCCGGGCGTTGCCAGGAACAGGTAGCCGCCCTCGTGCAGGTCGATGGACGGCCGATGGCTGTCGACCTCGAGCAGCTCGCCGATGTGGCGCAGGAATTCAATGCCGTAGAGCGACATCTGAACCGACAGCGGGGTCGAGAACTGCTGCCGGATGGACGCGGCCGACAGCGCCGAAGACGATTTCGCGTAGGTCGGATCGCGCTCGATGACCGTAACGCAGATCGTCGGATCCGACTCTCGCAGGAAATAGGCGATCGAACTGCCGATCACCCCGCCGCCGGCAATGACAACTTGAGAGCTCACCGCTTGCGCTCCAGAGGACAGATGGCCGTATGCCTTATTCGACGCTGAAATCGATGCCTTGCGCCAACGGCAGCGCCGACGAAAAATTCACCGTGTTCGTCGAGCGCCGCATATAGGCCTTCCAGGCATCCGAGCCGGACTCCCGGCCGCCGCCGGTTTCCTTCTCGCCCCCGAACGCGCCACCGATTTCCGCGCCGCTCGGACCGAGGTTGACGTTGGCAATGCCGCAGTCGCTGCCCGATGCCGACAGGAACCGTTCGCTTTCGCGCATGTCCGTGGTGAAGACGCACGAGGACAATCCGTGGTGCGCGGCATTGTTGGCCTCGATCGCGTCCTCGAATTTGCCATACTTGAGCACGTACAGGATGGGCGCGAACGTCTCGGTCAGCACGATCCCGGTTTGCGCGGGCATCTGGACGATAGCCGGGCGCACATAGAAGCCCTTTTCGTTGCCCGCGACGACATGGCGTTCGCCGCCGAAGACCTTGCCGCCTTCCTTCCTGGCTTGCTCCAGCGCGGCCTGCATGCGATGGAACGATGGCTCGTCGATGAGCGGCCCCATCAGCGTGCCCTGCTCAAGCGGATTGCCGATCTTGACCTTGCCGTAGAGAGCCTTGAGCCGCTCGACAGCCTTGTCGTAAATGCTTTCTTGCACGAACAGGCGGCGCAGCGTCGTGCAGCGCTGGCCGGCGGTGCCCACGGCGGAGAACAGAATGCCGCGCAGGGCCAGCTCCATGTCGGCCGTATCGGACACGATGCCCGCGTTATTGCCGCCCAGCTCCAGGATGGAGCGGCCGAAGCGGCGGGCGACTTCAACGCCGACCGCACGGCCCATTTCGGTGCTGCCCGTGGCGCTGACGATGCTCGATCGCGGGTCGGAAACCAACTTGGCGCCGACATCGCGTCCGCCGATGACCACGCTCGTCAGGCCCTCGGGCGCATCGCCGAACTCCTTGAGCGCGTCCTGCAGAATTCTGTCCACGGCCAGCGCGGTCAGGGTCGCTTTTTCCGAAGGCTTCCAAACCACGGCATTGCCGCATACAAGTGCCAGCGCGGCATTCCACGACCACACCGCGGCCGGAAAGTTGAACGCCGAGATGATGGTGCAGACACCCATGGGATGCCAAGTCTCGGCCATGCGGTGGCCGGGCCGCTCCGATGCGATGGTCAGACCGTACAGCTGCCGCGAAAGACCGACCGCGAAATCGCAGATATCGATCATTTCCTGCACTTCGCCCATGCCTTCCTGAAGGATCTTGCCGGTTTCCAGGGTAATGATGCTGCCCAGCGCGGCCTTGCGCTCGCGCAGCTTATTGCCCAGCACGCGGACCAGTTCCCCGCGCCGCGGCGCCGGCACGTTACGCCAGGCCTTGAACGCGGCCTGGGCTTTCGCCAGCGCGGCGTCGGCGTCCTCGACCGACTGGCTGGCGACGCGGCCGATGAGTTCGCCATCGATCGGCGAATGGACGGCGATGTCGCCCGACTGGGCGAGCTGGGAAATGCCGAGTTCAGAAAGAATGGTTGCCGCTTTCACTGTAAAACCTCTTGAATATCGTCGATATGAAACCGGGCGCCTGCCGCGCGGCGAGCGCCCCTGCTGCCTGGTGCGGAAAAGTCAATCCCCCGTCTTGGTCGTCACGGCCACCCATTTGCCATTCTGGACCTGATACAAGGTGGAACTCGAGTTTTTCAGGTCGCCATTCTTGTTGAACGCGATCGTGCCCGTGACGCCCTGGTAGTCTGTCGCCTTCAGATCGGCGTTGAATTTGGCCGGATCGGTGGAATTGGCCTTCTCCATCGCCTTGATGGCGATCCACGCGGCATCATAGGCGAACGGCGCATAGGCCAGCATGTCCTTGCCGAATTTCTGCTTGTACTTGGCCTCGAAGTCCTTGCCCTTGGGCAGGACGTTCATGGGCTGGCCGTATTCCCAGGCCTGCGCGCCATTGGCGTCCGGCCCGGCGATCTTGATGAAGTCCGCATCCTTCACGCCGCCACCGCCGACGAACTGAGCCTTGATGTCCAGCTGGCGCATGCGCTTGACCACTTGGGCCGCCTGCGCGTCCAGGCCGCCGAAAAAGAGCAGGTCGGGTTGATGGCTCTTGATGGCCGTCAGTTGCGCGGAGAAATCCACCGCCTTGTCGTTGGTGAACTCCCGATCGACGATGGCCGCGCCGTGCGCCTTGGCCGCCTTGATGAATTCATCGGCCTCGCCCTGGCCGAAAGCCGTGCGGTCGTCCATGACGGCGATGCGCTTGGCTTTGGTGACCGTTGCCGCATACGCCCCGGCATTGCCCGCGTTCTGCGCGTCCGTGGCAATGACCCGGTAGAGGGTGTCGAACCCGGCCTGGGTAATGACCGGATTGGTCGCCGACGGCGTGATCATGGGAATGCCGGCCTTGGCGTAGATCTGCGATGCCGGGATGGTGGTGCCGGAGTTGAAGTGGCCGACCACGAACGCGACCTTGTCATCGACCAGCTTCTGCGCGGCCTGGACGCCCGCACGCGGGTCGGCCTGATCGTCCTGGGAGTCGATGACGAACTTGACCTTGCGCCCGCCGATGGTCGGATTGGCCGCGTTGGCCTCGTCCAGGGCCAGCCGCACGCCGTCCTCGATGTCCTTGCCGTACGCCGCATCGGCGCCCGTGAGCGGACTGGCCACGCCGACTTTCACCTCGGTCGTCTGGGCGCAAACGGAGCCTGCCATCAGCATGAGGGACACCGCGACGAAAGCGGGACGCGGAGAAATGCGAAAACGAGAAACCATGGTGAAGATTCCTTTGTTATCCATCGTAGACACCAGGGCACGCCAGAACTGCTGTGGCGGCTCTGGCGCGCGCAATCCATCTCCCATCCGACGACGCAGCATCACAAGCACCTGTGACGAGGATTTGGGTCGATTGTGGGTAGCCCGCAGGCCCGCATCAACCGATATCTATGCACAACCTGATGAGTTTTAATCATCACGCTTATAAAATCGGGATAAATCGGCGATACCTACCCCCTGCGCAAGGCATAGGGAGATACCCCAGTGCCCGCCGGGCGGCGCCGGGCCGGCCATTCGATGAATACACGGACGCACCATGAGGAAATTCAAAATCCCCAATATGGGAGCCTTGACGGCTTTCGAGGCGGCCGCGCGCCACGAAAGCTTCACCCATGCCGCCAAGGAACTGTTCCTTACGGAAAGCGCCGTCTCGCGCCAGATCGCCACGCTGGAATCGAACCTGGGCGTGCGGCTGTTCGTGCGCGCCAAGCAGCGCGTCGTGCTCACGCGCGCAGGCCGCCTGTACGGCACCCAGGTGCGGCGCACGCTCGAAGCGCTCGACCGCGATACGCTTTCCATCATCGCCCACGGCAGCAGCGGCGGCTACCTGGAGCTGGCGGTCCTGCCCGCCTTCGCCTCGCAATGGCTCATCCCGCGCATGAAGGACTTCAACGACCGCACGCCCGATGTGCGCGTCAACATGGGCGTGCGCACCAGCATATTCTCGTTCGAAGAATCGCACTTCGATGCGGCGATCCACTACGGCAAGCCGACCTGGCCGGGAACCTCCTGCGACTACCTCTTTGGCGAGGAGGTCGTACCGATCTGCGCTCGCTCGCTACTGGCCCGCCCCGTCACGAAAGCCCGCGACCTGCTGGACTACCCCCTGCTGCATTCGACGACCCGCCCGAATGCGTGGGCCACCTGGTTCGCGCACCACGGCGTCCAGGACAACTCGACGATGCATGGCGTGCGCTACGAACTGCACACCATGCTGATCGCCGGCGCGGCCAGCGGCCTGGGTGTCGCCCTGGTGCCGAAATTCTTCGTCGATGGCCAGTTGGAACAGCTCGGCATCATGATCCCCATTCAGGCCAGTGCGCCGGTCGATTCGGCCTACTATCTGGTCTACCCCACGGAATTGAGCCACGGCAAGCCGCTGGAGCTCTTTCGCTCTTGGCTGCTCGGACAGGCGCAGGCGTACGACGCCGCGACCCGGCGATCACAGGCGACGCAACGCGAACCCGATTGGGGCAAACTACGATAGCCCTGCCGCAATGCAAGCCGGTCACGCCGCCCTACTTTAGCCAGACTAGGAATCTTCAATGCCCGAAAATCCCCGGCGCCTGGATGAACTGATCCGGCAGTGCGCTCAAAGACAGGAAACAGCCCTCGAAGAGCTGTATCGGCTAAGCGCACCGCATCTATTCGCGCTTGCCACTCGTATAGTGAGGCGTAAAGACCTGGCCGAAGAAGTGCTGCAGGAGAGCTTTCTCAGCATTTGGCGCAATGCTGGCCGCTTTTCGGCCGAGCAGAGCCAGGCCATGACCTGGATGACCCATATCGTGCGCAATCGATGTATCGACCTGCTGCGCCGCCCGGACTGCGAACGGCCAGATCCGGACGGCGCGATTCTGGACGCCTGGGCCGACGAGGCCGCGGGTCCCCTGGAGCGGCTGCGCAGCCGTCAAGACAGCCAGCGCCTGGCCGACTGCATGGCGCAACTGGAGTCCAAGCAGCGCATGGCGATCGCCTTGTCATTTTTCGATGATCTGAGCCACGGCGAGATCGCCAGCCGGTTGAATTCGCCGCTGGGAACGATCAAGAGCTGGGTACGTCGAGGCATGGAGCGCCTCAAGAGGTGTCTGTCATGAAAACCTACGACGATCCGCAACTGCGCGCCCGGCTGGCGGCAGATTACGTATCCGGCGCGATGCGCGGTGGTGCCCGGCGCCGTTTCGAAGGACTCATGGCCGCCGATGCGTCGCTGCGCCGCCAGGTGCGGTCATGGGAGGACGACCTGTACGCGCTGGTCTGGGCCATGCCTGCGATCACGCCTTCGGATCGCGTCTGGCGTGCCATACGTGGGCAGATCCGCCAGAAAGCGCCCGATCGGATGAGGAACTGGGGCTGGCATGGCGCATACCTCTGGCGCTGGTGCTCGGCGACGCTGGCCGTGGCGCTGATCGCCATGGCGGTGATCCAGCCCTTGTGGCTGAACCGGACCCAGCCGGTCCAGCAGGTGGCTGTACTACAGAGCGAGCAGGGCCAGGCCTTTCTCGTGATACGCGCGGACGCGTCGGGGGGCATGTACGCGACCACACTGGGCAACCTGACCAAAATGGCGGACGGCCACGCATTGCAATTGTGGTCGATGCCGCCTGGCGGCAAGCCTGTATCGCTAGGCCTGGTGGCTGCAAACGGGCTGACCAGGCTGACGCTGCCCCGGGGCGCCGGGAGTATCCGCAAGCTGGGCATCAGCCTGGAGCCTGAAGGCGGGTCACCCACCGGCCAGCCGACCGGCCCGGTGGTCATGACCGGCGATGTGCTTCTGAGCTGATTTCGCCGCGGGCCGTATCCAGGGCGCACGCGTGCATCCAAAAGGTAGGAAGGCCTGCCTTGTGGATGCGCCGGCGCCGCAGCGCGTTCACTGAGCCGCCCGCGTCTGGGGCACCCAGACCAATTTTCCGGTATCGAACCCAAGGCGGTCTGCCTGCGCCACGAGGCTGGCCTTGACGGACTCGGAAAGCTGCGGGGTGCGCGACAGTATCCACAAATAGCTGCGGTCGTTGCCAACGACCATTGCCCATTGATAGTCCGTATCCAGCGCCACCACGTGATAGCCGCCGAAAAATGGCCCAAAGAAAGATACCTTCAGCGATGCGACATCGGTCGGACCGTTGAAATAGGCACGGCCGCGGGCCGATTTCCAGGTTGCGGTCGATGCGTCGTAGCCCCGGTTTATGACAGTCAGCCCTGAGTCGCCTCGGGCTTCGTAGGTGGCGCTGACGTCGGTCAGCCCACGCTCGAAGGCGTGATCGAGCCGCGCGATTTCATACCAGCGGCCCAGGTATCGCTGCGCGTCAAAGCCACGCACGGGCTGGATGCCCGCAGGCGCCTGCGTCGTGCAGGCAGTCAGCAGGCCGCACATCCATACCAGCGCGATGGCGCGGACCCGATCGCGCATCGGAGCAAGAAAGCATTTCATCATGGCCTTACCCTCGCGGTGTGTTCACCTCTGACCGCTGGCGCCGGCAGCGTTCCGAGCAATACTTGACCTGGTCCCAATGGCGAGCCCACTTGTGCCGCCATTGCATCGGGCGGCCGCATCGTTCGCAGGGCTTTTCCGGCAAAAAGCCTTTTTTGAATTTGGTTGCCGCGCACGACATGATTGCAGGCCTTAGAGTACATCGATCCGATCGAGCCAAATCCCGGCCTGCTGGCGCAGCGCCGCGCGGGCATCGCCGGACAAGGACGCGAGCTGCCCCTGTGCCTGAAGTGTGCGCCAAAGCGGACTGTGATCGTGCAAGGGCAGTGCCGCCTGCGGAACGGGCGGATCGCCGCGCCAGGACTTGCGGTTGTCGTGATCGAAAGTCCAGCGCCCGCCCCGCGGCTTGCCGTCAGACCCGACCAGCACACCGGTGCATTGGCGCATGTGGCGGTAGAACGATTCCATGAGCCAGGTTTCACGCGCACCGAAGAACTGGGCCAATTCGACGCGCGAGGTATAGAAATGCTCGCTGTCGACCTGCGTTACCTGCAGGCAAGAGCCGCGCGACAAGGCCGCCAGCTCCTGGTCCACCCGCCATTCGTCCGGAGCCTGGTAATCCAGCAACCGCGCTTGGTATTGCACCACCAGTTGCCGAAGATTGGCGGCAAGAGACTGGCGGTTGCGCGGATCGTCCAGCGCGACGTAGTGAACCCGATGTCCCGCATCCAGCAGCGTCCGGGCGAATTCGCGCATAGCGGCAAAAATGGCAATGATTTTTTGCGCATGATGCACCACATAGTCGGTCTCCTGGCGCACTTCCATCAAGATGTAGACGACGTCGGTGTCACGCCGGGAGAACCAGCTGTGCAGCGGGTTCAATTGATCGCCCAGTACGAGGCGCAAGGCAGTCATGGCTTATTTCTCGATAGGCGCCCTGCGCCGCAGCGCGCCCGAAATTAAACGAGTCAATATGAAGTCGACAATATACTATTCGAATTCATTTATAGCGTTATTTCCGCGTCAATTTTGCCAATTCCCATTAGAATTTACAATATAGATTCATTTTGAATCTAATTTTTCTTGATATTTGGATTCAAATTGAATATATTTTGCATCATACTCGCGACCTCGATTCGTCCAGCAAACCCACAATGACACGCAGCAAAGCCACAGATACCGAAACCCACCACGGATACCGCAGCGGTCAGGCGGCCCGCCTGGTCGGCATGCCCGTGACCACCTTGCGCATCTGGGAGCGCAGGTACGGCATCGTCGCGCCGCCGACCACCGCTTCGGGCCAGAGGCTCTACTCGGAGCAGGACGTTCAGCGCCTGACGCTTTTGAAGTCGCTGGTCGACAGCGGCTATGCCATCGGTTCGATTGCCCGGTTCGACGATGCGCAGTTGGCTTCGCTTGACCGGGGGCATCCGGCGCCCCAGCATCACGCCGCCCCGACCCACACAAAACAAGCACGGCAAGACCTGCATCTGGCCATCGTAGGCGAGGCTCTGGCCGAGCGCATCCGGGACGATGGCTCGGAGCTCAAGCTGCGCGGATTGCAGATCGGCGCCACGATCGCCGGCCTGCAAGAACTGGAAACGCTCGGGCAGCGGGCCGGCGACATCCTGATCATCGAAATTTCCGGCCTGCAAGACGACACAGCCGAAAAAATCGTCCAAGCCATCCGCGGCGCGGCCTACCGCGCCGTTGCCGTGGTGTACGCCTTTGGCGCCAACAGCGCGGCGGACAGCTTGCAGCTGGCCGGCGTGCGTCTGTACCGCCGCCCCGCCAACCGGTCCGAAATGCGCCAAATGCTGCGCGACCTGGCCCGCGACGCGATCGATGATCTACCGCTTGCTCCCGGGGGTGGCCGGCGCCAGAGGCGCTTTGACGAGCGCGAACTGAAGGCCATGACGGGGCTGGCGCAGGCGGTGACCTGCGAGTGCCCCCGGCACATCGTCGAATTGATCCTGCAACTCGATGCATTCGAGACCTACAGCGACAACTGTTCGATAGCAACGCCTGCCGACCGCATGCTTCACCGGTTGCTGGGCGATATTTCCAACCAAGCACGCCATGCCTTTGAAACGGCATTGGAGCGCGTGGCGGCGGGCCATCTGGACTCAAGGCCGTCGTGATCTGCGAGGCCCGCCACGGGCCTCGACAATGGAGACATCAAATGGATGCAATCGTCAAAACCATGCCTGCCATGACCGCCGCGACGGAGGATGTGCCGCTTTCGCAGCGAATTCGGCAGCGTTTGCTGAGCGCGGGCGTACGCTTTCACGCCAACGACAACATTTCCGATTACCTGCGGGAAGGCGAAATCGATCAACTGCAGGAGGAGGTCGCCGCCCGCCTGCAATCGGTGCTTCGGTCCCTGGTGATCGACGTCGACAACGATCACAACTCGCACGAAACCGCAAAGCGCGTCGCCAAGATGTTCCTGCGCGAGACGTTCGCCGGACGCTACGAACCCGTGCCGGGCGTGACCGAGTTCCCCAATGTGGAGCAACTCGACGAATTGATGATCGTCGGACCGATCACCGTGCGCAGCGCCTGCTCGCATCATCTGTGCCCGATCATGGGGCGCCTGTGGATCGGCGTGCTGCCCGACCAGGACTCCAACCTCATCGGCCTGTCCAAGTACGCGCGCCTGGCGCACTGGATCATGTCGCGTCCGCAGATTCAGGAAGAGGCCATCAAGCAGCTTGCCGATCTGCTGGAGACCCGGCTTGCTCCCAAGGGGGTTGCCCTCGTGCTTGAAGCCGACCATTTCTGCATGCACTGGCGCGGCGTCAAGGACGATCAGTCGAAAATGGTCAACAGCGTGATGCGCGGCGCATTTCTCCAAGACAAGAGCCTGCGCTCCGAGTTTTTCTCGCTGTTGCCCAAACGAACCTGACCGGTCGCCAGCCCATGCGCCCTCGTCACGCCGGGCCGCTGGCGAGACTGGCGGTCCTGACCTGCGAGACGGATTCGGGACAATTTCGCCGCCGACCGCATCCAAACCGGATCCCCGTCCGTAAATAGTACTGTCGATTCATATACGGACATCATGAGCCCGACTTTCAATTTACCCGGGAATCCACATGCGTAGCGTCTGGCTCGGGGCAGCCCTGCAGGCATTGACC
Source organism: Bordetella sp. FB-8 (assembly GCF_000382185.1). NCBI lineage: Bacteria > Pseudomonadati > Pseudomonadota > Betaproteobacteria > Burkholderiales > Alcaligenaceae > Bordetella > Bordetella sp. FB-8. Next base: position 2,774,593 of record NZ_KB907784.1, on the reverse strand, counting down.
ACGCGCTCGCCGCTGGCGTTGATCAATGGCGTCATCCCTGCAGACGCCTGCCAGGTCGTCCAGGGCGTTTCCTATGGCCGCGGACCGCGTCAGCAGCTGGACATCTATATCCCGTGGCGTGCCGCCGGGGCGCCGGTCGTGGTGTTCTTCTACGGCGGAAGCTGGCGCAGCGGCGCACGCGCCGACTACAAGTTCGTGGGCGACGCGCTCGCCTCGCGCGGCTATGTCACGGTCATCGCCGATTACCAACTCTATCCCCAGGCGGCTTATCCCGACTTTCTCCATGACTGCGCCCAGGCCGTGGCGTGGGCTGCGCAGCATTGCGCCCCCTACGGCGGCGATCCTGCGAGGCTCTATCTCGTGGGCCACAGCGCGGGCGCGTACAACGCGGCGATGCTCGCCCTGGACCGACGCTGGTTACAGGCCCATGGCGGGTCGCCCGCCATGCTGGCCGGGTGGGTGGGCATGGCGGGTCCTTACGACTTCCTGCCCATCCAGACCCGCACGGTCCGGCCGGTCTTTCATTACCCGCGCACGCCCGCTGACTCCCAACCCGTCGTCCATGCGCATATCGGCGCGCCACCGGCGCTTCTGATGGCGGGCTCGGCCGACAGCATGGTGGATCCACGGCGCAATACCGACGGCCTTGCCCAGGCATTGTCGGCTGCGAAAGCCGATGTCCAGTCGATCCGCTATCGCGGGCTGGGTCACGAGATGCTCGTGGGTGCCCTGGCCCGCCCGCTGCGCTGGCGCGCTCCCGTGCTGCAGGACCTCTGCGCTTTCCTGGGCAAGCGTCGCGGGGCCGCAATCGGGCTGGCGCAATCATGAGAATCACGCATTGGCCCATCGCGCTACTGCTGGCCGCCCATTTTCTGCCGGCGGCGCACGCGGCACCGGCAGCGGCCGCGCAGCACTACGTGGGGCTGGCCTACGCCCGCGACGGCGGCAAGCTGGTCTATAGCGAAGAACATTGGGTTGTGCGCAATCGCGGCGCGCAGCAACACATCGTGCTGTATCGCTGCCCCAACGGCAAGCCGTTTGCCCGAGAACGCCTGGACGGCGGGATCGAGGACGCCGCGCCGGACTTCGAATTCGAGGACAGCCGCAGCGGCTACATCGAGGGCGTGACCGGCCGTGGCGATGAGCGCCAGGTTTATGTGCGAAGCAGCCTCGGCGCGCCGCGCCGGACCGCGCAACTTCCGACCCCGCGCAACGCTGTGATCGATGCGGGATTCGATGCCTACCTGCGCAGCCATTGGAAGGCGCTCGGCGCCGGGCAGGACACCGAAGTCGCGTTCCTTGTTCCCAGCCGGCTGAAATACCTGCATCTGGCTATACGCACCTCCGATGCAACGTACCAGGGTCAGCCCGCGCGCCGCTTCAAGCTGAGCCTGAATGCGTGGTATGGCTTCGTGCTCCCCTCGATCGAGGTGACCTACTCGATAAAAGAGCGCCGCCTGCTTCGCTTCGAGGGCATCGGCAACATCCACAGCGATCAAGGCGACACGCAGCAAGTGCGCATCGAATTTCCAGCCAACAGACGATATGGTCCGCCCTCGGCGCTGCAGATCGACCATGCAGAGACCGAACCGCTGGTGTCCCGGTGCGGCATCGAAAAATAAGGGTTTACACCAGCGCATCCATTCCGGACTGCGGTGCGTATTAGAAAGCACAAGAACGAGCACAGACAGGATCTGAAATGAAAAATCGCTGCGAAGCTCCAGCGCCACAGAATCGTGCCGCCACACAAGCCCAGGCGTCGTGGACCACACCATTACGGCGCTGGTTCGATACCCAGGGAGCGGACCAATACCCGGCGATGGACGACGCCAGCCGGGACCGTATCGATTGGCCGCGGGCAATTCCCTTCTTTTTGATCCATGCTGGATGCCTGGGCGTGCTGTGGGTAGGCGCTTCGCCCGTCGCCGTGGCGACGGCGCTGACGATGTACGTCATGCGCATGTTCTTTCTGACCGCCTTTTATCACCGCTATTTCTCGCATCGTGCGTTTCGCACCTCGCGCGCGGCGCAGTTCGTTTTCGCGATACTGGGCGCGTCGTGCGTGCAGCGCGGCCCGCTGTGGTGGGCGGCGCATCATCGCAGCCATCACGCCCATGCCGACACACACGCCGATTTGCACTCGCCAGTCCGGCGTGGCTTTTGGCGCAGCCACACCGGCTGGTTCCTCACCCGGCGCGCCTTTTCCACGAACTGGGACCGGGTTCCAGACTTGCGCAGCTATCCCGAACTGCGCTGGCTGGACCGCTATGACATAACCGTTCCCCTGGCCGTCCTGGCCTCGATGTATGGACTTGGCGCCATGCTGCGGTGGCTGGCACCCGGCTGGGGGACCAGCGGCATGCAAATGGCCGTATGGGGATTCTGCATTTCCACCGTTGCGGTCTATCACGCGACTTTCTGCATCAATTCCCTGGCGCACCAACTGGGCAAAGCCCGCTTCCATACCGGGGACGACAGCCGCAACAATCTCTGGCTGGCCTTGCTGACGCTGGGCGAAGGCTGGCACAACAACCACCACTTCTATCCCGGCTCGGCGCGCCAGGGGTTTCGCCGCCGCGAAGTAGACCTGACCTGGTACGGACTGTGGCTGCTGGGCAAGACCGGCCTGATCTGGGATCTCAAGCCCATCCCCGTCTGGGTACTGAACAAAGGCAAGGATTGACTATGCGCATCGCCGTCATCGGATCGGGCATCTCAGGCCTGGCCAGCGCCTACTGGCTGTCTGGCCAGCACCAGGTCACTCTGTACGAGGCCGGCGGGCGTCTGGGCGGCCACACCCATACCCATCAGATCGAACAGGAAGGCCGTCACTACGCGATCGATACCGGATTCATCGTGTTCAATCCGGAAAACTATCCGCTGTTCACGCAACTGCTCGACGAGCTGGGCGTACCGTCACAGCCCACGTCGATGAGTTTTTCCGTGCAAAACGCGGCGAGCGGCCTGGAGTACTCGGCGACCAATCTGGACACCCTGTTCTGCCAGCGGCGCAATCTGGTATCGCCGCGTTTTCTGGGCATGCTCAAGGACCTGCGGCGCTTCTATCGCGAATCGCCGGATCTGCTGCGACAGCCAGGGCCAGGACCGTCCCTGGGCGACTATCTGGCCGGGAACCGCTACGGCGACGCGTTCCGGCAAGACCATCTGCTCCCCATGGGTGCCGCGCTGTGGTCTGCCCCGGCGCAGCGCATCATGGATTTTCCCGCCCGCTACCTGGTGCAGTTCATGGCCAATCACCAGATGCTGCAAGTGGCCGGCCGGCCGCAGTGGCGCGTCGTGCAGGGCGGATCGTCGCGCTACATCGGCGCATTGCGCCGATGCTGGTCGGTGCGTGAGATGCCGTCCCATCCGGTGCTGTCGCTGCGGCGCATGCCCGATCACGTCCTGGTTGCAACCGCAGAAGGAACCGACACCTACGACCAGGTCGTACTGGCTTGCCACAGCGACCAGGCATTGCGCCTGCTCGAGGACGCGAGCCCGGCCGAGCGGGACATCCTGGGGGCCATCGCGTACCGCTCGAATGACGTCGTGTTGCACACCGACGCCTCGGTGCTGCCGCGCAACCGCAAGGCATGGGCCGCCTGGAATGCCTACGTACCCGCGCATCCGGCGGGCGATTGCACCGTGAGCTATTGCATGAACATCCTGCAAGGCATCGACTCGCGCCATCCGTTCATCGTCACGCTGAACCGCACCGAAGACATCGATCCTGGCACCGTCCTGGCCAGAATGCATTACGAGCATCCCGTCTACACCTCGGCCTGCGTGGCGGCCCAGGCGCGCAAACACGAAATATCGGGCCATCGACACACCTGGTACGCCGGTGCCTACTGGGGCTGGGGCTTTCATGAAGATGGCATGCGAAGCGCGCTGGACGTCGCGCAAGGACTGGGCTGCGGACCGCAAGGAAAGTCAGTCGCGGCGCCGGCACCCGGTGCCGGCGTGCGGGAGACCGCGGCATGAACCGTGCCCCGTCGTCACCGGACGCCTTGCACAGTGCGGTCTACGAAGGCCGCGTGATCCATGCGCGCCATGGGCCAGCCCCCCACGCCTTTACGTACCGGATCGCCCAGCTGATGCTCGATCTGGACGAACTGGACCATGTTTTCCGGCACCGCTGGCTGTGGTCGGTGAACCGGCGCAATCTGGCCCAGTGGCGGCGCAGCGATTACTTCGGCGACAGCGCAAGGCCGCTGGCCGACGCGATACGCGAACGCGTGCGCGAGTCTGCCGGCCTAGATGTTGAAGGACCCGTCCGCATGCTGACGCACTTGCGCTATGGCGGATACGTGTTCAACCCGGTGACTTTCTACTACTGCTACGCCAGCGACGGCTCGACACTGCAGGCGATCGTGGCCGATATCACCAATACCCCTTGGGCGCAAAGACACAGTTATGTGCTGCCGGTAGCCACCGCGGAACACCAAGGTTCGTCGATGCGCTGGCAGTTTTCCAAGAACTTCCACGTTTCGCCTTTCATGGCCATGGACCGCGGGTACGACTGGTCCTTTACCGCCCCCGACGATGCGCTGCGGGTACACATGAAAGTGATGAACGCCGGAACGTGCGAATTCGACGCAGACCTGTCCATGACGCGGCATCCGCTGAACGGCAGGACCCTGGCGCGCGTGCTATGGCGCTATCCGCTCATGACGACCCAGGTCATCGGCGCCATTTACTGGCAGGCGCTGCGCCTTTGGCTCAAACGCAATCCCGTACACAAGCACACGAGGCAAGACACAACGGAATCAGGAGTCCGTAAATGACGCAGGCAAGTCTTCACAAGAACCTGGACGCCTATGCGTCCACGCGCAGCGATGCCCGCTTCGCAAGCTGGCTGGATCAGTTGCTGCGCCGCCAGGTCCTGAAAAACCTGGCTGATCTTCAGGCCGGCTGCTTGATCATCGACGATCCGCTGGCGCGCACTGAATTGGGCGTGCGCAGCGCCGACGCCCCCGACCTATGCATCCATGTCGTGGTCCACAACCTCGTGTTCTACCGCCAGCTGGCGCTGGGCGGCAGCGTCGGCGCCGGCGAGTCCTACGGCGACGGCATCTGGGAATGCGACGATCTCGTGGGGCTGGTGCGCCTGCTCGTACGCAACCGTGACCGGCTCGATCAAATGGAATCCGGACTGGCACGCTACAGCGGCCTGGCCATGCGTTGCTGGCACGCCTTGCGACGCAACACGCGCGCCGGCAGCCGCCGCAATATCGCGGAGCACTACGATCTGGGCAACGATTTCTTCCGTCTTTTTCTCTCCGACGACCTGATGTACTCGTCGGCCATGTGGGACGGTCCGCGCGATACGCTGGAACAAGCATCGACACGCAAGCTGGACACCATCTGCCGCAAGCTGGATCTACAACCCCAGGACACGGTGGTGGAGATCGGCAGCGGCTGGGGCGGCTTCGCCCTGCATGCCGCCGGCCACTATGGCTGCCGGGTGGTCACCACCACGATTTCGAAGGAGCAGCATGCGCTGGCAACAGCGCGCATTGCGGCGGCTGGTTTACAGGACAAAGTGCAGGTCCTGTGCCAGGACTACCGTGATCTGCAGGGGCAGTACGACAAGCTGGTCTCCATCGAGATGGTCGAGGCCATCGGCGCCCCATATCTGGAGAACTATTTCGCAAAAATCGGCGAGCTGCTCAAACCGGATGGGCTGGCGCTGGTGCAGGCCATCACCATCGAGGACCATCGCTACCGGCAGGCGCTGCGTTCGGTCGATTTCATCAAGCGCCACATCTTCCCGGGCAGCTTCATTCCCTCGGTGCAGAGCATGCTGTCGGCCAAAACCCAGGCTTCGGACATGGCCCTGGTGCACCAGGAAGATTTCGGCATTTCCTACGCACATACTTTGCAAGCCTGGCGCGAGCGCTTCCTGGTTCGACTGGACGCTGTGCTCGCCCAGGGATTCGACCACCGGTTCGCGCGCATGTGGGAGTTCTATCTGGCCTACTGCGAGGGCGGTTTTCGCGAACGGTCGATCGGCGTTTCCCACCTTCTGTTCGCACGTCCCGGCGCACAGCCCGCTGCCAGCGGGTGGGCCGCGCGCAAAGCGGAGTCTACGGCATGAAGTCCCTGGCCAATTTCCTCGGCTATGAAGCCGTCTGGTTCGCTGCCGTCATTGGCGCGGGCCGTGGCGATGCACTGCCGGGCTGCATAAGCGCCGCAGTATTCCTGGCGTGGCAGATCATGGCCTCGGACCAGCGTGCCGCGGACCTGCGCCTGTCGGGCATCGCCCTGCTCTGCGGACTGCTGATCGACGGCGGACTGTCGTCGCTGGGCTGGCTGCGCTATGCCGCCTCGGGCCTGTCGGTTCCACCGGGCGCTCCGTTATGGATATTGGCCTTGTGGGTGGCATTTGCCATGACCTTGAACCATTCCATGGCCTGGCTGCGCGGGCGTCCGGCTTGGGCCTGCGCACTGGGCCTGGCAGGCGGACCTCTAGCCTATTGGGGCGCATCGCGCGGCTGGCAGTCCGTGGTCTTCGAAGCGCCGGTGGGCCGTGCCGTGGTCTGGTTGGCTGCCGGATGGGGGATCGCACTGCCCCTGCTGGCCAGCCTGGCCGCGCGGTGGTCTGCCGGCGATGCCGCGCCCCGGATATCCCACGGAGGTGCGCAATGACCGCATGGCAGCAACTGGGTTTGCTGGCGATCCTGACCTGGGCGGCGATGTCCGCTGCCTGGGCCTGGCAACGCCTGAAACACAACATCGGCATCGTCGACATCGTATGGTCGGCATGCCTGGGATTGGGAGCGCTGCTGATCGCGGCGACAGGAACCGGCGCTGCCACGCCGCGCGCACTGCTTGCCATCCTGGGCGGCATCTGGTCGCTGAGGCTGGCATGGCATCTTTGGCTACGCCTGGACGAAGGCGAAGACGGACGCTACGGGGCCTTGCGCGCCCGCTGGGAAGGGCACCAGGGAAAAATCTACGGTCTGTTCGCCTTTCAAGCCGGCCTGGTGGTGCTGTTCGCCATTCCCTTTACCGCCGTGGCGGCCAATCCCGTCACCCCGGCAATGCCCTGGCTCATTGTCGCGATAGCGATCTGGATCGTCTCGGTAATGGGCGAAGCGCTCGCCGACAGGCAGCTGGCAAGCTTTCGCCGCGACCCGCGCAACAAGGGCCGCGCCTGCCGGAATGGGTTGTGGCGCTACAGCCGGCATCCGAATTATTTCTTCGAATGGTGCCACTGGTTCGCCTATGCCGCGCTGGCCGCCGGGTCGCCCATTCAAGCGGCCAGCTGGCTCGGTCCGGTGACGATGTACATCTTCCTGCGCTGGATCAGCGGCATTCCCTACACCGAAATGCAGGCGCTGCGCACCCGGGGGGACGATTACCGCCAATACCAGCGTACGACCGCACGTTTCTTTCCCTGGTTCCCCCACTCCGACGACTCAGAACGAGGCCAATGATGAGCACCGCGACCATGATGGACTCCCCGCTATCCGCCGACCTTCCCGCACCCGGCCTGCTTGGACTTGCAGAGAAGGGATGGCTACCCGACGCGCTGGTGCGCCATGGCATCCGGCGCCTTTGCAGACAGCGCCTGCGCCAAGAACGGATCGGAGGCGCATCCGACACGGCAACCCGCTATCAGGACCTGATCCAGGAACTGAACCGCAGCCCGCTGGCCATCCACACGCAGCAGGCCAATGCGCAGCACTACGAACTGCCGCCCGAGTTCTTCCATCTGTGCCTGGGCGCGCGCCTGAAGTACTCGGGGTGCTACTACCCCACCGGCGGGGAGACGCTGGAAGAGGCGGAAAACGCAATGCTGGCGCTCTACGCCGAGCGCGCCGAGCTGCAGGACGGCCAGCGCATCCTGGAGCTCGGTTGCGGCTGGGGATCGCTGACGCTCTGGATGGCCCAGCATTTCCCGAATGCCCGCATCACGGCGGTCTCGAACTCTTCGTCGCAGCGACAGTTCATCCAGGCCCGTAGCCGAGACCTGGGCCTGGACAATATCGAAGTGATCACCTGCGACGTCAACGTACTGTCCCTGACCGCGGACACCTACGACCGCTGCGTCTCGGTGGAAATGTTCGAGCACATGCGCAACTACACCGCGCTGATGTCGCGCATCGGCGATTGGCTCAAGCCGCAGGGCAAGCTGTTCGTCCACGTATTCGCGCACCGCAGCCTCATGTATCCGTTCGAGACCGACGGCGCCGACAACTGGCTGGGCCGGCATTTCTTCACGGGCGGCATCATGCCGGCCGCCGATACGCTGCTATGGTTCCAGCAGCATCTGCGCATCGAGGCGCGCTGGATCGTCGACGGCACGCACTATCAGCGTACCGCCAACGATTGGCTGGCCAATCAGGACCGGCACCGGACCCAGGTACTGCAGACGCTGGCGAGCGTCTACGGCAGCGCACTGGCGCCGCTGTGGTTCCAGCGCTGGCGCATATTCTGGATGGCCTGCGCCGAACTCTTCGGCTATGACAAGGGCCAGCAGTGGCTGGTCGCTCATTACCGGTTCGCCAAGCACAGCCTTCTGGGACAAGCCTCATGAAAGGCGCACTCCCCCTTCACAGACTCGCGGCGCTGGTTCTGGGATGCGCCGCGTTGACCGGGTGCTCCTCCAACCCGCCGATGCCGGCCGTAAACAACGTGGATCTGCCGCGTTTCATGGGAGACTGGTATGTGATCGCGGACATTCCCGCCTGGCCCGAGCGCAATGCATGCAACGAAGTGGAATCGTATGCAATGCGCCCGGACGGCAGGGTCCAGACCACGCTGCGGTTTCGCGACGGCAGCTGCGAGGGCAAGCTCAAGACCATGCACCCTGTGGGCACCGTGATCCCGCAGACGGGCAATGCCAGATGGAATATGCAATTCATTTGGCCGTTCCAGGCCGAATACGTCATCGCCTATCTGGACGGCGACTACCGCAGCACCATCATCGCTCGGTCCAAGCGCGACTACGTGTGGATCATGGCCAGGACGCCGCAGCTGCCGCAGGCCGAATATGGCAAGCTGGTCTCACAGGTGCGCAAGCTGGGCTACGATCCCAGCCTGCTGCGCGAGGTACCACAGCACTGGCCCGAAGCGTCCCGATAGGAATCCGAAGCGATGGGAATGAAAATTTTGCTCACCGGCGGCACGGGCCTGATCGGGCGCGCGCTGTGCCGCCGCTGGGCCGGCGATGGCCACCACCTGATCGTCTGGAGCCGGCGGCCGAAAGAGGTGCCGGCGCTATGCAGCGGCGCGCGAGGCGTCGCGAGGCTCGAGGAGATCGATGATGTCGACACGCCCGACGCCGTTGTGAACCTGGCCGGCGCGCCGATCGCCGACCGGCCATGGAGCGCCGCCCGCAAGAAGCTGCTGTGGGATAGCCGCGTCGCCCTGACGCGGGAATTGGTGCAATGGCTCGGCTGCCTGCCGCTGCCGCCTCGGGTTCTGCTATCCGGCTCGGCAGCCGGCTGGTACGGCGACAGGGGCGAGCAGTCGATCGACGAGACCGACACGACGGGGGGCAGTCCCGGCGATTTCGGCAGCCGCCTTTGCGCTGCCTGGGAAGACGAGGCTCGGCGGGCCCAGACCGCCCACACGCGGGTGGTGCTGCTGCGCACGGCGTCGGTGCTGGCCGCCCAAGGCGGCATGCTCGCGCGTCTGCGCCTGCCTTTCCGGCTCGGTCTGGGTGGACGGCTGGGAAGCGGCCGGCAATGGCTACCCTGGATACATCTGGACGATGCGACGGGCTTGATCGACTTCCTGCTCGAACACGAGGATTGCCGCGGCCCCTACAACATCTGCGCGCCACGGTCGGTGCGCAACGCCGATTTCACGCGCGCCCTGGCGGCCTCATTGCGCCGCCCCGCGTGCCTGCCCGTGCCCGCCTGGGCGCTGCGCCTGGGCCTGGGTGAAATGTCGGGGCTTCTGCTCGGTGGCCAGCGCCTGCTGGCGCGCCGTGCCGACGAGGCGGGATACCGCTTTCAATTCCCGGACCTGGATGCGGCCTTGCGCGATCTGGCCGGACGGTCGCTGCACCCCCCTTGTGCATAGGCGGCTTGGGCAACCGCGGCGACGCGGCGCCCAAGCGCGCACGCCGCCGCACAGGCCTCAATCCAGTGAAATGTGCGCTTTCTTGGCCAGTTTCTGCCACTTTTTGATTTCAGCACGCCGGAACTTATCCAGATCGGCGGGCGATGAAGCGATGATCTCGGCGCCGAAACCGGTCAGTGCTGCCGCGACCGAAGGGGTCTTGAGCGTCTGGGCCAAGGCCCGGGACAACTGGTTCACGATGGGCGCGGGAGTGCCGGCTGGCGCAAAGACGGCATTCCACTCATAGCTTGCAAAGCCGGGAACACCCGATTGCGCTATGGTTGGCAGGTCGGGCATCGTGGGCGAACGCGTGGTGCCGCCCACGGCGATGGCGCGCAGTGTTCCGTCCTTGATATGCGGCCAGGCCGATCCCAGGCTGGCGAACATCACCGGGACCTGCCCGCCCATCACGTCGATCATGGCCGGGCCGCCGCCTTTGTAGGCAATATGCTGCAGATGGGTGCCCGCCAGTTGGTTGAACAATTCGCCGGCCAGGTGCTGCGCCGAACCCGGACCGGCCGAGGCGAAGGAGATCGGCTTGTCTGGATTTTCCTTGTCCAGCTTGATGAGGTCGGCGACCGTGTGCACCTTATCGAAGCTGGGCGTGACGACCAGCACGTTGGGCACGCGGATCAGCAGCGAAACCGGCGTGAAATCGGCCAGGGTATCGAAGGGCATCTTGCTGTGCAGGGCCGGATTCTGCGCATAGTTTGAAGCGTCCAGCATAAGCGTGTAACCGTCGGGCTTGGAGTGCGCCACGACCGAGCCGCCTATCATGCCGCCGGCGCCGCCGCGATTTTCCACCACAATGGGCTGGCCCAGCTTGGCCGACAGCGTGGGGGCGATAATGCGCGCGACCGCGTCGACGGTGCCCCCGGGCGGATAGGTCACGACCAGGGTGATGGGATGATCGGGATAGCCGGCGTGCGCGGCGCCCGAGCCCAGCGCCAGCGCGCCCAGGGCCAGGGCCGCGCAGCGGCGCACTGCAGTCGAACTCAATCGGGTGAACAGGGTCATGGCAAGTCTCCTCATTATTGAAATTTGAAAAAAACGCAAGGCGTGTCTGCCAACACACGCCGCAGCAGGACGGGGTCGTCCAGCCATTCGGTAAACCACTCGGCCAACCATGCAAGGGTGGCGGCATAGCAGGTCCGATCCTTGTGCTCGGTGTGCGGCCAGTCGCTACCCCACATGAGCCGTTCGGCACCAAAGACGTTCAGCAACTCACGCGCAGCCTGCAGCGCGGCCGCGTGACCGGAACCGTCGTCGGCCCAGTTGCGATAAGGGGCCGAGAGCTTCACCCAGACCCGGCCCGTGTCGGCATAGCGCAACAAGGGCGTCATATCGTTGACTGCGGCGGGACGTCCGAAATGGTCGACCACGATCCGGCATCCCGCATCGAGCAGGGCCGGCAGAATTGCAGGCAGGCGTTCTGCCTGGGCATGGACTTCAACGTGCCAGTCCAGCGCATTGACGCGCTCGAGCAGACCGCGCCAGGGTTGCCGGGTCAGCGCCGGATTGGACAGCCCGAACAGATTCAAGCGCATGCCCGTGACGCCGGCCCGCGCCATGTCACGCAATTGCGTTTCGTCGATCAGCGGATCCACCACCGCCACGCCGCGCAACCGCTCGGGATGCTCCCCCAGGACTTGCATCAGGTAGCGATTGTCGGTGCCCAGAAAGCTAGGCTGCACCAGCACCCCGCGGCTCAGGCCGTGGGCATCCAGCAGGGCCAGGTAGTCCCATGGCAAGGCGTCGCAGTCAGGCGTGTAGCGCCGCAGGTCTGCCAAGGGAAGATCGCGCGTGAAGACATGGGCGTGCGTGTCGATACAGCGGATGCCGGATCGGCCGAAGTCGGCAGTCGGAAACAAGCGGTGCGCTCCTATAGGGAAGCCAAAGCGGATGCGTTACCGAGCGCATTCTAGGCAAGACTATCTATCACACCCTATAGTCTCAAAATCATTTATTCATATCGATTCAATATGGAAACCAGACACTTACGGCATTTCCTGGCGGTGATCGACCATGGCAGCGTCAGCCGCGCGGCGGCCTGGCTGGGCATGGCCCAGCCCGCGCTCAGCCAGTCCCTGACCCGCATGGAACAGGAGCTGGGCGTGAAACTGTTCGATCGCTCGCGCCGAGGCGCGCAGCCTACGCCGGCGGCCCTGTCCATACTGGAGGATGTGCGCGTCAGCGTGACCCGCATCGATGCCGCCGCCCAGCGGGCCCGCGACATCGCGCGCGGCAGCGCCGGGCGCCTGACCATAGGCCTGGTGTCCTCGGCTTTATTCGATATGCTGCCGCGCGCCCTGCGAGCACTGCGCCGCACAGCGCCGGGCGTGCAAGTGGTGTTGCGCGAGATGAGCAATGCCGAGCAGGCCGAGGCCCTGGCCGCCGGCGCCATCGACATCGGCCTGATGCACACGCCGGTGGCCGTGGCCGGCCGCATGCGCGAACGCCTGCTGCTGCGCGACCGGCTGGTGGCGGCGGTGCCGAGCGATTTCGAGGTCGATGACGACGGCTGCATAACGCTGGCGCGGATCGCCGAGGCGGGCTTGGTGCTTTATCCGCGCAGCCAGCTACCGGTGCTGTATGCCGGCATTCTCGACGCCCTGCGCAAGGCAGGCCTGGAGCCCGTGGTGTCGCAAGAGGCCAACCGCACGCTGACCGTCCTGGCCTGCGTTGCCGCAGGCTGCGGGGTGGCCTTGTTGCCCAGCTGGATACGCTCGCTGGATTTTCGCGGAGTGCGCTTTTGCGAGGTGCGAGACGGCAAAGACCTGCCCAATTTCAATCTGAGCGCGATCTGGCCCGCCCGGTCAGTACCTACCCTGGCCGACCTGTTCGCCGGTCTGGACCTGGACGGCACTCAGGAGCTGGCACCTTGGGATGCAGAAAATCATAGGCGTCCAGCTATGGCATTTAATCAGGCGAATTAGCTTAGACATCGCATTTCAGCTTGCCCGCTGCCCGCATGATAAGTGCACCTATTTGCCCGCATGCACTATATGATGACTGCGGCTAATTTCCGGCATATCAACTGTTGCCCGCTTTGTCCCGACGGGCAGGACTGCTCCCATCTTGCTCCCAAAGACGATTCCAGGCATCCCACGGCCCGCCGCGGCAGAGCAGCTCTTTGCGAAGCTGATCCGAACGACGAAACTGCGCAATTTGCAGATCGCCGTATCCGTTGCGGAATTAGGCAGCCTGCAAAAAGCCGCGCAGGTGCTGCGTTTATCCCAGCCCGCGGCGACAAAGGCGATAGCCGATCTCGAAACGCAGCTTGGCATGCCGCTGTTCGAACGGCATGCGCGCGGCATGCGTCCAACTCGCGCAGGATACGAAATCATCCCGTTCATCCGGCGGGTCATCGACGACACGCGCAGTTGTGCGGAGCGTGCGATCCACCACCGCCTAGGCGCCACATCGACGCTGCGCATCGCCTCCGTAGGCGCGGGTATCTCGGGACTGCTTGCCAGCGCTCTCGGGAAGTTCAATCTTCAATATCCCGATATTGCCGTGGAGGTGCATGAAATCGACGTCTACGGAGTCGCCAAACTGACGGCCGAAGACGGAGCCGACCTAATCATTTGCCGCCATCCCGGCGAAATCGCGCAGGGCCATGTTTTTGAAGCCCTTCTGGATGACACGCATGTATTGGTGGCGCCCAGAAATCACGCGTTGGCAGGCGCTCGGAACATCACGCTGGAACAACTGGCCGGTTTCACATGGCTATTGCCGCCCGGCGGCGTTCCTGCACGCGGGATTTTCGAATCTCTGTGGTCTGACGCAGGCATGGCACAACCGCATTTATGCACGATGCAGACCCGCTCGCCGTTGCTGACAGCATCCCTGGTCAATCAACTCGGACTGATCGCCATCGTTCCTTTCACCATTGCGCGGCCATCGTTCGAATCCGGCAACCTGATTGAACTTGGCTTCAAAGGATTGGGCGGAATCGGCCCCATGGGAGCGTTGTGGCGTAGCGCCAACATGGCCGCCTGCGTTGCGCCGATGCTTGAAGTGCTGCGCGGCGGCGACGGTTCAACTCGCTTGCGGCCCGTATAACCAACAAACAAGCACGCGGATGCTTTGCTCAGCCCGGCCGCTGCACAACGATGCCGAGTGATTCCAGCGTCCGATCCACGATCAGCGCAGCCTGACCGACATCTGTCTGGACACTTGCCAGGTCCATGCCTTCGAACAGGCCGCATGCCTGGGGATCGTGCGCAATGGCCTCGAACAGGCTCTGGCCGTTCTGTAAGGCCTGCTGCGTCAGCCGGTGCAACACGGCATGCGCGCTGCGTCGGCCAATTTTCGGCGCGAGCCTCAGCGTCAATGCTTCGGCATAAACAAGACCTCGAGTACGGGAAATGTTGTGCAGCATGTTCTCAGGAAAGACCTGCAAACGCCCCAGCAACGCGGCCATACACGACACGAGTTGCCCAAATTCGATGCAAATGCGAGCTAGTTCTGAATCGTGATGCGAAGAATCGCGCTCGTATATGACAACCATCCAATCCAACAGTACAGGAAGCATGGCGGCAACCTCCCGCGATTTGGCCATAACCTCGATACACAGGTTCGGGTTGCTCTTGTGCGGCATGGTGGAGGAGCCGACCGAGCTCGCAGCCTCCCCGAGCTCGCGGATGTCGTCGCCCTGCAGGATGAAGATTTCCTGACTGATTTTTCCATAGGTCTTTGCGCAGATCGCGAGGATTGCGCCCAGCTCGGCATAGCGGTCAAAAGAACCCTTGATGTCGATGGCTTCGCAAGCGCCGAGTCCCAACTCTTGGAGTACCGCCGCTTCGATTTCCGGCCCTGCGCCGCCGAGAATCGAATAGGTCCCCACCGCCCCGCTCACTACCCCTCCTTTAGTGATGGCACGCCAGGCACGCAGTCGCTGCAGGTTGCGCCGATTTTCGTTCAGCCAAACCGCGACCTTGAAACCGAAGGTGATAGGCATGGCGTGGCGCCCAAGGGTTCTTCCTATCATTGGCGTGGCCCGATATCGATGCGCCAGGCTCGCCAAGTCCTGCTCGATGCGCAGCATGGCTTCGTCCAGGACATCAACCACATCGCGCAATTGCATGAATTGAATGGTGCGCAGGACGTCCGCGGTTGTGGTGCCGTAATGGATCCACTCGGCGGCGTCGGCGGGCAACTGCTCAGACCATGCATCGAGTATCGCCACCATGGGATGGCCTGCCTTCTGCAGCGCTTGCTCGGCTGCTTCCGGGCGAACCCATTGCGCCGAGACCCGAGCGCAGATCGCCTCAGCCGCGCTTGATGGAATGACGCCATGATGTGCCTGGACTCGAGCCAGGGCGCCCTCGAATTGCAATACCCGCTCTATGGTGGCGCGCTGCGAGAAATTTTGCGCGATACGCGCACGCACGCCGCAAGGGTCCAAAATATCGCGATGTTCAAACATGGGAAAACTCGATCAAGCGTTTGGCTGGCGATATTCGGGTAACTCACCGCCAGTCTCCGGCATTGCCATAGCCGCCAGGGCGGCGACCAGGCTGATGCCCGCGACGTACCAGGCAGGCGCGGCTGGCGAACCGGTGAAATGAATCAGCCATGTCGTGGCAAATTGCACCGTACCACCGAATACGGCCACGCCGATCGCATAGATCGTTCCCATCCCCAGTGCGCGCGACTCAGGCCTGAACAGTTCCGGAACGGCGATCAGGGAAGCACCGCCGGCCAGGGCATTGATGATCGCAAGGCAAGCGCATACGACCATGAGAGACAGGACACTAGGAAAAGCGACCAGAAACTTAAAAAGAGGAACCAGCACTACGACTGCGACGACTCTCGGGTAGATCATGAGCGGGCGTCGGCCGAACCTGTCGCACAGCATCCCTCCCAACAGTGCGAAAACGAATTGGAAAATCCCGATGATAACGGTGGCCACGAGCGCCACTCGAACCGGCATTTTCAGCGTGTGGATCGCGTAGGTCGTCATGTACAGCCCGAGGTAGGCGGTCACCGCCCCGCCTGCTATGACTACCGTAGCGGCAACAAACAGCTTGATTCCTATGCCGTGACGCGCTCGCGTTGCGTGCGAGACCTCTCTACGTTCGGATTTATGAAGCACCGTCTCTGGCATCCTACGCCGTAGAAAGACCGTCAGCGGCACCAGCAAAGCGCTAAAGAGAAAGGGAATGCGCCAGCCCCAGGACTGCAGTTGCCCGGATGTGAGGACCAGACTGGTCGAAAGTCCCAACACTCCTGCCAGCAATACTCCAATGCCTTGACTGGCCATCTGCCAGCCCTGGTAAAGCCCGCGCCTATTTTTGGGCGCGATCTCGATGAGAAATGCGCTGGCGGGGCCGACTTCGCCGCCCAAGGCCAAACCTTGTAGCAGCCTGCAGACCACGACGATGATCGGAGCGGCGATACCTATCGAAGCATAGGTGGGCGTGAGCGCGATCCCCAGGGACCCCAGTGTAATGAACCCTATGGTCCAGAGCAGCGCGGCGCGCCGGCCGATCGTGTCACCCAAGTAGCCGAAAAGAATGCCGCCCAAAGGACGGGTGACGAAGCCGACACCGAACACCGCCAGAGAAACAAGAAGACTCGTCAGCGGATGATCGGCAGGGAAGAATGCCTCCCCGATGAAGATCGCGAAAATGGCATAGACCAGAAAATCGAAAAATTCCAGTGCGTTTCCGGCCGCGACCGCCGCGATGACTCCCGGCGTGACGCGCGGATTGGTCTGTTGTCCGGCCAGAAACTTGCTCGTGTCGTCCGTTTTTTGTGCTTGCGTCATATCCATGCGCTGTCTCCTCTCATATGTGCAACTCCCTTTTCCCTATCCAAGGCATGGAGTCTGCACGCAAGATAGCAAGCGCGATTTCACGCGTCTAATATCAATATCGTGCAACTCATTCCATTTTCAAATAGCTCGGAAAATCGAAAGGCGCCAGGGGTAGCCGAAAGGGTGGTGAACTATTTGCCCAAGCGCGAGCGACACTCGACTGCCAGGGATGGATTTTTAAGGATGGTCTGAGTAACACACCAGCCGAACGAAACTCATCGATCCGGCGCGCCTGATTTTCATCAGACAGAAATAATGCTCAAAGTGCATGTCGACTTGAAAATTACTCAGACCTTCCTTATGGTTCCCCAGCCCTCCCTCTTGGAATCTGCCTTTCTCAATATCTTCATCAACAAATAGAGTTGAAAACTGCTACTTTTATGCAACACATGAAACAGCAATGACACTGAACAAAAAACTGGGTAGCTCGGAGGGTAGCTAGACGCTAAATCAGATCACCCATGAAAATTAAATTATTGAAAACAAACAAATTATTTTTTAAATGAAACTCGCCACCTGGAACGTCAACTCCCTGAACGTGCGCCTGCCCCAAGTACTGGACTGGCTGGCCGCCAATCCCGTCGAAGCGCTGTGCCTGCAGGAGCTCAAGCTCGCCGACGACAAATTCCCGCTGCAGGCCTTCACCGACATCGGCTATCACGCCGCCTGGGCCGGGCAAAAGACCTACAACGGCGTGGCCGTGCTGTCGCGCCAGCCGGGCCAGGCCGCGGTGCGCAACATCCCGGGCTTCGACGATCCGCAGCAGCGCGTGATCGCGGTGACCCTGCCCAGCTCCGCGGGCGATGTGCGCGTGATCTGCGCCTACTGCCCCAACGGCCAGGCCCTGGACTCGGAGAAATACCCCTACAAGCTCGAATGGTTCGCCGCCCTGCGCCGCTGGCTGCGGGAAGAAATGGCCGCGCATCCGCGCCTGGCCGTCCTGGGCGACTACAACATCGCCCCGGCCGACGAGGACGTGCACAATCCCGATAAATGGGTCGGCCAGGTGCTGGTCTCCGAGCCTGAGCGCGCCGCCTTACGCGGCCTGCTGGACCTGGGCCTGACCGACGCCTTCCGTCTCTTCGAGCAACCCGCCAAGTCCTTCAGCTGGTGGGACTACCGCCAGTTCGCATTCAAGCGCAACGCGGGTTTGCGCATCGATCACATCCTGCTCTCGGACCCGCTCAAGTCGGTCTGCACCGGGTGCCTCATCGACAAGGGCCCCCGCGGCAACGAACAGCCTTCGGACCATGCGCCGGTGATCGCCACGCTGGCCCTGGACTGAGGCACCAAACTGCCGCTCAACGCCAGGAACCCGGCGACGTTCGTGCGCCTAATGATGCGGCTGGCCGAAAGCAACAATCTGTACGGCCAGACTTCGATCACACACTTCGATTTGTGATTTCGCGCGCGGATGCGAGTCCGGGCGCGCGCAGCTGCATCGTCACAATCCGGGCCGGCGGCAGGTTCGCCCAGACCAGCCGGCTCGACAGCAGGACGAAATCGTCGCCCGCGCCAGCCATGCCGCGGGTCGGCCGGATGTCGTAGGAAAACTGGATGACCACGCCTCCCGGGCGCAGGACCTGGCGCCACTGGCCGACGACGGCCTCGGCCTCCTGGCTCGGCAGCGACCGCAAGGGCAGGCACGAGACGATGGCATCGACGCGCAAGTCCAGCGGCAGGCTGCGCGACAAATCGGCGGCGTCGGCATGCATCACCGGCACGTCGGGAAAGCGTTCGCGCAGATGCCGGACAAAGGCGGCGGAACGCTCGACCACGATCAGCCGGTCGGACGACACGCCGTTTGCGAGCAGCGCGTGCGTAACCGAACCGGTCCCGCCCCCCAGCTCAATGACCGCGCCGTCGCCCGCAGGCACCTCGTGCGCCAGCCGGGCTGCGAGCCGCCGCGAACTGGGGCAAATGGCGCCGACCGATCGGGGCGCGCTCGCCCATTCCTGCGCGAACAAGCGGGATGTCTGCACGAAGGTTTCCATTATTGCACCGCCTTGAGACTGGAGACCTTGGCCATCGAAGCGGCGGCAGACGCATCGGCCAGGCAGGCGATAATTTGTTCTTTCATCGGTTCTCCTTCGAAACCAGCGGCTCGATGGCCGCGATGCAGAGCAGTCTACCAACTGGACACTAAAGCCAGCGTGAAGGCGGCGCGGCGCGGCCGGCGCCCCTCTTAACCTTGTGTTAACGGTCCGGCAGGTAAGCTCAGAAGCCTTGCCGCAGCATGATTGGAACAGGAAGACGGAATGCGAATATTGCTGATTGAAGACGATTCGCTGATCGGCGACGGCCTGCGCCTGGGTCTGCGCCGGGAAGGCTTCGCGGTGGACTGGGTGCAGGACGGCGAGGCCGGCGCGCTGGCATTGCGCACGACTTCCTACGGATTGGTGCTGCTCGATCTGGGTTTGCCCAGTCAGGGCGGCATGACGCTGCTGGCCGCGCTGCGCCAGCGCAACGACGCGACGCCCGTGATCATCATTACGGCGCGAGACGGCGTTCCGGACCGCGTCGCCGGACTGGATGGCGGCGCCGACGACTATCTGGTCAAGCCCTTCGCGCTCGAGGAACTGCTGGCGCGCATACGCGTCGTAAACCGCCGGCAGGCAGGACGGGCACAGGCCCTGCTCGTGGTCGGCGCATTGCGCCTGGATCCGGTCCAGCACCGCTGCTGGCTGCATGACGAGGAAATTGCCCTCACGGCCCGCGAGTTCGCGCTGATCGAAGAGCTGATGCGCGACCCCGGCGCAATCGCCACGCGCGAGCAGCTGGAGGAACGCCTGTACGGCTGGAACGAGGAAATCGAAAGCAACGCGATTCCGGTGCACATCTACAACCTGCGCCGCAAACTAGGAACAGAGGCGATCCGCAATGTGCGCGGCGTGGGCTACCGCATCGGGGAAATCGCATGAGCTCCGTGAGAATGCGCCTTTCGCGCTGGTTCATGTCGTCGCTGCGCCGGCGCTTGCTGCTGTGGCTGCTGCCGGCCACACTGCTGGCCGGCGCCGTGGGGAGCGTGGCGACATGGTGGGGCTCGCTCGATGACCTGGACGATCTGTTGAACGACCAGATGAAAGCCATTGCGCAGCACGTCGTGGTCGAAGCCGACGGGCGCCTGTCGCTCACGGGCGTAGACCGTGAGGGCCGGCTTTCCGGCCAGCAGCCGAACGGCGTGCTGCTGCAGGTCTGGCGGGGCAAAAGCCTGGTTTTCAGCAGCGACCCATATTCGACGCTGCCGCCGCCGCAAGGGCCGGGCCTGGCCGACGAAACCGTCGACGGCCATGTCTGGCACACCTTCGTCAGCCGCAGCGGCGACACGCTGGTGCGCGTGGCACAGGTGCGGCTGGCACGCTGGGAGACGCTCGCGGAAATCTCCGTGCAACAGTTCTGGCCGGTGCTTTCGCTCACGCCCCTGATTGCCTTGTCCTTGTGGTTCGGAATCGGCTATGGCCTGAAGCCGCTGAGCAGGATCGCCTCGGGGCTGAAATGGCGCGACGCGAACAATATGCAGGCCATCGAGACCGCCGCCATGCCGACCGAGGTCAAACCGCTCGTGGATGCGCTGAACGACCTGCTTGAACGGCTCGACCACGCCTTTACGCTGCAAAAGCAATTTATCGCCGACGCGGCGCACGAACTGCGCACGCCGATCATGGGACTGGGCCTGCAGGCCGAACTGCTGCCGCAGGCGGCAAGCAGCCAAGAACGCGACGAAATCGTCGCGCGGATCCGGACGGGCGCGGTGCAGCTTACCCACCTGGCCGGACAATTGCTCACGCTGGCGCGGCTCGATCCGGATGCGGGCCATGCGCACTGGCATGTCGTGGATCTGACGCAGCTTGCCCGCTCAGTCGTCACGGACCGGGAGCGCCTGGCCGCTGCCAACCGGATCGACCTGGGCGTGACCAGCACGCAATCCGTGTTCGTCCAGGGAAACGCCGACAATTTGCGCGTACTGCTGAACAACCTGGTCGACAATGCCATCCGCTATGCTGGCGTTCAGGCGCGCGTCGACGTAACGGTGCGCCGGAACGATCCCTATGTGGTGTTGGAGGTCAGCGACAACGGCCCAGGCATACCCAAACCGGAGCGCGAGCGCGCCTGGGAACGCTTCTACCGCGGCAGCGGACACACCGGAAACGGCAGCGGACTGGGGCTGTCCATCGTGCGGCGCGTCGCCGAACAGCATCATGCAACGGTGGCGCTCGATACCGGGCTGGACGGCAAGGGCTTGACGGTCAGCATACGCTTTGCGGCATGAGCGCCGGCGGCGCATTCTATGCCGATGCCTGTCCGCGCAGGAAACAGAAAAGGCAATGCCTGCGATACAGGCAAGGGGAAGAAAAATCCGTGACCGACTTGAACAACTCGACCTATGGAAAGCGGCTGCACCTGGTTTTCGAATGGACGCTCTGGCTCAAGGCGGTTTTCGCGCTGTCGGAAATCCTTGCCGGCATCGCGGCGTATTTCGTGCCGCAGTCGTTTTTGCTGAATTGGGTGCTTTGGGTCACGAAGGACGAGTTCGCCGAGGATCCGCATGACCTTGTCGCCAATTTCCTACTTCATGCCGTGCAGCACATGTCTGTCGGCACCCAGAAGTTCGCTGCCGTCTACCTTCTCGGGCACGGCGCGGTAAAGCTGTGGCTCATCGTAGGCCTGCTGCGGGAGAGGCTTTGGTTCTTTCCCGTATCGATCGCAGTCTTCGGTTTGTTCATCGCATACCAGCTCTACCGCTATTCGTTCACGCATTCCATCTGGCTGCTGCTCATCACCGTGCTGGACGTCGCGGTCATCGCCATCACCAGGCAGGAGTACCGGTACCTGCTGAACAAGCGCAGGCTGCGCGCGCTTACCGGGTGACATCGCGCGGCTACTAGAGTCCAGAACCTTGCAATGCCAACGACTGAAGGGAAACCTCTCTCGATCAGACGCACTCGATGCGGTTGCGTCCTTTCTTCTTGGCGCGATAGAGCGCCTGGTCGCTGCGCGAGAGCGCGGCTTCGGCGGCCACGTCATCCATGCGCATTTGCGTGACCCCGATGCTCACCGACAGCGGAATCGTCTCCTGCCCGCAGGACAACGACTGGGTCGCAAGGCGCCGCTGGATACGTTGCCCGACCACGCGCGCGTCATCCAGATCGGCCAGCGTCAGCAGCACGGCAAACTCCTCGCCCCCCAGGCGTCCCGCCATGTCGACGCTTCTGAGCTCCATCCGCAGAATGTCGGCGAAATGCCGCAGCGCTTCGTCGCCGACCGCATGCCCCCACCGGTCATTGATGGCCTTGAAGTGGTCGAGATCGAACATCAATATGGCCGCGGGCAGGCCATTGGTCCGGCGCAAATAGGCGAAATGGGCTTCGAGGCAACCCATGAAATGGCGGCGGTTGGCGAGCCGGGTAAGCCCGTCCGTGGTCGCCAGCTCCTGCAGTTCGGACTCGATACGCTTGCGTTCGGTGATATCGGTAATGAACCCGTGCCATACCGTGGCGCCTTCCGACAGTCTTTGCGGCTTCGCATCGCCCAGCCGCCAGCGCAACCCCTGGGCCGGCAGGCACACCCGGTATTCGAGGTGCCACGACGCAAGACTGGCGGCCGACTCATCGAACGAAGCGCGATAAGCCGCCAGATCGTCCGGATGGATGAGCGCCTCGATACAGGTGGCGTCGCGCGCGACCGCCTCAGGCGCCAGTTCATAAATATCCGAAATACCGGCGCTCACGTAAGGAAACGCCATGCGGCCGTCGGGTCCGCGGCTGCACTGGAACACCAGGCCAGGAACCTGGTCGGTGAGATTGGTGATCAGATCGACCGTCTCGCGCAGTTGCTCGGCCATCTCCCGTATCGAGGTGATGTCTGTGCTCGTGCCCACCATGCGCAGGGCGCGCCCCGCGCTGTCGCGGCTCGTCACCTTGCCGCGGCTGCATATCCACTTGTAGCGGCCGTCCTTGCAACGGATGCGGTGCTCGACTTCGTAGCTTTCGGTGCGGCCCTCGAAATGATCCTGCATCGCTGCCTGTACATAGGGCAGATCGTCGGGATGCAGGCGCTGGTAGCTGTCTTCGATGCGATCCGTCAGCTCGTTTTCGGTATAGCCGAGTATGGCTTTCCAGGCCGCCGAGTAGCGGATCTCCCCCGTGACGACATTGCGGTCCCAGATTCCCGTGCCGCTGCCCGCGACGGCAAGGGCAAGCCACTGCGCACGCTCGCGCACGGCATCGAGGTCCTCGCTATTTGTGGACCCAGCTGCCGGTGAACCCGCATCCGGTGTGTCGGCTCGAGGGTCGGCCCATCGTGAAGTAGTAGGCATAGGCATATTGCAACCCAATGGCTCTGCTCCAGGACAATACCATTACCTGTCAGCAGACGCTTCGCTTTCGGTCACCGCGGATCGATGCGACGCCAGCACCGCCGGCACAGCGAGGCCGGCATATTGCCTCGCGTTCGCATACCGTCACGGCCTCGGCCGTCCAGGCCACCTTTGCACAAAAGGGTATTGAGCTGCAGCGCAAAAAATACGGTATAGTTACGGACTTGATTTGGGGCGGTAGCTCAGCTGGGAGAGCGTCGCGTTCGCAATGCGAAGGTCGGGAGTTCGATCCTCCTCCGCTCCACCAAAGATCTTGTATCAATTAGTGCGGATCATGTAGCGTTAAACATAAATTTGCCGCTTGGCAAAGATATGCTTGATTTTACGGCGGGCAGATTATTTTTTATCGGAAACCATTGATAGGTTCGCCGGTTTTGCTGAAGTGGCTGTGCTTTTAGTGTAAAAAACCGACCGACAGGGTCGGTTTTTTCTTTGGTGGCAAGCCCTAATGGCTTGTAAACACCAGGGAAAATGCGGCAACCCGTACCGTTAGTCTGGATTCTTGCCTTCTTTCTTATTCTCCAGCACCTTGCCCGTTTTGGCATCCACGCCTACCTCGTGTGTCACTTTATTATCCTTGATATTCTTGATATCAAAGGAATAGCGCAAACCGCTGCCCCCTGGTTCCTGCTCTAATTCTTCATCGGCAATTATTCCTGGCTGCGCTTTGAGTGCGATAGCCTGCGCCTGTTCAATGCTGATCTTAGCGTCTACAGCCAGCTTTTCACCCGTGTAAGCTTGTGCGCAAGTCCCACCCGCGTAGAAAGCCAGACCGAGTAGAGTAACGAGAGATTTTTCAAAAAATGTCATGACATTAATCCAATCGATATAACAAAAAAATCAGTGAAAACCGCATCCGCTGCTGCCTGATGCAGTTCTGCCGTTCACAAACGAACATTGGCGGATAAGTTTTATCACCATAATCTTGCTGGATTTATAAATCTGTGCGTTAGCAGACATAGCTGAAAATAATCAAAGACAAGGCGTGACTAAATATCTGCAACCACACGATACGGCTGTGAGAATTCGGGCGGCCGGACGAGTGGATCGGCCATATCGGGGCGTTCGTGATTGTAGAAACACATCCATTGCATGACCGCCCATGCCCGATGAGCGGGATCCCGAGATCGCCTTGACACGGCGATGAGTTCGAATCGCAATTGCATAGGGGCCGCGGCCGTGGCGTACGCGGACTGGCAGCGCCCTAAGTTTTCGGTAAGCGAAATAAATGTAAGTTTACAAATCCACATCAGTTCGAAGGATTCAACAGGATGCCCAAGTCCGACTCCAACAAAGTCGCTGCCATCACGATAACGTTCTGGATCGTGAAGACTGCCGTAACGACCGTCGGTGACCTCGCAGGCGACGCTCTCTCGATCGCATTGGGCCTCGGTTACGTTCCCGCGCTAGTCATTGCGCTTGTTATAACGGCGGCGCTGTTTTTAGGGCAGCTTCACCTCGAGCGCCACCGCCCCGTCCTTTATTGGGCATTGGTTCTGAGCACGGCGGCCTCCGGCGCAGAAATTTCAGATAGCATTGATCGATTCTTGCACTTCGGAACCGCAGCCGGGGCAGGAATATTTTTGGTTTGTTTGCTGGTGACTCAAGCGCTCTGGCGTGTTCGCTGTGGCAGGATTGGTTTCTATCCTATATCAAGGCGCACGGACGAAGTCTTCTACTGGATGTCGGCCATTCTGGCGAACTGTCTCGGCTCGGTGCTCGGTGACTTATTTGGCGACAAATGGGGATTCGGCACCGCCGGTAGCGTTGCGATTAACATCGCTGTGCTCGCCCTGCTCGCCCTAGTCAATGGCAAGACTCGAATCAGCAAGAGTTCGCTGTTTTGGACCGCTTTCGTGTTCACGCGAATCCCGTTGTGACGCTTTGAAGGACAGACCGACGTCCGGCTAACCGGACTCGATTTCCAAACGATCGGCCAAGAAATAATTCGATCGCCTCCTAACGCCTCCTGTGAGCGACCAATTTAATCATCATGAAAAATCGATACGCTTACGGATATCTACTGGTGGGTTTACAGTTTTTCTTACTTTTCGCTCTGATTTTTTTTAGCTCGCTACTGCCAGCATTGCGTTCTGAAAATCTGTTGCCTTGGATAGCTGTTCTAAGTTCAATTGCTGTCGGATTTGCTGCGGTATTTAGCAACCGGCCTGGTAACTTCAATATTCACCCCAGCCCGAAGTCCGGTGGTTCACTTGTTGTTCACGGGGTATATCGCCATATCCGTCACCCGATGTATACCTCGATCCTGATCTTCGGAATTGCGTGCTTTTTTTCCAAGCCAAGCGCGATTATTTTCGGATTATTTTCTATTCTGCTGTGCGTATTATTCGTGAAGGCTAGGCTGGAAGAGCATTGGTTGTGCGAAAAATTTCCCAGCTATGACGCCTATATGAAAACGACGGGCCGCTTTCTACCTATTATCTTCTGAAGAAGATACCCGTATTTCTCTCGTTCAAGCAGTCATTGACCAGCCCGCAGCGCCACATCGATTACTAAGGCTGCGGGCAAGGGCAAGGGCAAGCACAGAAAAACCGACTAAGGCAAGGATTTGGGCCACCGCTACGATAAGGCACAAAGTCAGGCATGTTGACGGTTCTGCTTCACACGCTCAAGGATTTCGAACACGACCATCCCCGCGACCATTGCGGCCACAAAACACCACGCCTTGGGAAAGCCAGCGCCCATTGCGACCAGTGCGGGCCCCGGACAAAACCCTGCAAGCCCCCAGCCGACGCCGAATACCGCGCTCCCCAGTACAAGCCTCACGGTCACATTGGTGCTGACCGGAATCTGCATGGGCAGACCCAGCAGGGATTTTTTACGACGTTTTGCAAACAGGAATGCGATAGAGCCAATGGCTATTGCCCCGGCCATGACAAATGCCAGTGACGGATCCCATCGTCCCGAAATATCGAGAAAACCCAGCACCTTTGCTGGATTGGCCATGCCCGAGATCATCAGGCCGACGCCAAATATAAGTCCGGAAATTAAAGCAGCGATCAAACCCATTTCAACCTCCCAGCAGATGTCTGGACACGAACACAGTCAGAAAACCGCTTGCCATAAACGTTGCCGTCGCAACAAGCGACCGGATGGCACCCCGTGAAATGCCGCAGACGCCATGACCGCTCGTGCAACCACCCGCGTAGCGCGTACCGATGCCGACCAGAAAGCCGGCGATAGTTAGTTCGCCCCATCCCGCCTGGACATCAAGCGCCACCGTGTTACCGAGCAGACTTGCCAGCACAGGCGCTCCAATCAACCCTGCAAGAAAAGCGACACGCCAGCCGGCATCTTTCCGTGGCGTGCCCAGCAGACCTCCCAGGATGCCGCTGATGCCAGCAATACGCCCGTTAAATAAAACAAGCACTGCTGCCGCGGCGCCGATCAGCAGACCGCCAATCAGCGACAGTCTCGGGGTGAAACTCACGATATCAATAGACATGGCTGCTCCTTATCTTCATTGGGTGCAAAACTGGTCGTAAAGCACGTTCATGACCGCAATCGCTTCCTTGCTCACGATGGAATAGAAGATGCTCTTTCCCTCTCGCCGTGTCGCAACGAGCCCGTGTTCGCGAAGTACCCCGAGCTGTTGCGAGAGCGTAGGCTGGCGTATTTCCAACTGCTTTTCCAGGTCGCTGACACACCACTCGCCCTGAGACAACTGGCACATCAGAAGCAACCTGTCGGGATTGGCCAGCACCTTCAGCAGCATGCAGGCTTTCTCTGCCGACAAGTGCATCAGCGAAAGATCGATGGGGACGGACTTTTTGCGCATCTCATATTTTTAATTTATGAAAATATATTATATCAGATTATATATTTTATACGCGAAATGCGCAAGTGCCGGGCAAGTCGGCATGCAATCCATCACTTCGCCGTTCTTTGAACCGGATACACCCCGATAAGGTACGGCTATGCCCGTGGTAAGCGCTTGGCGCACGCGCTCCGATTCAATGCTCGGCGCATAGAACTCGGGGCTGAGGATCAGATTTACGGGGGTCGGCCGCCCGCAGAGCGAGGCTGCGGGAAGCGCGTCGCGCTTGGATGCCGGATCCGTGCCGGCCCGCGGCACGGTCTTGCCGTCTTCAGCCAAGCGAAGGGCTGCTGCACCGGCAAATGATATCTTTCCAGCGTTGCCTTTCCGACCAAGAAAAGATGGCCAATGTCAGCTGTAGCCAGCAGGCTCGG
Source organism: Bordetella sp. FB-8 (assembly GCF_000382185.1). Lineage (NCBI taxonomy): Bacteria > Pseudomonadati > Pseudomonadota > Betaproteobacteria > Burkholderiales > Alcaligenaceae > Bordetella > Bordetella sp. FB-8. The sequence goes on along the minus strand of NZ_KB907784.1, from coordinate 2,747,105 downwards.
GCGCCATGCTTAAAGCACACGACAATGCCGCCAGCGTCATCGTTCATACTGCAAATCAACGACAATTTCCCATTATTTCCATAACGAGTGATATGACCGACACATTGTTGATCGAGACCCGGGCGATCACCCGCCGCGATCCGCGCAGCGGGCAGGTTCTGTTGCATCCCACGGACTTCTCGCTGCGCCGGGGCGAGCGCGTCACGCTGGTCGGCCCGTCGGGTTCGGGCAAAAGCGTGTTCATGCGGGCGCTGGCGCTGCTCGATCCGCTGGACGGCGGCGCGGTGCACTGGCGGGGCAAGTCGATCTCCCACAAGGCGGTTCCCGCCTATCGGCGGCATGCCGCCTATCTGCGCCAGCGGCCCGCGCTGCTCGACGGAACGGTCGAGGAGAACCTGCGCTACCCCTACAGCCTGCGTGTGTACCGCGGCTTGAAATACGACCCCGGCAAGGCGCGCGATCTGCTCGTTGCGGCAGGCCGGGACGCCGACGCGCTCCTGGGCCGCCAGGCCAGCGAGCTGTCGGGCGGCGAAGCCCAGGTCGTTGCATTGGCCCGTACATTGCAGCTGGACCCGCAGGCCCTGCTGCTGGACGAGCCCACCGCGTCGCTCGATCCGGACTCCGCCCTGGCGATCGAGGCGCTGATCGCACGCTGGCTGCAGGCCGATCCGGCTGGCCGCGCCACGCTCTGGATTTCGCACGACCCGGCACAGGCCTTGCGCGTGGGTACCCGCCACGTGGCCATGAGTGCCGGCGGCAGAATGAATAGGGAGTCGGCGCAATGAGTCCTGCCCTGCAGGACCTGAGCCTGGGCGATCTGGCCATCGCCGCCTTGCTGGTACTGGTCAACGGCGCCATTTCGATGCTGCTGCGCCTGGACCTGGAGCGCAGGCTGCTCTGGGCGGCGCTGCGCACAGTGCTGCAGTTGCTGGCCGTAGGCTATGTGCTGGGCTGGGTCTTCGCCTACGACCGCTGGTACGCGGTGCTGGCTCTCATGACCGCCATGACCCTGATCGCAGGCCTGTCCGGCTCGCAGCGCGGCGCCTGGCGCTACACCGGCCAGACCCTGGACAGCATTGTGTCGATCTGGATAGGCTCGTGGCTAGTGGCCGCCGTGGGCCTGCTGGTCGTGATCCGCATCCACCCCTGGTATACGCCGCAATACGCCATCCCCATCCTGGGCATGATCCTGGGCAACACGCTCACCGGCGCCTCCCTGGGCGTGGAGCGCATGACGCACGAGCTGACCGCGCGGCGCGACCGCGTGGAGTCCGCGCTGGCCATGGGCGCCACGCGCTGGGAGGCGGCGCGCGAGCCGGCGCGCCAGGCCTTGCGCGCCGGCATGCTGCCCACCCTGAACCAGATGACGGTGGTCGGCATCGTCAGCCTGCCCGGCATGATGACGGGCCAGGTGCTGGCCGGCCAATCGCCGCTGCAGGCCGTACGCTACCAGATCGTCATCATGTTCCTGATCGCTGCCGGTTCGTCGCTGGGCACGCTGGGCGCGGTGCTGCTGACCTATCGGCGTCTGTTTTCCGCCGACCATTGCTATCTGGCCGCACGCCTGCTGCCGCGCGCCACGTCGAGCTCGCGCCGATGACACTAAACTAAGCCCCATCGGCCTTGCGCCGCAATACGAAGGAACGGGATATGGCCCACGCCATGAACGCAGTGCAGGGCTTGACCGATGCCGCCGTCGCCAGGCTGGCGGCCTTGGATGCGCATGCGGTGCGCGAGGCACGGCTTGACTTGGCCGCGAGCTTTCGCATGGCCGCGCGCCTGGGCATGGGCGAAGGCATCTGCAACCACTTCTCGGCCATGCTGCCGGGCAGCGACGAGTTCTTTCTCGTCAATGCCTACGGCCTGGCTTTCGACGAGATCACGGCGGGCAGCCTGTTGGTATGCGACCTGCACGGCAACGTCGTGCACGGCCAGGGCAGACCGGAGGCCACGGCCTTCTACATTCATGCGCGCGTACACCTGCGCCATCGGCGCGCCCGCGCGGTGTTCCATACCCATATGCCCAACGCCACGGCGCTGTGCCTGGTCGAGGGCGACCCACTGCTGTGGGTCGGCCAGACCGCGCTGAAATTCTGGGGCCGCGTCGCGGTGGACGAGAACTACAACGGCCTGGCGCTGGACGAATCCGAGGGCGACCGCATCGCGGCCACCCTGGACGATCAGGCCGATATCGTCTTCATGAAGAACCATGGCGTGATGGTTCTGGGCGACTCGATCGCCCGGGCCTGGGACGATCTGTACTACCTGGAACGCGCCGCCCAGGCGCAACGCCTGGCTGCATCCATGAATCGCAAGCTCAAGCCTGTTGCGCCCGACATCGCGGCCAAGACTGCCGCGCAGATGATGGCTGAGGATCCCGCCAGCGCCCGTGCCCACCTGGACAGCGTACGCCGGCGCCTGATGCGCAGCGAACCGGAGTTCTGCCACTAAGAGCCGCTTTGCCGCGCTAGCGCGCGGGCGAGGCCTTGACCGAGATGCGCTCCAGCGCAAGCAGCAGCAGCAGCGTCGTGGCGATCAGCACGATCGTCAGCGCGGCACCGGAAAAGACGGCGCCGCGATCGGTCAGGCTGAAGATCGTGACAGGCGAGGTCACCCAGCCAGGCGGATAGACCATGACAGTCGCCCCGAGTTCCCCCATCGACATCGCAAAACTCAGACCGAACGCGGCGAGCAGATAAGGCGCGATCATCGGCAGCGTCACATGGCGCAGACGGTAGCCGGGGCGAGCCCCCAGACTGGAGGCGATCTGCTCGAAATCGGGAGGCAGGCGCGACAGGCCCGCCGATACATTGCCGAAAGTGAAGGCCGATATCAACACGAAGTGCGCAATTATCACGATTGCGACCGTGCCGTTCAGCAGGACGGGACGCTGACTGAACGCCACCAGCAAGCCCAGGCCGACCGAAACCGACGGCACCGCGCTGGGTACGAAAAACAGCCACCCCAGCCGCTTCTGCCAACGCTCGCCCTGCAGGCGCAGCGCCAACGCAGCCCACGTGCCCATGACCAGCGCCGCCGAACTGGCAATGAGCCCCGTCGCCAGGCTCGCCCTGATGGCATTGCCGTTGTCGCCGGTGAAGACATCGCGGTAGTGGGTCAGCGTCGGGATGCTCGGCAATGCGCCGTTCCATTGACCGGCAAAGCTCGCCATCACAATGACGGCCAGCGGAGCGAAGAACAGCACGCCCAGCAGCAACGCGGCGAGCGACCAGATGGCGATGCGTCCCGAACGCGACCAGACCAGCATGGCTCAGGCTCCCAGGCGGCGCGCGGCGGCGCGGTAAAGGCCGAACAATCCGAGCGAAAGCACAATATTGACCACGGCAATGACGCAGGCGGACTGGTAATCCGATTCCTGGATTGCCTTGCTGTAGATCAACAACGGCAGCGTCGTCACACCCTTGGCGCCGATGAACAGCACGACGCCGAACTCGTTGATCGTGAGCAGCAGGCAGAGGCTGCCACCGGCGATCAGCGCCGGAAATGCCGCGGGCAGGATGACCTGGCGGATGATCTGCCACGGCCGCGCACCCAGGGTGCTCGCCACCTCGATCTGGCCCGGGTCCATCAGTGAAAGACTGGCGAGCAGGGGCCGCAGCACGAAAGGCAGGTAGACCGTGATTTCGGCGAGCACCACACCCCACGCCGAATAGAGAAACTGCACGGGAGGCTGAGCGAAGCCGAAATGCTGCTGCAGCAGGCTGTTCAGGATGCCCGCCGATCCGTAGATGAAGGTAAAGGCCAGGGTGACCAGAAAAGTGGGCAAGGCAATGAAGGTGTCGATCAGGCGCGCGACCAGGACGCATCCGGGAAAAGGCACGAAGGTCAGGATCAGCGCAAGCGCCAGGCCGAGCACGAGGCACCCGGCGGTCGCCGATGTGGCGATCTCGATCGTGTTCAGAAGCGCATGCCCGAAGTACCTGGAATGCAGCACATCGAAGAACGGCCGGATCGCCACCGCTCCCGAATCGTCGGTAAAAGCCTGACGCGCGATCAGCGCCAAGGGATAGAAAAACAGGCATGCAATGACCAGTATGGGCACCGCGACCCATCCGGCGTTGCGCAGGTGGGGCGTTGCGCGCAGGCGCATAGCCAGGATTTCAGGCATGCGCCTCATCCGGAATCAGGCTCGCGTCGTCGGCGGAAAAGTGGATGTCCATGCGACCGCCTGTCTGCGGCAGCGCGATCGGCCGCGTCAGCACCACGCGCACCGGGATGTCCTCGACATCCAGCGCGATGTGCGTGAGTTCCCCCTGCCAGTGCACCGACCGCAGGATGCCGGTCAGGGTATTGTGGTCGGAGTCGCCGCGTTGCAGCGTCATATTCTGCGGACGCACACACAGCAGGCGCCGCGCGCCCGGTGCGACCTCGCCGCTGCTGGCCTGTATCGAGAACGAGCCGACCCGCACCCGGGCGACCCCGGTCGCATTGACCGGCGCCTCGACCACGGCCGGCATCAGATTTGCGCGGCCCAGGAATTCGGCGGCGAAGCGGTTCGGCGGACGGTGGTAGAGCTGCATGGTCTGGCCGTGCGCGCTCACCTGGCCGTCGCGCATGATCGCAATCCGGTCGGCCAGCGTCAGCGCCTCGCTCTGGTCGTGCGTCACATACAGCACGGTCAGGTGCGGCAACTCGCGGTGCAGGCGGGCCAGTTCCTCGACCATGCTGCGGCGGATCTGGGCGTCCAGCGCCGAGAGCGGCTCGTCCAGCAGCAGCACGCGCGGGCGCACCGCCAGCGCGCGCGCGATGGCCACGCGCTGCTGCTGGCCGCCGGAGAGCTCGCGCGGATAGCGACCGGCGTATTGCGTCATGCCGACGATGCGCAGCGCTTCCTTCACGCGTTCGGCGATCAGCGGCTTCTCGACGCGCTGCGCCTTCAGGCCGAAGGCCACGTTCTGTTCCACGCGCATGTGCGGGAACAGGGCGTAATTTTGCACGGCCATACCCAGGCCGCGCTCGTAGGGAGGCAGGTCGGTGACATCGACCTCGCCGATGCGTATGCGTCCGCTGGCCGGCCGCACGAATCCGGCGACGGCCCGCAGCGCGGTCGTCTTGCCCGATCCGGACGGCCCGATCAGCGCGAGGAACTCGCCGGCCTCAATCTTCAGGTCCAGCGGCTTGAGCACCACGTTGCCGCGATAAGCCACGCTCACCTGCTCGAAGGAAACGGACGAACCGCCGATCGCGTCGCGCGAGGCCTGCGCACCCTTGAGGGAACCGGCAGAAACGACGGCCGAATCGGCCGCGTCGATGCCGCCGGACAGCGTCCAGGGCGCCGACGCGCTTTCCTGGCAAGGCGCGAAGCGGGCAAGCGTGGGGCTCGTCACATCAGCTCCCCGTGACCTGGCGCCAGCGCGCAACGTCAGCGGTGAGGTCCTGCAGCACACTGTTCCAGTCCGGCGTCCAGATCTTCACACCCTGCATTGCGGCGTGAAAGCTCTTGTAGTTGGCATCGGTCGGAGTCACGTCCTTGCGCACCGGCAGGCCGTAGGCAACCGACGAAACCGTGGACTGCGCTTTCTTGGAAAGCAGAAACTCGATCAGCTTTTTGCCGTTGTTCGAATCAGGCGCGCCGTTCACCAGGCCGACGTAGTACGGCAGGGACATGGCCGTGCGCACGCCGTCCGGACCCGCGGGCCAGAACACGCGGATGTTCGGGTTGTCTTTCATCTGCACCATGTTCATCTGCAGATCGCCATTGGCCACGTACAGCTCCGACTTGTTGACCAGCGCGGTCAGCTTTCCGGTGGAAGCGGACGGACCGACATTGTTGTCCTGCAGCTTCTTGAGGTATTCAAAGCCGGCGTCCTTGCCGCCGAATGCGTGGTTGACCAGCAGCATCACGGCAGTGCCGTCGCCGGCCTGTCCGGGTGTCGAGTACTGGATCTTGCCCTTGAATTTGGGATCGAGCAGATCGGCAAAGGTCTTGGGCGCTTGCTTGATCGCAGAGGCGTTGTAGATGAAATTTGTGTAGTTGTTGACCAGCGGCTGGTAGCTATCGGTGCCGCCTTCGATGCGCGCCGCGTCCGTGGGACGGAACTTCTGCAGCAGGCCCTGGGCCTGCGCGCGCTGGATGAATGGCGGCAAGGTCACCAGGACATCGGCCTGCGGGTTGGATTTTTCCTTGATCAAGCGCTCGACCACGACGCCCGAACCGCCTTCGACGTATTGAACCTTGATGCCGGTTTCTTTCGTGAATTGGGCGAATTCGGTTTCGTACCAGCTGCCCTTGCCGTCGTGCAGGCCGTCGGCCGAATAGACCGTGACGACGCCCGCGTCGGCCCAGGCCGGCAGGGCCGCCATCGAAGCGAGCGCACAGAACACGCCCGCCGCCAATACTTTTATCTTGCCCTGCATGCGATCGGTTTTCATGTAATACCTCGTTGAGTAATTCATGGACGCAGACCCTGCGCCAATTTGCGTTCAATATCGTCGATGACGGGCATCAGATCCGCCACCGTGTCGATCACGTAATGCGCGCCGTGCGCCTGCAGGGCCAGCGCCGCCCTGCGGCGCACCGCGTCCAGCGCGGCCGGATCGGCCTGCCGAACCTCGTCCGCGGTCAGGCCGGCCTCGTTGCCGCTCAATGCCACGCCCACGGTCCAGCATCCGGCGCGCGCACCCTCTTCGATGCCCACGCCGGTATCGTCGACCTTGACCACCGCGTGGGCAGGCCACACACCCAGATCGAGAAAGCACTTGTACATATTCATCGGCGTCGGCCGGCCTTCGGGCAGATCGCCGGCGCACACGAGGTTGTCGACCTCGTAGCCCTGCTCTTTGGCAAGCGGCAGCACGCGCGCCATGATCGAGCGCGTATAGCCTGTGGTCGAGCCGATCTTCAGACCGCGGGCGCGCAGCGCCTGGGCGGTCTCACGCGCGCCGGGAATCAGATTCGCGTAGCGGTGCACGACTTCTTCATTCATGGGCACGAAGACGCGATAGATGTCGTCGACGTCGGCCGGCTGGGGCTGCCTGCCATGCCGCGCCGTCCAGGCCTCGCGGATGCGTGGGATTTTGAGCATGGCATCGATGTGGTCCCACTTGGGCCGGCCCATCGGTTCGCGGGCCTCGGCTATCGAGGCGTCGACACCGAATTGCCTGAAGGCCTCGACAAAGACGCCCATGGGCGCGAAGGAACCGAAATCCATCACGGTCCCGGCCCAGTCGAAGACGACCGCACTTAGCTTTTCCATGCCTGCCTGAGCCTTTTTCTCTTGCAGTGATTTCACGAATACAACTCGGCCACGACTTGCTCGCCCAGCGCGAAGCCAGTCGAGGCACCGGTTCCTCCCGTCACCATGACGAGACGGATGTGATCGGCCGGCTGGTCCACGAGCACCGTGCGGTCGCTGGCCGAAACGTAGGAGCCGACCCAGCGCTGCACGACCTTACGCCGCGGCAGATCGAAAACCCGGTCAAACTCGTCAAGTATCAGTTCGTCGAAACGGGTTTGCGCGAACGGCTCCTGGCTCGCGCCATAGACATGGCTGTCGCCCACGACCAGCGAGCCGTCCGCCGACTGGACTACGATCAAATGAATGCCTGCTTCGCGGCTCTCGCGCTCTTGTTCATCCAGCTTGCGGGCCAACGCGCGGGCCTCGGGCAAGGCATCGAAGCCTTCGTAGCGCGCCAGGCTCATGTCGGACATCACCGCGGCGCCCAGCCGCACCTGCGCGCCGTCGACCGCGAGCCGCAGCATCTGCAGCGTGCATATCTTCAGCCCGTACAGCCCGATCCGCTCGGGAAAGAGCGTGGACAGGTCGTCTCCCGGGCACACCACGATGGAATCGGCCTGGACGGCGCCGCGGCTGGTATGAACGCAATGGTCCTCGATCGCATGGACGGCCGTGCTCCATTGAAACGAGACCCCGTGCCTTTCGGCGAGCCACGCGGCGATCCTGGGGATCGCCTGGACGGACTCCACGCGGATTTCATGCGGGCTGTAGAGAATTTCTCGCACGCCGTCCGTGCGCAGTGCAGGCACCATCTGTGCCGCTTCCTCGCGAGTCACCATCCGGCAGGCCTGCCCCATGGGCGTAGCGTGAAACGCATGCAGCACCTGCGCGGCTTCGCTGCGCCGGGCAGGCAGCAACAGGCCGCGGTGGACCACATCGATGCCGGTCTGCTCGACCACCTGCAGCCAGATGTCGCGGCTGCGCAGGGCGCGCGCCCAGTGTTCGCCGGCCTGCTGACCCGTTATCGTGACGAAGCCGAAATTGCGGATGGACGCGCCGGTGGCCCGGGCGCTGCGGTCCAGCACGGCGACGCGCTTGCCCTTCTTCGCCGCGGCGAGCGCCGTCGAAAGCCCGACGATTCCCGCTCCGACAACAACGACATCAAACTTGCTTTCCACACACGCCTCCGGCTTGACGCTCATCGGTATCGATGCCATATATCGACACGCAATGAATCGCTGGGCGGAACTTTATATGCGTTATATGTAGCTTCAATGACACGCGTCTTTCGGTTCGATGACAGCGCCTCTTCACGGCCTGGTCATCTCGTCCCTGCATACTGGAGCTTGGAAACTAGGATCGGAGGGACTATGAACGAGGTCATCGACATGCAAGACCAGGCCATCACCCTGGATCGGATCAAGGCGCTTTTCGACGGTTACGGCACGGCCTTCTACGGATCGGAAGACGTTACCCAGACGCAGCACGCGCTGCAGTGCGCCCACCTTGCCGAACAGGCCGGCGAAGAACCCGCGCTCATCGCCGCCGCCCTGCTGCACGACCTGGGCCACCTGCTGCAGGCGTCGAGCCAGACGCAGGACATGAGGCACCAGGAAGTCGGCGCCTCGGCGCTGGCCACGCTGATGGGGCCCGAGGTCACCGAGCCCATACGCCTGCATGTGGCGGCCAAGCGCTATCTATGCGCCGTGGACGCTGCCTATTACGACACCTTGTCGCAGGCCTCGAAAAACAGCCTGGCATTGCAAGGCGGTTCTTTCGACGACGCTGGCGCCGAGGCATTCATTGCGCAGCCGCATGCCGAGGCGGCCTTGCGCCTGCGCCGCTACGACGATCTGGCCAAGGACGTGCAGGCCGCAACGCCACCGCTGTCGCACTACCTGCCCATGGTGGAAAGGCTGCGCAGGGCTTGAATGGACATGGGCGGCCAGAGGCCGCCCATGCACGGCCAATCGGCGCATCCTAGTCGACGTGATTGCGCAGGGAGGGGTTCAGCAAGGCATGCGCGATATCCAGCAGGCGTTGCGCCGCCGCGTCGGGCGCCGCATTGTTGTCCAGCCCGTGCAGCGTGCCCGGCGGCGGCACGTTCAGTTCGCCATCCGGCACCGCCTGCGCCAGGCGTCGGGATATTTGCTCCGGCGTCTCACGGCCACGAGACGCCAGGCGCTGCGCCAGCACATTGCGGTCGACATGGATTTGCACGGCCGATATGGCCGGATAGCGTGCCAGCGCCTGCGGCAGATAGCCGCGCGAGCCGTTGACGATCACCACCTGCCCCTGGGCAAGCCACGCGTCGATTTCGACGCCGATGCCGTAACGCAGTCCATGACTGCTCCACTGCATGGCGAAGCGGCCTGCCTGGTTCATCTGCTCGAACTGCGCTTCGGTCACTTCCAGGCTGGCTTCATGGACGCTGCCGGGCCGGGTTATGACCCGCCGCGCCACCGCGATGCGATCCGCACCGGTTAGCCTCGTCTGCGCCAGACTCAGCAAAGTGTCCTTGCCGCTGCCCGAAGCGCCCATCAGATAGACCAGACCAGCGCCCAGACCGCTCACCCGCTTTCGTCCAGATAAACGGCGCCGGCGCCGTCGGCCGTCGTGCCGTCGAAACCGTAGTGGCGCGCCACCAGGAAAGGCGCCTGTGCCTGGGGCTGCACGTACAGACTCACGGAGCTTACCGGCATGGGTTCGCGCAGCAGCGGCTCGCTCATGAGCCGGATCTGCCGTCCGGCGTCTTCGAGCTGCGACCCTTGCAGCTTGTTCGACAAGGTGATGTGGAACACGAATTGATCGAAGACATAAGGGTAGCCCCAGCGCCGCAGCATGGCTTCGTGTTCCGGACCGAGCGGCGCCTTGCGGCGGCGTTCCAGCTCGGCCGCGCAAGGCGGTGCGCGCCAATCGTCCAGCGACCGCACCGCCTGGCCTGCCAGCGCCCGCATGCTGGCCTGCGCTTGCGCGTCGTCAGCCAGGCACCATGCCAGAAAACCGCGCAGCTCGCAGCACCGCAGGAACGCCTCGAAGGGCCGTGTGCGCGCGGCCAATGCGCGCACGGCAAGATCCAGACCCTGCACGCCGGTGCCAGCCTTCAGGCGAAACGGCGGCTTGAGCGTGGCATGCAAGCCATAGCGGCGCGGATCGCGGGTCCAGTCCGGCTGGCGCGGGTCGGCGCCGGCGGCCGGCGCGATTGCCGCGCCGGTCTGCGGGCAGCGGCCCAGCCATGCGTTGCCCGCCTCGCGCCAAGGCGCGGGCGGCGCGAAATAGAGCGCGTAGCGATAGGCAAGCGGCATATTCCGGACCGCCCGCCTCAGGCCGCTCGCGCAAGGATGGGGAACTGGCGGCTGGCGTAGCACAGGATGCCGTTCACGATCGCCGCGCACACGCGCGGCAGCGCGGGATTGCTGTCGTCGACCAAGATAAGATCGGCCGCCATGCCTTCGGCCAGCACGCCGCGGTCATCCAGTCCGGCGGCCAGCGCCGGATTGCGCGATACCAGGTTCCAGGCCTGCTCCAACGCAAGCACGCCGTCACGCACCAGGCGCATGGCGGCAGCCAGCGGCGCGCAGTAGTAGTAGTCGGAAGTAAGAATGTCGCACAGGCCGGCGCGGATCATCTCGGTGGCGTCGGGCGCGTTCGTATGACTGCGGCCGCGCACGACGTTCGGTCCGCCGAACACGATGCGATCGCCCAGTTCGCGGGCCACCTGCGCAGCCTCGCGCGTAAGCGGAAACTCGGCTACCCGGCAGTCCATGGCATGGTAATAGCGCCGGGTGGCACCGTCCGGATCGTCGTGCGAGGCGGTGCGCAGCCCGGCCTCGCGCGCCGTCGCGGCCAATTCGCGCATGGCGTCGGCCACCTGATCGCAAGCCTGCATGGCCTGGCGGATGCGCGCCTGGAAAGTGTCGAGGTCGCACTCAGCACGCTCGGCGTATTGCAGCAGCTTGCGATCGTCGCCCAGACGTTTGACCATGCTCGGCAGGTGGTCGTTGAAGGCCAGAAAGCGCACCAAGCCCTGGCGTATCCATTCCTGGGCCGTGGCCACCGCGTCGACATTGTGGGTTTCGAAGCGCAGGTGAACATGGTGGTGCGCCCCCAGCTCGGGCTGCATGCCCGCCAGAACGTCGAACATGCGCTGGGCATAGGGCACGCCGCGCAGCCCGCCCTCCCAGGAAAGGGTCACACCGTGAAACTCGGTGGTGATGCCATGGGCCAGCAGTTGACGGTCCACGTCGTGCAAGGCCACGTCATAGGGAAAGGTAACCCCGGGGCGCGGCATCACGGCGCGTTCGAAAGCATCGCCATGCAAATCGACGATGCCGGGCAAGACCAGCAGATCGCCCGCGTCGAGCATCGCGCCCGAACCCGCCGCCGCCAGGCGGCCCCGTTCGAAGGCCAGGGCGCCGGCCTGCAGGCCGCTGCCGGTGAGTATGCGTCCGCCTGCGATGCCGGCCAGAGTGTGATGCATGGCTGAGTTCCTTCCCATGGATTGAGGATGCTAGACAAAGTCCGTGACAAGCAGATGTATAGATGTATCAGTCCGAATCGCCGACGAGCAACTGCACCCAATCGCCGCCGAAACGGGTGATGCCGTACTGCAGGGGTGTGCCGCGCGCGTCGACGTTCAAGGCCTCGACCTGCAGCACCGGCCGGGTCTTGGGCTGGCCCAGCAGGCGGGCCGTTTCGGCATCTGTCAGGGTCGCGGTGATACGCGACCATTTTCGCGTGTAGTCGCTCACGCCGTACTGCTCATAGGCCTTGGAAATCGAATGCAGCGTCTCGAACTGTTCGGCGAAACCGGGAAAGCGCTGCGCATCCAGATAATGCTCGGCCAGGCTGATGGCGCGCTTGCCCGAGCGCCCCAGCGTGCGTATGCGCAGCAGTTCGGCGTTGCGTGCCAGTCCCAGGTGGACGGCGGCCTCTGCGTTGCGCAGCTTCTGCTTGCCCAGCAACTCGCCATGCGCCGGCAGCCCTTGACGCTGCAGGTTCTCGGAAAAACGCGTGCGCTTGCCTAGAGCGTAGGTAATGGCGTGCTCGTGCACGAAAGTGCCGCGGCCCTGCTCGATGCGCACCAGCCCCTCCTGCTCGATTTCGGCCATCGCGCGGCGAACGGTATGGCGATTGACGCCGTAGCGCTGCGCCAGTTCGGATTCGGTGGGCAACTGCTCCCCTGGGGAGTAAATCTTCTTGCGTATGTCCGCCGCCAGCAATTGGCTGATCTGACGCCACACCGCGATGCCTGATCCTCTTTCAACCATGTTCCTTACCTTCTCGATTCCTATCGGGTCCGCATCGGGCTCTCCCCGCCTGCCCGTGCCGGGCGTCATATTGCCACCCTATGTCACCGTTGTGCTCGATTATCTGAGCAGTCTGTCATCTTAAATTCATGCACTTGCGCTTGAATACCCAGGTCTGCGAAAATACATTCAACTAATCATCTAGACGTTTAGAGGATAAATGGAAAGCATCGGAAAATCCCCGACCCACGCCCAGCCCATGACAGCGCGCCAGGGATGGATGCGCGTGCTTGCTCAGGCCGACCCTGCCGAACTGGACCATGCCTTGCGCGCCCTGGATGCCCTGCCCGCGCATCAGTGGCTGCGCAAGCCAGAAACCGGCATGGCCATGGTGCGCGCCCGCAGCGGCGGAACCGGCTCGCAGTTCAACCTGGGGGAACTCACCGTGACGCGCTGCGCCCTGCTGCTGGCCGACGGCACCATGGGGGTGGCCTACGTGCGCGGCCGCTCGCAGCGCCACGCCGAACAGGCCGCGCTGGCCGATGCGCTGCTGCAGACCGGGCAATGGCATGACCGCGTGCAGGACGCGCTGATCGAACCGCTGGCCCGGGCCGCGGATGAGCGCCGCGACCGCACGGCGCGCATCGCCGCGCAGTCCAAGGTGGATTTCTTCACGCTGGCGCGGGGAGAAGACTGAGATGGCAGCCGCCACTTCCAACTGCGCAGCGGGCGCGGCCATCCTGCCCGGTTTCGCCAATGCTCCCGCCGATACGCAGATCGTCTTTCGACTGTTGCTCGACGCCCTCGCCCGCCCCGGCCGCGTGCATGAGTTGGATGTGCAAAGCGGCGTGCCGGCTGGCCTGTCGCAGGCCATGACCGCCACCCTGCTCACCTTGATCGACGTCGATGCGCCCCTGTGGCTGCCGCGCGGCATGGGCACCGGCGTGGAGCAGTTCCTGCGCTTTCATTGCAGCAGCCGCATCACGCCCAAACTGGATCTTGCCGCCTTCGTGGCGGTTCCCGCCGGACATGCCCTCCCTGCAATCGCCGAGTGCGACCTAGGCGACCCGGCCTACCCGGATCGCTCGGCCACGCTGATCATCGAAGTCGAATCACTGCAAGGCGGCCCCCCCCTGCGTCTGACCGGCCCCGGCATCAAGGACGAACAGATCTTGCGCGTACGGGGCCTGCCCAGCGATTTCCTCGCGCAATGGCGGGCCAACAACCAGCGCTTTCCGCTGGGCGTGGACGCCATCCTTACCCACGGCAGCCTGCTGTGCGGCCTGCCCCGCACCTGCCGCATCGGCCTCCAGGAAAGCTGACATGTACGTTGCCGTCAAAGGAGGCGAGCGCGCCATCCTCAATTCCTACAAGCTGCTCGACCAGTATCGCCGCGGCGACACCGCCGTGCCCGAACTCGCGCTGGAGCAAATTCGCGAGCAGATGCCGCTGGCCGTGTCGCGCGTGATGAGCGAAGGCTCGCTGTACGACCCGCATCTGGCGGCACTTGCCATCAAGCAGGCCGGCGGCGACCTGATCGAGGCCATCTTCCTGCTGCGCGCCTACCGCACGACGCTGCCGCGCTTCGGCTATACGTGCCCCATCGATACTGGCCGCATGGTCCTGCAGCGCCGCATATCGTCCACCTTCAAGGACCTGCCCGGCGGCCAGATGCTGGGGCCAACCTACGACTACACGCAGCGCCTTCTGGACTTTAGCCTGGAGGCCGAGCGCCAGGCCGATGCGCTGCCGCCGGTACCGCATGGCGCGCAACGCGTGACCTCGCGCGTGACCGATCTGCTGCTGCAGGAGGCGCTTATCGATCCCGAGGAGCCCGCGCCAGGCGACCCGGCGCCGCGAACCGACCTGACGCGCCAGCCGCTGAGCTTTCCTGCCGAGCGCGGCGCGCGCCTGCAGAACCTGGCCAGGGGCGATGAGGGATTTCTCCTGTCCATGGGCTATTCCACGCAGCGCGGCTATGGCAACACCCACCCCTTCGTGGCCGAGATCCGCTACGGCACACTGGAAGTCGAGATGCACGTCGAAGAACTGGGGTTCGACGTTTGCCTGGGCGAAATCGAGATCACGGAATGCCAGATGGTCGGCCAGTTCGGCGGCGCCGACAAGCAATGCCCCAAGCTCACCCGAGGCTATGGCCTGTCCTTCGGCTACGGCGAACGCAAGGCCATGGCCATGTCCCTGGTCGACCGCTCACTGCGCGCACAGGAGTTGGGCGAACCCGGCGGCAGTCCGGCCAACGACATCGAGTTCGTGCTCTACCACAGCGACAACGTCGAGGCCTCGGGCTTCGTGCAGCACCTGAAGCTGCCGCACTACGTCGACTTTCAGGCCGAACTCGCGCTGCTGCGCCGCATACACGCCGAGCACGCCGGCAAGGCGAATGAAGGGGCCGCGGCAGCCCGCCATGAAACCGCCGACGAGGCCTGAGCATGAAAGAACCCCCCCCTATGCAAATCGATCGGGACGAACACTACAACTTCGGCTATCTGGACGAATCGACCAAGCGCATGGTGCGCCGCGCCCTGCTCAAGGCCGTCGCCATCCCCGGCTGCCAGGTGCCCTTCGGCAGCCGCGAGATGCCTTTGCCCTATGGCTGGGGCACGGGCGGCATCCAGATCACCGCATCGATCATTGGTCCGGACGACGTGCTCAAGGTCATAGACCAGGGCTCGGACGACACGACCAACGCCATCAATATCCGCCGTTTCTTCGGCCGCGTGACCGGCGTGCGCACGACCGAGTCCACCCGCCAGGCAACCCTCATCCAGACGCGGCACCGCATCCCCGAGACGCCGCTGGCCGAAGGCCAGGTGATGGTGTTCCAGGTGCCTATCTCGGAACCGCTGCGCTGGCTCGAACCCAGCGAGGCCGAGACCCGCACCATGCACGCGCTGGCCGAATACGGCGCCATGCACGTCAAGCTGTACGAGGACATCGCGCGCTACGGCCACATTGCCACCGCGTACGACTACCCGGTGATCGTCAACGAGCGCTACATGATGCGGCCATCGCCCATACCCAAGTTCGACAACCCCAAGCTCGATCGCAGTCCAGCACTGATGCTCTTTGGCGCCGGCCGCGAAAAACGCGTGTACGCCGTGCCTCCCTACACCCGCGTCAAGAGCCTGGACTTCGAGGACTACCCTTTCACCATCGAAAAATGGTCGGAATGCTGCAGCCTGTGCGGCTCGGGCGACAGCTTTCTCGATGAAATCATCGTCGACGACCAGGGCACGCGCCACTTCGTGTGCTCAGACACCGAGTACTGCGCCGGAAGGCAGACCGGGCAGGCCACGGCAAAAACCAGGGAAGACCGGGCATGAACGCCACGCCACTGCTTTCGGCGCGCGATCTCACCCACACCTGGGACGGCATACACGGCTGTCGCGACGTGAGCTTCGATCTCTATCCCGGCGAGGTCCTGTGTGTGGTGGGCGAGTCCGGCTCGGGCAAATCCACCTTGCTTTCAGCCGTGTCGTGCCAGGTGCGGCCCGAAGCGGGCAGCGTCTGGTACGACACCCGCGAAGACGGCCTGGTCGACTTGCAGACGCTGTCGGCCGCGCGTCGCCGCGTGCTGTCGCGCACCGACTGGGGCTTCGTGCGCCAGCACGCCCGCGATGGCCTGCGCATGCAGGTCAGCGCCGGTGCCAATATCGCCGAGCGCCTGATGGCCATCGGCAACCGCAACTATGGCGATCTGCGCGCCACTGCCGGCGAGTGGCTGGACAAGATGGAAATCGATCGGGGCCGACTGGACGACGCCCCCGATTCGTTCTCGGGCGGCATGCAGCAGCGCCTGCAGATCGCGCGCAACCTGGTCACGCATCCGCGCATGGTGTTCATGGACGAACCCACCGCCTCGCTGGACGTGTCGGTACAGGCACGCCTGCTGGACTTGCTGCGCCAACTGGTCACCGACCTGCACCTGGCCGCGATCGTCGTCACGCATGATCTGGCGGTGGCGCGCCTGCTGGCGCAGCGCACGCTGGTCATGAAGGATGGAGGGGTGGTCGAGAGCGGCCTTACCGACCAGATACTGGATGATCCGCAGCATCCCTATACTCAATTGCTGGTGTCTTCGATTCTGCAGCGCTGACATGACGAACCCACACGCTCCACGCCCCTGCCTACGCAGTGCGCTTGCGCCTCTTTCAGGCGGCCGGGCGCAGACTGACATGACCAACACATCCATGATTGAAGTGCGCGGACTGCGCAAACTGTTCACCCTGCACAATCAGGGCGGCATCCGCCTGCCTGTGCTCGAAGCCGTGAACTTCGATGCCGGCCCCGGCGACTGCCTGGTGCTGGCCGGCCCCTCGGGCGCGGGCAAGAGCACGCTGCTGCGCTGCCTCTATGGCAACTACCTGGCGACCGAAGGCAGCATTGGAATCCGCCAGGGTACGCAGTGGACGGATATCGCCCAGGCCACGGAACAGCAGATCCTGGCCCTGCGCCGCCATACCGTCGCCTACGTCAGCCAGTTCCTGCACGTGATTCCACGCGTGCCAACACTGGACGTGGTAGCCGAACCGCTACGCCAGCGCGGCGCGCCCGCCGAGTCGGCGCGCGACCAGGCCGCCGAACTGCTCGCCCGCCTGAACGTACCCGAACGCCTCTGGAGCCTGGCGCCCGCCACGTTCTCGGGCGGCGAGCAGCAGCGCGTGAACATCGCGCGCGGCCTGATAGGCGGCCACCCCATCCTGCTGCTGGACGAGCCCACCGCTTCGCTGGACGCAGACAACCGCGCCGTGGTGATCGAGCTCATCCGCGACGCCAAGGCAGACGGCCGCTGCCTGATCGGCATCTTCCATGACCAAGCCACGCGCGACGCAGTCGCCACCCGGCTCCTACCACTGCAAGCCGCCGCGCCGACAGCGGCCGCGGCGCGCTGACACGCAGTCGCACCCATGACCGCCACCTACATCACCCGCGCCCGCGTCGTTCTGCCCAATGCCACCCTGGAAAACAGCGCCGTCCTGATCGAGGACGGCGTCATCGCCGCAATCGAACCGGCCGGCAGCCACCGCGCACAGGTCGTGGATCTGCAGGACCAGTGGCTCATGCCCGGCCTGGTCGACTTGCATTGCGACGCCATCGAGAAGGAAGCCGAGCCACGCGCGAACGTGCTATTCCCGCTGGACTTCGCCCTGGCCCAGGTCGACCGCCGCAACGCCATGTCGGGCATCACCACGCCCTACCACGCCTTGTCCTTCTCCAACAAGGAATGGGGGGTGCGCAACAACGAGACAGCGGCCGAACTGGCGCGCGCCATCCACGCCTTTGGCAAGCAGGGCCTGGTCGATAACCGCGTGCATCTGCGCTATGAAATCACCGATCCCAAGGCGCTGCCGCTGATCGAAACCCTGATCGACGCAGGCGCGGTGGACATGGTGTCGGTCATGGACCATTCGCCCGGCCAGGGGCAATTCAAGTCGCGCGAGTCCTATCTGCAATACATGATGGGCAATCACGGCATGGACCGGGTCCAGGCCGAGGACGCCGCGCAGATCAAGATGAAGGGCGCCCAGGGCGCCATCGAGCGCGTCGAACGCCTGATCGCCCATGCGCAGCGCGCCGGCGTGACCACGGCCAGCCACGACGACGATTCGGTACAGCGCATCGCCACCATCCGCAACCTGGGCGTGGCCATCAGCGAATTCCCCATCAACCTGGACACGGCCAAGGCCGCCGCCTCCTGTGGCCTGGCCACCATCCTGGGCGCGCCCAATGTGCTGCGCGGCGGCAGCCAGAGCGGATCGATGCGCGCCATCGACGGCATACGCGCCGGCGTGACGCACTGCCTATGCTCGGACTACCAGCCGTCCACGCTGATTGCCGCGGTGTTCACCGTGCTGGAACAGTCGGACCTGACCCTGCCTCAGGCCGCGGCCCTGGTCACGTGCAATCCCGCGCAGGCCGCAGGCTTGGCCGACCGCGGACGCATCCAGGCGGGACTGCGCGCCGATCTGACCGCCGTGAGCAGACAGGGGCGACTGCCGCAACCAAGCCATGTCTGGTCGGCGGGCCGGCTGGTGTGCGCCACCCGTTATCGGTAGAGGCAGGCGCGGGCGTTGGCGGCTTGAAGTGAACGGTGATCGTTGATTTTCTAAACCGTTGGGCCAGTGCTGAGAGGCCCAACTACCAGGCTCTCAAGGCATCGACGCAGACTTGCCTGGGCCATCGGCAGCGCATGATATGCGGCAGTCTTGATTGATTGTGCGTCTGCCGCGCAGACGCGGCGGACGGCTCAAGAACGCAAAAGCCGCGATCAAAGCAAAACGCCGATCAACGCTGCGCGTAGCGCTGTTCCAGCTCGTCGTAGAGATCCTTGCTGACCAGGCGCTGGCGTTCGTTGAAAGGCGCCAACAGGCCGGGATCCTCGTCGAGCTTGCCGTCGCGGCGCAAGGTCGAGAGCGCCTTCTGCATGCCCAGCACCGCCCCCTGCAGGGCCGCATTGGCGTACAGCACCAGACTGTAGCCCTGCTTGCCCAGTTCTTCGGCGGTCAGAGTGGGCGTCTTGCCGCCGACCACGATATTGATGAGCAGCGGATGGCTCAGACGCTTGGGAATCTCGCGGATCTCCTCGGCCGTTGTCATGGCCTCGACAAAGAGAATGTCGGCGCCCGCTTCCGCAAAGCGCGCGGCCCGCTCGATGGCGCCCTCGAACCCCTCCACCGCCCGCGCATCGGTACGCGCAATGATCTGGAAGTCCGCATCGCGTCGCGCATCGGCGGCGGCGCGGATCTTGTCGAGCATTTCCGCGAGCGGCGCCACCGCCTTGCCGGCGAAGTGGCCGCAGCGCTTGGGAAAGACCTGGTCTTCGAGCTGAATGGCGTCGGCACCGGCGCGCTCGAGCGTGCGCACGGTATGCCACACGTTGACCGCGTTGCCAAAGCCGGTGTCGGCATCGACGATGAGCGGCAGGTCGACCGCATCGCGGATTCGCGAGGTGGCGTCGGCCACATCGCGCAGGCCGATGATGCCCAGGTCGGGCACGCCGTAATGCATATTGGTCAGACCGGCCCCCGTGAGGTAGACGGCCTCGAAACCCTGGTCCGCGACAACCTTGGCGCTCATGGCGTTGAACGCCCCGGCCACGATCATGCCGTTGCGCCGCGCCACCTGCTCGCGCAGCGCTTTTTTCGTCGACTTGCTCATTGCGATGTCTCCTTTTGCCTGGGCCGGAATTACTTCTTCTTGACCACCGGCTTTCTAGCCACCAGGTGGTGAACAGGCGCGTGATGGGGCGCGGCCGACACACCGCCAGCCAAGGAGTGCGCCTGCATGGCGGCCAGTTCCAGCGCGGCCACCGGCGTCATCTTGTCAGCGAAGGCATCATCCAGCGCATTGGCGAACACGGCCTGGATGCGGTCGTAGTGGTTGAGGCGGAAACCGCGGTTGGTCGCCGATTCAGGCCCGCTCATGGACGCGATCACGGCCTGAGCGCCCGGTATACGGTTGTAGTACGACACGTCCGAAGCGCGGAAGGCGGCTTCGGTCAGCGGCAGATAGCCCGTATGCTGGGTCCATTGGGCGGCGATCACCGGCTTGGACAACCAGGCCAGGAAATCGGCCGTGGCCTTATCCTGGCCGGCCGGATGGCCTTCGGTGGCCCACAGAGCCGCGCCGCTTACGAAGGGGCGGCCCGGCGAGGAGGTGGCCTGCGGGTAATAAGGCAGGGGCGCCACGCCGAAATTCAGGCCGCGTGTGGACTGGAACCCGCCCATCGCGCCCGAGCCGCTCAACAGGATGCCGCACTCGCCGCTGGCGAAAGCAGCGTCCGAGCTGCGGTCGTTGCTGTGCTTGGGATACATCTGCGAGTCGACCCAGCTCACCATCAGCGACAGATGGCGCATGTAAAGCATGTCGAACTCCATGGTCGGCGCAACCTTGCTGGCGGCCAGCCCGTTTTCATTGCTAGTGAGCGCCTGGTTGTTCACCGGAGCCAGGTTCTCGATGTGCACCATCACGTCCTGGCTGGTGGCGAAGGGGCAGTCCATCCTGGCCTGGTCGCGGATCTTGAGGACCTGGTTCTGCAGGTCGGCCCAGGTGCGCGCGGGCTGGTTCGGATCCAGGCCGGCTTTCTTGTAGTCGTCGATGTTGTAGTACATCAGCGGAATCTCGGCCATCCAGGGGAAGGCCAGCAGATGGCCCCTGCTGTCATGCACGAAGCTCGTCGTGGCGGGCAGGTACCACTTGGCATCCTTGATGGGATACTTGGCCAGCAGTTCGTACAGCGGCTTGATGGCGGCATGCTCGGCAACCACTTCGGGCGAATGGTTGTCGGCCAGCTCCATAAGATTGGGGGCCTGCTTGGCGCGAATGGCCACCCCGGCCGCCTGCTTGAGTTCGGCTTCCGAGACAAAGGCGCGCAGATTCACCTCGACCCCGCTCTGCTCTTTGTTGTATTGCTTGACGAGCTTCTCGAACTCGGACTTGTTTGTGCCGGTGAGCGTGTGCCAGACCTGGATCTGAGTGCTCGCCTGGGCGGCGGCGGGAGCCAGGGCAGCCAGCGCGGCGCCGGCCAGCCATGCGCGCAAAACGCGGGGGAACTGCGATTTCTTCATGATACCTACAGACCTATGAAGGGAAAATCAGGTTCGGGCGTGCGACCGCTGATCAGGTCCGCCAGAACCCGTCCGGAACCGGCGCCCATCGTCCAGCCCAGCGTACCGTGGCCCGTATTGAGGAACAGGTTGGGTATGTGGGTACGACCGATGATGGGCACGTTGGAGGGGGTGGACGGGCGCAGGCCCGACCAGTAGCTGACGTTCTCGAAATCGAGCGCGTCGGGGAAAAGTTCGCGTGCAAGCCGGGTCATAGCCTCGCAGCGCGTGGTGTTGAGATCGCGGCTGTAGCCCGCCAGCTCGGCGGTGCCCGCCATGCGCAGGCGCTCGCCAAGGCGCGAGAATACCACCTTGTAGCTGCTGTCGGTCAGACTGACCATGGGCGTGCGCTGCGGGTCCCGCACCGGGAAGGTGGCCGAATAGCCCTTGGCCGGATACACATTGCACGCCACGCCCAGCGGCCGCACCAGGTGCGGCGTGTGGCTGCCCAGGGCCGCAACGTAGGCATCGGCCTTGATCTGCCCATAGAGGCCATCGGCGTCGATGATTTCCGCCGCCTGCACCTGTCCGCCGGAGGCGAGCAGGCGCGTGACCTGGGTGTCGAAACGGAACTGCACGCCGGCGGCCTCGCAGCGCTTGGCCAGTTCGACGGTAAAGAGATGAACGTCGCCGGTTTCGTCATCGGGTGTGTAATCGCCGCCCACAATCCGGGCGCGATGCGCCGCCAGGGCCGGTTCGATGGCAACGACTTCGTCGGCGCTGACGATGCGGCGCTCCACGCCGAAATCGCGCATCAGGCCGGCGGCGCGCTGCGAGCCCTCGAACTCCTGCGGATCGCGGTAGAAGTTGAGGATGCCGCGCTCGAGATGGTTGTATTCGATACCCAGCTCGCGGCGCATGCCTTGCAAGGTGGTGCGGCTGTACTCGGCCAGCCGCACCATGGCGCGGATGTTGGGAGCCAGCCGCGAAGGCAGGCACTCGCGCAGGAAGGCCAGGCCCCAGGCCCATTGGCGCCAGTCCAGCTGCGGGCGAAACAGCAGCGGCGAATCGTCGTGGAACATCCACTTGAGCAACTTGAGCGGCGCCTGGGGATTGGCCCAGGGTTCGGCATAGGACACGGAAATCTGCGCACCGTTGGCCAGGCTGGTCTCGCGCGCCGGACCGCTGCAGCGATCGATTACCACCACGTCGTGGCCCGCCTGCCTGAGCCACCAGGCGCTTGCCACGCCGATGATGCCACTACCGAAAATCGCGACTTTCATATTGGCTTGTCCTTTTGCGCTTATACGAATTGGATAGGCCGATGCTCGCCCCAGTTCAGGCCCCGGGGGCCTGGGCGCCGGCCATCCTGGCCAGATCCGCCTGCGAGGTGAAGGAATCGGCATGGAACTCTTCGGCCGGCAGACCGCATTTCGCGGTGAAGTCGCGGCGGGCCGAGTCGATCACGATGGGCGCGCCGCAGGCATAGACCTGGTGTCCGGACAGATCGGGGAAATCCTGCATGACGGCCTGGTGCACGAAGCCCGTGCGACCCTGCCAGGCATCTTCGGGCAAGGCATCGGATACCACGGGCACATAGCGCAAACCGGGAAGCGCCGCCTCCCAGGACCTGGCCAGTTCGTCCATGTAGAAATCCTGTGGGCGGCGACCGCCCCAGTACAGCACGGCGGGACGCCTGATGTTCTTGAAGATCATGTGTTCGACGATGGCCTTGATCGGTGCGAAACCCGTGCCGCTGGCCAACAGCACGATGGGCTTGTCGCTTTCCTCGCGCAGAAAGAAGGAACCGAAAGGGCCTTCCAGGCGCAGGATTTCACGCTCTTTCATTTGCGTCTGGCCGGCACCGAACACATGGTCGGTGAACTTGCCGCCGGGCGTGTGCCGGATGTGCAGTTCGAGCTGCGCGGCCGCGTGCGGCGCGTTGGCCATGGAGTAGCTGCGCCGATCGCCGTTCTTCATGAGGACTTCGACGTACTGGCCGGCGTAGTAGCGGAATTGTTCGGAGGCCGGCAGTTGCAGCTTGAGCAGCATCACGTCGGGCGCGGCGCGCTCGATCGCGATCACACGCACCGGCAGCTTGCGTATCTGGATGTCGGAGGCCATGCGCACCTCGGCGACGGAGATCACCAGATCGGACTTGGCATGGGCCTGGCAGAACAGCGTATAGCCTTCGGACAAATCCTCGGGCGAGAGGATCTGCGCGGGGTACGGTCCCGCGTCCACCTCGCCGGACACGACCTTGCCCTTGCAGGTGGAACATGCACCGGTGCGGCAGCTGTAGGGCAGCACCAATCCGGCGGCGAGCGCCGCGTCCAGCACGGACTGATCGGGCTGGGCAGGGAACTGATGGTTGGTGGACTGTATGGTGACCTGAAAACTCATGAGCGCTTTGATGGAAAAGACCTGTGCCCACCGGGCAAAACCGGGATTTTACCTTCCTTGACGCAGGCCGTCGCGCGCAGGTCCGACCCGGTCCCAGGCCGCGCGCTGCTTTGCAACCGTCCGGAACGGATATCCGGGCTTTTCTCAGAAATCCAGGGAAATCTCGACCGGATCGCCGATGTTGAGCGTGAGGGACCGCTGCTGCGCCACGATGGCGTTCATGCCGAAGATCACGCCCGTTTCCCGCGTGTGCAGGGCAGCCAATGTCACGCCGGGTTCGTCGCCGGTATCGGCGGTGACCGGGTCCACGTTGGGAATCGGACAGCGCGCGCAGGGCTTGACCAGCGCCAGCCCCGCGGCGCCAGCCTGCAGGAACGCGGTGTGATCTTCGTCCCAGGCCATCCAGTCCTCGCCCCGCACCACAATATTGGGGCGAAAGCGGCTCATGGACACCGGCGGCTTGCCTTGCGCGTCCAGTCTGGCATTGAGCTCGTCCAGCGACGCCTGGTTGGTCACCAGCAGCGGATAGCCATCGGCAAAGCCGAACACATGGTCGCCCTCGAACTGCCTGGCCAGATCGGGGTGCGCCGCGAGCCAGCGCGCCACCCATTCGGGATTGGGCGTGCGGCGCGCCTCGATATCCACCTTGAACAGGCGGCACGGACGGTTCAGGAAGCGGCTGAACCAGGCATTGACGCGCGTGCTCTCGGCCCTGGCCGGCACCGTGGCGCTCCAGACGACGACGTTCTCTACGGCGTCGGCAAGCTGGGAACCGTCCAGCGGCACGCGCAGCGGCTCCATCAGCGGTGCGGTCAACAACAGCGACTGCGCGTCGAGCGCCGTACGGATCAGCGCCATGCGCGGCAGCTGCCGCTGCGTCATGAAATGTCCGGTGGCATCGACCAGCATCCAGCGCCTGTCGTGCGTCAGGCCGGCGCGCGTCAGTTCGACCGATTGCAGGTCGATGCCGGCGCAGGATTTGATGGGATAACAGTGCAAACTGCGGATGTGTGCAGCCATGGATTCAGAATTTACTGGGATCCGCCGTGCCAGCCTCGATTCGCACATTGCCCCCAGTTTTTCTTGCACAAAGACGGATCATAGTCCGGGGAAAGGGTGGGGTATTGGCTGCCGGCCGCGGGAACGGTGTCGGTGTTCGGATCGGTAGGTATTGTAGGCAAACCGAAGACCGACACCGATACCAACACCGCCGCCAACAGCGCCAGCCACAGCCACAGCCACCAGCGCCGCCACCACGGCACGGAATCGCCGGAACGGGCCCGCACGGCATGATGCACCGCCGACCCGGCAAAATCGGGGTAGTACGTGGCGGAAAAATCCAGCGGATCCAGGCCGAGCCTGGCCTCTTTGTGCAGAAAGCCCCAGAAAGCGAGCACCGGTCTGTCGTTGATCAGGAAGCGGTGGCTGGCGTCCGGGTGATGAAACACCCAGGTCAGCATATCGCGGCACAGGCGCTCCTCCTGGTCGCCGCCGGTAAGGGACTTCTGCAGCTTGTTGATTTGATGACGAACGCCGACTAAGCGCGCCCTGGCCTCCTCCTGCTCGGACGCCATGATCTCGCCCCAGGAGGCGACCACACCCGGCTCCGGCGCATACCAGTCTATCCAGCTGCCGTCGTCGCTGAGCTGGGGCACGGCAAAGCTGGAGACCAGATCGGGGCGTTCTCTTTCTATCAGCGCCAGTATCTCGTGGGCAAACGTATAGAGCGGCCGTCCTTTTTCCCCCAGGGCCTTGTATTGGTCGACTCGTGCGCTGCGCAGTTTGGGGCCTAGCATTTGAGTGTCGAAAACCCGCTATTTCGGTTAATAGATACTACAGAAACCGCACATCTCTATCCATTGATTTGCGGAGATATTCGCTCTCGCTTCAATTTATGAAATGACCGGCGACAGCACCGGGTCCTTGGGCCGCACGTCCAGCAGCCGGCCCTTGCGGGCGCGCTTGCTCAGATACGGGTCCAGGTCTCTGCCGGCCAGGATATCTTCGACGGGCTTGTTGCGGTAGACGCCCGCCACGCGCAGGCCGCCCGCACCGATAGGCACGGCCTGAGCCAGGCCGTCCTTGTCGTCCAGGCCCATGAGAATGGTGCCGCGCCCGCCCCCGGGCTGGACCTTGACCTCGCCCAGGCCGAAGACCAGGAACTTGCCCTTGGCCGACAGCAGCGCCAGCTTGTCGGCTCCGGCGAAAAGCGGCACCGGACGCAGGATGGCATCGCCCGTTTCCAGCGTGATGAACTGCTTGCCGGCCTTGTTGCGGCTAAAGAGTTCGCCAAGAGCAGCGGCAAAGCCGTAACCGCCGCGCGTGGCGAAAAGCCAGCGCGTGTCGGGCGCCGCCGCGATCATGTGCACGATGCGCGAGCCGGCCTCCAGGTCGATCATGGCAGTGACGGGCAGGCCGTCACCGCGCGCCGAAGGCAGCCCCGCCACGGCCACCGAATACACGCGGCCATTGCTGGCCAAGGCCACGAGCGTGTCAGTGGTGCGGCATTCGAAGGCGCCGTAGATTTCGTCGCCCTGCTTGAAGGCGAATTGCGTCGCGTCATGTCCATGACCCTGGCGGGCGCGCAGCCAGCCTTTCTGCGACACGATCACTGTGACCGGCTCATCGAGTACGCGGGTCTCAAGTACGGCACGATCGGCGGTTTCGATAAGTGTGCGGCGCGCGTCGCCATATTGCTTGGCGTCGGATTCGATCTCCTTGACGATGAGGCGCTTCATCAACGACGGATTGTCCAGTAACTCCTGCAGGCGGCCCTGCTCCGCGCGCTTGTCGGACAGCTCCTGCTCGATCTTGATGCCTTCCAGGCGCGCCAGCTGACGCAGGCGCATCTCCAGGATGTCCTCGGCCTGACGCTCGGAAAGACGAAAGCGCGCCATGAGCGCCGCCTTGGGTTCGTCCGATTCGCGTATGGTCTGGATGACTTCGTCGACGTTCAGGTAGACCAGCATGCGGCCTTCGAGCACATGGATGCGGTCGATGACCTTGTCCAGGCGATGGCGTGTGCGGCGCGTGACGGTATCGGTGCGAAAGGCCAGCCATTGGACGAGGATGTCGCGCAGGCCCTGCTGCCGCGGCCGGCCATCGATGCCTATGCACACCAGGTTGACCGGGACGTTGCTTTCCATGCTGGTCTGCGCCAGCAGCGTATTGACGAACTCGTCGCGATCGACCTTGGAAGTCTTGGGCTCGAAGACCAGGCGCACGGCGGCGTCCTTGCCCGACTCGTCGCGCACTGCGTCCAGCAGATTGAGCATCATGGCCTTGACCTGCTGCTGCTCGGGCGTCAGGCTCTTCTTGCCGGCCTTGATCTTAGGATTGGTGAGTTCCTCGATCTCTTCCAGCACTTTCTGGCACGAGGCGCCGGGCGGCAGTTCATGCACCACCAACTGCCATTGACCACGCGCCATCTCCTCGAATTGCCAGCGTGCACGCGCCTTGAGCGAGCCGCGGCCGGTGGCGTAGATCTGCCTGATGTCCGCCGCGGGGGTGATGATCTGGCCGCCGCCGGCGAAGTCGGGCCCCGGCACCAGGGCATGGAGTTCCTCGTCAGGCAGCCTGGGATTGCGCAGCAAAGCCACGCAGGCTCCAGCGACTTCGCCCAGGTTGTGCGAGGGCATTTCGGTGGCCATGCCCACGGCGATGCCGGAGGCGCCATTGAGCAGCGCGATGGGCAGGCGGGCGGGCAACTGCTGCGGCTCCTGCTGGCTGCCGTCGTAGTTGGGGATGAAGTCGACGGTGCCTTCGTCCAGTTCGTCGAGCAACAGCTTGGAGAAGGGCGTCAGGCGCGCTTCGGTGTAGCGCATGGCGGCGGCGTTGTCGCCGTCGCGCGAGCCGAAGTTGCCGTGGCCGTCGACGAGCGGATAGCGCAGGGAGAAGTTCTGCGCCATGCGGACCATGGCGTCGTAGGCGGCCTGGTCGCCGTGGGGATGGTATTTACCCAGGACGTCGCCGACGACGCGCGCGGATTTGACCGGCTTGGCGCCGGCGGCCAGGCCCATGGCCTGCATGGCGTACAGGATGCGGCGCTGGACCGGCTTCTGGCCGTCGCCCACGTCGGGCAGCGCACGGCCGCGCACGACGGAGACGGCGTAGTCGAGATAGGCTTGTTCGGCGTAGCGGCCCAGGGTGATGGCTTGGTCTTCGTCGGGTTGTTGCTGGGCGAAGAGGTCGGTTTGGTTGGTGTCGGTCATTTGATCTTTCGAATCTTTGAATTCTTTAGTCGTCAATCAGATGTCCAACTCGGCCAGATTGCCTTTTTCCTCGATCCAGGCGCGGCGCTGGGCGGATTCGCCCTTGCCCATCAGCATGTCGAACATGGCCAGGGTTTGCGTGGGCGAGAGGCTGCCGTAAGCCACGGGCAGCAGGCGCCGGGTGTCGGGGTTGAGGGTAGTGTCCCAAAGCTGTTCGGGGTTCATCTCGCCCAGGCCCTTGAAGCGGCTGATACTCCAGGCGCCGTCGCGCACGCCCTCCTTGCGCAGCTTGTCCTGCGCGGCGTTGAGTTCCTCATCGTCCAGGCAGTAGAGCTTGCGCGGCGGACGCTTGCCGGCGGCGGGGACGTCCAGACGGAACAGGGGCGGGCGGGCGACGTAGATATTGCCGGCCTCGACCAGCTTGGGAAAATGCCTGTAGAAGAGCGTGAGCAGCAGGACCTGGATGTGCGAGCCGTCGACGTCGGCGTCGGACAGGATGCAGATGCGGCCGTAGCGCAGTCCGGACAGGTCGGGGGTGTCGTCGGGACCGTGCGGATCGACGCCGATGGCGACCGAGATGTCGTGGATTTCGTTGTTGGCGAAGAGGCGGTCGCGTTCGACTTCCCAGGAATTGAGCACCTTGCCGCGCAGCGGCAGAATGGCCTGGAATTCCTTGTCGCGGCCCATCTTGGCCGAGCCGCCGGCCGAGTCACCCTCGACCAGAAAAACCTCGGTGCGAGCGGCGTCCGAGCTTTCGCAGTCGGTGAGCTTGCCGGGCAGCACGGCCACGCCCGAGCTCTTGCGCTTTTCCACCTTCTGCGCCGAGCGGGCGCGGGCCTGGGCCTGGCGGATGGCCAGTTCCGCAAGCTTCTTGCCGTATTCGACGTGGCTGTTGAGCCACAGGTCGAGCGCACCCTTGCAGAAGCCGCCGACCAGGCGCACGGCGTCCCGGCTGTTCAGGCGCTCCTTGATCTGCCCCTGGAACTGCGGGTCCAGCACCTTGGCCGAAAGTACGAAGCTGGCGCGGGCAAAGACGTCTTCAGGCAGCAGCTTCACGCCCTTGGGCAGCAGTCCATGCAGTTCGGCGAAGCTCTTGACCGCGCCGAACAGGCCTTCGCGCAGGCCCGATTCGTGCGTGCCACCGGCCGGCGTCGGAATCAGGTTGACATAGGACTCGCGCGTCACGTTGCCGTCCTCGGTCCAGGCCACGGCCCACTGGGCGCCCTCGCCTTCGGCGAAGGTCTCGTGGTCGGCATCGGCGTACTGCTCGCCCTCGAAGAAGGGAATCATCAATTCGGCGCCGGCCAGGGCTTCGGCCAGGTAGCCGCGCAGGCCGTCGGCATACTGCCAGGTCTTGCTGTCGCCCGTTTTTTCGTTCCTGAGCGCAACCTTCACGCCGGGCAACAGCACGGCCTTGCTGCGCAGCAGGTGAGTCAGTTCGCTCAGCGGAATGGCCGGGCTGTCGAAGTACTTGGCGTCGGGCCACACCTGCACGCGGGTACCGGTCTTTTTCCTGGCCACGGACTCGAGCGCGACCAAGGGTTCAGCCACGTCGCCGTTGCGAAACACCAGGCGATGCGCGCCGCCTTCGCGCCAGACCGTCACTTCCATCCTGGTCGCCAGGGCATTGGTCACCGATACGCCCACGCCGTGCAGGCCACCGGAGAAGGCATAGGCTCCCCCCGCGGCCTTGTCGAACTTGCCCCCCGCGTGCAACCGCGTGAACACGATCTCGACCACCGGAACCTGCTCTTCGGGGTGTAGGCCGACCGGAATGCCGCGGCCGTCGTCCTCCACGGACACGCTGCCGTCTACGTGCAGGGTGACCAGGATCTGTTTGCCGTAGCCCGCCAGGGCTTCGTCGGCCGCGTTGTCGATGACCTCCTGCACGATGTGCAGGGGGTTCTCGGTGCGGGTGTACATGCCCGGACGCTGGCGCACGGGCTCCAAACCCTTGAGTACGCGAATGGACGCTTCGGTGTAACGCGGTGTGGCCAAGTTGCCCTCAGATTCCGTGGAAAAGCAGCCATTTTACGAGAACATGGAAATGCCGTGCTCCGGCAAGGGGCAACCCTGCCATGGGGTTATGGACGGTGCTATGCTTGGGAGAAGTCGTAATTCTCCCTCTCAAAACCGCTTTGCCGAGAACTGCCATGAGCGACCAAATCAAACACGTCAGCGACGCCAGCTTCGACACCGACGTGCTCCAATCCGCCCAGCCCGTGCTGGTCGATTACTGGGCCACCTGGTGCGGCCCCTGCAAAATGATCGCCCCCATCCTCGAAGAGGTTGCCGGCGAATATGCTGGCCGTCTCACCGTGGCCAAGGTCGATGTCGATGCCAACCCCGACACGGCCGCCAAGTACGGCATCCGCGGCATTCCCACCCTGATGCTGTTCAAGAACGGCCAGGCCGCCGCCACCAAGGTGGGCGCCCTGTCCAAATCGCAGCTCACCGCCTTCCTGAACGGCGCGTTGTAAAATAGCATCACCGTGGGCCGGCCCCGGGAGTACACTTGCCTGGGTAGTGAGGCCTTGCGGCCTCGCCGGCACATGTCCGGTCTGGGCCTTGGCGATTAGCGCGGCCCGGCCTGCGAATCCCAAAACAAACGAAGCAAGACAAGCACCGCGCAGGCGCGTCCGCAGCCTGCCAACCTATCTCCTGATCATCCCCCCATCGCAATGCATCTGAACGAACTAAAGGCGCAGCACGTCTCGCAGCTCCTGGAAATGGCCGCAGGCCTGGAAATCGAAAACGCCAACCGCCTGCGCAAGCAGGAACTGATGTTCGCCATCATGAAGCGGCGCGCCAAGCAAGGCGAGCAGATCTTCGGCGACGGCGTGCTCGAAGTGCTGCCCGACGGCTTCGGCTTCCTGCGCTCACCCGACACCTCGTACCTGGCCAGCACCGACGACATCTACATCTCGCCCTCCCAGATCCGCCGCTTCAACCTGCATACCGGCGATTCGATCGAAGGCGAAGTGCGCGTACCCAAGGACGGCGAACGCTACTTCGCCCTGGTCAAAGTCGACAAGATCAACGGCGTGCTGCCCGAGGCGGCCAAGCACCGCATCATGTTCGAGAACCTGACGCCGCTGCACCCTGACCGCGTGATGCGCCT
Organism: Bordetella sp. FB-8; assembly: GCF_000382185.1. Classification (NCBI taxonomy): domain Bacteria; kingdom Pseudomonadati; phylum Pseudomonadota; class Betaproteobacteria; order Burkholderiales; family Alcaligenaceae; genus Bordetella; species Bordetella sp. FB-8. Next base: position 2,716,355 of record NZ_KB907784.1, on the reverse strand, counting down.
GGAGCGCGACATCAAGAGCGAGGAAAACCTCACCGGCCGCATCATGGACATCTTCGCCCCGCTCGGCCACGGCCAGCGCGGCCTGATCGTGTCCCCCCCCAAGTCCGGCAAGACGGTGATGATGCAGCACATTGCGCACGCCATCACCACCAACTACCCTGAAGCGGTGATGATCGTCCTGCTGGTAGACGAGCGCCCCGAGGAAGTCACCGAAATGCAGCGCACCGTGCGCGGCGAAGTGGTGGCCTCGACCTTCGACGAGCCCGCCACGCGCCACGTGCAGGTGGCCGAGATGGTCATCGAGAAAGCCAAACGCCTGGTCGAGATGAAGAAGGATGTGGTCATCCTGCTGGACTCCATCACCCGCCTGGCGCGCGCCTACAACACGGTGGTGCCGGCCTCGGGCAAAGTGCTGACCGGCGGCGTGGACGCCAACGCCCTGCAGCGCCCCAAGCGCTTTTTCGGCGCGGCGCGCAACCTGGAAGAAGGCGGTTCGCTCACGATCCTGGGCACGGCGCTGGTCGAGACCGGCAGCCGCATGGACGAAGTGATCTACGAAGAATTCAAGGGCACCGGCAACTCGGAAGTGCACCTGGAGCGCCGCCTGGCCGAAAAGCGCGTCTACCCGGCCATCAACCTGAACAAGTCGGGCACGCGCCGCGAAGAGCTGCTGATCAAGCCCGAACTGCTGCAGAAGGTGTGGGTGCTGCGCAAGTTCATCCACGACATGGACGAGATCCAGTCCATGGAATTCATCCTCGACAAGATGAAGGCGACCAAGACCAACGCCGAATTCTTCGACATGATGAAGCGCTGAGCGAACCCGCACCGCATGAAAAAACCGCCTCGCGAGGCGGTTTTTTCATGCGCGCGCAATTGCCCCGGCCGCGGCATCGACGCCCGGGCGGTCAGTGACCGATTTGCGACGCGGTCTCCGCGAGCGGCGCTTTCGTTTCCACGGCGTCGATCTTGGGGGCATCCCAGCTGCCGGTGACGTGATACTCCGAAGCCAGGGCGCGTGCCAGCGGCTTATTGAGCAGCCACTGCGTGATGAACGCACCGATGCCGATCACCGGATTGACCAGGGTCGCCGCGATGGCCGCGCCGCTGGCATCCAGGTTGGGCACGACGATGGCGTGCAGATCCCAGGTCTCGTTGACGATGTCGGTCTTGCCTTCCAACGCGACGGCGGCGGACGGGCCGTTGATCTTGTAGGTCTCCAGGTTCATCACCCCCTTGGACAGACGCATGTCGCCTGTGATCGTGTCGAAGGGAAAGCCCTGGCGCAGCAGGTTGACCGGGTTGGTGTTGAGCGTGGCCAGACGCTGAATCGATTGCAGCGACAGCAGCTCCAGCAGGCGCGCGGCGTGCGAGCTGACGTTGATGAAGCGGCCTTTTTCGAAATTGACGTGAAAGCTGCCATCGACGTCGGACATGTCGTGGCGCCAGGGCAGGTCGCGCCAGAAGAACTTGCCCTGGAGCGTGCCATGGCCGCCGCCGATCGGGTGCAGGTCCAGCCGATCCAACATGGCACCCAGGTCCTTGAAATTGATGTCGGCATTGGCGGTCAGGCCCCGATCCGGGCCGCTCATGCGCAGCGTGCCGGTGGCATTGAGCGTGGCCAGATCGTTGGCAATATCCAGCTTGTCGAGCCGCCACAGGTTGCCGCGTTCGAGATTGGTGCCCGACACGCTCAAGCTGCCTAGGTCGTGTCCGTAGAACACGAACTGCTTGGCTTGCAGATCAATCCCCGGAAAGTCAGACAGGTCGCCGCGCCTGTCCTTGCCGGAGCGCTCGCCCTGGCCGCTATTGTCAGTCTCGCCCGCCTTGCCCAGCGACAGACGGGTGAAACGCGCCGTGATCTTGCCCGCCGTCGTGTCCGAAGCCTGGGCCCATTCCAGCGTGCCGGCGCTCTGCCTGGAGTCGATCGATACCCGCCATTGCCGGGGTGCCGGCTGCTGGGCATCGAGCGTCAGGTCGTCAAAATCCTGGCCTGCCGCGACCAAGTGCCGGGCCGACAGGCTGACCGATGACAGTTCCGGCAGAATCGGGGGTTCCGGGCGCGAGCGCGCCTTGCCCTTGGCCTCGCTTGGGGGCGCAAAACTTTTCAGGGTGTCGTTCCACGCGTCGACATCCAGCGTATCGAGCTTGCCCGACAAGCTTAGGCCGCGGGCAGGCAAGGACGCCGCCCGCCCAAATCCGATCGCGCCGCGCGCGAAATAGGCGGCGCGGCGATCCGACGGGTCGTACTCGAGCAGCAGGTTGATGTCGCGGCCCACCTCGCCCGAAAGCCAGCGCCGGCCGGCGCGGCCGCCATCGGCGGCGGGGCCCCATTTCAGGCTCAAGGGCAGACTGCCGGATGCCGCCTTGCCCAGGGGGGCAGGTAGGTCGATGGCCAGGCCGGCCAGGTCGCTGCGCACCGTCGCGTCCACTTCGCCGCCCTTGGCATAGGACAGGCGGCCCTGATAGGCTGTCCTGCCCGATAAGCGTTTCCAGGCCGGCAGCTTGCCCAGTTCGTCCAGAGCGGCGGCGGCCAGAGTGCCGGAGAAGGCCAGGGAGTCCCCGTGTCCCAGCTTGCCCGACACCTGCATCGGTCCGCCCAGGAAGGTGCCACGCAGCGACTTGGTCTGCATGCCCTGGTCGGAGAACGCCAGATCGCCCTGCAGATCGCCTAGTGCGGGCAGCTGCGGCATGAACCGCAAGGTATTTCCCTGGAACAGGATATGGCCGTCCACCCGCGTATCCTGGGTATGCAGGAGCGGTACGTACAGGTTCAAGGAAACCTGCCAGTCGCCCGAGCCTTGGGCATGATCCAGCATACCGTCGAGCAGCTTGCCCAGAGGGGAGTTGGCGGCGACGGCCAGGTAGGCTGGCACGGGCGCTGCGCTCGTGCCCGAGACTTCCAGCTGCGCGTCGTGCTCCATGTTGGCAATGGTGGCATGCAAGTGCTGCAAGGCCACCGACTGGTCAGGGCCGGTTTGCACCGAGCCGCCGGCGCTGTCGAGCGTCAGGCTGGACTTGTCCACCTCAAAGGTGCCCGACATGTCCGCAAGCAGGGGCCAGCCTTTACGATCGCCGTGCGCGGGCGCGTAATCGAGCCGAGCTCCCTGAAAGCGGCCCGCGACGCGGAATGTGCCGGCACTGCCCGCCCCGGTAAACGGGAATTCGTCCAGCCGTCCCTTGAGCTTGACCGCGGCATCGCTCACTTGGCCCGCCAGCAAACCGTCGCGCATCCAGCGTCGCACATCCGGGTTGACGGCCTGAGGCAGATAGCTGGCTATGGCCGAGACGGACGCACGCACGATCCGGCCCTGCAGGTCGGCGGTACCGGCGCCGCCGTCATTGCGCCAGCGGCCCTGCGCGGACAGGTCGATATCGTCGTTTTTAAGCTGCAATTGCCGCAACTCGAGCGTCAAGGGCTTCCCGGATGGGTGTACCAGGCTGGCATCGACGTTCAGAGTATCGGCCTTCAGGCTGGGGGTGTCGAACACCCGCGGCAGGCGGGCCTGCACGCCCTGCGCCTGGATCTGCAGCAGCACGCCTTGCCCGGCCCTGCCGTGCGCCAGCGGCACAGGCAAAGCGTCTCGCGGCACCAAGCCCAGGTTTCCCGGCATGCCGTCCAGGTGCAGACGCACCTGCCGCGCCGCCAGGCTGCCCGCCTGGCCGGGCAAGGCGGTATCTAGCCCACGTGCCACCGCATCCAGGGTCACCTCGCCGATCTGGCCATGCGTCAGCTTGACCCAGGCGCGCGCGGCGAACCGGCCCTTTACCGGCGGCACGGCCACCCACGGCGACCATGAGGCGGGTTCGGTATCGTCGATCTGCAGGTAGAAATCGCCGTTCCAGCTCGACGGCCCGGAGCGATGCAGCGTGAAAAAGCGCCGCTTGAGCTCTCCGCGCACGGTTATGCCGGCCGACAGGGCTTGCGGCGGCGTCAAGTGCAAAGCGAAACGGTGCGACAGCAAGCCGTTGCGCAACAGCGCATCGATGTGCCTGAACACCAGCTCCGGCGCCTGACGCTTTTCGTCGAGCCAGTGCACGGTGGTGTCGGTCAGCGCCAGTTGGCGCTGCTGGGACAGCCAGACCAGCAAGGGCGAATCGACCTCGGACGACGCATCGGCCGGATCGAAAGACATGCCGGCCACCCACAAAAGGCCGGCGGCGTCACGCCGCACGGTCAGGTCGGCCCCCTTGATGCTCAGCGACAGCAGACGCGGCGCCAGGCGAAACACGCTGCGCCAGCCCACGACGGCGTCGACAGAAGGCAGGCTGACGGTGGGCTGGGACTTGTCCGGCCCGCCGTAGAACTGGACTGCCGACAAGTGCAGCCGCGGATCCAGCCCACTCCAATCGGCCGCGATGGCGCCAATGTGCACCGGAGCACCTACAGCCCGCGAAGCGTAGTGCTCGATCTGCGGGCGCCACTGATCGATCTTGGGCAGCACCAGATAGCGCAGTCCGAGGCAGGTCATCAGGAAAATCGCGACAACCGCCAGAACGCCCCAAAACAGGAACCGCAGGACTTGGGTGGTCGGAATCACGAGTAGGCGCGGGCAAAAGCGGAGTTAGATGAAGTATCGTGACCTTATCAGGAAACGGGTAACCCCGTCTTTGCATCCGCTTTTAAACGAAACAAGCATGCCAACCCACGATCCGCTTGAATCTGCGCTGGCCTGGTCCGGCTACCTGCGCCGCCGTATCACGGCGCGCCCCGAGTTGCCCGAATGGCTGGCCGGACAGGCGCAGCACCCCGTCACTGCCGATGTCCTGTCGGCCTGGTTCGCCGAATTCGCCGGGCCAACGGCGGAGCCCCTGCCCGAGGCGGGATGCCGGCGCGTTCTGCGGCGGCTGCGCGAGCGCGTTCTGTGCCTGCTGGCGGTGCGCGACCTGGCCGGCCTGGCCGACCTGGAAGAAGTCGGCGGCGCGATGACGGCCCTTGCCGACCTGGCCGTCGCCACCGCTTACCGCAGCGCCGCCCACGACCTGTCCGGGACGCACGGCGCTGCGCGCGACCCCGCCACCGGCAGGCCCCAGGAAATGCTGATCGTCGGCATGGGCAAGCTGGGCGGAGGGGAACTGAACGTATCCTCCGATATCGATCTGGTCATGCTCTACGGCGAGGAAGGCGAGACCGACGGGCCGCGTCCCATCAGCCACCATGAGTTCTACGGCCGGCTGACGCGCCGCATGATGCCCATGCTGTCCGAGATCGACGCCGACGGCCAGGTGTTTCGCACCGACCTGCGCCTGCGGCCGGACGGCGACTCGGGCCCCTTGGCCTGGAGCCTGGACGCCTTCGAGCAATACCTGGTCGACCAGGGCCGCGAATGGGAGCGCTATGCCTGGCTCAAGGCGCGCCTGATGCCGGCTCAAGCCTGGGCCGACAGCCAGTCCGAAGCCCAGGCGCAGCAATTCGAGAACCTGCGCAGACCCTTCGTCTATCGCAAATATTTCGACTTCGACGCACTGGCGGCGCTGCGCACGCTGCGCGAACGCATCCGCCAGGACTGGAACCGCCGCGCGCTGGCGCGCAGCGGCCAGGACAACGCCAACAACATCAAACTGGGCGACGGCGGCATCCGCGAGATCGAGTTCGTGGTGCAGCTGTCGCAGCTGATCCGCGGCGGACGCATGCCGACCTTGCAGCAGCGCGGCCTGATCCCCGCCCTGTACGCCGAGCGCGACGCGGGCCTGCTGGATGCCGACAAGGCCGAAAAACTGGAAGCGGCCTACCGGTTCCTGCGCCGCACCGAGCATGCCCTGCAATACCGCGAGGACGAACAGACCCATCTGCTGCCCGTCGAACCCGAGCGGCGCGCCGGCCTGGCGGCGGCGCTGGGCTACTCGCCCGAGGTCTTCGAAAGCACCCTGGCAGGGCATCGCGCCGTGGTTTCCGAAGCTTTTCGCGACGCCTTCCATGCCGCGGGCATGGACGACCTGGACGGCCAGGTGCAAGCCAGCACGGGCCGGCCAGTCGCGCACGCGGACGCCAGCGACCAGAGTCTGGCCGATCTGGTGCGCTTGCAGTTCGGCGCCCAAGCCGACGAGATCCTGCGCCGCACCGAGGCCATGCTGGCAGGCCATCGCATACAGAGCCTGCCCGAAACCAGCCGGCGCCGCGTCGACACCCTGCTGCCGGCAGCCCTGTACGCCGCCGCGCAGACCCGCGCGCCCGTCGCCAGCGCCGTCGGCCTCATAGACCTGATCGAGGCCATCGCCCAGCGCAGCGCCTATCTGGCGCTGCTGGCCGAATACCCCAAGACGCTGGCGCGCGTGGCGCGCATCACGGCCGCCAGTCCCTGGGCCGCGCAATACCTGCGCCAGCATCCCTTGCTGCTGGACGGCCTGATCGACTGGACCACCTTGCTCACCCCGCCCGACTGGACGCAGATCGGCCGCCAACTGACCGCCGATCTGGACGCCAGCATGCTCACCGACGGCACGCCCGACATCGAGCGGCAGATGAACCTGATGCGCGACGTGCAGCGTCAGGTGAGCTTCCAGCTGCTGGCGCAGGACCTGGAAGGCACGATCACCGTCGAGCAGTTGGCCGACCAGCTTTCGGCACTGGCCGACCTGCTGCTGGACGAAGCCCTGCGCCGGGTCTGGCCCCTGGTCAACAAGGAGGAAGGCGCCGCGCCGCATTTCGCGGCTATCGCCTACGGCAAGCTGGGCGGCAAGGAACTGGGCTACGTATCCGACCTGGACCTGGTCTTCGTCTTCGACGATCCGCGCAAGGATGCCACCGAGGTCTACGCCAAGCTCGGCCAGCGCATGAACTCCTGGCTCTCGACCATGACCTCCTCGGGCCGCATGTACGAAGTAGACCTGCGCCTGCGGCCCGACGGCGACTCGGGCCTGCTGGCCGTGTCGATCGAGGGCTTCGAACGCTATCAGCGCGACCATGCCTGGATGTGGGAGCATCAGGCGCTGACCCGGGCGCGCTTTGCGGCCGGCGACCCCGCGGTGGGTCAACGCTTCGAGCGCATCCGCCGCGAAATCCTGGTGCTGCCGCGCGACCCGGCCACGCTGCGCGGGGAGGTGCTGGCCATGCGCGGGCGCATGAGCCAAGGACATGCCCATGCCGACCCTCTGTTCGACCTCAAGCACGACCGCGGCGGCATGGTCGACGTGGAGTTCGTCACGCAGTACCTGGTGCTCAGCCAGGCGGCCGCGTATCCGGCGCTGCTGGAAAATCTAGGCAATATCGCGCTGCTGCGCATTGCAGGAGAGGCCGGCCTGATTCCCACCGACCTGGCCCTGCGGGCCGGCGATGCCTATCGCACCCTGCGGGCCGCGCAGCACAAGCTGCGGCTGCAGGGCATCGAGGACGCCCGTCTGCCCAAGGATGAACTGGTTGCCGAGCGCAATGGTGTAAAAGCACTGTGGCACGCCGTTTTCGCCTGACCTTAAGCGGCGCCTTTTCCTTCTTTTCAGGAGTCCGACATGTCTCTGGCCACCGCCCGCCATATCCTGGTTTCGACCGAAGCCCAGGCCAATGAACTTAAAACCGCCATCGAGAAAGGCGCCAGCTTCGCCGAACTTGCCCAGCAGCACTCCAGTTGCCCTTCCGGCCAGCAAGGCGGCGACCTGGGCAGCTTCGGCCCGGGCGAGATGGTGCCCGAGTTCGACAGCGTGGTGTTCAGCGCGCCGGTCAACGAAGTGCAGGGCCCGGTGCGCACGCAGTTCGGCTATCACTTGATCGAAGTGACCAGCCGCGCGTAAACGCCCTCGGATCGAGGCCAAGGGATCGCGTAAAATACTGATATCCCTGACGTTTTACGCTTTCCTCCATCATGACCGAATTCATCCGCCCCACCCTCGATCTGCCCGAAGGCAGCAGGAAAGTGCTGCTGCATTCCTGCTGCGCGCCCTGCTCGGGCGAGGTCATGGAGGCCATGACGGCCTCGGGCATTGATTACGCCATTTTCTTCTATAACCCCAACATCCATCCCGTGCGCGAGTACGAGATCCGCAAGAACGAGAACATCCGCTTCGCCGAGCAGCACGGCATCCCGTTCATCGACGCGGACTACGACGTGGACAACTGGTTCGACCGCATCAAGGGCCTGGAGCACGAACCCGAGCGCGGCGAGCGCTGCACCCAGTGCTTCGACATGCGTTTCGAGCGCACCGCCCTGTACGCGCACGAGCACGGCTACGACACCATCACCAGCTCGCTGGGCATTTCGCGCTGGAAGGACATGAACCAGATCAACGGCGCAGGCGTTCGCGCCGCTGCCCGCTACGACGACCTGGTCTACTGGACCTACAACTGGCGCAAGGGCGGCGGTTCGCAGCGCATGATCGAAATCAGCAAGCGCGAGAACTTCTACCAGCAGGAATACTGCGGCTGCGTCTACAGCCTGCGCGACAGCAACCGCCACCGCCGCGACCAGGGCCGCGAGCGCATCCAGATCGGCGTGAAGTTCTACGGCAGGCAAGACCTCGTCAACGAGGAAACGCTGTAGCGGGCAGCCCGGACAGCCCCGGGCGCGCTTACCTATTCAGAGGGCTGTGGCGGTGATCGCCAGAGCGGTCACGCACTGGTCGCTACTCACCCAGCCATTCCTGGATGACCGACGTTCGCATGAAGCGGACGCCGGCGTCAAAGCCTGCATACTGACCGGCAATGCGCTCGCGTTTTTCGGACTCGGTTCATGCCGCGCAAGGCGGCCCCGGGCTTACCCGAAGTGCTCTCGAAATTGCTTGCATGAGAAAAATGCGTCGACTACGCTTTCTGAAAAATAGTTGATACTTAAACTATATATATCGCGCCTGGCCACGTTCAACCCAAAACCGACCGACGTCTAGAAGCGGTCTGGCGTTGCCCGGCGTTTTCAAAGCAGCGCCTCTGGAGACCATGATGACGGGGACCAAGACCATGCGACGTACAACCCTTGCCGTGCTCGGCGCGCTGGCCGCGGCGGCGGCAATCGCCTCGGGCGGCGCCCAGGCGCAATCGGCCGCGCCAGTAAAGATCGGCTTCATCGGCACGCTGTCCGGCCCGGGCGGCGCGCTGGGCCAGGACCAGTACGACGCGTTCATGCTCGCCATCGAGCAAAAGGGCGGCAAGCTCGGCGGCGTGCCGGTCCAGGTCATCAAGGAAGACGACCAGCTCAGGCCGGACGTCGGCGTGCAGGCCGCGCAGAAGCTGATCGAGCGCGACAAGGTGTCCATCATCACCGGCATTACCTTCTCGAACGTGATGATGGCCATACACAAGAGCGTGACCGGCGCCGGCGTGATCATGGTGGGGTCCAACGCCGGTCCCGCGCCAATCGCCGGCGCGCAATGCTCGCCCAATTACTTCTCCACCTCGTGGGACAACGACGAGCTGCATGAGGCCGGCGGCCAGCTCTCGAGCGACCTGGGCTACAAGAATATGTACGTGATGGCGCCCAACTACCAGGCCGGGCGCGATGCGGTGAACGGCTTCAAGCGGGACTACACGGGCCACATCCTCGACGAGGTCTATACCCAGGTCAACCAGCCCGACTACTCGGCCGAGATCGCGCAATTGCAAGCCTCCAAGCCCGATGCCGTCTATGTGTTCTATCCCGGCGGCATGGGCGTGAACTTCGTCAAACAGTACCGCCAGGCGGGCCTGCTGGGCAAGATTCCGCTGATCTCGGTCGCGACCATCGACGGCTCGACGCTGCCGGCGCTCAAGGATCTGGCTGTCGGCGCGGTGACCAGCGCGCCGTATTCGCCCGACCTGGACAACCCCGAGAACAAGCAGTTCGTGGCCGCGTTCGAAAAGAAGTACCACCGCTCGCCTTCGATGTACGCGGCGCAGTCGTATGACGCGGCCAATCTGATCGATTCGGCGCTCGCCAAGACGCACGGCAGCGTGGCCGACCGCGCCGCCTTGCGCGCCGCGCTCAGGGCGGCCGACTTCCAATCGGTGCGCGGTTCGTTCAAGTTCGCCAGCAACCAGTTCCCCGAGGCGCCCTTCTATCGCGTCGACGTCGTCAAGGGCCCCGACGGCGCCCAGTTTGCAACCAAGGGCGAGATCCACATCAAGACGCGCGGCGACCTCGCCGCGCAGTGCAAGATGTAATGCCCGGCACCGCGGCTCTGCTCGCGCCCATGGCGGCGCGTCGGCAGGGCCGTAGCCTTGAAAATCCGAGACCCCATGAAGCAATACCGAAATTTCGACACGACAGAACTGGACGTGCAATACAACGCGCGTGCGACCACGCCCAACGTCCTCGACATCCTCGCGCAGTACGCCGAGGAAAGCGCCAGGGCGCGGGCCATCCTGCCCTGCGAACTGGACGTCGCCTACGGCGATCATCCTGACGAAGCGCTGGACATATTCCCCGCGGCCAGGCCCGGCGCGCCCGTCTTCGTCTTCATCCACGGCGGCTACTGGCGCGCGCTCAACAAGAGCGATTCGAGCAATATGGCCCCAACCTTCACCCAGGCCGGTGCCACCGTCGTGGCGGTGAACTACTCGCTGGCGCCCGGCGCCTCGCTCGACGCCATCGTCGACCAGTGCCGCCGCGCGCTGGCCTGGATCCATCGCAACATCGCGCGGCATAATGGCGACGCGCGCCGCATCCACGTCTGCGGCAGCTCGGCCGGCGGACATCTGGTCGGCATGATGGTCGCCCAGGGCTGGCACGCCGAATACGGCGTGCCGCAAACCGTGGTGGCCGGGGCGATCCCCCTTTCCGGCCTGTTCGATCTGGCACCCATCCCACTCACGCAGATCAATGCGTGGATGAAGCTGTCCGACGCCGATGCCCAGCGCAATAGCCCGATGTCGCACCTGCCGATGCAGGGCTGTCCGATGATCGTCTCCTACGGCGAGACCGAAACCGCCGAATTCAAGCGCCAGACCAATGACTACCTTGCGGCCTGGCGCGCCCGGGGCTTTGCGGGCGCCTACGTGCCCATGCCCGGCACCAACCATTTCGACATCGTGCTGACGCTGAGCGACCCCAGAAGCCCGCTTACCCAGGCGATCCTGCATCAGATGGGCCTGGCCGGCGCGGGCGAGGACGGCGCATGAGCCTTGCGCTCTTTGTCATGCAGTGCCTGAACGGCCTGCAACTGGGCGTACTGCTGTTCCTGATGGCCGCGGGCCTGACGCTGGTGTTCGGCATCATGAACTTCGTCAACCTGGCGCACGGCTCACTGTACATGATGGGCGCCTTCATCGCGGCCAGCGTGTACAACCACACTGGGTCCTTCGGCCTGGCCGCGCTCGCGCTCGTGCCGGCCATGCTCGTGCTGGGCCTGGCCGTCGAAGCCATCGCGCTCAAGAAACTCTACGACCGCAACCACCTGGACCAGGTGCTCGCGACCTTCGGCCTGATCCTGTTCTTCAACGAACTGGCGCGCATGATCTGGGGCGCCTCACCCTATTACATGGAAGTGCCCGACTGGCTCTCGGGCACCGTCAATCTGTTCGGCGTCACCTATCCGGCCTATCGCTTTCTCATTATCGTGGTCGGCCTGGCCGTGGCCGGCGGCTGCTATCTGCTGATCCACAAGACGCGCCTGGGCATGCTGATCCGCGCCGGCGCTACGCATCGGCAGATGGTCGAGGCCCTGGGCGTGAACATCGCGCTGCTCAATTCCCTGCTGTTCGGCCTGGGCGCGGTCCTGGCGGGCGTGGCCGGACTGATGGCCGGCCCCATTCTGTCCGTGCAGCCGGGCATGGGCGAACCCATCCTGATCCTGACAATGGTGGTGATCGTCATCGGCGGCATAGGTTCGGTGCGCGGCGCATTCCTGGCGGCGCTCATCGTGGGCGTAGTCGACACGCTGGGCCGCACGCTGCTGCCCGCGCTGCTGCGCAGCCTGTTCGACCGCAGCACTGCCGATACCGTTGGCCCGGCGCTGGCCTCAATGCTCATCTATCTGGTCATGGCCGTCGTGCTGGCGCTGCGCCCGCAAGGCCTGTTCCCGGTCAAACACGGCTGAAGAACGAAATGAAATTCAACTTGCGCATCGCCGTGCCGCTCGCGCTGCTCGCTGCCCTGGCCCTGGTGCCGGCCTACGCACAGTTCGCGCAGCAGCCGTTCTATCTGATTCTCTTCGGCCGCATCGTGATCTTCGCCATCGCGGCCCTGTCGCTGGACCTCATCATCGGCTACGGCGGGATGGTCAGCTTCGGCCACGCGCTGTTTCTGGGTTTGGGCGCGTATACCGTGGCCATTCTCTCGTATCACGGCATCGACAACGGCTTCGCGCATCTGGCCGTGACGCTGCTCTTGTGTGCCGGCGTGGGCATGGTCACGGGCGTGATCTCGCTGCGCACCACCGGCATCGCCTTCATCATGATCACGCTGGCCTTTGCACAGATGTTCTATTTCCTCGCCGTCAGCCTCAGGCAGTATGGCGGCGACGACGGTTTGCCGGTAAACGCGGGCAGCCGCTTCGGCGGCGTCACGCTCGACAACCCCACGACGCTCTACTACACCGCCTTCGTCGTACTCTGCCTGTGCCTGTGGGCCGGCCGCCGGCTGGTTCAGGCACGCTTGGGCATGGTGGTGCGCGGCGCGCGCCAAAATAATCGCCGCATGCGCGCGCTGGGCTTTCCGACGCTGCGTTACAAGCTCGTCGCCTACGTCGTCAGCGCCATGGTCTGCGGCGTGGCCGGCATGCTCTATGCCAATCTCACGCACTTCGTGTCGCCGGCCTACATGGCCTGGACGTCCTCGGGCGAAATGATTGTAATGGTGGTGCTAGGCGGACTGGGTTCCTTCTACGGGCCGCTGCTGGGCACCACCGCGATGCTGCTCACCGAAGAAGGCCTGAAGGCGCTGACCGAACACTGGATGATCATCTTCGGTCCGCTCATCCTCGTGTCGGTGCTGCTGTCGCGGCGCGGGCTCTACGGTTTGATCGACGACATCCAGACGCGCTTTTCGCGCCGCGATAAGGTCCAGCACGGGGAAGACCCCCACGCCGCGCCCTGCGGACTTGCTGCCCTCCAAGACCGTTCTTGCCCCGGGCAGGCCCGGCGGCAAAGCATGAGCCTCTTGCGCGCGGACCGCCTGGTCAAACGCTACGGCGGCCTACTGGCCACCGACCACTTCAGCTTCGAGGTCGCCCCCGGCGAACTGCACGCCATCATCGGCCCCAACGGCGCCGGCAAAAGCACGCTGATCGCCCAGTTGGCCGGCGAGTTGCATCCGGACGAGGGCGCGATTTATTTCGACGAACACGACATCACTGCTCTGCCCATCGAAAAGCGCGCCCAAGCCGGACTCGCGCGTTCGTACCAGATCACTTCGATCTTCCCCGAGTTCACCGCGCTGCAGAACGTGCTTGTGGCCGTGCAGGCCATGCAAGGTCACAGCTTTGGCTTCTGGAAACCCGCCCTGCGCGAAGCCGCGCTGGTCGAACCGGCGCGTGAACTCCTGGTCCGCGTGGGCCTGGGCACGCGCATGCAGGTGCCGGCGGCAGCGCTTGCGCACGGCGAACATCGCCAGCTCGAACTCGCCATGGCGCTGGCCGGCAAGCCCAGGCTGCTGCTACTGGACGAGCCGATGGCGGGCATGAGCCAGGCGGAATCGGAGCAGATGACGCGCCTGCTGGCCGAACTCAAGGGCGACTACGCCATGGTGCTGGTCGAACACGATATGGATGCCGTGTTCGCGCTGGCCGACCGCATCACGGTGCTGGTCTACGGCCGCGCCATCGCATGCGGCAATGCCCACGCCATCCGCAATGACGCGGCGGTGCGCGAAGCCTATCTGGGCGACGAGACGCCCAACGAAATGATGGGCGCCGCGGGATGAACGCGCCGAGCCGCCCCGGTCACTCGCTCCCCCTTGAGCGGAGCGCGCGCAGCGCCAGGGAGAATCCATGAATGCATTGCTTTCGCTGTCCGGCGTCGAATCTTTCTACGGCGCGAGCCAGGCCCTCTTCGGCATGAGCCTGGAAATCGAACGAGGCGCCTTCGTCACGCTGCTCGGCCGCAACGGCATGGGCAAGTCGACCACCGTCAAGTCGATTACAGGACTCATGCGGCCGGCGCGCGGCGAGATCGCGTTCGACGGCAAACCCATCCACCACGCCGCCTCGCACCGCATCGCCCGCGCCGGCGTGGGCCTGGTCCCCGAAGGCCGCCAGATCTTTCCGACGTTGACGGTGCGCGAGAACCTTGTCGCCACGGCCCGCAACCGCCGCGGCGCCGATTTCCCCTGGACGCTGGAGCGCATCTACGGCCTGTTCCCGCGCCTGCGCGAGCGCGAGAGGAATCTGGGCGGCAATCTATCCGGCGGCGAGCAGCAGATGCTGGCGATCGGCCGCGCGCTGATGACCAACCCCACGCTGCTGATCCTGGACGAAGCCACCGAAGGCCTGGCGCCGCTGATACGCGGGGAGATCTGGCAATGCCTCAAGGATCTCAAGCGCAGCGGCCTGTCCATCCTCTGCATCGACAAGAACCTGGCCCCGATGCTGGAACTGGGCGATCACCATTACATCGTCGACAAGGGCCGCGTGGCCTGGCAAGGTGATTCGGCCAGCCTGCGGCGCGACATGGCGCAGCTGCACGCTTATCTGGGCGTCTGACGTCCCTCAGGCGGCGACCAGACTCGCGAACCGGGCGAGATCGACATTGCCGCCGCTGATCAAAACGCCGATGCGCTTGCCCTTGAACTGGGCCTTGCGCTGCCGGGCCGCAGCAAAGCCCAGGCATCCGGTGGGTTCGACTAAGGTCTTCATGCGGCTGGCCATGAACGCCATGCAGTCCACCAGTTCGGCATCGGACACGGTGAGCACGTCGTTCACGTCGCGCAGGATGATGGGGAACGTGTAGCTGCCCAGGTGCTGCGTCTGCGCGCCGTCCGCGATGGTCTTGGGCGTGTCGATGTGGATGATGCTGCCGCCGCGCAAGGACTGCTGCCCGTCGTTGCCGGCCTCGGGTTCCACGCCGAACAGTTGGCAGTCGCGCGACAGCGCCCGGACGCTGAGGGCGGTCCCAGACAACAGTCCGCCGCCGCCCAGGGGCACGAAGAGCGCATCGAGCGCGCCGACTTCCTCGAACAATTCCTTGGCGGCGGTGCCCTGCCCGCTCAGGACGTCGGGATGGTCGTACGGCGGAATCAAGGTCAAGCCGTGCCTCTCGGCCAGCGAGCGGCCGATCTGCTCGCGGTCTTCCTTGTAGCGGTCGTAGATGATCACATTGCCGCCATAGCCCTTGGTCGCGGCCACCTTGGCGGCCGGCGCGTCGTGCGGCATGACGATGGTGGCGGGAATGCCCAGGAGCTTGGCAGACAGCGCGATGGCCTGCGCGTGGTTGCCCGACGAGAACGTCACCACCCCGGCATTGCGCTGCGCCGCGGAGAACTTCGACAGTGCATTGAACGCGCCGCGAAACTTGAACGCCCCCATGCGCTGATAGTTCTCGCACTTGAAGAAAACCTGCGCGTCGAACTCCTCATTGACGGTGCGCGAGGTGAGCACCGGCGTCTTATGAGCGTGACCCTCGATGCGGGCCGCGGCGGCGATGACGTCATCGTAGGTGGGAAGATTCAACATGGGGGAAAGTCCTGTAAATCCGGGGGAGAAATAGTCACCAAGGCCAGGCCACGGAGGTTCCGAGATCCTGCTCGACGGCCTTGCGATAAACGAGTCGAGCGACCGTCAGGTCTTGAAGTGCCAGACCGGTCATGTCAAAGACGGTGATGTCACCGGGATCGCGCCGCAACGGGATTTTGCCGGTCAGAAGGTCGCCTATCTCCACGGCCGGCGTTTGCGGCATCCACTGCAGTTCGCCGAGCCCGCGCGCCTGATCGAGATCGTCGGCGACGACTCTGGCCGTATCCAGCGCGCCGTCCGGCAGTTCGCGCTTGCCGCGGGTATCTGCGCCGACGCAGTTCAGGTGCGTTCCCGCGCGCAGCGCGCCCGCCTCGAACAGCGGCTTGCCGCCGGTGGTAGCAGTGATGACCAGATCGCTCTGCCTTACCGCGGCATTCGCATCCTCAGTACATATCAGCTCGATCCGTCCGGCCAAGCCGGCCTCGAATTCGAGGCGGGGAGCGCGATCGGACGATACGTAATGGACTTTCCTGAGCGCAGGACGCGCCTGCAACGCGAATTCGAGCTGGGCCCGGGCCTGATTGCCCGTGCCGAACACCGTAGCCACGGCGCTGTCCTGGCGCGAGAGCAGTGACAGCCCGATGGCGCCGGCCGCTGCAGTGCGGGCGGTGGTGATGGCGTTGCCGTCGATCACGCAGAGCGGCCGGCCGCTCGCCGGATCGAACAACAGCACAGTAGCCTGATGCGCTTCGCCTCCGGCCGACCGGTTGCCGGGCCAGAAGCCGGCGGCCTTGAACCCCAGCAGCCCCTGGCTGCCGACGTCGCCGGACTTGATGCCGAAAACGCCGCCGGTGCTCAATTTTTCGCGCACCACCGGAAACACGCGGCCATGGCGCCGGCTGTGCAGTTCGAAAGCCTCACGCACCGCGGCGATGACGTCGTCCGGGACGAGCAGGCGCTCGACGACGTTCTTGTCGACGAGCAGGAGCCGGGCGTCACTTCGCATCGGAGTACACCGTCGCGCGCGAGACACCCAGATGGGCGGCGATGGTGTCCATGGCCCGCCGCACTTCGAGCAAACCGGCGGCTTTCAGCTCTTTCATGAGTGCGCGGCGGCTCTCCGGCTTGAGCGAGCGTGGCGTCGCGGCCCTCTTCGCGGCAAACGCGTCGATACGGGCGCGAATGGCTTCGATGCCGGACGGGTCGAGCGATTCCTGCACCGGCGTCGAACCCTCGACCGCGGTGAAGCGGTTCATCGCGTTCTGAAAACCTTGGAACAAGGTCAGGTCGATGTTCATGCAAAGGGCCGCGACATAGCGCCCCTGCGTATCCTTGATGCCGATGGAAGTGCTCTTGGCCTGCCGACCGTCGGCGAACTGGTTCGGATAGTTCGCGATGATCTGCTCGTAGGCCGGATCCATGATCCGAGCCAAGCCCAGTTCGGTGGCCGGATGGCCGACCTGGCGGCCGGACAGATTGTTGTGGACCGCCAGTACCGCGTGGGCTGGATCCAGCAGATCGTGCACCACGACCTCGGTGAAAGGCGCGAAAGTCCGCGCCAACCCCTCGGCGATCTGCATGATCTGCTCAAGGAACTGCTGCTGCTCGGGCGTTTTCCGGGGTAATGTTTTTTTTGGCATATTGGAAATTTTGACTAATTTTATACATTTCGTCAAAACCATGGATAGATAATCCAGGAAAACGCATGCCCCAGTTCTCGACCTGAACATCCCCACCGCCGTGGGGAATGTGCGGCGCATGCCGCGCCAGATCCAACGAATGCAGGCACGCGCCGACGTGCTCAGGTTGAAACGCCCGCCGCACGTGAAGACGACCCAATGCCTGGATGTCGTGGCGGCCCAGGCAGCGGCTGGCGCCCGGGGCATCACCCTCTCGATCCTGAAAGAAGCCGAACTGTTCTTCGCCGTCGGCGTGAAGCGCATCCTCTACACAGTCGGCATCCTGCACGCCAGGCTGCCGCGGGCTGGCCCTGCGCCGGCAAGGCTGTGACTTCAAAGCTCATCGAAGCAATGAACGCATGGCATGGACGCAGTATGCCCAGCCTGCCGCGAGGCTAGGGCCTCTTGGCCCACGCCGGCAGATCCCGCGGCGCCTGGCCTTCGTATTGCGGCAGGTATTGTCGCGGGATCGGCCCTTTGTTGCGACCGCCCTGCTGGGTCTGCTCCCAGGCATGGGCCAAGATGCCCACCGAGCGCGACAGGCAGAACAGACCGCGCGCCAGCGGCGCGGGAAAGCCCAGCTCGGCATAGATCACCGCAGTGGCACCATCGATGTTCATGGGTATGGGCCGGCCCTTCTGCGCCGCCAGCTCGGCCTCGACGGCGCGGGCGATCTGCGCATAACGGCCGGACACCTGGCCCTGCGCGGCCGCCTGGTCCACCAGTTGCAAGAGGCGAGGCGAGCGCGGATCGCGCGGATGGAAGCGATGGCCGAAACCCGAGACGAACTTGCCGTTCAGTTCGACGTACTCCTGCAGCGCCGCGCGCACCGCGTCTTCCAACGATGCGCCGAGGTCCATGCGCTCGGCCGCGTCGAGATAGAGCGCCACGGCCTGCTCGCCCGCGCCGCCGTGCACGTCGCCCAGCACATTGACGGCCGAGGCCATGGCGTTGTTCAAGCCCACGCCGCAGGTGGCCGCCATGCGGGCGATTGCAATACTGGGGGCTTGCGGCCCGTGATCCACCGCTGACATCAGCGCAGCCTCTAGCAAGGCCCCCTGCCCCGGCGTGGGCAGATCGCCGCGCAGCATCAGCCAGATCATCTGCGCAAAACCGACATTGCCGATCAGATCCTGGATGGCGTAGCCGCGATAGCGGATGACGCCGGGACTCATGTCGATGACGCCTGTGCGCCACCAGGCGCTGCTGGCGTTTTCCACGTCGCTGGATACGGTCGTACTCATAAGGCTTGCTCCTCGCGCAGCGCGCGGATGTCGTTGTCGTCGTAGCCCAGTTCGCGCAGCAGGACATCGGTGTGCTGGCCCAGCGTGGGCGGCGGCATGTCGACTGCGGGCGTGGCGCCGTCGAGCTTGTAGCCCGCCCGCACCACGCGTATGTCGCGGCCCACGCCCGGCACATCGTCGAACTGCGCGATCATGCCGCGCCCGGCCACCTGCGGATGCGCCAACGCCTGGGGCACGGAATACACCGGACCGGTGGGCACGCCCGCGTCGGTCAGAAGCGGCCACCAATGCTCGGCGCCGTGCGCGGCCAATGCCGCTTCGATCTCGGCGGTGAGTTCGGCGCGATGCGCGAGGCGCGCCTGACGTTCTGCGAATCGCGCGTCGCCAGTCAATTCCGGACGGCCGATCACGCGGCACAGGGCCTCGAACTGCTCCTGCTTGTTGGCCGCGATGTTCAACAGGCCATTGCCCGTGCGGAAGGTGCCCGAAGGACTGGCGGTGACGTTCTCGTTGCCCATGGGCCGCGGCTCGCGCCCGGCGATCAGATAGTTCGACACCGCCCAGCCCATGGTGGCCAGGGTGGCCTCCAGCATCGACACGTCGATAAAGCGTGCCGTGCCGCGGTTGGGTTCGGCCAGCGCGGCGGCCACGGCGAAGGCGGCCGTCATCCCGCCCACGGTATCGGCGATGGGATAGCCCACGCGCAAGGGGGCACCATCCGAATCGCCGGTAACGCTCATCACGCCCGACATGCCCTGGATGATCTGGTCGTAGGCCGGCAGATTGCGCAGCGGCCCGCTCTGGCCGAAGCCGGAAATGGCGCAATACACCAGACTGGGCTGGTGTTGCTTGAGCACCTCGAAGCCCAGCCCCAGGCGATCCATGACGCCGGGGCGGAAGTTCTCCACCAGCACATCGGCGCTCTTGACCAGGCGCAGCAGCACTTGCCTGCCACGCGGATGCTTGAGGTTGACCGTGATGGAGCGCTTGCCGGCGTTCTGCGCCAGAAAGGACACGCCCATCAGCGCCTTGTTCAACCCCGCGTCGGCGCCCAACTGCCGCGCCAGGTCGCCGGTGCCGGGTGTCTCGACCTTGATGACGTCGGCCCCCATATGGGCGAGCTGATGGCAACAGAACGGACCGGCCAGCACATTGGTGAGATCGAGCACGCGCACATGCTGCAGGGGTTTGGACATGCGGACTCCTTGCCGGGTCAATCGCGATGCGCGCCGCACACGCCAGGACCACCGGGCGAAAGCGCATGGGCAAGCTCTTAAAATGCCCCTTATTGCTTGTTTCATTAGATAGAACTTATTTCCATCTAATGATACTATGAAAAAGATAGCGATAGCCTGTCAAGACTGACCCAGCTTCCCTGTTTTTCGGCCCTATGCCCCGCAAATCCTCCACGCTCTCGCTGGCCGACCGCAACGCCGCGCAGGGCGGCGTCGCCGCCGTCGACCGCGCGCTGTCGCTGCTCGATGCCTTTTCCCCGGCCCGGCCCCTGCTGACACTGGCCGAACTGGCGCAACACACGCAACTGCACAAAAGCACTGTGCTGCGCATGTTGGCCTCGCTCGAACACGCTCATCTTGTTCAGCGCCGCGAAGATGGCCGCTATGCGCTCGGCGCAGGCCTCGAGCGATTGCAGCGCGTGTACGCGTTGTCTTTTTCGATGCAAGCCGTGGTCATGCCGGTGCTGCATGAACTGGTACGGCAGACGCAGGAGAGCGCGGCCTTTCACGTACGCCAGGGCGAACAACGGCTGTGCCTGCACCGCGTGGATTCGCCGCGCCCGGTGCGCGATCACATGCAGGCCGGCGCCCTGCTGCCCATGAATCGCGGCGCGGGCGGCCGTGTGCTCAGCGCCTGGCCCGAAGCCGGCGACCCGCTGTCGCGGCGCATACGCCGTGAACGGGTGGTGACGATGGTGGGCGACCGCCTGCCGGAGCTGGCCGGCGTGGCCTCGCCCGTATTCGGCGCCGATGGCGGCATCGTGGGCGCGCTAACCCTCACCATGCCGGCCGAACGCCTGGAAAGCGGCTTCGAACCCATCGTGCTGGCGCAGGCGCGGCATCTCACCGAGATGCTGGGCGGGCGCTATCCGCAGTCCACGTCGGACTAGCGAATCGCGCCGGCGGCCCGCGAGAGGCCCGCCGCGCTCAACACTCGACGATATTGACCGCCAGGCCGCCGCGCGACGTTTCCTTGTACTTGGTCTTCATGTCGGCACCGGTCTCGCGCATGGTCTTGATGACCGAATCCAGCGACACGTAATGCTGCCCGTCGCCGCGCAGCGCCATGCGCGCCGCATTTACCGCCTTGACCGAAGCCATGGCGTTGCGTTCGATGCAGGGAATCTGCACCAGGCCACCCACCGGATCGCAGGTAAGCCCCAGATTGTGTTCCATGCCGATCTCGGCGGCGTTCTCGACTTGGTCGATGTCGCCGCCCTGCACCGCTGCCAGCGCGCCCGCGGCCATGGAACAGGCCACGCCCACTTCGCCCTGGCAGCCCACCTCGGCCCCGGAGATCGAAGCGTTGTACTTGTACAAGAGGCCGATGGCCGCCGCCGTCAGCAGGAATTCCCGCACCCCGGCCTGATTAGCGCCCGGCACGAAGCGGTCGTAGTAATGCAGCACCGCCGGGATGATGCCGGCCGCGCCATTGGTCGGCGCCGTCACCACGCGTCCGCCCGCAGCATTTTCCTCGTTGACGGCCATGGCGTAGAGATTGACCCAGTCCATGACCGATAAGGGATCGGACAAGGTGCGCTCGGCCTGGCGCGTCAGGCGGCGATACAGCTCGGGGGCGCGGCGGCGCACCTTCAACGGCCCGGGCAGTTCGCTGTGCATATCGGCCAGGCCGATGCCGCAGCCGCGACTCACGCATTCCTGCATGACGGCCCAGATGCGGTCCAGGCCTGCGTCGATCTCATCGCACGGGCGCCATGTCTGTTCATTGCGCAGCATCAGGCCGGCCACGCTCAGGCCGCTCTCGCGGCACATGCGCATCAGGTCGGCAGACGTGCGAAAGGGAAAGGGCAACTGGTCGTGCGCGGCGATGACCTGGCTGTTGGAGGCGCCGGGCGTAACCACGAAGCCCCCGCCCACCGACAGATAGCGCGACTCCCGCAGCGGCTGCCCGTCCGCGTCGAAAGCATGGAACTTCATGCCGTTGGGATGCTCGGCCATGGCCTCGCGCCGATAGAAAAGCACGTGTTCTTTCTCGACGAAAGGCACCGCGTGCTCGCCCAGCAGGCACAGCGAGCGGGCCGCGCGCACCTGCTGCAGCATGCCGGGAATGCCCGCGGGGTCGACGGTGTCGGGCGCCTGGCCCATAAGACCGAGCATCACGCCCTTGTCGGTGCCGTGCCCCTTGCCGGTGGCGCCCAGCGAGCCATAAAGCTCGACGCGCACCTGGGCCGTGCGCGCAAGCAGGCCATCGCGCGCCAGCCCCTGGGCGAACAGCAGTGCCGCCCGCATCGGTCCCACCGTGTGGGAGCTGGATGGGCCTATGCCTATCTTGAACAGGTCGAATACCGAGACGGCCACAGTGCCCTCGCCGAGAATGTCTTGGGTTTACAGGTACGTACCGAACCAGGCCAACATGCGCTTCCAGCCGTCTTCAGCGGCCTGCTTGTTGTACAGGGTCCGATAGTCGGCCAGGAAGCCGTGCTGCACGCCGGGATACACCACGATCTCGCTGGCCTTGGAAGCGGCGTTGTCGGAGGCGGCCAGGCGTTTTTTCATTTCCTCGACGGAGTCGAGCGGAATGCTGGCGTCTTCCCCGGCATACAGGCCCAGCACCGGGCCGTGGATCTTGTCGGCAATGTCCACCGCCATGGTGTCGATGAGCGGGCCGTGGCCGGTCGTCAGCTTGCCATACCAGGCCGCGCCGGCCTTGACCGCCGGATTGTGTGCGGCATACATCCACGTCAGGCGGCCACCCCAGCAGAAGCCGGTCACGCCCACGCGCTTGATATCGCCGCCGTTCTGGCCGGCCCAGGCCAGGCTGGCATCCAGGTCCGAGAGCACTTGCTCGTCGCTGACCTTGCCGACCACCTCGGAAATCAGCTTGGAAATATCGGTATAGGCCGAGGCGTCGCCCTGGCGCTCGTAGAGGTTGGCGGCCACGGCCAGGTAGCCGGCCTTGGCCACGCGGCGGCAGATGTCCTTGATGTGTTCGTGTATGCCGAAGATTTCCTGCACCACCAGCACCACGGGCAGGTCTTTCTTGCCCGCAGGCGCGGCGTAATAGGCGCCGATCGTGCCTGCCTGCACGGACAGACGAAAATCGCCATGGGCCAGGCCCTGGTCGTCGGTATGGATGACAGTGGCGGCAACAGGGCCGGCTGCGGGGGCAGTGCTCATTGGAAAACTCCTGGAATCGGATTCGTTCCGGCGATGATACGACGGTTGCCTGAATTGTTTATGAGGGGGCCAACCGGATGTAGGGGCTTTGGGTCTTCAGGCCGTTCGCCGTGTTGCGCCGGCCTGGGCCGCCGCGGCCTGTTGGAGTCTGCCGAGCTTGAGCAAAAATGGCAGGGGAAGTCCGGATGCGCTGTCTGAGCGCAGCGAGTTCGCATCCGGCCCCCCGATTTTACTCGGGCGATGGCCCAGGCCCCATCCAGGGGCCGAGTCAGCCGACCAGTCCGGCGCAACACGGCCGACGGATCAAGAACCCAAAAGCCTTTAATGCGCCTGTTCCCAGTTCTTGCCCACGCCCACTGCCGCCACCAACGGCACGCGCAGCTGTGCCACGCCGCACATCAATTTGGGCAATTGCACGCGCACGAGTTCGACTTCCTCGTCGGGCGCCTCCAGTACCAGTTCATCGTGCACCTGCATAATCATGCGCGACTGCAGTTTCTCCGCATCCAGCCAGTCCTGCACGGCCACCATCGCCATCTTGATGAGATCGGCCGCCGTGCCCTGCATGGGCGCGTTGATCGCAGCGCGTTCGGCACCCTGGCGGCGCGGGCCCGACGCGCGGATATCGGGCAGTTGCAGGCGCCGGCCGAAAACGGTTTCGACATAACCCTGCTCGTGCGCCAGCTGCCGGATCTGATCCATATAGCGCGCCACATTGGGGTAGCGCGCGAAATAGCGGTCGATATAGGCCTGGGCTGCGTCGCGCGTGATGCCCAGATTGGATGCCAGGCCGAACACGCCCATCCCGTAGATCAGGCCGAAATTGATCGCCTTGGCAGCGCGACGCTGCTCGCTCGTGACCTGGGCCAGCGCCGTACCGAATACCTCCGCCGCCGTGGCGCGATGAATGTCCTCGCCCGCGGCAAAAGCCCTTTGCAGATTGGCGTCATCGGATACATGGGCCATGATGCGCAGTTCGATCTGCGAATAGTCGGCCGACAGCAGCATGCCGCGCTCGGCGATGAAGGCTTCGCGCACGCGCCGGCCCGCCGGGGTGCGCACCGGGATGTTCTGCAGATTGGGATCGGACGAGGCCAGCCGCCCCGTGATGACCGCGGCCTGCGAGTAATGCGTATGCACCCGTCCGGTGGCAGGCAGGATCATGCGCGGCAGCTTGTCGGTATAGGTGGACTTGAGCTTGGACAGGCTGCGATACTCCAGCAGCGTCTGCGGCAAGGGATAGTCCTGCGCCAGCTTGGTCAGCACTTCTTCGTCGGTGGAAGGCGCGCCGCTGGGGGTCTTGCGCACCACGGGCAGCCCCATGCGCTCGAACAGGATCTCGCCCAGCTGCTTGGGCGAATTCAGATTGAAGGGCTGCCCGGCCTGGCCGTAGGCGCGCTGCTCCAGCACCTGCATTTCCTGGCCCAGTTGATGACTCTGGCGGCCCAGCTCCTGGGCGTCGATCTTGACGCCGTTGCGTTCGATCACGCTCAGCACGCGCGAGACCTGCATTTCCAGCTTGTAGATGCGCTCCAGCCCCGGATCGGCCGCCACGCGCGGACGCAGCAACTGGTGCAGTTGAAGGGTGAAATCGGAATCCTCGGCCGAATAGAAAGCGGCCTTGTCGACCGCCACCTCGTCAAAACCGATCTGCTTGGCGCCCTTGCCACACAGTTCTTCATAGGTCACGCCGCCGCGGCCCAGGTAGCGCTGGGCCAGATCGGAAAGCCCCACGCTGCGATGCGATTCCAGCACATAGGCCTGCAGCATGGTGTCGTCGGCAATGCCGGCCAGGGCGATGCCTTCGTTGGCCAGCACGTGCGCGTCGTACTTCGCGTGATGCAGCAGCTTGGCTGCGCCCGCATCCTCGAACCAGCCGCGCAACCGCGCCAACACTTCGTCCTTGGGTAGCTGCACCACGGCCGATGCATCCAGGCCCAAGCCGCAAGCGACGTCCGGGCCGCGGTGCGCCACCGGAATGTAGCAGGCCACACCGGGCCTGAGCGCCATCGAGATGCCGACCACGCGCGCCTGCATCTCTTCCAGCGAAGTGGTCTCGGTATCCAGCGCGACCAGGGGTGCCTGCCGCACCTGTTCCATCCAGGCCTCGAAAGCGGGCCAGTCGGTGATGACGCGGTAGTCGGCCTGGACGGGCGCCGGCGGCGGCGCGATGGCCTGCCCATCGGAGGCGGCAGGCGCGCGCGCGATGCGCGCATCGCCCGCCGGCACGCGCTGCGCGTCGCCGGTCTGCTCGCGCAGCCAAGTGCGAAAGCCGTAGCGGTCATACATCTCGGTCAGGACAGCCGAATCGGATTGGCCGAAAGCCAGGTCCTGCAGGCTGCCGATATGTCCGGCAAGATCGCAATCGCACTTGACCGTCAGCAGTTCCCGCGTGAGCCCGAACTGAGCGATGGCCGCGCGCAGGTTCTCGCCCGCGACACCTTTGAGTCCGTCGGCCGCGGCCACCAGCTGTTCGACCGAACCGTGCTCGGATAGCCATTTGACCGCCGTCTTGGGGCCGACCTTGGTCACGCCCGGCACATTATCCACGGCATCACCCACCAGCATCAGATAATCGACGATGCGTTCGGGCGGCACGCCGAACTTGGCCAGCACGCCGGCCGGGTCGAGCACTTCGCCACTCATGGTGTTGACCAGGGTCACGTGTCCGTCAACCAGTTGGGCCAGATCCTTGTCGCCAGTGGAAACAAGGGTATCGACGCCCTCGGCCGAAGCCTTGCAGGCCAGGGTGCCGATGATGTCGTCGGCCTCCACGCCTTCTATCGCCAGCACCGGCCAGCCCAGCGCACGCACCAGGCGGTGTATGGGTTCGATCTGTGCCGCCAGGTCGGGCGGCATCGGCGGGCGATGCGATTTGTAGTCCGGATACAGCTCGTCGCGGAAAGTCTTGCCGCGGGCATCGAAGATGCAAGCCGCGTAGTCTGCTTTATGATCTTGAACCAGCTTGCGCAGCATGTTCACCACGCCGTACAGTGCTCCCGTAGGTTCACCCTGCGCATTGCGCAAATCGGGCATGGCATGGAAGGCGCGATACAAATAGCTGGAGCCGTCCACCAGCAACAGGGTTTTATTCATGACAATAAGCTTTATTCCTGAACTCCCGCCCCGGGAGCATGTCCAGGAGATTATGGCAGAGCTGCAGACTGCCATCGAGCAGATGGCCGATGTCGGCCCTGCCGTCAGCGTCTTCGGCAGCGCCCGCATTCGGCCCGCGTCGCCCTACTACGCCAAGAGCACGGCCATTACGTCGGCGCTGGCCAAGGCCGGCTTTGCCATCATTTCAGGCGGCGGACCCGGCATCATGGAGGCCGCCAGCAAAGGCGCTTTCGAGGCGGGCGGTCAGAGCGTTGGGCTGAACATCAAGCTGCCGCACGAATCCACCCACAACGCCCATCAGACGCACAGCCTGGATTTTCGCCATTTTTCGCCGCGCAAGTCCGTCTTCTTCATGTACAGCATGGCCTATGTGGTCCTGCCCGGCGGCTTCGGCACGCTCGACGAGCTGTTCGAAGCCCTGACTCTGGTGCAGACCCGCAAGCTGCGGCCCGCGCCCATCATCCTGGTGGGCGGGGAGTTCTGGGGCGGCCTGATCGACTGGATGCGCGAGCAACTGCTGCCTCACGGCACCATAGGCCCCGGCGATCTGGATCTGATGGTCATCGAAGACGATCCGGCCCGCGTCGTCGAGCGCGTGATCGCCTTTCATGGCCAGCATCCCATCGCTGCGCTGCGCCCGCCGCAGGCGCAGGCCGCCACGAAATAAAGGCGCATCGTCCCGCGCCCGCCCGCCTGCGCGGCGCATGACGTTCAGGAACGCCGCTTGGCCGGCGGCCCGTCCTGCGCCGCATCCTGCACGAACATCACCATCAGCTTGTCCACGAGGTGGCCGAGCAATCTGCGCTCGTCCGGCGTCAGCAGCGCAGACAGCATTTCGTCTTCCAGTTTTTTACCCAACTCGTGGGCCTGGTCGCGCACGCGCAGCCCGGCCGGCGTGGGCCAGAGCTGGAAGTGGCGCGCGTCGTCGGGATGGACCGTGCGCCGCACCAGCTTGCGCCGCATGAGCTCGGCCAGCAGCTTGGACAGCAGCGTCTTCTCGATCAAGGACTGACGCGCCACGCTCGAAGCTGTCACACCCGGCACGGCGCAGATGATGCGCAGCACGCGCAGCTTGCGCACATCCAGGCCGCAAAGCGCCTCGTAGGCCGCATCGGCCCGGTTGATCATGTCGGTCTTGATCAAATCCAGCTTGAAGGTGAGAAACGTGAATTCGCCCTCGCTGCCTTGCTCTTGCTGTTTGGAGGACGGCATAAATACCTCGCAAAAAATGCCCCTACATTGCGCCCTTCGGGCTTAACGCCCCCAAGGGGCGTTTTGGCCTTGGGACGACCCGGCGGCCAGAAATCCGTGGAAACCATTAGTTGAAATATTCAACTATTGAATTACGCTACTAAAAATATACCCGCGCCCCTGCTGCTACAGGCAGGCGCAAACCATCGTGCTTTTGCCAACAAGGCCTGAATTATGCAAGAAGAAACCTACCTCGGCGCGCTTGCCGACGAGATGCGCACCTGGCGCCGCGACATACACCGGCACCCCGAGCTCGGCTTCGAGGAGCACCGCACCTGCGGCATGGTGGCCAGGCTGCTGCAGGCCTGGGACATCGAGGTCACCGAAGGCGTGGGCGGCACCGGCGTGGTCGGCACGCTGCGCGGCATCAAGGGACCGGGCAGATCGCTGGGCCTGCGCGCCGACATGGACGCCCTGCCGATGGACGAACTAGGTGCGGTCGCCCACCGTTCGGTCAACCCCGGCGTATTCCACGGCTGCGGCCACGACGGCCACACCGCCATCATGCTGGGGGTAGCCAAGACTCTGGCCACCGGAAAACGCGATTTCCGCGGCACGGTCCATCTGATCTTCCAGCCGGCCGAGGAAACACTGGGCGGCGGCGCGGCCATGCTCAAAGACGGCCTGTTCGAACGCTTCCCCTGCGACGAGATCTACGCGCTGCACAACATCAACCAACTGCCGGCTGGCATGGTGGGGGTGCGCAACGGCGCCATTCTGTCGGCCTGCGATGTCTTTCGCATCCGAATCCAGGGCGTGGGCACCCATGCGGCCATGCCGCACCTGGGTATAGACCCCATCCTTGTAGGCACGTCGCTGGTGCAGGCGCTGCAAAGCATCGTCAGCCGCAACGTCGATCCGCTCGAGACCTCGGTGATCAGCGTCTGCACCTTCAATGCCGGAACGGCGCGCAACGTCATTGCCGACCACGCCGAGCTCACGGGCACGGTGCGCACGCTGTCGGTCCAGACGCAGCAGCTCACGATCAAGCGCATGCAGGAAATCTGCGGCGCCGCCGCGGCCATGTACCAGTGCGGCATCACCCTCGAATGGCTGGTCAGCGGCCCGCCTACCGTCAACGCTCCCGAACAGGCCGACGTGGTGCGCCGCGCCGTGGCCAACACCCTGGGCGCCGACAAGCTCGAGCCGGACATGCGCCCTCTCATGGCCTCGGAAGACTTCGCCTTCATGCTGCAGGCGCGGCCAGGCGCTTACTTCTTCCTAGGCCACGACGGCCAGATGTGCCACCACCCGCAGTTCGACTTCGACGACGAAACCTCGCCGCTGGGCGTGTCCGTCTTCCTGGACATCATCAGGCAGCGGCTGGGCTGAGTCACCCTTCCCTTCCTTTTTCCTTCACCCGAGAAACCCATGAACGCCAAACCCGCGCCATCGCCCGCCATGTTGCGCAGAGTGCTGATTTCTTCCGTGCTCGGCAATGCCTTCGAATGGTTCGACTTCGCCATCTACGGGATGTTCGCCGTGATTATTGCCAAGCTGTTCTTTCCCGCCGGCACTCCCGCTGTCTCGCTGATGCTGACATTGGCCACTTTCGGCATGGGCTTCGTGGTGCGTCCCATCGGCGGCGTGCTGTTGGGCCTGTATGGCGATCGCGTCGGTCGCAAGAAGGCCTTGACGCTCACGATCGCGCTGATGGCGGTGGCCACCGGGCTGATCGGCATCCTTCCGACTTATTCCGCCATCGGCGTGGCAGCGCCCATCCTCGTGGTGCTGGCGCGCATGCTGCAAGGCCTGTCGGCCGGCGGCGAGTTCAGCAGCGCCACCACTATGCTGGTCGAATTCGCCCCCGAGGACAGGCGCGGCCTGTACGGCAGCCTGCAGATGTGTTCGCAGGCCCTGGCTTTCTCGCTGGGTGCGGGGGTGGCGTATCTGCTCGCGTCCCATCTCACGCACGCGCAACTCGAATCCTGGGGCTGGCGCCTGCCCTTCCTGGTGGGCATCCTGGTCGGGCCCGTAGGCTGGATGATCCGCTCGTCCGTGGACGAATCGCCCGAATTCGCGGCCTACGCCGAACGCAGCGCGAAGGCCGGACAACCTCCCCGCACGCCGCTGGCCACGGTATTGCGCGATTATCCGCGCGCCATGTTCGCCAGCATCGGCCTGTGCGTGGTGGGCACCGTGTCGGCCTATGTGTTCGTGATCTTTGTGCCGATCTTCGCACGCACGCAACTGGGCATACCCCTGCCCGACGCCAACCTGACCACCTTTGCCGGCACGCTGGTCATCCTGGTCATTTGTCCGCTGGCCGGCTGGCTGTCGGACAAGATCGGACGCAAGGCCGTGATCATTCCGTCGATCATCGCCTACGCCATCGTCGGCCTGCTCTGCTTTCGGCATCTCATCGCCGCCCCGTCCTTCGCGTCGCTGATGCTGCTGGAAATCGGGGTGTCCTTGTTCATGAGTTTTTTCTGGGGAACCATCCCGGTCGTGATGACCGAAGTCTTTCCGGTGTCCATCCGTTCCACCGGCGCGGCCTTTACCTACAACATCGCGGTAATGGTGTTCGGCGGCCTGGCCCCCTTCATCAACACCTGGCTGGTGCAGGCCACCGGCAGCAAGCTCGCACCCATCTACTACGTGATGTTCAGCGCGTTGCTGGGACTGATCGGCGCGCTGCTATTGCCCCGCAGGCAAGCCATGCAGTTGAGCGCAGCGGCATAGTGGCGCAAAATCGCGGCTGTTTTGCCTTGCCGGGACACAAGTCCAGATGACAGCCCCCCTCGCCAGCCGCGACCAATGGATAGACCACCCCCGAGGACGCATCTTCGCCCGCCGCTGGCGCGCGCAAGATGCATCCGACGCCGCCCCTCCCATCGTACTGCTGCACGATTCGCTGGGCAGCGTGGAGCTATGGCGCGATTTTCCCGCCGCGCTGAGCCAGGCCGCAGGCCGCGAAGTCATCGCCTACGATAGGCTGGGCTTCGGGCGTTCCGAGGCCCGCCACCCGTGGCCGTCACTGGATTTCGTGCGTGAAGAAGCGACAGAGGTTTTTCCTGTTCTTCTCGCGCAGTTGGGCGCGCGCAAATGCGTGGTCATGGGCCACAGCGTGGGCGGCGGCATGGCGATAGAGTGCGCCGCGCAGTTCCCGGATCGTTGCAGTGGGCTGGTGACCATCGCGGCACAGGTCTTTCCGGAAGACCGCACGCTGGCGGGCATCCGTGCCGCCCGCGAACAATTCCGCGAGCCAGGCCAGATGGAACGCCTGGCCCGCTACCACGGCGACAAGGCGCAGTGGGTGCTCGATGCCTGGACCGAGATTTGGCTGGATCCCGCTTTCGCGTCCTGGTCGCTGGCGACCGTGCTGGCGCGCGTGCGCTGCCCCGCCCTGGCCATACACGGACAAGACGACGAATACGGCTCCACGATACACACCGACCTGATGGCCCGGCACAGCGGCGGCCCGGTCAGGCGTGCGATCCTGCCGGGCGTGGGCCATATGCCGCACCGGGAGCAGCCCGATCAGGTACTGCGCCTGGTGGCGGACTTCCTGGCGGCGGAAAAAAGCGCCTGAGCCGCCGATCAGGCGATCTTGACGCGAAGTTCGCCCAGGCCGTCGATGCCGCCCACGATCAGGTCGCCCTCGGCCACTGCAGCCACGCCTTCGGGCGTGCCCGTGAAGATCAGGTCGCCCGCCTTGAGCTCGAACAGGCCCGACAGGAAGGCAATGGACTCGGCCACGTTCCAGATCAGCTTATCCAGGGTGCTGGACTGCCTGCGCTGGCCATTGACGTCCAGCCAGATCGCATTCTTGTCCAGGCTACCCGTGGCGCTGCGAGGGTGGATGGGCCCGATGGGGGCCGACTGTTCGAAGCTCTTGCCCACCTCCCAAGGACGGCCTAGCTTCTTGGCTTCGCTCTGCAGGTCGCGGCGGGTCATGTCCAGGCCCACCGCATAGCCCCAGACGCAATCGGCGGCCTGCTCCAACGACAGATCGACGCCGCCCTTGCCCAATGCCACCACCAGTTCGATCTCGTGGTGCAGGTTGGACGTCTTGGACGGGTAGGCCATGGAGCCGGTCTGCCCTTGGGCAACCGGGACCAGGGCATCATTGGGCTTGAAGAAAAAGAAAGGATCCTCGCGGCCCGAAAAACCCATTTCCTTGGCGTGCTCGACATAATTGCGGCCGACGCAGTAGACGCGGTGCACGGGAAAGAGCGCCGCGCTTGCGGCAACGGGCAATGCGATAGCCGCAGGCTGCGGGACGACATAATCCATGTTCGTGAAACCTCGTTGATCAATACTGTAACCAATCGAACCATCGTTTCAGGCCGTAAGGCGATACGATTTGTCCGACACTCTACAAAAGGATAGTCATATGAAAAAAGCTTGCCAAGTCACCCTTCTCGCACTGACCCTCTCGACGCTCGGCGCCACGGCCTATGCCCAGGACAAGGCCGCCAATACCGGCCAGGGCTTCACGGCGGACGCCAAGGCGGCAGGACACGACGTCGCCCAAGGCGCAAAAAAGGTCGGACATGCGACCAAGGACGCGGCGATCGACATCGGCCACGGCGCCAAGAACGTCGGACGCAACATCGGGCATGGCGCCAAGGAGGTCGGCCACGACATCGGCCAAGGCGCGAAGAAAGGCTGGCATGCCACCAAGAATACGGTCAAGCGCGTCTTTCACAAGGACGATGCCGGCACCGGCGGCAGCAAGCAGTAGCAATGCAAGCGGTGCGCGCCCCCAGCCGCGCTGGCCGCGCCGCACCAAGGAAGGGGGTCAGCCCTGGCTGTAACGCTGGGCGCTGCGCACGATCTCCTCGCGCGCAGCGTCCACGCCCTTCCAGCCCTTGACCTTGACCCACTTGCCCTTTTCTAGGTCCTTGTAGTGCTCGAAGAAGTGCTGTATGCGGGCAATATCGTTGGCCGGCAGGTCTTCGTGCGACTTGATATTGTCGTAGACGGGATAGAGCTTGCTCACCGGCACGGCCAGCAGCTTGGCATCGCCACCCGATTCGTCGTCCATTTCCAGCACGCCCAGGGGGCGGCAGCGCACCACTGCGCCCACGGTGATGGGGAACGGGGTGATGACCAGCACGTCGGCCGGATCGCCGTCTTCCGACAAGGTCTGAGGTATATAGCCGTAGTTGCAGGGATAGTGCATGGCCGTCAGCATGAAGCGGTCGACGAACACGGCGCCCGTCTCCTTGTCGACTTCATACTTGATGGGTTCGGCATTAGCCGGGATTTCGATGACGACGTTGAAATCATCCGGCAGGCTTTTGCCGGCCGGCACGCGATCAAGACTCATGGTTCAACCTTTTTCTCGGTATTGGGATGATGGCCTGGGCCCGCATCGGACGGCGGCATCGCGCCGGCCTCGCCGACCTGGGTTATGGGAGCTTCGAAAGCCGTCGCCGGAATGGGCGCGCTATCGAAAAAATCTTCGATATTGATGGCCGAGCGTGGCGGCACGGCGGCCGGCGGTTCGTCGACCGGCCGGGCGCGATCGAGGCGTTCGCGCGCATCGGGTTCGATCACATAATCGACCGCGGGCGGAACCGGCAAGGGCGCGGGTTCGGCCGGCAGGGTGCGCGGCCCGACCGGCGGCAGGTCGTACACGCCGTCTGCGCGGTAGGGATCCGGATCGGCCTGCGTCTGGGCGGGCGGCAGCACCGTGTCCGCCGCCAGCACCGGCAGGACAACCCGCGCCTCGGTCGCCAGGCGCCAATGCCGCATGGCGTCCTGGGGACGGCCGAGCCGATCGTACAAACGCCCCAGCAGGGCGTGGCACTGCGGGTCGTCGCGCCGCGCAAGGCTGCGCAGCAGATAGCGTTCGGCCTGGCCCCACAGTTGCCCGTTCAGACATAAAAGACCCAGGGCCATGAGCAGGCCGGCATCGGCCGGGCGCTGCTGCAGCCATGTTTCGGCCCGGGCCAGACGGCGCGACACCTGATCGGCCTGGCAATGCGCATAGACCGACATCAGCGTCGGGTTGAACTTGTCACCGATGGCGGCTTCGAGCACTCGGCCGGCCTCGCTGCCCTCGTCTGCCTGATCCAGCGCGGCCGCGGCGGCCAGCGCGATATTGGGCAGCACGCGCTCCTCCGACTTGAGTTCCTTCCATACGCCGCGCCAACCGTCGTTGCCGTCGCCCGTGCCGGCGCGCAGGCGCGCGGCGCCCGACAGGTCGATCAACTGCTGCGCCTCGGCTTTATCGATGGCGTGGCGGCGCAGCAGACTGCGCGTCAAGGCGAACACCCGATCGTGATGATCCAGCGCTTTCTCGGCGCGCAACAAAAGACGCAGGGTATGCACGTGGCGGGCGCCGCCATCCTGCAAGGGTTCCAGCGCATCGAGCGCCTTCTGGGCCTGCCCCTGCTCGAGCCACAGATCGGCCGTCACCGCAGCCACGGCCTCCTGCAGGTGAGCATCCACGCCGGCGCCGGCCCGCGCCGCCTCGAGCATCTGATCGCGTCGGACAGGCTCGCCCATATGATGCGCCGCGCGGGCCGCCGAGAGCCCAGCCAGGACCCGGCGGGTAGCCGAGCGGGTCTGCCCTTGCAACTTGACGAAATCCTTCTCGGCCTGAGCATAGCGGCCTTCGAGCAAGCCGATCCAGCCCTGCTCGACCAGTTCCTGGTCGCGAGCCTGCGCGCGACGTCCGCTCCAAGCCCGCACCCGGTCGGGAATGGCCAGCAGCCAGCCCAGAATACGCAGCACGAGATAAAGCGCCACGAACAGGGCCACCAGCGTCAGGAGCGCCATGGTGAGCGACATCTCGACGCGCCACGGCGCGATCATCAGCAGCACGTTGCCGGGATGCTGGCGTAGCACCACGGCCACGCAAACCGCGACAACGACCAGAAGCAAAGTCCAAAGCCAGGTACGCATGCGTCAATCCTGTCCGTTCTTGGGCGCGGCGTCCTGCCCGCCCGTATCCTGCCCGCTCCTTGAGGCCGCGGAGCGCAGCGCCGCAAGCGCGTTCAGACTGTCGGAAATGTCGGGCAAGCGCACGGATATTTCGGTCTGGTCTAGTTTGTGCGCCAGGTCCAGCGCAGACATGACATCTGGCGTGCGCGTGTCGTAGTAGTGCGCCAGCGTGTCCTGGACATTGTCGAGTTCGGCCTTCCAGACCGGCTGCTGGCGCATCATCAGCGCCAGTTGGGCCGTCATCAGGCGCTCGCGCAAGGTGGCCCGCACCATACCGGTCTGCTCGGACGACAGCAGGATGGCGTCCGGCCGCGCCACGCGCTGCACCCGGATGAGGTCGCCGAATTCACGCACTATGACCGCTGCGGCGCGAGCTGGCCAGGTCGCCATCTCGGCGCGCCAGCGCATCCACCAGGACGCGTCCGCCGGCAGGTTGGCGGCGGCTTGCTCTGCCGGCCACACGGATGCAGCCACCTCGGGCGCAGCCTGCGCCGACGCGGCATCGGGCACCAGCATGGGGGCGCGACCGACCAGGTCCATCAGGCGCTCGATGTGCGCGGTCTGGGTGGGCACATCGACCGTGCTGACGGAGCGCAGGCGATCCAGGTCGCCGTTGATGCTCTGCTGCAGGCCGGCCAGGCTGGGCCGGTTGACCTGCGCCAGGCGCGACTGGGCCGTCTCCAGGGCCACGATGGCGTTGCTCACACTGCCGGCCAGGCGCAGCTGCTGATTGGCCAAGTCGACGCTGCGTTCGACATCGTTGAGCAGCATTTCATCGCTTCCGCCGCTCGAAAAATTCTGCCAGGCCTGCTGCAGCGCACTGTTCTGTGTCTGCACTTCACGTATGCGGTTTTCCAGATCGGCCACCTGGCCGGTCTGCGACCGGGCCAGCGCCAAGGCTTGCGCGCCAGTCTGGCGCGCCTGCGCCAGATCGCGGCCGAGCTGGCCTATTTGGCTGGCAAATGCCTGGTCGGATGCCAGGGATACGCGATATTGCATCCAAAGGGCCGCTGCCAGCGCGGCTGCCACGACCAGCAGCAGGAGAAAGGCCTTGAACAGGCCAGAACTCTTACGCGGCTTGCGTTCGGCCGGCTTGGCGCCGCCCGTCGCGGAAGGCGCCGGCTGCGTGTTCTGGTCGTTGTTCGACGCCTGCCGGGAAAGATCGGAAGATGTTTCTGTCATAGGACGCGATTGTACGTGGCGATTGTCATATTGCAGGCAACGGCGGTTTCAGTCAGCGGTAATCGCCTGAAAAATCGACTCGTCGGCAGGCATGCAGGTTTTTACCATTGGAGTCTGCCCCGCTCCCTGCGCGATCGCAAGCAGATGTTCGCCCTGCCGCGGATGCGTGACGACGAAGCTGCCGCCCGCCCACCATTCGAACAGGTCCGCCCCCCGAACCGACTGCGCCACCGCGTCGATGCTGGCAATGCTTGTCAGCAACCAGACGGGACGCCGCGCATGGGGATCGGCGGCCAAGCGGCGCAGTTGCTCCGCCGACTCGTATGGCCAGACGGCAGGCCTGCGCCGGTACAGGGCATGAATGTGCACGTCCACTCCCGCCTCGGCCAGACGCTCGGCCAGCCAGTCGCGCCCCGTCTCGCCGCGCACCAGCAGTGCCCGTCGCGGCAAGGCCCGGTCCGACAGCAGTTGCCATAGCGCTTCGGAATCATGCGTGGGCGCCTCGACAGGCGGATGAACGATGCACCCCTGCGTGCCGAACTGCGCGGCTTCGCGCAGCGCTCGGGCACTGGATGGCCCCACCGTGGCGGCCAACGTTCCAACCGGCCAGCCGTCGGCCAGGCCCACTTGGGCAAGATAGAGCCGCACGGCATTGCCACTGACGAAAACGACCAGATCGAAGTCGCCCGGCGCGGGAACCGGGCCGGCGTGATGCAGGGGTTCGATGACCAGCGCCGGCAGCGTCAAGGCTTGCCAGCCGGCTGCGGACAGCCGGCTGGCAAGCTCCTCGTTGCGGCCTACCGGCCTGGTGAGGACGACTGTCGGCCGCATGCCCGCGCCCTATGGAAGCAAAAACGCCGCTCAGGCGAAGTGCATGACGGCCAGGACGATCACGATACCCAGCGCGGCCAGCAGGCCCAGGCCTTGCAGCAGGCTCAGGCCCGAGTTGAACGATTCAGGCGTGGCGGTCGGCTGGGCGGTTTTACGTAGACTCATGAGGTAGCATCCTTGGAAACGACGGCGCGGCAGCGGGCCAGCCAGCGCCCCAGCAGGACGACGAGCATGGCGCCGCAGATTTCGACTCCGATTTTAACCGCCTCCGGCGCCTCGCCAATGCGCGAGATCAAGAAAGCGTCATCCACCATCATTCCGCCTGCGATCCAGCCCAGCAACGCCGCCCCCAGCAGGATCACGACCGGGAGGCGGTCGATGAGCCGCAACACCAGGGTGCTGCCCCACACGATGATGGGAATGCTGATCAGCAGACCGAAGACCACCAGGCCCAATTGGTGGGCGGGATGCGCGCTTTCTGCAGCCCCGGAAATGGCGACGACATTATCCAGGCTCATGACGAAGTCGGCCACGATGATGGTCTTGACCGCCGAGACGACCGAGGCGCCGGAGCGCACCTCATGGGCGCCGTCTTCGGGCAGCATCAGCTTGACGCCGATCCACAGCAGCAGCAGGCCGCCGACGAGCTTGAGCAAGGGCAGGTCCAGGAGCGTGAGCGCGAAGGCCACCAGCACGACTCGCAGCACGATCGCGCCCGCCGTACCCCACAGTATCCCCTGTAAGCGCTTGGCCGGCTCCAGATGGCGACAGGCCAGCGCGATCACCACGGCATTGTCGCCTCCTAGCAGGAGGTCGATGGCGATGATCTGTAAAACCGCGGCCCAGCTCATCGTCTGGAAAAATTCGAGCACGTTCAGCTTCCTATATGTTCGTCATTCTTCTGAATTTTACTTTCAATATCCGATATTGACAGCTTTTTGTCAGGATTTATTGCCGGACGAAGAAAAACCCCGCCGGGTAGCGCCCGCGGCGGGGCTTTCCGGGCCGTACGGCCCAAAAGCGATTATTTAAGCAGCGCCTTGAGCAGCTTGCCCATTTCCGACGGGTTGCGGGTCACCTTGAAACCGCACTCTTCCATGACAGCCAGCTTGGCTTCGGCCGTGTCGGCTCCGCCCGAGATCAGCGCGCCAGCGTGGCCCATGCGCTTGCCGGCAGGCGCGGTGACGCCCGCGATGAAGCCGACGACGGGTTTCTTCATATTGGCTTTGCACCAACGGGCAGCATCGGCCTCGTCGGGGCCGCCGATTTCACCGATCATGATGACGGCGTCGGTATCGGGATCGTCGTTGAAAGCCTTCATCACGTCGATGTGCTTGAGGCCGTTGATCGGGTCGCCGCCGATGCCAACGGCCGAGGACTGGCCGATGCCCAGTTCGCTGAGCTGCGCCACCGCTTCATAGGTCAGCGTGCCGGAGCGCGAGACCACGCCGACGCGACCCTTTTTGTGGATGTGGCCGGGCATGATGCCGATCTTGATTTCGTCGGGGGTGATCAGACCCGGGCAGTTGGGACCCAGCAGCAGCGTCTTCTTGCCGCCGGCGGCTTCCTTGGCCTTCATCTTGTTGCGCACTTCGAGCATGTCGCGCACCGGGATGCCCTCGGTGATGCAGATCGCCAGGTCCAGGTCGGCCTCGACGGCTTCCCAGATGGCGGCGGCGGCGCCCGCGGGCGGCACGTAGATCACCGACACGCTGGCGCCGGTCTGCTGCGCGGCCTCCTTGACGGAGCCGTAGATGGGGATATTGAAAATCGACTCGCCGGCCTTCTTGGGGTTCACGCCCGCCACGAAGCAGTTCTTGCCGTTGGCGTATTCCTGACACTTCTCGGTGTGGAACTGGCCGGTCTTGCCCGTGATGCCCTGGGTGATGACCTTGGTGTCTTTATTGATGTAAATCGACATGTTGGATTCCTTCTCGGCAGTGTGGCTTACTTGACGGCGGCGACGATCTTGGTCGCGGCTTCGGCCATGGTGTCGGCGCTGATGATCGGCAGGCCGGACTCGGCGAGCATCTTCTTGCCCAGTTCTTCGTTGGTGCCCTTCATGCGCACGACCAGCGGCACGCTCAGGTTCACAGCCTTGCAGGCGGTGATCACGCCGGTGGCAATGGTGTCGCACTTCATGATGCCGCCGAAGATGTTGACCAGGATGCCTTCGACCTTGGGGTTCTTGAGCATGATCTTGAAGGCCTCGGTCACTTTCTCGGGGGTGGCGCCGCCGCCCACGTCAAGGAAGTTGGCCGGTTCGCCGCCGAACAGCTTGATGGTGTCCATGGTGGCCATGGCCAGTCCGGCGCCGTTCACCAAGCAGCCGATATTGCCGTCCAGGCTGATGTAGGCGAGGTCGAACTTGGAGGCTTCGATTTCGGCGGGATCCTCTTCGTCCAGGTCGCGGTAAGCCACGATTTCGGGGTGACGGAACAGCGCATTGGGGTCGAAGTTGAACTTGGCGTCCAGAGCGATAATGTTGCCCTTGCTGTCGCAGTTCAGCGGGTTGATCTCGACCAGCGAGGCATCGGTTTCCATATAGCACTGGTACAGCTTCTGGAACACATCCACGGCCTGGTCGACCGAATGGCCGGTCAGGCCGATGGCCTTGGCGATCTTCTCGCCCTGGGCGCGGGTCAGGCCTGCCAGCGGATCGACGTATTCGGTGATGATCTTCTCGGGCGTGGAGTGAGCCACTTCCTCGATGTCCATGCCGCCTTCGCTCGAAGCGATGATGGCGATTTTCTGCGTGGCACGGTCTGTCACGACGGAAACGTACAGTTCTTTCTTTATGTCCGCGCCTTCTTCGATGTAGAGGCGGCGGACCTTCTGGCCTTCGGGACCGGTCTGGTGCGTCTTGAGCTGCATGCCCAGGATCTGACTGGCCAGCGTCTTGACATCATCGAGCGACTTGCCCAGCTTCACGCCGCCGCCCTTGCCGCGGCCACCCGCGTGGATCTGCGCCTTGACCACCCAGACCGGCCCGCCCAGCTTCTCGGCGGCAGCCACGGCCTCTTCAACGGAAAACGCGGGAATGCCGCGGGGCACGGGCACGCCAAATTTCTTCAGCAATTCCTTGCCTTGATATTCGTGGATTTTCATGTGTTACCTGTCGGAACGTGTGTGTAATGAGGGAAAGGCGCCAGGCCGCGGGATCAGGGCGAAGGGTCGGGCGATACGGCCGCGACGGATTCGTTCTGTTCACCGTCATGGCGCCCGGTGTACCACCGGGGGTAATACTTAAGAGCAATGGACCCGTCGGTGCTCAGCGCATGGCAGCCGTCAAGCTGAAAGGGGCGCTTGGGGACATCCTGCGCCGTCTGTTTGCGGCGCGCGCCGGCATTGGCCTGAACCGCCGCGGTGGGTAGCACCTGCGAAAGTTCGGTCATGTGGGTACAGCCCGCGGTGCGCGCAAAGCGCTCCTTGACCTGGCGCCGGAAATTCTTCAGCAGGTTCATGCCCACCAGATCGCGATAGGCTGGCGTGATGGCCATGCAGGAAGCCCCATAGGGCGCCGCGGCATAGCTGGCCTGGGCATCGACGATGGTGTAGTCCGCGTCGATGGTGACGCGCAGGGTCATGTCGTGGACGTGTTCACCGGCTTTGTTGATCATGCCATCAATGCGGTGAAAGTCGTAGCCCTTGAAATCGACGAGCTCGGCTTCCAGATCCATCAGCCCATCTTCTCGTTCATAGGCCTGCACGCGTATGGAACGCGTATGCAGGAGTTTGCGGGGGGTTTCCGGCTTGGACAGGGACATGGCGCGCGCTGTAATGACGCATAGCAGCAAAACCCTGGGAGTATAGCGCAGCGGTCGCTACTGGGTGTAACCGAAGGAGCCTACCTGGGATGACGGTGTTTGAACGCTCAAGCCTTGGCTGCCGTGTGCAATTCCGATGCGCTCCGCCGGGGGGCTGTGGTCGCAGGTCCCGTGGCTCGGATTGCTCCGGAACCCTCGATTTGGGCTGCCTCGGGCCTGCCGCCTCAGCTTGCGCTGCCAATGCACGGGAATTTTCTTACCGCGGGGCACAGCGGCTCACGCGTCCTCGCAGCCCCTCCCCAGGACACGGTGTATGGCTTCCTGGGAGAAGCCTCGACTGGCCAGGAACCGGGCCTGGCGGGCGTAGTCGATGCGGTCTATGGGTTTGGCGGTGTAGCGCTTGGCCCAGACGGCCTGGGCCCGTTCGTGCTCGGTGGCCTTGAGCTGGACGCTGGCTTGGGCAAGCACGGCATCGTCCAAGCCGTGCTGCCGCAGTTCCTGGACGATGCGGGCCGTACCGCGCAGCGGCGCGCGGCGATGCACCAGGCTTCGCGCGAAACGTTCGTTGCTTTGCCAGCCTTCGCGTTGGAGCGCGTCGAGGACGGACTCGATTTCGGCCGGGTCTTCGGCGTAGGGACGCAGTTTGCGGGCCAGCTCTTGCCGGGCGTATTCGCGCCGTGAGAGATAGCCGACGGCGCGCGCCTTCAAAGATAGGCCTCGCCGAGGGGCAGCCTGGGTAGGCTGATCGGCTGGCGCCTGCGCGGGAGAAGCCAGTGTTTCAAAGCCGCCGTCGTCGCAAGCCGTGTCCCCAGCGACGGTGCGGGCCGTGGGATTGGGTTTATTCCTCGGCGGCATCGGCATCGGCGACTTCCTCGGCCGAGGCCGTGAAGGCGGCCGCACGGCCTACCACGCCCTGGTTCTCGCGAACTTTGTTCTCAATCTCGATGGCGATGGCGGGGTTTTCCTTCAGGTATTCGCGGACATTGTCCTTGCCCTGGCCAATGCGGTTGCCGTTGTAGCTGTACCAGGAACCGGATTTCTCGACGATATTGGCCTGCACGCCCAGGTCGATGATTTCGCCTTCGCGCGAGATGCCCGCACCGTACATGATGTCGAACTCGACCTGCTTGAAGGGCGGCGAGACTTTGTTCTTGACGACCTTGACGCGGGTTTCGTTGCCGACGACTTCCTCGCCCTTCTTGATCGAGCCGATGCGGCGGATGTCCAGGCGCACCGAAGAATAAAACTTGAGCGCATTGCCGCCCGTGGTGGTTTCGGGGTTGCCGAACATCACGCCGATCTTCATGCGGATCTGGTTGATGAAGATGACCATGCAGTTGGTCTTCTTGATGGTGGCCGTAAGCTTGCGCAAGGCCTGGCTCATAAGGCGGGCCTGCAGACCCGGCAGGGAATCGCCCATTTCGCCTTCGATTTCGGCCTTGGGCACCAGGGCGGCCACTGAGTCGATCACGATGAGGTCGACCGAGCCGGAACGCACTAGCGCATCGGTGATTTCCAGGGCCTGTTCGCCGGTATCGGGCTGGGAAATGAGCAGATCGGCGAGATTGACGCCCAGCTTGGAGGCGTACTGCACATCCAGTGCGTGCTCGGCGTCGATGAAGGCGCAGGTACCGCCGATCTTCTGCATTTCGGCAATGACCTGCAGGGTGAGCGTCGTCTTGCCTGAAGACTCGGGACCGTAGACTTCGACGACGCGGCCGCGCGGCAGGCCGCCCACGCCCAGGGCGATGTCCAGGCCCAGGGATCCGGTGGACACCACCTGGATGTCATGCTCGACCTCGTTGTCGCCGTAGCGCATGATCGACCCCTTGCCGAATTGCTTTTCGATTTGGGAGATGGCCGCGGCCAGCGCCTTGGCCTTATCCGAGTTGGCCGAGGCGGCCGATTTTGCGGTCTTGTCGTTCATGGGATGTCCTGGAGTTCCGTCTGGGAGGGATCGATTGCGGGTGGATCGGGCGGCCAATTATGCACCGAATAATACTGTATATAAAAACAGTGTGCCAGTTTTTCGCCGCTCCGTGCAAGAATTCGAGTCAGGAAAACGTCAACCTTATTTCCCATGCGCATCCTGATCGCCGAAGACGACAGCATCCTGGCCGACGGGCTGTCTCGTTCCCTGCGGCGCAGCGGCTATGCGGTGGACGTGGTCGGCGACGGTTCGGCAGCCGATCTCGCACTGTCTTCCCAGACTTTCGATCTGCTGATTCTAGACCTGGGACTGCCCCGGCTCGCAGGCCTGGAAGTGCTGCGCCGGTTGCGGTCGCGCCGGTCGCTGCTGCCCGTGCTCATCCTGACCGCCGCCGACAGTATCGAGCGGCGCGTCCAGGGTCTGGACCTGGGTGCGGACGATTACATGGCCAAGCCCTTCGTCCTGACCGAACTGCAGGCGCGGGTACGCGCCCTGACGCGGCGCGGCGCGGGCGGCGGCAGCACGCTGGTGCGCCATGGCAAGCTGGTGTTCGACCAGACCGGGCGCGTGGCCAGCGTCGAAGGCCAGGCACTGGACCTTTCCGCCCGCGAGGTCAGCCTGCTGGAAATCCTGTTGGCACGCACGGGCCGCATGGTCAGCAAGACCCAGCTCGTCGACCATCTGTGCGAATGGGGCGAGGAAGTCACCCCCAACGCTATCGAGGTCTATGTGCATCGCCTGCGCAGGAAACTCGATCCCAGCGGCGTGAAGATCCTCACCGTGCGCGGCCTGGGCTATTGCATCGTGCGTGAACAAAGTGTTGCATAGGCCGCGCCCTGACGATGCGCGCGGGCCGGCCGCGCCCCCCCCAATCCGGAAGCCCTGGCTGCGCTGCACGCGGGTGCCAGGGGCCCCAGCCTGGCGCCGCCTCAACGCTCGCTGCTGGGCGAGATCCTGGACTGGATGCTGGCACCGCTGTTCCTGCTGTGGCCGATGAGCGTAGCCATCACCTACGTGGTCGCGCAGCATATCGCCAACGTGCCTTACGACCGAGGGCTGGTCCATGACCTGCGTCTACTGGCCGGCCAGGTGCGCCTGGAAGAGGGCCGCGCCACCCTGCACCTGAGCGATAGCGCACGCGGGGCGCTGCGCACCGACGAGACCGGCAACATTTCCTGGCTTGCGCTGGACGGAAACGGCCAATATTTGGGCGGCGACCGTTCTCTGCCCTTACCCGACGAACTGGGCGTCCCCCAGCCGGGCACGGTGCTCTATGCCGACGGCACCGTAGGCGGCTTCAGTCTGCGCCTGGCCTATACCTGGATGGAGCCAGGACCGGCCGGATCACCCCCCGTGCTGCTGGCCGTGGCCCAGACCATGGAAAAACGCACACAACTGGCCAACGACATCATCAAGGGCGTAATCATTCCGCAGTTCGCGGTGCTGCCTGTCGCGGTGCTGCTGGTGTGGTTCGGTCTGAGCCGAGGCGTGGCGCCGCTCAACGCCCTGCAGCAGCGCCTGCGGGCCCGCCGGCCCAGCGATCTCTCGCCCATCGATGCGCGCGCCGCCCCCACCGAGATCGCCCCCCTGGTGGGCGCCATGAACGAACTGCTCGACCGGCTCTCGGCCAACTCGGCGGCGCAGCGCCGCTTCGTGGCCGATGCGGCGCATCAACTCAAAACGCCGCTGGCTGGCCTGCGTACCCAGGCCGAACTGGCCCTGCTCGACGCCAGCCCCGACGAAATGCAGTCCAGCCTGCGCCAACTCCTGGCAGGGTCCGAGCGCGCCACCCGGCTGGTCAACCAGTTACTTCTGCTGGCCCGCGCCGAACACCAGGACCCGGACGGGCTGGTTGCCTGCGATCTGAACATGCTTGCCTCGCAGCAGACTGCGCTCTGGGTGACGCATGCCCTGTCCCGGCATATCGACCTGGGCTTCGAGCCAGCACCGCAGGCGGCGCCGATACACGGCAGCCCCCTACAGCTGGCAGAACTGCTCAACAACCTTATCGACAACGCCCTGCGCTACACCCCGAACGGTGGTCGCGTAACGGTACGCATCGCGTGCGACGGCTCGCAGGCTCGACTGGAGGTCGAAGATTCCGGCCCGGGCATCCCCGTTTGCGAACGCGAGCGTGTTTTCGACCGCTTTTACCGCGTGCTGGGCACCCGGACCGATGGCAGTGGCCTAGGCCTGGCGATCGTGCGCGAAATCGCGCAGAAGCACCACGCGGATGTCGACATCGCCGATCCTGCTGTCACCACCCCGGATCGCACCGGCACGCTGATCCGGGTGGTGTTTCCTGCCGCCCTCTCTTAAAGAAAGCCGGTCGAGAGCCAGGGTACGCTGGCGACGATAATCAGCGCCACGACCAGGACAGCCAGGTAGGGCCAGATGCGGCCCAGCGCCTCGTCACTCGATACCTTGCCGATCAGGCAGGTCTGGTAGAAGCCCACGCCGAAGGGCGGCGAGAACAAGCCGATGCCCATAGCCAAGATGGCGACGATGCCG
This sequence comes from Bordetella sp. FB-8, assembly GCF_000382185.1. Classification (NCBI taxonomy): domain Bacteria; kingdom Pseudomonadati; phylum Pseudomonadota; class Betaproteobacteria; order Burkholderiales; family Alcaligenaceae; genus Bordetella; species Bordetella sp. FB-8. The sequence continues at coordinate 2,672,066 of NZ_KB907784.1, read as the reverse complement.
TACTGCACCTGGTGAATGCCCATCTGCTGGGCCACCGGGAACAGGAGCGGCCCGAACAGCACCATTGCCGGCAGCCCTTCCAGCACGCTGCCTAGAACGAGGAACAACACCACCGAGACGGCCATGAAGCCGGCGCGCCCGCCCGGCAGACTGGTCATCAACGCGGTCAGCGACTGCGCGAAGCCGGCCTGGGTAAGCGACCATGCCATGGCGCTGGCCGAGCCGATAATGAGCAGGATGGCTCCCGATAATGCTGCCGTCTCGACCAGAATCGGCAGCAGGCGGCGCCAGTCGAAGCAGCGGTAGATAAAGAGGCCGACCAGAACCGAATAGACCACGCCGACCGTCGCCACTTCCGTTGCCGTGGTGATGCCGGCCAGCACGACATAGCGGATCAAGAAAGGCAGGATGAGCGCTGGCAGCGCCACCACGAACAGGCGGCCGATTTCGCGCGCATTGGCCTGCTCGCCCTGCGGCTTGTCCTTGCGGGTGCGAAAGAACACCAGCAACGCCAGCCCGACCGCAGCCAGGCCGGCCGGCAACAGGCCGCCGGTAAAGAGCGCGGAGATCGACACGCCGGTGACGGCGCCGACGATGATGAGCACCAGGCTGGGCGGAATCGTCTCCGACATGGCGGCCGACGAAGCCAGCAGCGCCGCCAGTTCACCGGGGGCCACGCCGCGCCGGCGCATCTCGGGCAGCAGAACAGGCCCGACGGCCGCCTGGTCGGCGGCCTTCGAACCCGAGATGCCCGAGATCAGGTACATGGCCGCGATCAGCACGTAATGCAGCCCGCCGCGCCTATGACCGACCAGGGCGGCAAGGAAATTGATCATGGCCCGGGCAATGCCGGTCATCTCCAGCAACAGGCCCAGCACGACGAACATCGGCACAGCCAGCAATTCGAGGGAAGACATGCCCTGGTCCATCTGGCTGATGATGACCGAGAGCGGAATGGTGCTGGTGAAATGGATGTAGGCAAAGGTCGAGATGGCGAAACTGAAGGCGATCGGCACGCCCAGGAAGATGCAGGTGCCGGCCATCCCGAGGAAATAGAGCAGCAGTTCGGCATTGCCCAGGTCGAACGCACTCTCGATGCGATCGAGCGCGAACCAGATGATGGCGCAGAAAATCAGTACGGACGCGATCTCGGTCCAATGCGCCTGGCCCAGCAATTGCCGCAAGGCCACGTAAAGCAACAGCGCCAGGGCCAGGAGCTGCCCGTAGGTTTCCCACGAGCCCGGCATCTGCAGTACGGGCGTCAGGATCGCCGCCTGCTGCTGGGCATAGCCCAGTCCCGGTATGAGCAGACCCAGCGCCACGACCACGACGAGCGTGGCCGCCAGGCATTTGGCCAGGCGCTGGGCGCGGGAACCAAGACGGCCCAGCACCACGGTCATGCGCATGTGCTCGGTGCGGCGCAGCGCGACCACCGCGCCCAGACTTACAAGCCAGAGAAACAGAATCTCCGCGACCTCGTCTGTCCAGACCAGGGGATGATCGAAGACATAGCGCCCGACCACCCCCGCGAACAGAAGAACGACCTCGACAGCGACAAGGCAACCCGCCAGACCCTGGCTGACCCAGTCAACGGCCCGGTCCAGGCCGCGGAAAAGACTATTCACTCACTATCCCCTTGGATTCTGTTCTCTGGCTGACGCACATCAGGCGAGCGGGCCGGTGGTGCTTTCAAGAGCCGCCCAGAGCGGAGCGCCGAACTTGCCCTTCCACGTCTTGTAGAAGCCGGACTGCGCCAGCGCCTTCTGGAACGCCGCGGGGTCGGGCTTGGCGAACTCCAGGCCTTGCTTTTTCAGAGTCGCCTCAAGCGAGGATTCCAGCTTCTGGTTGTCCTTGCGCTGCTGCAGCGCCTGCGCATCGAGCACCTCGGAGACCACCTTCTTGTGGGCATCGGGCAGGCTCGCCCAGAACGGGCCGTTCATCAGCAGCCAGTAGCCGACCCACATGTGATTGGTCAGCGAGCAGTACTTCTGCACCTGGTAGAACTTCTGCGTCTCGATGTTGCCGAAGGGGTTTTCCTGGCCGTCGACCACGTGGGTCTGCAGCGCGGTATAGAGTTCGGCGATGTTGATCGTGGTCGCAGCCGCGCCCAGCGACTGGAAGAGCGAGAGCGAGATCGGGCTGGGCGGGACGCGGATCTTGAAGCCGTGCAGGTCTTCGGGGGTGTTGATCTGCTTGGTGCTGGACGTGATCTGGCGAAAGCCCTCGTCCCAGATGCGGGGCATCGCATGCAGCCCGGCCTTGTCGATATCGGCGCGAACCATCTCGCCCACCTTGCCGTCGACCGCACTCCACGCCATTTCCGGCGACTTGAAGGCGAAACCGACGTTATTGATCGCGGCATTGGGCACCAGCGACGCGAGAATGTTGTCGCCGATAGCCATCATCTGCATGGCCCCCGAGCGCACGTTCGACAGCATGTGCGTGTCGTCGCCGAGCTGACTGCTCGGGAACACCTGCAGCGTGACCTCGCCCTTGGTCGCGTCCTTGATCTTGGCCGCGGCGGCGTTCAGGTTCACGGTCGTCGGGTGATCGCTCGCCAGGTCCAGGCCGAGCTTGATCACCGTTTTGCGCATGGCGAAAGCCGGTTGAAACGCGGCGCTGGCGGCCAGCGCCGTGGCACCTGTCAGGATTTGTCTGCGCGTAATTGTCATGGTCATTCCTCCTACTCGTCTTGAGTGGCTAAAAGCTATCGTAAATCCGGTGCATAGGCACCCTGGATGTGATGCCAGGATGGCATCTTCGCCCCGACCAAGCGCCACCGCCGGCCGAATCGTCCCAGCGACCTCCATGCCCCAGCATGGCTAGCTCGTACCCGGCGCGATTGCTTGTTCTTCATTTTTTAAACGAGGACGACAAATCCGGACGATGGACGATTGTGATGCCCGCCTGAATCCGGATCAATCCCGCAATGCAAGGGTTTTCCCTGATTAATAAGGTCATACTGGGCCGACATATTCGCACGCAAATTTGACGTTCAGTTGAAAAACGTCAGTTCCTAGTCAGTCTTGCCTCCTAACTTACGGTCCAGCCGCCGGGCGCCGCCCGAGCAGGCGAGATCGAGCACGGCGCACGAGCGCCGGCCACACAGAGGAGACATCATGCGCACCCCCCCCCCTGAAGTCGGACACACAACCGCGTCCCATGACGCGCGAGGAACGCCGCGTCATCTTCGCCTCGTCACTGGGCACCGTGTTCGAGTGGTACGACTTCTATCTGTACGGCTCGCTGGCGGCCATCATCGCCGGGCACTTCTTCTCCGGCGTCAACCCCACGGCAGGATTCATCTTCGCGCTGCTGGCCTTCGCCGCCGGCTTTGCCGTGCGGCCCTTCGGCGCCCTGGTCTTCGGCCGGCTGGGCGACCTGGTCGGCCGCAAGCACACCTTTCTCATCACCATCCTGATCATGGGCGCGTCCACCTTCATCGTCGGCCTGCTGCCCAGCTACAGCAGCATCGGCATGGCGGCCCCGGTCCTGCTGATTGCCCTGCGCCTGCTGCAAGGCCTGGCGCTGGGCGGCGAGTACGGCGGCGCGGCCACCTACGTGGCCGAGCACGCGCCGCATGAGCGCCGCGGCTACTTCACCAGCTGGATCCAGACTACCGCCACGCTGGGCCTGTTCCTGTCGCTGCTGGTCATCCTGGGCGTACGCATGTCCATCGGCGAAAAGGATTTCGCCGCTTGGGGCTGGCGCATTCCCTTCCTGCTCTCCCTCATCCTGCTGGCCATCTCCGTCTGGATCAGGCTGCAGCTCAACGAGTCGCCCACGTTCCTGCGCATGAAGGAAGAAGGCAGAGGATCCAAGGCGCCGCTGACCGAATCCTTCGGTGAATGGAAGAACTGCAAGGTGGTGATCCTGGCCCTGCTGGGCCTGACCGCCGGCCAGGCCGTCGTCTGGTACACGGGCCAGTTCTACGCGCTCTTTTTCCTGACGCAGACGCTCAAGGTCGATGCCGGCGCAGCCAACATCATGATCGCCGTGGCTCTGCTCATCGGCACGCCCTTCTTCGTCGTCTTCGGCGCCCTGTCCGACCGCATAGGCCGCAAGCCCGTCATCATGGCCGGCTGCCTGATCGCGGCGCTGGCGTACTTCCCCATCTTCAAGGGCATCACGCACTACGCCAATCCGGCGCTGGAGCAGGCCCAGGCCTCCGCCCCGGTCACCGTGATCGCCGATCCGGCCACCTGCTCGTTCCAGTTCAACCCCGTGGGCACCTCGTCCTTCAAGAGTTCATGCGACATCGTCAAGTCGTTCATGGCACGCAACTCGGTCAACTACCGCAATCAGGCCGCGCCTGCCGGCACAGTGGCCCGTGTCAAGATCGGCGACGCCCAGTTCCCGTCATTTGAAGGCTCGAGCCTTAACGCCACCGAATTCAAGGCCAAGTCGGCCGAGCTGGACAAGGCGCTGACCGCGGCCATCCGCGGCCACGGCTATCCGGCCAAGGCCGATCCCGCGCAAAGCAACAACGTGATGGTGGTCGCGCTGCTGACCCTCCTGGTGGTGTTCGTGACCATGGTCTACGGTCCCATCGCCGCCATGCTGGTCGAGATGTTCCCCACCCGCATCCGCTATACCTCGATGAGTTTGCCGTATCACATCGGCAACGGTTGGTTCGGCGGATTCCTGCCGCCCGCAGCCTTCGCCATCGTGGCCGCCACGGGCAATATTTACGACGGCCTCTGGTACCCCATCATCATCGCCGCGGTGACGCTGGTGATCGGCACGCTCTTCATCCGGGAAACCAAGGACGTCGACATCAACGCCTAAGAGCTCTCCCAGCCGGCCCGCCCACTGGACCGGGTCGCCACCTCAATCGCCCCCAAGGGGGCTTTTTGCCGATTGCCGACGCCATCGCTGAAACAGCCCGAAATTTCTCGGGCGATCTCAGGTCGAATAGTTCAGACCTCTGTCAGTGCCCAAAATCTAGACTGCGTCCATCAGTTCTTGGCCTTGGCACACTTTTCCTGCATACAGATCCCCTGCCGGAAAAAACCAGGATCGGGAACTGACACCGATGCCGTGTCCCCCGCGAGCCTTTTTGACGCGGCATTGTGTGCCTTATGAGGGCCAGCACCATGTGCTGGCCTCTTTTTTTGATCCTGGCTTGAATGCGTGTCAGAGATGCAGCCTGGTCACCTTCGTACCGTTGACCGACACATCGCCCATCAAGCCCGCATTGGTCAGCACGAACACCTCGACCGGTGATGTGGCCGTCGTCGTGTCGACCGCGCCATTCGCCCCGATCTTCAGGACAGCGACCGATGCGTCGGCGCCGGCCGCCCAGCCGTCGGAATTGCGGAATTTATTCAGCGCATCCTGCGTCATAAACAGGAATATGACCGCCTTCGATTGCGCGCCGGCCTGCAGGCCGAACGACAGCGACGACGTGTTGTAGTAGCCCACTGTCGCTCCACCCACGCGCAGCGCGCCATTGCCGGTCTGCCCTCCCACGAAGAAGCCTGCCTGGATCACATTCGGAAACACGAGTACGCCCCGCGACTTGGCAACCAGCTCGCGCGAGCCAGGCACATTCGAATAAAGGCGCGACAGCGTCGCGTTGACCGAGGCGTCGATCGAGGCGCGCGTCGATGCATTCGTCGAGGCGCTGTCGGGGGTGTTCTGCGTCGTCGTGCAACCGGTCAGCGTCAGGCTGCCGGCCACGATGGCGATGGCTGCGGCTTTGAATACGGGATTGCGTTTTTGCATTGTTTGCTCCTTATCCTTATTCAATTCGGAGTGCATCTCGGCCGGTGCGCGCTGCGCATGCCGAAATGCCAAGCCCAGTTTTTCAAAGACTCCTCCGGGAAACTGTACACATATGTAGCAACACATGACCTCGCGCAAAAGCGCGCGTCTTATAGAATCGCTGCTTATGTCGAGGTAACCGACTGCGGGCGTAAAAATCGTGGGATTTCAAAAAACTGCGGGAAACCAAAGGATTCCGACGATTTAGCTTCTACACAGGGTTCTACACAACAGCAACCGACCTATACGGGCTTTCAAATGGCTGGGGGAGCTATTGATACCCGTTCTGCCTACTGGCAGTCTTTTGCGCGGCTTGCGCGCAGGTTCAGCTCCAGCTCTTTGTAGATGCGGTACACACGCTTGTGGTTTCAGCCAAAACCGCGCACGTCGCGCAGGTACAGAAAGCACAGCATGAAGCCCCACGTGCGATGGTTATCTGTCAGGCTGAAAGTGAAATTGTAGGGCGAGGGAAAAAATTTCGTTCTACAAGCTGTCACCTTGTGCCGAGAGCTGCCAATACCGCATCCGCCCTGCATGAGTAGGGCCTCAGTGGCCTGGCCGGCCGCCTAGCCTATCCGATCGCCGAAGCCTACTATCGCGAAGAACTGCAAACTCACCGCATCTCGCGACGCAGTTCTTCCACTAATAGTCGCATCGGTGGAGTGAGCGGATAGCCCTTACGCATGACCAGTTCGTAGGGTTCAGTACGGGCTTTGATCTCAATGGGCAAAATGACCAGCATCCCACGTCGGGCAAAGAATTCAGCCGTCTCGCGCGATACCAGGCCGACAAGACAAGGATCCTCGTCGAGCATCAAGACGGTAACGAAGGTCGAAGCCGTCTCGATGGGGTAGAGCGGCATGTCCAGCCCCTCTTCCATCAGTTCACGTTCGAGCAATCGGCGCAGCGGCATAGAGCTCGGAAAGACGATCCAACGATACGCGGCGAGTTCTGCCAATTGAGTCACCGGACGTTTGGTCAACGGTGAATTGGGGCCAGCGACCACCGTGACATATTCCTCCCCCAACGGCGTACTGTCGAAAATGTCTCGGTGGGCCGAGACTGAGGTACGACAGATAGCCAGATCCAGCGCCCCCTGGCCCAGATCGGCCAGAAGAGCCTCGCTAGTGCCTTCCTTAACGCAAACCATAAGCCGATGATGGGCCTGACGTACGCGCGTCACGGCCCGCACCACGATGCCTGGCATCGCGCCGGCCACGGCGCCTAAGGACACAACACTGCCCTGACCAGCCTCGACCGCTCGGATCTCGGCCGACATCTGGTTCAGTTCCGCGTACAGAATGTGGGCGTAGCGCACAACACGCTGGCCGATGGCGGTAGCTTGCACTCCGCGTGTCGAACGCTCGAACAGCGTAGCCCCCAACGCCGACTCAATCTCGTGCAGCGTCTTGGTAACGCCAGGCTGGGTCATGGACAAATCATCGGCCGCCCGATGCATGGAGCCCGCCTCGTGCAGGGCAATCAACACCCGCATGTGCCTGAAACGCAAGCGGGAAACAATAGATTCGATATTGCCAAGCTGTGTCATACGGATGATAACCAATCGTTATCGACAGATGGCCTATTGTCACTATCCGGCGGCCTACTGTCTAGCTAATGTTGTCGAACACACTGAACAAAAAATAGGATGGAGACACTATGAAACTGCTGCGATACGGTCCTCAAGGCCAAGAAAAACCGGGTCTGCTGGACATCGGCGGAAACATCCGCGACCTCTCCGGCATCATCGACGATCTGGCCGGTACGGTACTGGAACCGGAGTCGCTGCAGCACCTCCGTGATATCGATCCTACGTCACTGCCGATTGTCCCTGGCAAACCACGTATTGGTCCCTGCGTAGGCCACATCGGCAAGTTCATCTGTATCGGCCTGAACTATGCCGACCACGCCGCCGAATCGGGGCTGGCGATCCCGACCGAGCCGGTGGTCTTCGGCAAGTGGACCTCGGCGGTCTGCGGACCGAACGACGATGTCATTATCCCGCGTGAGTCAGCCAAAACCGACTGGGAAGTGGAGCTGGGGGTGGTCATCGGCAAGCCAGGAGCCTACATCAACGAGAAGGATGCACTGGAGCACCTGGCCGGCTATTGCGTGGTCAACGACGTTTCCGAGCGCGAATACCAGATCGAACGCGGCGGCACTTGGGACAAGGGCAAAGGTTGCGACACCTTCGGCCCCATTGGCCCCTGGCTGGTTACCCGCGATGAGATTGCCGACCCGCACGACCTGCAGATGTGGCTGGAGGTGGACGGTAAGCGTTACCAGGACGGCAATACATGCACCATGATCTTCAAGGTGCCTTACTTGATCAGTTACCTGAGCCGTTTCATGAGCCTGCAAGCAGGCGATGTCATCTCCACCGGCACGCCACCCGGCGTCGGTCTGGGCCAGAAACCACCGCTATATCTGCACCGCGGCCAGACCATGCGTCTGGGCATTGCCGGTCTGGGCGAGCAGACCCAGCGCACCGTCTGATCCAACGCGCCGTTCCGAGCATCCGTCCGGCTCTGACCAGCCAGTCACCTTTTTTCTTTCTTTTGCGAGACTACACGCATGAACCACTACGACTTTGAAAATCGCACCGCCATCGTAACCGGCGGCGCGCAAGGCATCGGCTTGGCTATTACCGAAGCGCTGCTGCAAGGCGGTGCCCGTGTCGCACTGTGGGATGTCAGCCAGCGAGACCTGGATGCCGCTGTCGCACGCCTGGGCGCCGATCGCGTGCTGGGGGTCCGTACCGACGTGGCCGACCCCGATAGCGTGCACGAGGCGGCCGCCCGCACCAAACGCGAATTCGGCGGATTTGACATTGCCGTCAACAGCGCCGGGGTGGCCGGCATGAACGCCACCGCGGCCGACTACCCTGAGGATGAGTGGCGCCGGGTGATCGACATAAATCTCAACGGCACTTTCTACGTCTGCAAGGCCGTGCTGCCGGAAATGATCGCCCGCAATTATGGACGCATCGTCAACATCGCCTCGATCGCGGGCAAGGAAGGCAACCCCAATGCCAGCGCCTACAGCGCATCCAAAGCTGGGGTTATCGGTCTGACCAAATCCATCGGCAAGGAAACGGCCAACCACAACATCAGCGTCAATGCCATCACGCCAGCGGCCGCGCGCACGCGCATCTTCGATCAGATTACGCAGGAGCACATCGACTATATGCTGTCCAAGATCCCGCGCAACCGCTTCGTACGCACCGACGAGATCGCTGCCATGGTGGCCTGGCTGGTGTCCGAAGCAAACTCTTTCACGACCGGCGCTGTATTCGATCTATCTGGCGGCCGCGCCACGTACTGACGCCGATCTCACTCATGCCTCATACATCCACCTCGTCCGGGCTGCGCGAACGAATTGAGCGCGGCGAGTTCATCATCGCACCAGGCTGCCACGACGCCCTGGGCGCACGCATCTTGGCGTGCCAGGGTTTCGAGGCTGTCTACCTATCTGGCAATGCTCTGTCAGCTGGTCTGCTCGGCTCGCCCGACATCGGTCTGCTGACCCAGACCGAAATGGCCGAACGCGCCCGTGCCGTGGCCGCGGCTGTGACGGTTCCCTTGATCGCCGATGCCGATACAGGCTATGGCAACGCCAACAATGTGGCCCGTACCGTACGTCTATACGAGCAGGCCGGCGTGGCCGCCCTACATCTGGAAGATCAGGTCACACCCAAGAAATGCGGTGCCATGGATGCGCTGGCATTGATCGACGCCGACGAGCATGCCGAGAAGATCCGCGCCGCACTGGCAGCCCGCAGCGACCCGAATTTGCTGATTATCGGCCGCAGCGACGCGCGCCTGCCGCTCGGACTGGACGAGGCCATCCGGCGCGGCCAGGCCTATGCGGGGGCAGGCGCCGACCTGGTGCTACTGGAGATGCTGCAATCCGAAGAGGAAATGCGCCGCGCGTTGCGCGAGATCGATGCGCCACTGATGTTCAACTGGGTCGACGGCAAGACACCCGCCCTACCCCAGCAGCGCTTTCGTGAATTGGGATTTCGCATCCTGTGCTTTCCGATATCGGCCACACTGACCTACGCCCGGGCCATGCAGGACTTTGCCCAAGCCCTGCGTAGCGGCGATATGCCTGCATCGCACCACGCCCTGACGCTGGCGCAATACCAGGACATCCTGGGACTGAACGACTATCACTGATACGCCGCCGAACGAGCGGCAATATAAAAAACTCAACAGGAGACAAATCTGTGAACGCTTCCTCCATCACCCTGGGTAAAAAACCCAAAGACCGGCAAGATGAACACGACATTGCCGTTAGCATCTCCCGCAAGCTCAATCTGCGCATTGTACTGTTCTGCTTTCTGCTGTTTATCGTCAACTACCTGGACCGCGTCAACGTAGGCTTCGCAGCCCTGACGATGAATGCAGACCTAGGCTTCACTGCAAAGGAGTTCGGCTTTGGCGCTGGGGTGTTCTTCTTTGGCTATATCCTGTTCGAGATCCCCAGCAACATGATCCTGTTCAAGGTCGGCCCTCGCGTATGGCTAGCCCGCATCATGGTGACCTGGGGTGTCGTGAGCTGCCTAATGGCCACCATCAACAGCCCCACGTCTTTTTATATCTACCGATTTCTGCTCGGGTTGGCCGAGGCCGGTTTCGCGCCTGGCGTCATTCTGTACATGACACATTGGTTCCCACGCAAAGAACGTGGCAAAGCCGTGGCCGGCTTCATGCTGGCTACTGTGCTGTCCTCGGTGATCGGCGCACCGTTGTCGGGTTGGATTTTAACCGCCAGCCACGGTTGGTTGAACCTTGCCGGCTGGCGGTGGATGTTCATCCTGGAAGGCGTACCGTCCATTCTGCTAGGCCTCTACACCGTCTTTCACCTTGTCGACAGCCCCGAGAAAGATACCCGCTGGCTCTCCGAGCAGGAACGGTGTTGGCTGATGACCCGCCTGGCCGAAGAAAAGGCCGACCTGGCGCAGACCGCCAATCACAACTTTCGCGCCATTTTTTCCGACCCGAAGATGTGGGTGCTAACTTTGATCTACATGTTCAATGCCATTGCCGTCTACGGCGTGGTGCTGTGGCTGCCGCAAATCGTCAAGACTATGGGTGGGTTGACCAACTTCCAGACTGGTCTGGTCTCAGCCATCCCGTTCATTTTTGCCTCTGCCGGTCTGGTGCTGGTCAGTCGCAGCTCCGACCGAACCGGCGAACGCAAATGGCATACCGCTGGTTGCCTTCTGGTCGGCGGCGTATTTCTGTTTGCCAGCGCCCTGGCCAGCTCGCCTCTCCTAGCTTTCGTGCTGCTATGCATCGCCGCTGCCGGGATCTGGGCGACGTTAGGCGTGTTCTGGACTCTGCCCAATCAGCTTATTGTTGGAGCGGCCGCCGCCGGTGGCATCGCCATGATCAATGGCCTGGCCCAGGTCGGCGGCTTTCTGGGACCCTACATGGTAGGTCTGATTAAGTCGGCCACTAACAGCTTTCCAATGGCGTTGTTAGCCTTGGCTGCCGGGCCCGTGATTGCCTTCTTGCTGTGTATGACATTACGCATTCCGCGTGACTGAGCCAAGAGGCATGAGTATGACATGCCCCCTTACGGAGGCATGTCCCTCATCAGTCCAACGGCCAACGGCGAATTTCTCGGTTCGGCCAGAATCGGCCGATCGACATCGCTGGCTGATTCGCTGACAATCCAGCGTCGGTAAATTTTGGAAGGAATCCGATTAATGCGGTCGACTTGCCAGTTCCGAGTAATTACAGAACGCCCATCGCTGGATGGTACTGCCTATGTCGAAGTCATGGCAGGCGCATAGAGCCTGCTGGACTTGCGCTAACGCTCCCAGACCTCATACTTTCTGCGCCCAGCCGTCTTCGGACTCTTCCATCATCCCACCCGTCTTGGCGGGCTTGTGATGGATGCGAAAGCCTCGCTTGTACGACCGTTGCAAGCCGAGATGCAAGCCGCCGGGCACGAGACCGATCTATTGCCTATCGGTCCAGTCAGACCCGCCACGTGGAATCCACTTCACGCGCCCGAAGTCCACCGTCCGCGCTGGCCGAGCGGCTGTTAGGGCGTGTTAACACTAATTGAATTAATGCCTCGGATGCGTGATAGTGTTGTTCATGGAGATCACACCTGAGCAATTTGCCCTTGTCGAACATTGTCTGCCCAAGCAGCGAGGCAACGTCAGCATGACCAATTTGCAAGTGGTCAACGCGATGCTGTACGTTGCAGAACATGGTTGCAAGTGGCGGGGCCTGCCAAAGCGGTTCGGCAACTGGCACACGATCTACACGCGCATGCGTCGCTGGACCCAGTCGGGTGTACTGGACAAGATGTTCGAGCAACTGCAGCGCGAGCAGGTTGTGCGCATCAAGATCGAGGCGGTGTCGCTGGACAGCACCAGCATCAAGGTGCATCCCGATGGGACAGGTGCGCTAAAAAAAACGGCCCCCAGGCTATCGGCAAGTCCCGAGGCGGATGGAACACCAAGATTGATATGGTTGCCGCGGATGCTCGAACGGCCATAACGTTTGGCTTGTCCCCCGGGCAGGCGCACGATGCGCCAGAAGGTAGGCGGTTGCTCGCGAGCCTGGGCGCAACGAGTCGTCCCATTCACTTGCTGATGGACCGGGCCTATGAAGGCAACCAGACGCGTCAGCTCGCTCTGGACCTCGGTTTTATCCCAGTGGTCCCACCGATCAGCACCCGCATCGAACCCTGGGAATACGACCGAGAGATGTACAAGCGCCGCAACGAAGTCGAGCGCTTGTTTCGCCGCTTAAAAGGGTTTCGGAGGATATTTTCTCGCTTCGAAAAACTCGATGCGATGTTCCTCGGCTTTCTCAGCTTCGTGCTGGTTGTCGATGGTCTTCGTGGTTTGTGTTAACAATCCCTAGTCATGCCGAGCTGGCCGCAAATCATCAACGATGGCCGTGTTGTCGTACTGGACGCTAACGTGCAGGATGTTCCCGGTCTGGCCGTCATCCTCGGGACCTTCCTGAAACTCGACTTTCAGCACGCCATGTTGGCACGTCCAGCATGGATCGGCCGCGGCGAGTGCAATGCCGAGCGATACATGGCGCTCATCATTGATGAGTGACAACAGTTCGTCAGCATCAGCGACAGCGAATATCTGAGCATGGCTCGGGAGTCGCGCGTGATCACTGTTTTCGCCACCCAGAGCTTCGACGCCATCAAGGCAGCGCTCGGCGAGGACCAGACGCGGAACATCCTCCACAACTTGCGCACCAGGTTGATTCTCGGCCAGACCGATCCGACCTTCGCCGCCTACCTCATCAGCCAAGTCGACATCGAGCAGGTCGATGCCAACGTGACTGAAAGCACACAAGGCGCGGCCCTGGCGTCATCCGGACGCTCCGCGGGAGACACCACGGTCGCACAGAGCTACAGCATTCGGCACGCCCGCGAACATGTGGTCAAGCCAGAACTCATCAAGGCTCTGCCAGTTTGCCAGGCCTTTATCGAGCTTTTGGATGGTATACGGGTCCACCCAGTCCAGCGGCTCTACGGGATGCTCCCGCAAGGGGCCACTCCAGCAGGCGCGCGATACGCGGACCTACCGCAAGGGGCACTCTAATGCTGAATATGCTTTTTCCCGACCGGTCCTGGGCCTACTAGTTTTGGCCGTCGTCATCACTGGCCTGTCCTACTCTTGGCCGCGCCGATCATGGCCTGGGCAACGGCTCAACCGCCTGCGGTGTGGCAGGTCGCCCTGATCGTCTTTGGGTTTTGGGCGGCGTGGCATGTCTATCGGCTGGCACTGAAGCAGTGACGTAATACAGTCTCGGCAGTTCCACACAACAGATCATGAGTAGTTGTGTAGAACTGCAAAATCCTCCCCGTAAAAGCCGAATTTTTGCTGCTTGTGAGAGAATCGCTGCTTTTGCTCGAAGCCATGTGGTTCAAGAATCTCAAGATCTATCGCCTTTGCGCCCCCTGGACTCTCTTTGGGGAAGCGCTTGAAACGGCCTTGAGCCGGCACGCCTATCAAACCGGCAACAACTTGGAAATGCAGAGCCTGGGCTGGGTGGCGCCGCGCGAAGGCGGACCGCTGGCACACGTCGGCAACAAGCAGATCCTGCTGGCCCTGCGCGCGGAGAAAAAGCTGCTGCCCGCCACCGTCGTCAATCAGACGGCGCGCTCGCGCGCGCAGGAAATCGAAGAGCAGCAGGGCTACAAGCCCGGCCGCAAGCAGATGAAAGAAATCAAGGAGCGTGTCACCGATGAACTCCTGCCCCGCGCCTTCAGCATCTATCGCGACACCCACATCTGGATCGACACGGCCAATCACTGGCTGGTGATCGACGCGGCTGCCTCGGCCAAGGCCGACGAAGCCATAGGCCTGCTGGTCAAGACGCTCGACCCCCTGCCCCTGGAAAACCTCTTCGTGGCCACCTCCCCGGCCTCGGCCATGACAGGCTGGCTCGCCGCGGACGAGGTTCCCGGCAATTTCACCATCGATCGCGATGCCGAACTGCGCGCCTCAGGCGAAAGCCGCGCGACAATACGCTACGTCAAGCATGCCCTGGAAGCCGATGAAGTGCGCCGTCACATCCAGTCGGGCAAGCAGTGCACCCGCCTGGCCCTGACTTGGGCCGACCGCGTCTCCTTCGTGCTGACCGAATCGCTGGACGTCAAGCGCGTGGCGCCCCTGGATGTGATCAAGGAAAACGCCGATGCCGCGCTGCAGAACGACGACGAAAAATTCGAATCCGACTTCATGCTCATGACCGGCGAACTGGCCAAGCTCATGGCCGAGTTGGTCGACTTGCTGGGCGGAGAAAAGCGCGGCTGAAAATACGTCGGGCCGCACAAGCGGCCCGATGTCGCTGCCTGGATCAGGCCCGGTTCAGAACTGCTGAGGCCGCCACTTGAGCATGCGATGTTCGGTGGTGGTGAGGATGAAGTCCACGGCCAGTGCGACCACGGCCAGCACGATCATGGCGGCGAACACGCCGCTGGCGTTGAAGGTGCCTTGCGCTGCCGAGATCAACAGGCCCAGGCCCTGTTTGGCGCCCAGGAACTCGCCGACCACCGCGCCCACCAGCGCGAAGCCGAAACTCACATGCAGACTGGCCAGGATCCAGCTCATGGCCGAGGGAATGACCACCGAGGTGGTGATCTGGCGCTGCGAGGCGCCCAGGATGCGGGCGTTGGCGATCATGTAGCGGTCGGCCTCGCGCACGCCCTGAAAGGCATTGCCGAAGACCACGAAGAACACCATCACCACCGCCAGCGCCACCTTGGAGGCCATGCCCAGGCCCAGGGCAATCACGAAGATCGAGCCGAGCACCACGCGCGGGATCGAGTTGGCGATCTTGATGTAAAGGCTGAACACGTCGGCCAGCAGGCGGTTGCGCCCCAGAACGATGCCGCACACCACACCGCCGACCGCGCCGATGAAAAAGCCGATCAGGGTTTCTTCCATTGTGACCCACACCTGCAGCCACAGAGGCCCTTGCGCCGTGCCTTCTTTGATCCAGGTGGCCAGTTGGGCGTAGATGGCCGAGGGCTGGGAGTAGAAGAAGGGATCGATCCAGCCGCGGCGCGCGCCGATCTCCCAGCCGCCCAGTATCGCCACCAGGAACAGCACCCGCAGGCCGATCACCAGCGTGTGCCGCGCCCGCAGGCGCCGGCGAGCCGCAGCCTCTTCGCGCGCCAGCGCCTCGGCCGAAAGCGGCGCGTGGCGGGAGGACCCCGCCGCCTCGATATTGCTCATTGTCGTCATGAAAAGTTTCCGTTGTATGGTGCGTCGACGTCAGCCGATATGCACTTCTTGGCGCAGATCCGACCAGATCTGGCGCGACAATTCGATAAATTGCGGCTGGTAGCGCACCTGCTCCATCACGCGCGGGCGCGGCAGATCGACTTCGTAGACACGCTTGAGCGTGGCCGGGCGCGCCGTGAGCACCAGGACGCGATCGGCCAGGGCGATGGCCTCCTCCAGGTCGTGCGTGACGAACACCACCGAACCGGACTGCTCGGACCACAGCTTGAGCAACTCGTCCTGCATCAAGGTGCGCGTCTGCATATCGAGCGCAGAGAAGGGTTCGTCCATGAGCAGGATCTCGGGCTTGTTGATGAAGGTCTGCGCCAGCGCCACGCGCTTGCGCATGCCGCCCGAGAGCTGGTGCGGGTAGTGCTGGCCGAACTTGTCCAGGCCCACCCGCGCAAGCCAGCTCTGGGCCAGATCGAGCGCCGCGTTGCGCGCCATGCCTCGGAACAGCGGCCCGGCAGCCACGTTATCGAGCACCCGACGCCAGGGGAAGACCGCATCGCTCTGGAACACGAAGCCGATACGCGGGTCGGTGTCCTGAACCGTCTGGCCCATGACCTTGACCGAACCCAGCGTGGGCCGGATCAGCCCGGTGATCAGACCCAGCGTGGTGGACTTGCCGCAGCCAGTCGGGCCGACCACGGCAACGAACTCGCCGTGCCGGACCGTCATGGAAAAGTCCCGCAAGGCCACCGTGGCGCGGCCGTCGGGCGAGATGAAGCGGATCGACACATTGTCCAGTTCGATGGCTGGCGCGTCCTTTTTCTCGTTGCTATGGGTCATATTCATTGGATTACTTGATTCCGAGCGCTTTGTCGGCCTGCTGGGCAAACTCATTGGTGTAGGTCCTGCTCAGATCGATCGATTTGCCCTTGAGATTGGGGCTGAAGGTCGCCAGTACCTTCAGCGCGTTTTCCGGGCCGCCCGCGGGCATCAGGCCGTCAGGCGAGAACATGGGAATGGACGCCTTCATGGCCTGCACGTACAGCGCCTTGTTGTTGCCGTAATAGTCCGCCGGCATTTTGTCGGCGATTTCCTCGGGCGTATGGGTCTGGATGAAATGCAGCGTGCGCACGAAGGCATGCGCCAGCTTGGCGGCCACATCCTTGTGCGTCTTGAGCCAGTCGCTCTGCACATACAGGCTTGCCGCAGGATAGATGCCGCCCAGCGCCTTGGTGGCGCCGGCGACGGTGACCATGTCGACGATCGGCTTGGCCTGCCCCGAGGACAGCAGCGCCGAGGTAGTGGGTTCGGTCGTCCAGGCCACGTCCACCCGCTTTTGCTTCATGGCCGCGATCAGCGTGCTGCCCGCCCCCACCGGCAGCAGCGCGTAGTCGCCGCTGGACAGGCCGCCCTCCTTGGCCAGGTATTGCGCCAGAAAGCCCGAGGACGAACCCAGGGCGGTCACGCCCACGGTCTTGCCCTTCAGATCGGCAAAACTCTTGATGGTGCCGGCCTCTTCGCTGCGCACCATCATCATGGCCCCGGGCACCCGCCCGAACTGCACGATCGATTCGATGAACTTGCCCTTGCTCTGCAGGTCGATGGCGTGGTCGTAGAACCCAACCACCGCCTGCACCGCGCCGGCCACCAGTTGGTTCTCGGCGCTCACGCCCGCCTGCTGCGACTGCAGCTCGACATCCAGGCCCTCGTCCTTGAAGTAGCCCAGCCTCTCAGTCAGCTTGGGCGCCAGGTAGATGATCTTGTCGATGCCCCCCACCATGATGGTGATCTTGCCGCTGTCGGCCGCACGCACGCCGCTCGAGGCAAGCAGGGCGCCGACCAGAGCGCCGACAATACAGGCATGACGGAACCGTGTACGCATTGTGAGTCTCCCATTAGTTTCTTAATAAAACGCAATATTTTGGTAATCAATTGAAATATATCAATGGATTCAAGTGCGAATTCTATGTATTTTTAAGCTTCTTGTGCGATTTTATTAAGTTTATTTTAAGAAAAATCCTCCAGCATAGTCCTTAGCATGAACAAACTCCGGAACGAACCTCCCCTGCATCGCGTACAGCTGCGCATGCGCGCATATCGTGGCGAGGACATCGCGGTTGGGCCCGGCAAGATCGCCCTGCTGCAGGCCATAGCGCACACGCATTCCATCAGCGCGGCAGCACGCGAGTTGGGCATGTCGTATCGCCGCGCGTGGCTGCTGGTCGACGCGCTGAACCGCTCGCTGCGCGAACCGGCCGTTGCGACCTCAACCGGAGGCGCGCGCGGCGGCGGCTCCGTGGTCACGCCCAGCGGCCTGGCCTTGATTCAGTGCTATCGCGCCATCGAAACCACCGCCGCTACGGCCGCGGCAGCGCATATCGAGGCGCTCAAGCGTATGCTGGCGCCATAGCATCACCCTCCCATCCCACTTGCAGGAGGCCGCCATGAAACAAGTCATCGCCTGCATCGACGGCGCCACCCGAACGCCGGGCATTTGCGACTACGCCATCTGGGCAGCCGGTCGGCTCGACGCCGACCTGGATTTCCTGCACGTCACCGAAAAAACGCCCGACTATCTTCCGCTTGCGGAATTAACCGGCAACGTCTGGCTCGGCACACACGAATCCCTGCGCAGCGATCTGACGGACCTGGAGCGCCAACGCGAGGACCTGCTGCAGGAGCAGGGCCGGCAATGCCTGCAGATGGCCCTGGAGCGGGCGCGCAGCCTGGGGGCCACCCGCATCGCGGCCAAACAGCGTCAGGGCAATCTGCTCGACGTCCTGCTCGATATCGAAGCCGACGCGCGCCTTCTCGTGCTGGGCCACCACGAACACCCCGTCAAGGCTTCACGGCTCCTGCCCGACCATAGGCTGGAGAGTGCCGTGCGCGGACTGCACCGGCCCATCATGGTGGCCGGCGCCGTCTTCAAGGAACCGGTCAATTTCATGGTGGCCTACGACGGCAGTCCCACGGCGGACAAGACGGCGGACATGGTCAGCCGCAGCCCTTTGCTGGCCGGCCTGCCGGCGCACCTGGTCATGGTCGGCCGCACCTGCGCGGCGGCGCAGGCGGCGCTGGAGCGCACCCGCGTGCAATTGACGCGCGCGGGGTTCGCCGTCCAGGCAGTGCCGATTCCCGGCGAACCCGCGCAGGCGCTGGCCGATTACGCCGAAGAACATGGCATCGATCTGCTGGTCATGGGTGCCTACGGCCACGGCCGCATCCGCCATCTGATGCTGGGCAGCACAACCACGGCCATACTCGGACAGCTGCGGATGCCCCTTTTGATACTGCGTTAGCGCCTGTCAACACTAGAAGGAGCCACGCATCGACAGGCCCCCTGGGCTTGAGGCTCACATGGACAAACTCATCGTCAACACGGCGGAACGGCCCGGCGCCCAGGTCGCGTTGTTGGGATAAGCGGCCTGGTAATACGGTTTGTCGAAGATATTGTTGATGTTCAGCTGCAGATCCATGTTCCGGGCCGCACGCCATGTCACCGCTGCATCGAATTTCGCGTAGCCCGGCGTCCAGGTGCGCTTGGCTGTCGTGACCGATGCATAGACCAGGCTCGATAGTGTCACGCCCGCGCCGACATTGACCTTGGGCAATATGTCGTAACTCGTCCAAAGCGTGAAACTGTGCTTGGGAACCAAGGTCATGGGCGTGCCGGCAAGGCCGGCACCCGCCAGGGAAGGCCCCCCGCTGGTCGTGATCGCATTGAGATAGGAATAGCCGCCGAACACCTTCCACTTTTTGGTCGGACTACCGGCAAAGCCGAACTCAAAACCCCGCACCCGCTGCGAACCCGCGTTGACATAAGCGCCCAGGCCGTCGCTCACGATCGCGTTGGTCCGCTCAGTCTGAAACAGCGCCGTCGTGAGCGAAAGGCGCCTGTCGATCGCGTCCCACTTCGCACCGATTTCGATATTGCGCGAACGCTCTGGAGAAAGATTCTGGGTGGCAGTCGTCAGCTGATTGTTGCTACCGCTTTGGCTGGCACCGCCCAGGCCCGAGTTCGCGCCCGGCGGATTCGACGAGGTGCCATAGGAAGCATAGAGGCTCAACGCCGGAACAGGTTTGAACACCGGTCCGACTTGGTAGCTCAACAGAGTCGAATTGTTGCCAAGATTAGCGGCGGGAATCGATACGTTCGACGGCGCGGACACATATGGGTCCTGCTGCGCACGCACCCGGTAGTTGTCCAGGCGTACGCCCGAGTTAAAGAGCCAATGCTCGGAAATCTTCATGCTGTCGAACAAATACGCCGAGGCGATATTCGTGGTCGTGTACGTCGCGGGCCCTGGAAAGTTCATATCGCCGTTGAGCAGGACGCTTCCCGTCCACGGATTGTCCGGATTCCAGCTTCCGACAGGGGTGCAGTTGTCGATGACCGCACAGGTTGCGAAGCCCCGCGAGCCGTTCAAGCGCATATTGACTCCCGTCGAATCGCTCACCAAGTAGCCCGAATAGACGTCGCGCTCGTGGCTGAACTCCAGGCCTGTCGTCACGGTGTGGCGCATGCCGGCGAAATCGAACTTGCCGCTCAGCTCGGTCTGGTTGGCCAGGCTGTTGGTCGCGTATTTGCCGCTCTTGGCCTGCAAGGCAAGCATGCCTGCATACGGCCCGGAACTGATGAGCTGCGGATTGGTGGCGATGTAGTCAAGCGTCGAGCGGCCATACACAGTCGTGTTTCTGACCTTCCAGTCGTCGTTGAAACGATGCTCGACCTTCATCTGGCCCGTGTCGGACTGACCGTGCCGATAGTCGCGCGTGTTCAGACCGTAGAACTGACTGCGGTTGGTCGCGATCGGCGTGCCGCCATTGAGCCCGAACGGCACACTGAAATCCGGCATATCGTCGTTGTTCATGTGGTAGAAGCTGAACGTGACCGTGGTGGGCCTGTTCAGGCCGAACGCAATCGAGGGCGCCACGCCCCAGCGCTTGCTATAGATGTCCGTGCGGCCCGCCTGATCGGCGTCATGCCCCATCAGGTTCAGGCGAAACGCGCTGCTCTGGTCCAGCATCTGGTTCCAGTCGATGGTCGAGCGCCGATAGCTGTCGGTGCCCAGCCCCACGCTGCTGTTGAAGAAGTTATCGGCCCGCGGCGCCTTGGTTTCGATGTCGATGCTGCCGCCTACCGCGCCACGCCCCGCATAGACCGAATCCGGGCCTTTGATGACGCTGACGCTCTGGACATCGAAAGTCTCGCGGTTCTGCACGCCCGAATCGCGCATGCCATCCACGAAGATCGAATTGCGCGATTCAAAGCCGCGCAGCACCGGCCGGTCCGCGGAAGGATTGGCCGCCGCGTCGCCGCCCATAAAAGTGACGCCAGGCACCGTGCGCAATGCTTCCTCGAAGGTGGAAGCGTTCTTTTCCTTGATTATCTCCTGGGGAATCACGGTGATCGAGCGCGGCGTGTCGATCAGCGGCGCCGTGAACTTGTACGATGGCAGCGACCGCGTCTGCAGCTCGGAGATGGCCGACGCATTGACCTGCACGGCAGGCAAAGTCGCCGCGGCATCGCCCCCCGCGCCGGCTTCAAGCGCAGTGGGGCCGGCCTGCGACGCGAAAGCGCCTGTCGAGGTCGAGGAAGTCACCTGCGCCACCGCAGGCATTGCGCAAAAAAACCCATAAGGGAACGCAAGAAGCGTAGCGATTGCGCCTTTCTTGAACAGCAAGGAAGTAGTCATGGTGTGTAGCGGCGGTTGGTCCATCCTGCCTTTGATCCCCGGCAGATTTGTTAATAGAAATACGAATGATTTTTATTTACTATTTTGGGGAAATATACAGCAATAAATTCGAATCCGGTAGATAGGCGGCGCAAAAGCGCACCGCGCCTTATGCGAGGCGCGGTGCGTGCGGTACGACTTATTCGATCAGGTCGCTCGGCGTGTCATGCCGGATGGCCAGGCGCGGGGCAGCGTCAATTCGAGGACGGCACGGCCCCGGACGGGAGTGCGGGAGAATACGCCGGCGCTTTCGCCGGCATGGCTCGCAAGGCCTGCAGTGTCTTCAGGCCGGCGCGGCCATCGGCCGGCAGGCCCAACTGCTGCTGCACGGTCTGCAGCGCCTGGTGCGTGCGCGTGCCAATGATGCCGTCAGGCTGGCCAATATCGTAGCCCTGCTGTATCAGCAGGGTCTGGAGTTCGCGCCGCTCGATGCGCGACAGGCCTGGGTCGTCCGTCGGCCAGGGAACGACGAAGGAGCCGCCGCCCTTCAGACGATCGGACAGGTGCGCAATGGCCAGCGCGTAGTTTTCGGACGCATTGTAGGAATAGATGGCATCGAAATTACGCGTCACCAGGAACGCCGGCCCCTGGGGGCCGGCCGGCAGCAGCAGGCCTGCCATGGGATCGCCCGCCGGCAGAGGCTGGCCGTCGGCCCGCTTGACGCCGCGCGCCGTCCAGTACGACACGGGACGCTTGTTGCGGCGTCCTGCGCTGGCTGTACTCATACCCCCCGGCAGGATCACCTCAAAGCCCCAGGGCAGGCCGGGCTGCCAGCCTGCTTTCCTGAGGTAATTGGCCGTCGAGGCCAGGGCATCGGGCACACTGTCGATTAGATCGGGGCGGCCAGTGCCGTTGAAATCGACCGCCAGGCGCAGATAGGTCGAAGGCATAAACTGCGTTTGGCCGAAGGCGCCAGCCCATGAGCCGACTAGTTTTTCGGGCGCGATGCCGTCGTCCTGCACGATTTTGAGCGCATCCAGAAATTCGCCGCGGAAGTAGCCCTGCCGACGGCCGAAGCACGACAGGGTAGACAGCGAAACAAGCAAGGGCCTGCCGCCCTGGATCTGGCCGTAGTTGCTTTCAATACCCCATACCGCGGCAACGACAGCCGCATCCACGCCGAATTGCGCCTGGACGCGGTCGAGTTCGGCGCGCCACTTCGCCATGGCGGCAAGGCCGTCATTCACGCGCTCCTGGTCCACCAGGCCCGCCATGTAGTCCCATACGGGTTGTACGAATTCGGGCTGTGCGTCCAGAAGCGGCAATACCGTCATATCGGGTGAGAGCCGCGCTGTCTGGGTGTCGTAGGTCGATGCCGATACGCCGCGCTTGAGCGCCTCGGGCTTGAGCGCGGCCAGGCAGTTGCGAAAGGCGCCGGGGTCCTGCGCCGGGAAGGGTTCTTGTGCGCCGGCCGTGGCGCAATACAGGCTTGCCGCGAAAGTCAGTATGAGTACAGGGGTAAGGGATCGAAGCATCATGCGACCGATTCTAGCGCCCGAATGGCCTCTTGCTGGTTTTGACTAGAGCGCCTGCAGTTCCGCTTCGCTAAAGCCTGCGGCGCGGCGCGCCTCCAGGTTGAACGGGCCGCGCAATTTGGGGGCGCCATGGCGTTGCGCCAATTCGGCATACGCGGCGATGGGATCGAGGCCGCGCCGGTCGCACGCATGCCGGTACCAATGATTGCCTATTGCCACATGCCCTATCTCGTCTCTCAGAATGATGTCGAGTATGGCGGCTGCCTTCATGTCGCCCGCGCCAGCCAGTTTGCGCCGTATCGGCGGCGAGGCATCCAGGCCGCGCGCTTCCAGCGTGCGCGGCACCAGGGCCAGGCGGGCCAGTAGGTCGCCGCGCGTTTTTTCGGCCATTTCCCACAGACCGTTATGCGCTGGAAAGTCGCCGTAGGCGTGGCCCAGCGTGGCCAGGTGCCGGTTGAGCAGGTCGAAGTGATGGGCCTCTTCGCGCGCCACGCGCAGCCAGTCGCGGTAATACGCCTCGGGCTGGCCGTCAAAGCGCCAGATGGCATCCAGCGCCAGGTTGATGGCGTTGAACTCGATGTGCGCCAAGGCGTGCAGCATGGCGGCCCGGCCTTCGGGCGTGTGAACCGGACGCGGCGCCAGTTGCTCGGGCAACACCAGCTCGGGCCGGACCGGGCGGCCAGGCAGGCCTGCCGGTTCCGCCAGCAGCGCGCAAGGATCGACGAACGCGGCGTCATCGATGGCGGCCACCGCCGCCAGCTTGTCGGGCCAGTCCTGGACCTGCAGGGCCCGCAGCGCCTGCTCACGCAGGTCCGGGCCGGGGCAAAGGGAACGCATAAAAACCGAGAAAAAAATCGATATCCGCAATTTAGCATCCCCTCCTTTCGGACGCCGGATCGCCGGATCGCTCAAACGTAAAACGCCAGGTCGGGCGGCAGCCAGACGTGGGCGCAGCGCAAAGCCTCCTTTATCATTGCCGCATGCCACTCTCGGATTCGTTCCATCTGGAAACATCGCTGCAAGCCTTCGAGCCCTCGCAATGGAACGCATTGGCGGGCGACCAGCCTTTCGTGCGGCACGAATTCCTGTCCGCCCTGCACGAAACGGGCTGCGCCGCGCCGGACACCGGCTGGACGCCCTACTTTCTGGCGCTGCGGCGAAGCGGCACGCTGGCTGGCGCCGTGCCGCTCTATCTCAAGACCCATTCGCGCGGCGAGTACGTATTCGACTACGCCTGGGCCGAGGCCTATGCGCGCCATGGGTTGACCTACTATCCCAAGTTGCTGTCGGCCGTGCCCTTCACTCCCGTGACCGGCG
Source organism: Bordetella sp. FB-8 (assembly GCF_000382185.1). Lineage (NCBI taxonomy): Bacteria > Pseudomonadati > Pseudomonadota > Betaproteobacteria > Burkholderiales > Alcaligenaceae > Bordetella > Bordetella sp. FB-8. The sequence goes on along the minus strand of NZ_KB907784.1, from coordinate 2,648,040 downwards.
CTCGGCTACTCGCCTGCAACCACGACGATCGCCTCGCCCTGGCTCGCGGCCTGATTGATATGGCGCGCCAGCTCGGACTCTCGTCCCTGCATCTACTCTTTCCTCGCGACCAAGATATGGCGGCCCTGCGCGAGGCCGGTTATCTGCTGCGTGAAGGCGTGCAGTTTCATTGGCGCAACGCGGGCTATTCGGGCATGGACGACTTTCTTGCCGCCTTGAATCACGACAAGCGCAAGAAAATCAGGCAGGACCGCAAGAAAGTGGCGCAGGCCGGCATCCGCTATCGCTGGTTGCGCGGCCGGGATATCGATGCGGCTGCGCTAGATTTCTTCTATGACTGCTACTGCCGCACTTATTACGAGCATGGCAACCCCCCCTATCTGAACGCCGCGTTCTTCCAGCGACTGCACGAACAGATGCCCGATACCATGGTGCTCGTCCTGGCGGTAAAGGACGACGCGCCCGTGGCCTCGGCGCTGAATCTGCAAGGCGGGGACGCGCTTTATGGCCGCTATTGGGGCAGCACGGTCTTTGTTCCTGGCCTGCATTTCGAGACCTGCTATATGCAGGCCGTCGAGTACTGCATCGCCAACCAGCTGGCGCGCTTCGAAGGCGGCGCGCAGGGCGAGCACAAGATCGCCCGCGGCCTGCTGCCCACACCCACCTGGTCGGCGCATTGGATTGCCGATCCGCGCTTTGCCGATGCGATAGAGGACTTCCTGCACCGTGAAACCGCAGCCATACAGAACTATCTGTGCGAGCTCGACATGCATGCGCCATTCAAACGCGCTGTCGCCACATGATGCGTTGACTGCGATGCGGTGCGCTTGCCCGCCGCCCCACCCTCTGCAGAACCGACCCGAGCGCATACCGCGGTATAAACAAGACCTGAAAATCAGTGAGTTTTAGTAATGACCCGGGTTCATGACGATATTTTCACGTTGTATAGTGCCCGCCAGATTACGTATGCGGTAGCCCCAAAAAGCACGGTGAAAGATGGAGCCCTCAGATTTTTTTTTGCTGTATGTTGTGCTGTTCCTGTTTCTGGCCGCTCTGACCGTGGCAGCGCTGATCATCATTGCGCTCAAGAAAGAGCAAAAAGAAAACCCGATCCCCAACATCGTCGCAGAACCCTCCGGCAACATGGTTGCGCCCCCTGGCAACAGGGTTACGCCCCCTGGCAAGCACAAGCCGGAAGATCAATACCAGGAAAAGCGCGCCGCGGTCGCGGCACTGCGCGCGGACATCGACCTGGCACTCAATACCATGGAACGGCAGGGCAGCATGTCTCCGCAGCAATGTCTGACCGCGGTCGAGCAGGTATATCAGGGCTGGCTCAAAAAAAATTCGACCCTGTTCCCCGAAACGCAAGGCAAGGTCTCCTTACTGGGCAAGAAGGCCGGGCTATGGAGCTACCGGCTTCCCAGTGAGCTGGAAAGCCTGGTGGCGAAGCTGTCTGGGTGACCCGGCCCGTTATTCGGCGACACAGCTTGTGGCCTCGATCGCGTATTGCTAAGCTAAGCGCGTTCTTGCACGCTACTTGGAAGAGATCGCCCGGCCCGGGCGGCGCCGACGGAGCAACCACCCCGGAAACTCTCAGGCAAAAGGACCTCGCAGCGGGAACATCTGGAGAGCGGCGCGCCCGTTAAGGCAGCGTCCACCGAAGGGGAGCCCGTGCGGCAAGCGCCGGGCGAAACTCTCAGGTACATGGACAGATGGGGTAGCGATGCCGGCGTACATCCGCCGGCGACCTCAACCTACTCTGGATCATGCCATGTCGCGAATTGCCGTCATCGGCGCCGGTATCACCGGCGTCACAACCGCCTACGCCCTCGCCCGGCGCGGGCACCATGTCACCGTCCTAGAACGCCATCGATATGCGGCGATGGAAACGTCGTTTGCGAACGGCGGACAGCTGTCGGCGAGCAACGCCGAAGTCTGGAACAGCCGCGCGACCGTATTCAAGGGCCTGCGCTGGATGTTCACGCGCTCAGCCCCGCTCCTGCTGAATCCTCGCCCCAGTTGGCACAAATACAGCTGGATCGGCCAATTCCTGTGCCAGATTCCGAACTATCGCCGCAATACGATCGACACAGTCCGCCTGGCCATTGCCGCGCGCGAGCATCTGTTCTCGATCGCGCAGCGCGAGGGCATCGCCTTCGATCACGAACAGCGCGGCATCCTGCATTTCTATGCAACGCGACACGAGTTCGAGGCCGCGACGAAGGTCAATACCTTGCTGCGCGAAGGCGGACTCGAACGCCGCCCGGTAACCCCAGACGAGATCCGCGCCATCGAACCCACTTTACATGGGCGGTTCTACGGCGGCTTCTTCACCGAATCCGATTCGACCGGCGATATCCATAAATTCACGCAGGGCCTGGCCCAGGCCTGTGAACGCCTGGGCGTCGAATTGCGCTACGACGCACCCGTCATCTGCGTGCGGCAGACGACCGACGAAAAAATCGCCGTCACGGCACAATGCGACGCGCTGCCGGAGACGTCGACCTTCGATCGCCTGGTCGTCTGCGCAGGCGTCGGCAGCCGCGCGCTCGCCGCGCAGGTCGGCGATCAGGTTAATGTTTACCCGGTCAAGGGCTATTCGATCACCGTGCATCTGGACGATGCACAAAGCCGGGCCGCCGCGCCCTGGGTCAGCCTGCTCGATGACAAGGCCAAGATCGTCACCAGCCGCCTCGGAGCGGAACGGTTCCGCATCGCCGGCACCGCGGAATTGAACGGGGAAAATCGCGATATCCGCGCCGACCGCATCGAACCGCTGGTGCGCTGGGCGCGCAGCCACTTCCCGGGCATATCGACCTCGCGCGTCGTGCCTTGGGCGGGACTGCGGCCAATGCTGCCGGACATGGTGCCCAGAGTCGGCCGCGGCCGGCGCCGCCATGTCTTCTACAACACGGGGCATGGACACCTGGGCTGGACGCTCTCGGCGGCGACCGCCGAGGCGGTGGCGCAACTCGTGTCCGACGACGCCGCTTCCGGCACTTGCTCGATGCAGGCGGCGCGCGGACCCGGCTAGGAAAGCACAACGCCGTGTCCGTCGGCATGAACGGGCACGGCGTTGCCGGATCAGGCGCGGACTAAACGCGCCTGGGCCAGGGTCAGGTCTTGGCGCCAATCGGCAGCACGGTGCGGCCGTACGCCTCGTTGACCACGTCGGCGGCAGACAGGTAGAACGCCAGGAACGCGGTGATCAGGCCCATGTAGCCCCCCAGATGCCCCGCGGCGGGCATGCCCAGGCCGTCGCCCGCCGCAAGCAGGAAAAACGTGATCCACAGCGCCAGAAAGATCAGCTGCAGAACCCGCGGCGAGCGGAAGGTGGCCAGCCACATGTAAAACGTGAAAACACCCCAAAGCAGCAGATACCAGCCCACGAACGTTCCCGGCACCTTGCCGTGGAAGAACACCACGAACAGCGCGAACGACCACCAGAACGCGCCGTAGCTCATGAAGGCGGTGAAACCGAAGGTGTTGCCGCGAGGCACCTCCATTAGACCGGCGATCATCTGCGCCGTGCCGCCGAAGGCGAACGCGCAGGCCAGCACCAGGCCAAGCGACGCGCCGTCGAACCAGCCCGCGTTGATCATGCTCAACAGCCAGGTGGTCAGCGCGAAGCCAGCCAGGCCCAGCGGCGCGGGATTTGGAAATTTAAACGAGGAAGCAGTGCTCATGCGGGTGTCTCCGTAATTTATGTTTTAGTTACCACGTGGCTGGCGCATGTCCGTGATACGGACACGAGTCACCGCATTTCACATTACTCAAATTGGCTTACAAATCAGTGAATTCGACCCAAATGGATTGCCCCCGAACGGGCTGTCCGCAAAACCGGGAAGAAAGTGTGGCGCGGCCCCCTCAATTCCTGAGTATGCCCCCGGCAGTGAACCCGCCGTCGACGCAGATCACCTGTCCGGTCACATAGCTCGAGCGCGTCGGGTCCAGCAGCCAGTCTATGGTGCCGCTCAGTTCTTCCGGCCTGGCGTAGCGTCGCTGCGGCAGCATGCGCATCCACGATTCGCGCGAGGCCGCGCTGTGCATCTTGGCGACCAGGGGCGTATCGACCGGACCCGGCGCGACGACATTGACGCGGATGCCGTACTCGGCCAGCTCCACCGCCATCACGCGTGTCATGGTGATGACGCCGCCCTTGGACGCGCCGTAGGCCGTGCGGTCCACATTGCCGCGTATGCCCGAAACTGAAGCGATATTGACGATGGAGCCCTGCCCACGCTCGCGCATGCGCAATGCCGCCTGCTTGGCCACATTGAACGTGCCGATCAGATTGACCTCGAGCATGCGTCGCATGAGTGCGGCGTCGGTGTCGAAGAAAGAGGCCTCCTTGCCTATGCCGGCCGAACTTACCAGGCCGGCCAGCGGTCCGAAGTCCGCGTTGGCGGACAGCACGTCGCCGATCTGATTTTCGTCGCACACGTCCATGCGCACACAGCGCACGCGTTCTGCCGGCAGTTCCCGGGCTGCGGCATCCAGCGCCTCTTGCGAGATATCAGCCGCCAGCACCTTCCACCCTTCCTGGACCAGGCCGCGCGCGACGGACAGCCCGATGCCTGATGCACCGCCTGTCACCAGCACGGCTTGCTGCTTGTTTTGCATCGCCTCCTCCATTTTTTAGGGCTTCCGAGGCCGCTAGGACGCGGCCTGCAGGGGCAGGCAGCCGCGTTCGGCCAGCGCATCGCGCACCAGTTTCTTGGTGATCTTGCCGTAACCCGAGCGCGGCAGGGCATCCCAGAAGAAGATTCGACGCGGCAGCTTGTAGCGGGCCAGCTTGTCTTGCAGCCAGCCCTGCAGCTGGGCCTCTTCCAGGCGGTGCCCTTCGCGCAGTACGCAGACCATCACGCCCACTTCGCCCCAGACGGGATCAGGCACGCCCAGCACCGCGACCTCGGCGATGGCCGGGTGCGTCAAGGTCTTTTCTTCGATCTCGCGCGGATAAATATTGGAGCCGCCGCAGATGTACATGTCCGACTCGCGCCCGGTGATGTAGACGTAGCCTTCGTCGTCCATATGCCCCAGATCGCCGGTGCGGAACCAGCCGTTGCGGAAAGACTTGGCGTTGGCCTGCGGGTTGTTGTAGTAGCCTGCGAACACGGCGGGACCGCAGACGCATATCTCGCCGGTGGCGCCCGGCGCGACTTCGCGGCCTTCGCCGTCCTGGATCTGGACCTGCATGCCCGTGCGCTCGTAGCCGCACGTGCCGATGCGCGCGTCGGGGCCATCCTGCACCTGATGCAGACGCGGCGGAAATACGGTGATGTTGCCCGTGACTTCACCCAGGCCGAAGTATTGCACCAGCACCTTGCCCAGCTTGTCCAGGGCACGCTTCTGGTCTTCGCGGTACATGGGCGCGCCCGCGTAGATCACATAGCGCAGGCTGGAGTGATCCCAGGCGTCGACCGACGGATGTTCGACCAGCATCTTGACGATGGTGGGCACGGTGAACATATTGCTCACCTTCCAGTGCTGCACCAGGCGCCAGATGTCGTCCGGATCGAAGCGGCTGCCCTCGGGCAGGATGCTCACCGCAGCGCGCGCCACCTGCGTGATCAAGTGTATGCCCGCGCCGTGCGAAAGCGGCGCCACTACCAGGCTCGCGTCGTCTTCGGTCGTACCGGGCATCAGGTCGCACAGGTGGTTGGTCATCACGAAGGCCATCTGCCCGTGCGTGAGTACCGCCGCCTTGGGGCGGCCGGTAGTGCCCGAGGTGAAGAAGAACCAGCAAGGATCGTCGCGCTGCACGTCGGCCGTGGGCAGGGGCTGGCCGAGGCGACTGTCGATCAGAGCATTGACCTCCACTGAGCCGAAGTCGCCCTGGCCGATGCGCACCAGCAGGCGCAGATCGGGCACGGCTTGCGCCACGGCACGCGCATGCTCGGCGAATTCGCCCTGACACAAGAACGCCACAGCCCCGGAGGCCTCGGCCAGATAAGCGGCTTCGTCCGGCGCAATGCGAAAGTTGGTGGGTACCCACACCGCGCCCAGGCGGAACACCGCGAACATGATGACGATCAGCTCGACGTTGTTGCGCGAGTGCATCAGCACCCGGTCGCCCTTGCCGATGCCCAGCTGCGACAAGGCGCGCGCCAGCGCGGCGGTGCGGTCTTCGAGTTCGCGCCAGCTCACGGTGGCATCGCCGCAGACCAGCCCGGGCTGGTCGGGATGGCGGCGAGCCGCCTGCGTGAGGAACGTCGCGAGGTTCATGACGCGCAGCGAGACCGGCGCCAGACCGCCCAGCGGGGTCTGCTGCTGACTTGCCGTGGCCACCTCGCTCATTTGCGGCGCTCCAGGATGCTGACGTAGTTAGTCACGGCTGCCCCGCCCATATTGAACACGCCCGCCAGCTTGGCGCCGGGCACCTGCATGGCGCCGGCTTCGTTCATGAGCTGCATGCAAGCCAGCACGTGCATGGACACGCCCGTGGCGCCGATGGGATGCCCCTTGGCCTTCAGGCCGCCCGACGCGTTGACCGGCAGCCGTCCCGTCTTCTCGGCGATGCCTTCGCGCACCACCTTGTAGCCCTCGCCCGGCGCGGCCAAGCCCATGGCTTCGTATTCGAGCAATTCGGCGATGGTGAAGCAATCGTGGGTTTCGACCAGGCTCAAGTCATCCAGGCCGATCCCTGCCTCGTCCAGGGCCTGACGCCAGGCGCGCCGAGCGCCTTCCAGAGTGGTGGGGTCGCGCCGCGACAGCGGCATGAGGTCGTTGACGTGGCTGCGCGCGCGAAAGCCCACGGCGCGCGCCAGATCGCGCGCGGTTTCTTCGTCGGCGATCACCATGGCCGCAGCGCCGTCGGACACCAGCGAACAATCGGTGCGGCGCAAAGGCGCGGCCACATAAGGGTTCTTGTCCGACACTTCGTTGCAGAATTCAAAGCCCAGATCCTTGCGGATCTGCGCATAGGGGTTGTCCACGCCGTTCTTGTGATTCTTGGCGGCGATGCGCGCCAGCTCCTCGCTGCGGTCGCCATAGCGCGCGAAGTACGACTTGGCGATCTGGGCAAACACCCCGGCAAATCCGCCCGTGACATTGGCCTCTTCCTTGCGATAGCTAGCGCTGAGCAGGATGTCGCCGACGACGGGATTGGGCTGCGAACTCATTTTCTCGGCGCCCACCACCAGCGCGATGCGGCCGCGGCCGGCCTCGATGAAATCCATTGCTGCATGAATGGCCGCCGAACCGGTGGCGCACGCATTTTCCAGCCGAGTGGCGGGCGTATAGGCCAGGGCCGGTTCGGACAGGGCGACCAGCGCCCCCTGGAAGTCCTGTTTGTCGAAGCCGTTGTTGTAGACGCCGACGTAGATGCCGTCGACGTCTTCGCGCGACACGCCGGCATGGTCCAGCGCGGCGCCTGACACGCGGGCCATCAGGCTTTCGGTGTCGGGTTCGATGAGTTTGCCGAAGGGAATGTGGGACCAACCCACGATGACTGCTCGCTTGGTCATGCTGCTCTCCTGGTCGTTGTCTTGGAATCGATAGTTTGCAGGCGCTGCGCTTCGCGCCACAACAGGCGCGCCAGCTGCGGCTGGCGTTCCTCGCCGAGACGACTCTCGACCGCAGCGATGCTCAGTGCGCCCAACACGCGGCCGCCGCCGTCCAACAAGGGCACGCCCAATCCCCACGAACCCGCGACGACGACGCCGCGGTTGAGCGAGTAGCCGCGCTCGCGCGATTGCGCCACCTGTTCGCGCAGGAAATCGGCCGAGTACTGTGGGTAGCGGGCCGCAAGCAACTGCGCATTGACCTGCAAGCATTGCTCGACCCCTTCGTCGGACAAGGCCGAGAGCATGGCCAGGCTGCCCGCCCCCACCCCCAGCGGATGCCTGTCGCCCGGCATCAGCACATGCGTCTTGAGGGGGTAGTCACCGTCCTCGCGCAGCATGCAGACGGCAAACACGTCGCTGCGCAGCGAAAAGAAGGCCGAATCGCCGCACTGGCGCGCCAGGCGCGCGACCGAATCGGCCGCGGCGCGATTCATGCCATGGCGCTCGCCGGCCAGATTGCCCAGCACGTGGCACTCGGGCCCGAGAAAGTATTTGCGCGTGTCCGGATCCTGCTCGACCATGCCTTCAGCCATGAGCGCAGTCAGCAGTCGATGCACCGTGGGTTTGCTCATGTCGGCCTCCCGCGTGAGCGCCAGTAGGCCCGCGCCCTCGTCGCGCATGCGCGCCACGGCGCGCAGCACGCGCAGGGCACGCGAAATGGCCTGCGCCCCCACTACCCGGCTTACCCCATTCGACATGCGTTCTTCCCCACCTCGGTTCACCGAGAGCCTTGTTCACAGGTCCATCTTGTAGACCACATATTAAACTTCTGTTTTGATTAATACCTCAAAAAATTCACCGAAGCCCTAATTTAAAAGGGTAAACCATAAGATTCCAGCAGTCCAAAAAATCGCGTCGCAGGTCTATCATATAGACCATCCTGCGATACGCATCGCATGGCTATCATGCAGTTCATTCAAAACAGCCCGATAACAGGGCACACACTCAGGAGACAGCATGAACCCGACTCGACGCAAGCTCATGGCAGGCGGCAGCGCCATTCTGGCCCTCGCCCCATTCCAGCGTGCCCTGGCGGCCCCTGAATTCCGCTACAAATACGCCAACAACCTGCCGCCCTCGCACCCCATGAACATGCGGGCCAAGCAGGCCGCGGCCAACATACTGCGTGACACCAAGGGACGTTTCCAGCTCGACATCTTCCCCAGCAGCCAGCTCGGTTCCGACACCGATACTCTGAGCCAGCTGCGCGCGGGCGCCGTAGAGTTCTTCACCCTGTCGGGCCTGATCCTCTCCACGCTGGTGCCGGCCGCTTCGATCAGCGGCATCGGCTTTGCCTTCCCCAACTATGACACGGTCTGGAAGGCCTTGGATGGCGATCTGGGCGCCTATATCCGCTCCGAAATCCAGGGTAAAGGCCTGGTGGTGATGGACAAAATCTGGGACAACGGCTTTCGCCAGGTCACCACCAGCACCAAACCCATCGACGGCCCGGACGATTTTCACGACCTGAAGATCCGCGTGCCGGTGAGTCCGCTGTGGACGTCCATGTTCAAGGCGTTGGGCGCGGCGCCCGCCAGCATCAACTTCAACGAGGTCTACTCCTCGCTGCAGACCAAGGTCGTGGACGCTCAGGAAAACCCGCTGGCCATCATCGACACGGCCAAGCTCTACGAAGTGCAGAAGTACTGCTCGATGACCAACCACATGTGGGATGGGTTCTGGTTCCTGGGCAACCGCCGGGCCTGGGAAAAACTGCCCAAGGACATCCAGGCCGTCGTGGCCAAGCACATCAATGCGGCCGGCATCGCCGAGCGCACGGACGTGGCTGCGTTGGACAAGCAACTGCAGTCCAAGCTGGCCGGCAAAGGCATGATCTTCAACACGCCCGCGCCCGGCCCTATCCGCGACGCCCTGCGCAAGGCCGGCTTCTACACCGAATGGCAGAAGAAGTACGGCGACAAGGCCTGGGCCCTGCTTGAAAAATCCGTCGGGAAGCTCGCGTGAGCATTGCCGCCGACACCGACGCGGCGGGCCTGCCCCAGGCCCTGCCCGTTGGCTACCGCAATTGGACGACAGCGGCCGACAGGCTGCTGGGCCGTCTGGTCGAAATTCCGGCGGCCATACTGGTGGTTGCCGAGATCGTCATCCTGTTCGCCGGCATTCTTGCGCGCTACGTTTTCCGTTCGCCGCTGATCTGGTCAGACGAAATCGCCTCCATCCTCTTTCTGTGGCTGGCCATGCTGGGTTCGGTCGTGGCCTTCAGGCGCGGCGAACACATGCGCATGACGGCCTTCGTCAACCGCGCATCGCCGCGAACGCGCGCCTTCTTAGACCTGGTCGCCATCGCGGCGGCCCTGGCCTTCCTGGTGCTCATCCTGCTACCCAGCTGGGATTACGCCTCGGAAGAGCAATTCGTCACCACGCCCGCCCTGGGTATCCCCGACATCTGGCGCGCGGCGGCCATGCCGGTCGGGGCCGTGCTGATGCTCGCCCTGACCCTGCTGCGCCTGCTGGACCAGGCCGACTGGCGCGCCACGCTCAAGGCGCTGGCGCTGGTCGCGGCAATCGTGGCGGCGCTGGCCGCCCTGCAGCCCGTGCTGGCCGGACTGGGCAACATCAACCTGCTCATCTTCTTCGTCGGCGTTGTAGCGGCCACCGTCTTTACCGGCGTACCCATCGCCTTCGCCTTCGGCCTGGCCACCTTCGGCTACCTCGCGCTGACCACGACCGTACCGATGATGATCGTGGTCAATCGCATGGACGAGGGCATGTCGCACCTGATCCTGCTGGCCGTGCCGCTGTTCGTCTTCCTGGGCCTTCTGATCGAGATGACGGACATGGCCCGGCGCATGGTGGCCTTCCTGGCCAGCCTGCTGGGCCACGTGCGCGGCGGCATGTCCTACGTGCTGGTTGCCGCCATGTACCTGGTATCGGGCATTTCGGGCGCCAAGGCCGCTGACATGGCCGCAGTGGCTCCGGTGCTCTTTCCCGAGATGAAAAAGCGCGGTGCCGACGAAGGCGAGCTGGTCGCGCTGCTTGCGGCCACCGGCGCGCAGACCGAGACCATCCCGCCCAGCCTGGTGCTCATCACTATCGGCTCGGTCACGGGCGTGTCAATCACGGCGCTCTTTACAGGCGGCATGCTACCGGGCCTGGTACTGGGCCTGATGCTGTGTGCCCTGGTTTACCGCCGCTGCAGGAAGGAAGACCTCTCCGGCGTGCAACGTCCCGACGGCCGGACCATCGCCCGCGCCTTCTTCGTGGCGCTGCCGGCGCTGGCCCTGCCCTTTGTCATACGCGCCGCCGTCGTCGAAGGCGTGGCCACGGCCACCGAGGTCTCGACCATCGGCATCGTCTACGCCACGTTCATCGGCCTTTTCGTCTACCGCCACTTCGACTTCAAGCGGCTGGGGCCCATGCTGGTGTATACGGCATCGCTGTCGGGCTGCATCCTGCTCATCATCGGCGCGGCCACCGGCATGGCCTGGGCGCTGACGCAATCGGGCTTCTCGCATCAGCTGGCAAATAGGATGGAAAGCCTGCCGGGCGGCGCCTTCTCCTTCATGGCAGTGTCCATCCTGGCCTTCATCGTGCTGGGCAGCGTGCTCGAGGGCATTCCCGCCATCGTGCTCTTCGGCCCACTGCTGTTTCCCATCGCCCGGGCCATGGGTGTGAACGAAGTGCATTATGCGGTGGTGGTGATCCTCTCGATGGGCCTGGGCCTTTTCGCTCCGCCTTTCGGCGTGGGGTACTACGCGGCGTGTGCAATCAGCCGCGTCACGCCCGACAAGGGCATCAAGCCGATCATGGGCTATCTGGCATCCATCGCCGTCGGCATCGTGATCGTCGCCGCCGTGCCCTGGCTGTCGACCGGTTTCTTGAAGTAGCGATTCAAAACGGTCCGCAAAGCGGGGCACCACCCCTCGCCCCGCTTTGCGGATCATGCAGCGATTCCACCGTCGGACGGCGACCCTGTCCGATGCGGAAATTCCCGGGCCTCCAAAAGAGATCCCGTCCAGGAGACAACCCCGATGACCGCGCAACGCTCATCCGTTTTTCCACGCTCACGCACGCTGATCCATCCCGGCGCTTTCAATCCGGTTCGCATCCAGAGCAAACTGTCCCAGCGTGCCCGCCACGTCAGGCTGGCACTGCAACCGGGCGCGAGTCTCTTCGAAGGCCTGGTGGCGCCGCTTCTATCTCTGGGCATCCAGAACGCGTCGATGACCATTCTGGGCGGCTATTTCCACGCGCTGCAATACTGCGTCGCGCCACCCGACCCCACGCACGAAGCGGTGATCCGCTACAGCGAACCCATCGACGCCGGCCCCGCCTACATGGTCTTCGGCAACGCCACGATGGGCAAGGGCACCGACGGCCGACCGATCGTCCACTGCCATGCCGCCCTACGCACCGCGCAAGGCGCCGCCAAGGGCGGTCATATCATCACGCAGAACGCCATTGTGGGGCTGCAGCCCATTTCGGTGCTGGTGACCTCGCTCGATGGATTCGACCTGCGCGTCGCCTTCGACCCCGAAACCAATATTGCGCTGATCCAACCCCTGCAGGAGAACCATCATGACTGAAGCGGCGGTCGTCGAATCCGGCGCCATGGGCCGCATAGCCTATGCGCGCATCGCCCCCAACGAGGATCTGGTCCAAGGCGTCGAAAAGCTCTGCCTGGCCGAAGGCTTTCGCAATGCCTTCGTGCGCGGCGCTCTGGGCAGCCTGGTCGACGGCTGCCTGGGCACCCTCGACGGCAAATTCATCCAGGTCAAAGGTCCCGCGGTAGAGATCGTCAGCCTCGCGGGCGAGGTCCGATCCCAGCCGGACGGATCGCTGCGCGCCTCGCTGACCGGCGTCATTGCCGACCCCGAGGGCAATGTCTACGGCGGACCGTTCATCGCGGGCGGCAACAATGTGTGCATGACGTTCGAGGTCACCCTGGAAGAGTGGCTGCCCGAAGAAAAAACCGCGGCCTGAGACGCGCCCGCGATCACGCAAGGCATCGCGGGCGCATCCGCATCAGGGCAGATGAATCTCGCCCTTGCCCAGCGCAATGACCCGCCCGCCCACGCGTATTGTCCCGTCGACGTCCAGATACAGTGTGCACGGCCGTCCGGCCTGCTCGCCCTGGCGCACCAGCACGCGGGCCGGCAGTTCCTGGCCGCGCGCCAGCAGCCAGCCGCCCAGATTGGCGCAGGCCGAACCCGTGCCCGGATCCTCGTCCACCCCGCCGCCCGTCTTGGTGAAGAAATAGCGCGACAGCACCACGTCGCGCCCTTCCTGTTTTTCGCCGGTGAAGGCGAACACATAGGCCGTCTTGCGCTCCAGGCTGCTGACCGGCCACTCTTCCATCCGCGCCGTATCCGGCCGCGCGCGGCGTACCGCATCGACGGTCTTGACCGGCACCAGCAACTGGTCCGCCCCGGTATCGACCCATAGCGGCTCGTCCAGCAGATCGTCCGCCGACAAACCCAGCAGCCCCGCGATATCGGCAGGCGATTGCCCGGGCACTTGCGTGCGCGGCGCGCCATCGACGGGCGGCACCAGAGTCCAGATATCGCCCTGCGACCGCACCGGTACCAGACCCGCGGCAAATTGCAGCGTCAACGCATCGCCCGAACCGCGAACCCCGCGCACGACATGCGCCGTGCCCAGCGTGGGATGCCCCGCGAAGCGCATCTCGTAGCCGGGCGTAAAAACGCGCACGCGCGCATCGGCCTGATCGGACGGCAGCACGAACGTCGTCTCGGAAAGATTGAACTGCACCGCCAGATTCTGCATGGCCGCATCGTCCATGCCGCGCGCGTCGTCGAACACGCATAGAGGATTGCCGCCGAAGGTCGATTCGGCGAAAACGTTGACCAGATGAAAGGTGTAGGACGGCATGGCGCTTCTTGATAAATCGATAGGGACTTGATTTATACAAGATGCCCGCACCCAGGACGCCACCGGAATTGCGCAGGGCAGCCGCGGCGGCCTTAAGAACTCAACTCACCACACCGCGAAAAACAAAACCCAAGCCGCCACAAACGGCCCCAACCCCGCCGCAAACACCAGCCAGGCCAAGCCGCGACGACCAAGCCCCACGGCCCGCTTGCCCAACACCCGCCAGGCCAGACGCAAAGACCAGGCAATCGCCAGCGCCAGCAAGACAAACCGCGCGGGATTCACCCACCCCGTTCCCATGCCTTCGTGCTTGAGCAGCGTGATCGTGGTGGCTGACAGCCCCAGGAACACACCGATGCCGGCGGCGGGAATGAGCGCCTGGGCCAGCGTGTGCAGCCCCAGGTGGCGGTTCGCCGTATCCCGCAAAGGCGCCACCCACGACGCGATCCACAACGCCAGATAAAGCGAACCGCCCACCGCCGCCGCGGCGCCCAGGGCAAAGGCCAGGATCAAGCCGCCGTCCAGCCAGGAGAAGACATCGTTGACGTCGGGGTAATGCGTCAGGATGAACCACGGCGCGTTCTCGGCCAAAGGCCACATGATGTTCCTGTCGATGAGCCACGTGGCGATGATCTGCTTCAGATCCACATACCAGGGGCTCGCGCTCCACAAGAAGGCGCCCACGGCGATGCCCATCATCCCCAGGCAGATCAGCGCCGTCTGCCAGGCATCGGCCTGGGCCACGTCGACGATCTCGGCTTCCGGCGAACGCGGCGACAGCGCGATGGCGTCGCGGTAGCCGCTGCAGCGGCCGCACATGTGGCAGGCGCTGCCGCCCTTCATGTGGCGCAGCGGCACCAGCGGCGCACAGTTGATGGGCTGGATGCGGATCACCCGCTGCCCCGAGGACAGCGAATCACGCCAGGCCTCTTCGCTGACCTTGTAGTGCCAGGGTGCCAGCTTGGCCAGGAGCGAGAACACGCCGTTGACCGGACACAGATATTTGCACCAGACGCGCTTGCCGCGGCCGTAGTACCAGCCTATGCCGATCGCCGCGGCCGTCGACCCGCCCAGCACGGCCAGCACGGCCCAGGGATATTGATAGACGCTGACGAGCTGCCCATACACCGTGGTGAGCACAAAAGCCACGAAAGGCCAGCCGCCCCAGCGCAACCACTTGGGGATGGCATGGCCGCGGCCGCGTTCGCTGGCCCATTCGGTGAGCATGCCTTCCGGGCAGAGCCAGCCGCACCAGGCGCGTCCCAGCAGCGGCATGGACACCAGCACGAAAGGCCACCAGATGCCCCAGAAGGCGAACTGCGCGGCGATGGTCAAATTGTTGAACATCGACGCCGCATTGCCCGGCAAGGGCAAAACCGCCGGAACGATCAGCAGGAAAAAATAGACAGCGACGATGCCCCACTGCAGCTTGCGCAGCAGCGCAGCATGATCGCGCAAAAAATCGGCGAAGCGGGCGCTGGCGCGCCCGATCACGGCAGACATGGATTCAACCCTCGCAGCCTGTGCCACATGCGGCCAACGAACTATTGCACCACCCGCGCTGCCGGCACCCGCGAAGGGCGGCCTGCACGTCGCAGCAGCGTCCAGACCACCAGCCAATAGGCAATCCAGCAAAGCAGCGAGCTCAAGGCCGGATAGGCGCGGTAGCCCGCAAAATCGGCCAGTATCTTGCCCAGGCCGGCACTGTCGCTCAGCAGCCAGGAGCTATCCCAGACCGGGTCCATCAGCGTGGGCATCACGCCCAGCGAGATGAGGTGATCCAGACCGCCTACCAGCAGGGAGCCCGCCAGGAGCAGCAACAGGATTTCGGTCAGTTTGAAAAAACGCCGCCAGGTGATGAGCTTGCCGCCCAGCTGCAGCAGCCAGAAGGTCAGTAACGCAGCGGCAAAGCCGGCCACGCCGCCAAGGACCAGCCTCGCCACGGATTCCGGACCATTGCCGGCGCTGGCCGCCGAAACCGTGCCGTACAGGAAGACCACCGTCTCGCTGCCCTCGCGTGACACCGCGATCGCCACCAGGGCGAACAAGCCCCACCAATTGTCGTTCGCAATCGAGGTCTTGGCGCCGCTCTCCAATTCGCTTTTGAGCGTGCGGCCGTGGCTTTTCATCCACAGCACCATCTGGACAACGAGCAGGCAGGCCGCCAGCGACATGATGCCCTGGAACCACTCCTGTCCCGTATCGCTCAACCATTCGGAGATGCCTAGCAGCACCAGCGCCAGGGCGCCGGCCAGGGCCAGGCCGCCCGCCACGCCGCCCCAGAGATACGGCAGGCCGCGGCGGCCTTCAGGGCTGGTCTTGAGCCAGGAGTAAAGAATGCCCACGACCAACAGGGCTTCGACGCATTCGCGCCAGACGATGAAAAGGACCTGTTCCATAAATGCGACCGCCTGTGTTACTTGACCACCAAAGTGCCTTTCACATTGGAATGAAAATCATCGAAGAAGGGATATTCGCCAGGACGCGAGATGGTGATGACGACGAAGGACTGCACCCCCGGACCCAGCACCTTCTCTTTGCGCAGCGGAATGCTTTCGAATTCCACCGGCTCTTTGCTGGCGTTGATCAGGTTGATCTTGAAACGGCCGGCCGGCACCTGCAGGCGCGCCGGCTCGAATGTGCCGTCGGGCTTGAAAGTGAGCGTGAACGTAGGCAGATCCTCGGCCTGGGCCGCCCCCATGCCCAGGAGGAACCCTACCGCCAGCAGCAACCCTGCAAGCCCGCGACGCATGATCAATACCCGCCCTTCTTGCCGACGCCCGCGTAGGCAAAGTCGTATTCGAGATGGAGGGGAGCGAACCATGGACCCACGCCGGTTTCCTTATCGACATGGCGGCCGAAATGGTTCATAGGGTCGGCGGTGGGCGGCTGCACGTCCACCTTGAGGTGGTACTTGCCCGGACCTTCAAGCTTGACGTTGTCGCCGTAGTGCGGACCGTCGTTGGCCACCATGGGCATGAGCATGCCCTTGATCGCCTTGCTGCTGCCGATCTTCTGCAGTTCGTAGTGGACCACCAGGTAGGGCATCCATTCGCCTTCGGGGAAACCGGTCGGGTTGTTGGCGGTGGCGTGGATGTCGGCCTCAAGATGGATGTCGGAATCCTTGGCCGGGCGCATGACATTGGGCGGATCCATCTCGATGGGCTGCAGATAGACCGCACCGATTTCCATGCCGCCTTGCTGGACCGGCTTGCCGATCGGATATTCGGCCGCACCGGCGGCGCCAGCAATACTCAGGCTCAACCCCAACAGGCCCGCCAGGGCCAGATTACGTTTGCTCATCTAGGACTTCCTTGTCTACGGAAACGAATTTGGTAGTTGTATTTTATATTAAAAATAAGAACCGTTTTCATTGCGTATTGAGAAAAGGCGGCATCTTCAAGGCGGCATCCAAAAAGAAAGGGGCTGAACGCCCCTTTGCGACTGCGGAAGAACCGGCCACAGCCCTGCTATTTACGGCCCCCTTGCGAGCCGCCCGGGGTAGGGCCGCCCGGGGTAGGGCCGCCCGGGTTGAAGGGAAAGCCTGAGAACATGCTGCGGGTCTGGTCCTGCATCTGGTCCTGCATCTGCGTGAACAAGTTCTTGCTCTGGTCGATGTAGTTGTTGAGCATGTTCTGCAGCGCAGGGGTCTGACCGCTCATAAGTTGCGCCCAGGCCTCGGGTCCCAGGTTGCTGCCGTACAGACCCTTGGATTGATCGGCAAAGCGCTCCTGGATTTCCATGAAGGCCTGGATGTTGCGCTCGAGATAGGACCCCATGACGCCCTGCATGGCATGGCCGTAGAAACGGATGATCTGGGCCAGCATGACCGAAGAGAACATCGGCATGCCGCCGCTTTCCTCTTCGAGGATGATCTGCAGCAGAATACTGCGGGTCAGGTCCTCACCGCTCTTGGCGTCGATTACCTGGAAATCTTCGTTGGCAAGTACAAGCTGCTTGACATCAGTCAGCGTGATGTAGGTGCTGGTCTGCGTGTCGTACAGCCGACGGTTGGGATATTTTTTGATGAGGCGCTGAGAAGTAGCGTCTTTGGCTGCTTGCGTCATTCGTAATCCCCGACAGTGACTCGGTCTCTTGGATGGGAGCACTTCAGTTTACGCCCAGGATCTGTCTGGACTGAAACCAATCCTGGGCGCCCCGGCTCAGCCCATGTGCAGGCCGCCGTTGAGCGAAAAATCGGCGCCGGTGGAGAAGCCGGACTCGTCCGAGGCCAGCCAGGCAGTGATGGAAGCGATTTCTTCAGGCGTGCCCAGGCGCTTGACCGGGATGGTGGCCACGATTTTCTCGAGTACCTCGGGGCGGATGGCACGGACCATGTCGGTGCCGATATAGCCCGGAGAGATCGTGTTGACCGTAACCCCCTTGCCGGCGACTTCCTGCGCCAGGGCCATAGTGAAACCGTGGATGCCCGCCTTGGCGGTGGAATAGTTGGTCTGACCGAACTGGCCCTTTTGCCCATTCACCGAACTGATATTGATGATGCGCCCCCACAGCTTCTCGACCATGCCGTCGATGACCTGCTTGGTAACGTTGAAAAGGCTGTTGAGGTTGGTGTCGATGACAGCGCGCCAGTCGTCCGCCGTCATCTTGCGGAACAATCCGTCGCGCGTGATACCGGCGTTATTCACCAGCACGTCCACTTGGCCGTGATCCGCCTTGATTTTCTCGAAGGCCTCCACAGTAGACTCCCAGTCAGCCACGTTACCGGCCGAAGCGTAGAAGACATAACCCAGCGCAGCCTGCTCGTCGATCCATTGCTTGTAATTGCGGCTGGGGCCGCAACCTGCCACGACGCGGAACCCATCCGTGGCCAAGCGCTGGCAGATCGCGGTGCCGATACCGCCCATGCCGCCCGTTACGTATGCCAGTTTGCCGCTACTCATGTGATGTCTCCTAGTTGTTCAGGCTGGGCGCGCCATACCCGGGGTGTGATTGCTTATAATTGCGGACTAGCCAGCCCTGCTGCTTGCCTCTATACGGCGCGCACCTTCACATATCGTCCTGGCGCCGGCTCGATGGGCTTGTAGTCGGCGCTGCCCTGGCTGCGCGGCGCCTTCACCCGCTTGCCGCCGTGCTGCGCCAGCCATTGAGCCCAGTCCGCCCACCAGCTACCGGGGTGCTCTTCGGCTTTTTCCAGCCATGCGTTCGGGTCGCCGGGCATCTTGCCCCCGTCCGTCGGGCGGACCCAGTAGCAGCGTTTATTGCGCGATGCCGGGTTGACCACGCCAGCAATATGCCCCGAGGCTCCCAGCACGAAATGCACCGGGCCGCGCAACAACTGCGTGGACGCGTAGGCCGAGGGCCAGGGCACGATATGGTCTTCGCGCGAACCGTACAGATAGGCCGGCATGTCCAGCCGGGTAAGGTCCAGCGGCAGGCCCGCGGCCTGCGCCTTACCCGGCACCTTCAGGTTGTTCTCGAGATAGGTATTGCGAAAGTACCAGGTGAAAAAAGGACCTGGCAGGTTGGTGCTATCGGAGTTCCAGAACAGCAGATCGAAGGGGGCAGGCGTCTGGCCCTTGAGATAGTTGCCCACGACATAGTTCCACACCAGCTCGTTGGGACGCAGGAAAGAAAACGTGGTGGACAGGTCGCGCGCGGACATCAGCCCGCCGCGGCCCAACTGCTGGTCGCGGAACAAGGCATGGTTCTCGTCGACGAACACGCTCAAGATGCCCGTGTCGTGGAAATCGAGCATCGAAGTCAGCAGAGTGAGCGAAGCCACGGGCTTCTCGCCGCGCGCCTGGGCCAGCGCCAGGGCCGAAGCCAGCATGGTGCCGCCCACGCAGAAGCCCAATGCGTTGACCTGTTCCTGGCCGGTGATACTGGCGGCAACCGCAAGGGCCCTGAGCACGGCGCTATCCAGGTAGTCGGTCCAGGTGGATTTGTCGACGCCGTCGACATCGGTCTCCAACGGATTACGCCAGGACACGATGAAGACCGTATGACCCTGCTCCACCGCATAACGCACGAAGGAATTGTCGGGCTGCAGATCCAGGATGTAGAACTTGTTGATGTTGGGCGGGATGATCACCAGTGGCCGCTGGTGCACCGTATCGGTCTGCGGGGCGTACTGGAGCAGTTGCATCAGGCGGTTTTCGAACACGACCTGGCCGGGCGTGCATGCCAGGTTGCGGCCCACCTCGAAATGCGATTCGTCGGTCTGGCTGATGCGACCTTTCTTCAGATCGTGCAGCAGGTTGGCCATTCCCATGGAAAGCGTCTTGCCGGCGCTTTCGACAATGGATTGTTGGGCCTCCGGATTGAAAGCCAGGAAGTTGGCCGGCGAAAGCGCATCGACCCACTGCATCGCGGAAAAGCGCAGGCGCTCGCGCAGGGAATCACTGATCTGGGCCGCGTCGACCATGCGGTTCATGATTCGAGACAGGAGCAGATAGGCATGGGCCACCAGCACGTGCTGCCCGTTGGAGGCCCAGGCTGCGCTGGAAAACCGCCTATCCTTGGGGGGCGCCAGGACGCCGTTCTCGGCCTCTCTGCAAAGACGCTGCCATTCGCACGAAAAATCGGCCTGGATCTGGGCCAGGACTTCCGGGGCTACGCTGATTGCACCCGGCATTGCGCTGAATTGAGGATTACCCACACCACACCAGTCTGACTATTGTTATAAAACACTTTAAGTCGATGTTGCTGGCCCCGAGCATGACTGTCAAGTCAGGGTATACGGAAGGATCCCGATGTGCGGCAAGCAACTTGTCTGCTGAATTTCAGCGGGTTCCAAGCCAGGCAAGAAGCGCCATCCGACCGGTAATGCGATCGCGGCGATACGAGAAAAATCGGTCTGGGTCGCCCACGGTACACAGGCCGCTCAGGGCCGGCTGGGCGATGCCCGCGCGCTGCAGGCGCAGACGCGCCAGGGCCGGAAGGTCGGCCAGCCATTTCCCGGGCAGGCCGGGCCGCGTTAGGCCGGGCCGCGTCAGGCCGGGCTGCGGCAGGCCGGGCCGCGGTACAAATAGCGCCAAGGCCTCGGGGCCGTCGGGCGCAAAAGCCTGCAGCACGTCCTCGCCCACCTCGAAAGCCGCGGGACCGATGCCCGGCCCCACCCAGGCACGCCAGCCCTGCGCCGCGGGCTGCTTGGCCTGCATGGCGCGCAGCGTGTTCTCGAGTACGCCGCCCGCCAGGCCGCGCCATCCCGCGTGCGCCACGCCCAGGACACTGCCGTGCGCATCGCTGATGACCACGGGCAGACAGTCGGCCACCATGATAGCCAGCACCCGGCCGGGCTGGATGGTCACGCTGGCGTCGGCCGGCGGCTCGACCGGCCCGCACGGCGCATCGGCATCCACCACATCTGCGCCATGCACCTGGCGCAGCCACAGGGGTTCGCCCGGCGCCGCCGCGCACACGCGGCGGCGGTTCTCGGCTACAGCCTCGGGCCGGTCGTTGGCGCGCAGACCCAGATTGAGCGTATCGTGCGGTGCGGTGCCCACGCCGCCGGCACGCGTGGTGCAGAAGTAGCGCACCCCCGGCCAATCGGCGCCTGTCACGACCGGCAGATCGCCGATTCGCTTTTCGACACTTATGAATTCCATCGTATGGATTCCTGGACTGCGAGCATGTCCTCCGGCAAGCAGGACTGGAAGGTCAAGAGCACCCCGTCGGCGGGGTTGTCAAAGCGCAGGGTTCGCGCATGCAGCATCTGCCGCGCAGCACCGGCCAGCGGGCGACCACCGTACAGAACATCGCCCAACAGGGGATGCCCGAGACTGGCCATGTGCACACGGATCTGATGTGTGCGGCCCGTTTCCAGGCGGCAGACCACCTGCGTGACCGGCGCAGCCGCCGCATGCGACCCACCGCACTGCGCCTCACCCTGGCGCTCGGCCCGATAATGCGTCATGGCGGGCTTGGGCGCGATGGGCCGTTCGACGCTCATGCGCACCGGCACACGCGGATCTCGTCCCAGGGGCCGGTCTACCGTGCCGCCGGCGCCCAGGCGGCCGTGCACCAGCGCGAGGTACTCCCGCCCCACCGTACGGGCCTGCAGTTGCCTCACCAGATGCGTCTGCGCGGTCTCGTGGCGCGCCACCACCATCAGGCCCGATGTGTCCTTATCCAGGCGGTGCACAATGCCGGCGCGGGCCACGCGGACCAATTCCGGATATCGATGCAAAAGGCCGTTGAGCAAAGTACCGTGCCAGTTGCCGGCGCCGGGATGGGTCACCAGGCCAGCGGGTTTGTCGACCACGATCCAGTCGGCACTGTCGGCCACCACGGTGAAATCAATAGGTTCCGGCGCGAAGGCCTGGCTTTCCGGACTGGGCTGCACCCGGACTTCGATCCGGTCGGTGGGTCCGACGAGGGTACGCACCTTGGCAATCGCCCCATTGACCCGTACATGGCCGGCCTCGATCCAGCCTTGCAGGCGGCTGCGGGAATGCTGCGCAAGCAGCGCCGCCAGCACCTTGTCGAGGCGGTCGGCGCGTTGCCCGGAAGGCACCGTGATGAGAATCGGCTCGCCCGCCGCCCCCCCCCCGAGGACATCGTCCAGGTTTTCGTCCGAAGGGTCGTCCAGAAGCCCGTCGCCAGAGACGGCCCCCGTAGGGACGGGCCCCGTTTTTGAGGCGGCCTGTTTGAGGGAACGGCCGGAGGCTATATCAGACATGGAGACAAATCATATAATCCTCCCACATCCTACCATCAAGGAAATACGTCTCGTGATGTCCCTCCCGGCTGCTCCTTCGTTCTCAGGCCCGGTTTCCGGCCTCCTGCGCCGCCCGGCGCTGCGCCTTGCCACGGCCTTGACGGCCCTGACGGCCCTGATGTTGATCAGCGGCTGTGCCGGCAACGCCGACAAGCCCGACCCAACCGCCACATGGACTGTCGAGCAGCTCTACTCCACGGCCAAGGACGACATGAACAACGATCGCTGGAGTGAGGCCCGCACCCATCTCACAGCCATCGAAAGTCGCTTCCCCTTCGGCGTTTATGCACAACAGGCCGATCTGAACCTGGCCTACGTCAACTGGAAGGACGGCGAACGCGATCAGGCACTGGCCGACGTCGACCGGTTCATGCGGCTCTATCCCAACCATCCCGGCACCGACTATGCACTCTACCTGAAGGGGCTGATCACCTTCTCGCAGGCCGGCGCACTGGGCACCTGGATCTCCGGCCAGGACCCGGCCGAGCGTGACCCCAAGGGCTTGCACGCTTCCTATGACGCCTTTTCCGAGTTGGTCAAGCGCTTTCCCGAAAGCCGCTACGCCAAAGACGCCAAACTGCGCATGGTCTGGCTGGTCAACGCGCTGGCCATGGGCAATGTCTATGTCGCGAACTATTACTACCAACACGGCTCCTACCTGGCTGCGGCCGATCGCGCCCAGACCGTCATCACCGACTTCTCGGGCGTGCCGGCGGCGGAGCCCGCGCTCTACATCATGACGCTGGCCTACGGCAAGCTCGGCATGACCAAGCTGCAGCAGGATTCCGAACGCGTGCTGGACGAGAACTATCCCAATAGCAAGTACAAGAAGGACGGACTGGCCCTGCTCACGAAAAAGGCCTGGTGGCAGGTATTCTGACGCCAGCATCCGGCAGCCATCAAAAACGAGAGCCTGCTTGCGCAGGCTCTTTTTTGTGTAACGGCAAAGCCGTCCGAGCGTGCGGCCCACGATTCAGTCGCGCTCGGCCATCGCCTCGATCGGCTCAGGCCCTGCGACAGAGATGTTGATGCGATCGAAATCCTTGATAAGTACGCCCATACCCAGCAAGAAAATCGCTCACCCCGCGTCCTTTCGGTATTGCATTTTCTGACATTGTGGTCATGGCCCCTCCTGAAATCGAGGTTTGACCCGCTCCTTCATTCACGCCACCCCGGGACGGCGCTTGTTGCCCTCAATCGGATTTGTTCCCGCCGGACTGAATCCGGGCATACCAGTGCGCCACCTGCTCGGCGATGGCCTGCACCGGCAGCGTGGCGTCGACCGTCAGCACAAGCGCCTCAGCCGACGGCGGCTCCAGGTCGGCGAACTGGCTGGCCACCAGGGAGTCCGGCATGAAATGGCCGACACGCTGCGCCACGCGACTGAGGGCTTCAGCTTCGGGCAACTGCAGAAAAACGAAGCCCAGGCACGCCCCCCCGGCGCGCAGGCGGTCCCGGTAGCGGCGCTTGAGCGCCGAACAGGCCAGTACAGCGTGATCGCCGCCCTGCTGTGCAGCCGCCAATTCCTGGACCAGCCGGTCGAGCCAGCCGCGCCTGTCCTGGTCGGTTAGTGCTATACCGCGGCGCATTTTGTCCACATTGACCTGCGGATGAAACGCGTCGCCTTCGATCAGACATCCGCCCAGACGGGCCACGATGGCCTGCGCAACGCTGGTTTTGCCGCACCCGGCGACCCCCATCACCACCAACGCTGAAATATTTCCGCTTTTCACATTGGGTCTCAAAAAAAAGATGGGGCTATCCTAAAAAAGATCGCCCCCCCGCAAGGATCGCTATTTCGCCAAGAAAAATACCCGATTACGAAGCAAAAACGTTGTATCGCGCACTACGCCGGTTGCGCTCGGCGCGCATAGAAAGCCAGCGCCTCGTCCAGGCTGCGCGTGCGCGCGAACGGCGGCAAACCGCGCCATAGGCGCTTGCCATAGGGTTTTTCCACCAGGCGCGCATCACCCACCATCAGCACCCCCCAGTCCTGCTCGGTACGAATCAGGCGGCCGGCGCCTTGCTTCAAGGCCAGGGCTGCTTCGGGCAGTTGATATTCCGCGAAGGGATTGCCGCCCTGCGCCCGGCAGGCGCGCAAGCGCGCCTCGATCACAGGGTCGTCGGGCGGGGCGAAGGGCAGTTTGTCGATGGCCACCAGCGTGAGGATTTCTCCGGGCAGGTCTATGCCTTCCCAGAAGCTTGCGCTGCCCACCAGCACCGGATGATCCAGCCTGGCGAAGCGATCGAGCAGTTCGCGCCTGGTGGCATCACCCTGACGCAGCAGCGGCCAGTCGTGGCCTGCCTGTTCGAAGGCATCGGCCAGGCCTTGCGCCACGCGCTCGACCGCGCGCAGCGTCGTGCACAAGACCAATGCGCCGCCGGGGCTGGCCTCGAGCAGCGGCATCAATGCCTGCACGAAACGCTCGGTGAACTGCGGCGACTGCGGCTCGGGCATGCCCTGAGGAACGAACAGCAAAGCCTGCGAGGCATAGTCGAAGGGCGACTCCCAGCGCGCCGTGCGAGCTTCCTGCAGGCCCAGTTGCGCGATGAAGTGATGAAAATCGCCATGCACCGATAAAGTGGCCGAGGTCAGCACCCAGGCCTGTTCCGGCTTGCGATAGCGCGAGAAAGCCTGCGCCACCGACAGCGGTGCGGCATGCAGGCGCACATGATGCAGGCCTTGCTCGACCCATCTGACCATCGGACCCTGCGCCGCCACGCCGAAGACTGCGGACACGTCGACGGATGGGCTATGCAAAGCCGTATCCGCCGCTGAGCCGGTCGTGTGTGCGGACTCCTGCGCGGGCAAGTTGGCATCGGTGCCCCACCCTGCCTCCAGGGCTTGCGGCGACGACTTGCCGTCGCGCCCGGGCAGCGCCCAGCGCGCCAGGCGAGCACTCAATTCGGCGCCCTGGCGTCCGGCGGTCATCAGATCGGGATGCTTCTCGGCCACGCCCAGCAAGGCGCGCGCCGCGGCATCCAGGACTTCGTGCAAATGCGCCAACGCCGCGTCGAAGACGTCAGGCTCGGGCATGGCCTCGAAGGTCGCCTTGCGTCCCGGCATGCGCTCCAGCGGCGCGCAGGCCAGGCGTAATTCGCGCGCGGCGGTCTCCAGTTGGCGCGATACCTCGCCCCAGTTGGCCGCCTCGCGCGCATAGGCCAGGCCTGCCGCCTCCATGGCGCGGCCGAAATCCATCAACTGGTGCGTGGACACGCTGCTGCCCAGAAAGCGCGTGGCGGTGTCGGGCAACTGATGCGCCTCATCGAAGATCACCGTGTCGGCCTCGGGCAAAAGATCGGTCACGCCTTCATCGCGCAGCACCAGATCGGCCATGAACAAGGCGTGGTTGACCACCACCACATCGGCCTCCTGCGCCTGGCGGCGCGCCTTGACCACGAAGCAGTCGCGGATGCGCGGACAGTCCTGACCCAGACAGTTCTCGCGCGTGGAAGTTACGCGCTGCCAGATGTCGGCATCTTCCGGCACGTCGCCCAGGTCGGCGCGGTCGCCGGTCTTGGATATGCCGGCAAAGCGCTGGATTTTGCGCAGTTGTGCCCCTTCGGACCGCGACTTCAGTGCGCGGTCGTCGCCTTGCAGGCGGTCCAGGTGGTAATGGCATACGTAGTTGCCCCGCCCCTTGAGCAGGGCCACCGACACCGGCGCAGCCAGGGCCTCGCGCACACGCGGCAGGTCGCGGCCGTAAAGCTGGTCCTGTAGGGTGCGTGTGCCGGTGGAGATCAGGACTTTGCCGCCTTGGACGATGGCTGGCACCAGATAGGCCCAGGTCTTGCCTATGCCCGTACCGGCCTCGGCCACCAGCGTGCCGCGCTCGCGCATGGTCTGGCCTATGGCCTCGGCCAGCTCAACCTGCGCCTGCCGGGAACGGTAGCCGGGCAACGCGCGCGCCAGCGGGCCATGCTCGGAGAAATAGTCGGCGATATCGGAATCGAACATGTGGATCATGATACCCGCACGGGTCCGCGGCCTGCGCCCCGGGGTATGGCAAAATCCTCCTTTCTCCGCATTTTTCCCGCATTTCCGATGTCTCTTGCTTCCTCTGCCGTTACCGCCCCCGCTGTCGATCCCGCCCGCATCATTGCCCAGCTTGCCAGCGAGCTGAACTCACGCCCCGCCCAGGTGGCCGCCGCCGTGGATCTGCTGGACGACGGCGCCACGGTGCCTTTCATCGCGCGCTACCGCAAGGAAGCCACCGGCGGCCTGGACGACACCGTACTGCGCGAACTGGAAGTGCGCCTGGTCTACTTGCGCGAACTCGAGACACGCCGCCTGGCCATCCTGGAGTCCATCACGCAGCAGGGCAAGCTCACTGCCGAGCTGAAGCAGGAAATCGCCACGGCCGACACCAAGCAGCGGCTTGAGGATCTCTACGCCCCCTACAAGCCCAAGCGTCGCACCCGTGCCCAGATCGCGCGCGAGGCAGGCCTGGAGCCGCTGGCCGATGCCATCTTGGCCGATGCCTCATGCGACCCGGCCGCCCTGGCCGCGCGGTACCTGAACCCCGAGGCCTCGATCACCGACGCCAAGGCGGCGCTGGACGGCGCGCGCGACATTCTGGCCGAACGCTATGCCGAGAACGCCGACTTGCTGGCCGACATGCGCGAGCATCTATGGCATACCGGTGTGCTGTATTCCAAGGTATCCGAAGGCAAGCAAGCCGAGGGCGCGAACTTTCGCGACTGGTTCGACTTCAGCGAATCTTTGCGCACGCTGCCTTCGCACCGCGTGCTCGCGCTCCTGCGCGGCCGCCAGCAGGGCGTGCTGGAACTGCGCGTGGGCCTGCAGACCGAGCTGGAAGCCGAGAAACCGCACCCGTGCGTGACGCGCATCGCCGCGTTCCTCAAACTCGGCAAAAGCCTGTTTGCACTAGACGCCACGCCGCGTTCGCTCTGGCTGGGCGAAGTCTGCCGCTGGACCTGGCGGGTGAAACTGCTCACGGCTTTCGAGAGCGAGTTTTTCGGCAAACTACGAGAGCAGGCCGAAGCGGAAGCCATCCGCGTCTTCGCCGCCAACCTAAAGGACCTGCTGCTGGCCGCCCCCGCCGGTCCCAAGGCGGTACTGGGCCTGGACCCGGGCATACGCACCGGCTGCAAGATCGCCGTCATCGATCCCACCGGCAAGGTGGTCGAGACCACCACCGTCTATCCTTTCGAGCCGCGCCGCGATGTCGAAGGCACCATCAATACACTGGCTGCGCTGTGCGCCCGCCACAAGGTGGACCTGGTCGCCATCGGCAATGGCACCGCCTCGCGAGAAAGCGAAAAGCTGGTGGGTGAAATGATGGCGCGCTTCAAAGACCTGACACTCACGCGCGTGGTGGTGTCCGAGGCCGGCGCATCGGTGTATTCGGCTTCGGAAGCCGCGGCCGCGGAATTCCCCGACCTGGATGTGACCCTGCGCGGCGCCGTGTCCATCGCCCGGCGCCTGCAGGATCCGCTGGCCGAGCTGGTCAAGATTGACCCCAAGGCCATCGGCGTGGGACAGTATCAGCACGATCTGAACCAGCGCGAGCTGGCCCGCTCGCTGGACGCGGTGGTCGAAGACTGCGTGAACGCCGTGGGCGTGGACGTGAACACCGCCTCAGCCGCCCTGCTGGCGCGCGTCTCGGGCCTGAACACGCTGCTGGCCAAGAATATCGTGTCCTGGCGCGACGAGCGCGGCGCATTTGCCACGCGCGCGGCGCTGCGCGACGTGCCGCGCTTTGGCGACAAGGCCTTCGAACAGGCCGCGGGTTTCCTGCGGATACCCAACGGCGCCAATCCGCTCGACGCCTCGTCCGTGCATCCCGAAGCCTATCCGGTGGTCGAACGCATCCTGGCCCGGGTGCGCAAGGACATGAAGGAGATCATCGGCCAGCGCGAAGCGCTCAAGGGCGTGTCGCCTGCCGACTTCACCGACGAACGCTTCGGCCTGCCCACCGTGCGCGACATCTTCGGCGAACTGGAAAAGCCAGGCCGCGATCCACGCCCCGAGTTCAAGACCGCGCAGTTCAAGGACGGCGTCGAGACGCTCAAGGACCTCGTGCCCGGCATGGTGCTGGAAGGCGTGGTGACCAACGTGGCCAATTTCGGTGCCTTCGTCGACGTGGGTGTGCACCAGGACGGCCTGGTGCATATCTCGGCCCTATCCGAAAAATTCGTCAAGGATCCGCGCGACGTGGTGCGCGTCGGACAGACCGTGACCGTGAAAGTGCTCGAAGTCGACGTGGCGCGTCAGCGCGTGGCCTTGACCATGCGCCTGAACGATGCCGCCGAGCCTGCGCGCCGCGGCCAGGACGGCGGCTCCCCCGCGTCCACGCGTGGCGGCCAGCGTCGGCCTCAAGTCGATGCCGGCCGAGGCTCTCCCGCCAATAGTGCAATGGCCAACGCCTTCGCCAAGCTCAAGCGCTGATACGCAATCGTGCGCTCGCGCATGATTGCCTCAGCCCTGCGCGAGTGAAGCCAGCGCGGTGCGCGCCTGATCCAAGGTCGCGCCGGCCGCCGACTGCGCCACCGCAGCGCCGTCCAGCAACGCTGCGAAGCCTTCCCCTTGCGCCTGCAATGCGGCATCGGACGGCAGCCGCTTGAGGACAGCGCCCGCCTGCCTGGCGTCGGCATACGGGATCGAAGTCAGCAATTCACTTCCGTCGGCCGACATCAAGCGAAAACGAAAGCTGCCGTCTTTCTCGCGAAAGCTCACAAAGCGTGCGCCCTTGGCGGCCTTCTCGGCGGGTTTGCCGGACCCGGTCGTCTTCTTGAGCGCCTCGGCGTTCAAATTGCGCAGGCCCACCGCCTCGCGCAGGCGCTCGATGGCCGGCGTGGCCAGCCTGCGCGCCTTGGCCGCGCCAGCCAGCAGGACCTCTTCCAGCCTGGCTGGATTTGCGATCAGGGTGTCGTAGCGTTCGCGCATGGGCGCAATCTCGCCTTCCAATTTCTCGTACAGCGCCTGCTTGGCCTGGCCCCACCCCATGCCCTCTTCCAATTGCTTGCGAAAAACGTCGCTCTGGGTCGTGGTCGCAAACGCGCGGTACAGCGTATATAGGTGCGAACCCTCCGCGTCCTTGGGCTCGCCCGGTTGTTTCGAATCCGTCACGATGCGCATGATGGCCGCGCGCAGCGCCGGGGCGCCGCCCTCGAACAACGGAACGGTGTTGTTGTAGCTCTTGGACATTTTGCGCCCGTCCAGGCCCGGCAACGTGGCCACCTCTTCTTCGATCTGCACTTCGGGCAGGACGAAGAAATCATCGCCATACAGGCGATTGAAGCGATCGGCGATATCGCGCGCCATTTCCAGATGCTGCACCTGGTCGCGGCCCACGGGCACCTTGTGCGCGTTGAACATCACAATGTCGGCAGCCATCAGGACGGGATACGAGAACAAGCCCATGGTGATGCCGTCGTCCGGATCGACGCCTTTTTCCGCGTTGGCGTCCACCGAAGCCTTGTAGGCGTGCGCGCGGTTCATCAGGCCCTTGGGGGCGACGCAGGTCAGCAGCCAGGTAAGTTCGGGGATCTCCGGGATGTCCGACTGCCGGTAGAAGGTCACGCGCTCCGGATCCAGGCCGCAGGCCAGCCAGGTCGCCGCCAATTCCAGGCGCGAACGCGCCACGCGGGCGGGATCGTCGCACTTGATGAGTGCGTGATAGTCGGCCAGGAAGAAGAAGGCATCGACGCCGGGCTGAGTGCTGGCCCGCACGGCAGGGCGGATGGCGCCGGCATAGTTGCCCAGATGGGGCGTGCCGGTGGTGGTGATGCCGGTGAGAACGCGGGTATTCATGAAGGCATGGGGATCAGGAAACAATGCGCGCAAGTTTAACTCGGCCGGGTAAACCCGGGCGGGAACCGAGCCGGCACGGCCGAGCCGAGAACCGATTACGCTAAGATAGACGGCTAAGCCATAAACCAGCAATACAGCGCGAATACACGAGAAATCCGGCTCCCCGACATGCAACAACGCTTTCTCCCCTTGAAAGAAAGTTCTCGCTATTGGCCCTATCTTCTCATTTTTGTAGTGGCATTCGTGCTAGGCCTGCTGGGTACCTATACCCACATATCGGCCTTGAGCCTGTCGGTGTTCTGGCCCGCCAACGTCACTTGTGCGGCGCTGATTCACCGCTATGGCCTGGCCCGCAAGCCCGCAAGCTACATCATTGCTTATGCGGGCCTGGCCCTTCAGGACTGCACACATTGGGGCTGGAGCCTTCCGCCCTTCCTGTTCAATGCGGCCGATCTCGTCTTTGTCCTCGTCCTGGCCTTGTGGCTGTCCCGCTCCCGGATCATCAGACAAGGGCAGAACGACGTCGCGGCATTCTTTCATCTGATCCTGGCCTGCCTGGCCGCTTCGGCCGCTTGCGCCGCGGTGGGCGGGCCGATGCAGCAGGCCACGCCTTACGCTTATGCGTCCCTGACGCAAGCCGTGTTCGGCTGGTTCACCGAGCAGTTCTACACCTCGATACTGTGCCTGCCCTTCTTGCTAAGCCTGTTCGGCGGCAAGGTCCACATCGAGCACCCGATCAGTCTCACCTGGCGCAGCACGCTACCGCTATTGTCCTTGCTGGTCTCGATAGGCCTGAGCCTGTCGATCGGGCCTTTCCTGATTCTGATGCTGGTGCTGCCGGCGCTGACATGGTGCGCCATTTCCTATCCGGTTTGGCTGGTGCAGCTCATCACCCTGGGCACCGGCTGCGTGCAGCTGATCATCGCGTCGATCCACGTCCCCGGCCTGGTCGACATGTGGGGCCGCAGCGTACCCTACATGCTCTCGGTGCTGCGACTGGGGATCGCCGCGGCGATCTTCGGCCCCCTGCTCATCGCCATCAACATGAGCACCATACGCAGGCTCAACCTGAAGCTGCGCCAGCAGGCCAGCTACGATTTCCTGACCAGCACCCTGTCCCGCTTCGGCCTGGCCGATGCCTTGAGCCGCTACACCACGCTGCGCGAATACCGCGACACCCGCATGAACATCATGCTGATCGATGTCGATCATTTCAAGCGGATCAACGACAGCCTGGGGCACGCTTGCGGCGACCTGGTTCTCAAGCACATCGCCGCCGTCGTCCACGACACGGTTCCCGAGCCACGGCTCATCAGCCGCATCGGTGG
The DNA here is from genome assembly GCF_000382185.1 of Bordetella sp. FB-8. NCBI lineage: Bacteria > Pseudomonadati > Pseudomonadota > Betaproteobacteria > Burkholderiales > Alcaligenaceae > Bordetella > Bordetella sp. FB-8. The sequence goes on along the minus strand of NZ_KB907784.1, from coordinate 2,616,828 downwards.
CGAGGAATTCATGGTGGTTTGCTTCGGCTACGAGCCGCCGGTCTTTTACGCCTTGGCCGACACGGTGCGTCGAGCGATTGCCGATACCCCGCTCAAGCACGAGCGGCGGGATGTATTGGTCACCATCAGCATCGGCATCGCTTATTCCGAGCAAGCCGGCATTAATCTGGAAAAAACGCTGTGGAGCCTGTTTCCCCACGCCGACCACAACCTCTATACGGCCAAGCGCGAAGGCCGCAACCGCACCGTGCAGTGATCCGGCACACGGATCGGGCGCATTCGCAGCCCGCTACAAATCCACGGTGTGCCGCCGCTCCGATTCCAGGTATTGCTTGGACTGCATCTCCAGAATGCGCGACACCGTCCGCTGAAACTCGTTGGCAAAGGCTCCGTCGGTATAAAGCTCCTCGGGCGGACATTGCGCCGACATAATGAGCTTGACCTTGTGGTCGTAGAACACGTCCACCAGCCAGGTGAAGCGGCGCGCCTCGGACTGGTGCCTGGGTCCCATGCGCGGCACCCCCGAGAGAATCACCGCATTGAAGCGGCTGGCCAGTTCCAGATAGTCGTTCTGCGAGCGCGGCCCGCCGCACAACGTGGCGAAATCGAACCACACCACTGTGCCGGCCAGTGCCAGCGCCTTGATCTGGCGGTGCTCGATATGCAGCAGCGGAACCTTCTCGGGCGGCGTATCGGCCAGCTTGTCGAAGGCATCCTGCAAGGCCGCGTTCGCCTCTTCGTCGAGCGGACAGTGATAGCTGCGCACCTGCTCCAGACTGCGGCGCCGGTAGTCGACGCCGGCGTCCACATTGAGCACGTCCATACGCTTCTGGATCAGCTCGATGGCCGGCAGGATGCGGTCGCGGTGCAGACCGTCGGGGTAAAGCGTGGACGGCTCGTAGTTGGAGGTCATGATGAATGAGGTGCCGTACTCGAACAGTTTGAGCAGCAGGCGGTACAGGATCATGGCATCGGCGATGTCCGACACATGGAACTCGTCGAAGCAGATGAGCCGGCACCGGCGCGCGATACGACGCGCGACTTCGTCCAGCGGATCCTGCATGCCCTTCACTTCTTCCAGCTCGCGATGCACGCTGCGCATGAATTCGTGAAAATGCAGCCGTGTCTTGCGCACCACGGGAACGGTGGCGTAGAAAGCGTCCATCAGGAAGCTCTTGCCGCGCCCAACGCCGCCCCACAGGTAGACGCCGCGCGGCACTTCGGGGCGGTTGAGCAGCTTCTTCAGGGCATTGCTGCGCAGGGCCTTGTAGTGCACCCAGTCGTCGTAGTAGCGCTGCAGGCGATTGATGGCGCGCTTCTGGGCCTGGTCGGACTGGTAGCCGCGTTCGGCTAGGGCCTGTTCGTAGTATTCCTGGACGTTCATCGCTGGTGCGGATATGCAATGGGCGGCCCCCTGATTAAGGAGAACCGCCCAATGTTGGGTTTTTAGCTTGCTGCGTTGCGAATCGAACTGCTGCATTGAGTTCTTTAACCGCCCAGGCCCCCGGAGCAATTCCGATGCTCGGCGCTGCTGGCGCCTGTGCTTCGAATTGTCCCTGGGGCCTGGGTGCGCTGAATCGCAGTGCGGTCAACTCACCGCATTGTGCGCAGCTCGCGCGGTAGACGAATGACCGCCCACTGCGCTCATGCCTCAGAAATTCAGCGCGCGCTTATCCACAGCCAGGGCGGCTTCCTTCACCGACTCCGACAACGTGGGATGGGCGTGGCAGATGCGGGCGATGTCTTCGGCGGCGCCCTTGAATTCCATGATGGTCACGGCTTCGGCGATCAGCTCGGAGGCCATGGGTCCGATGATGTGCACGCCCAGGACCTCGTCGGTCTTGGCATCGGCGATCACCTTGGCAAAGCCGGTGGTGTCGCCCAACGCGCGGGCGCGGCCGTTGGCCAGAAAGGGAAAGGAGCCGGCCTTGTATTCGCGGCCTTCTTTCTTGAGCTGCTGCTCGTTCTTGCCGACCCAGGCGATTTCCGGCGAGGTATAAATCACCGACGGAATCGTGTCGAAGTTGACATGGCCGTGCTGGCCGGCGATGCACTCGGCAACCGCAACGCCTTCTTCCTCGGCCTTGTGCGCCAGCATGGGACCGCGCACCACGTCGCCGATGGCCCAGACATTGGGCAGGTTGGTCTTGCAGTCGCCGTCCACCGACACGAAACCGCGCTCATCGAGCTGCAGGCCCACGGCCTCGGGATTTAGCCCACCGGTATAGGGAATGCGGCCGATCGAGACGATCAGCTTGTCCACCACCAGCTTCTGCTCTTCGCCCTTGGCGTTGGCGTAAGGTACGGTGACGCTCTTGGCGGATGCCTTCACGTCTCCGAGCTTGATGCCGGTCTCGATAGCCAGGCCCTGCTTGGTGAATATCTTCTGAGCTTCCTTGGCCACCTGCTGGTCGACCAAGGCCAGGAATTCCGGCATGGCCTCCAGGACGGTAACCTCAGCGCCCAGGCGTCGCCACACGCTGCCCATTTCCAGGCCGATCACGCCGCCGCCGATCACGCCCAGCTTCTTGGGTACGATGTCCAGGCTCAGGGCGCCGTCATTGGACAGCACGACCTTTTCATCGAAAGGCAGGCCGGGCAGCGCGCGCGGCGACGAACCCGTGGCCACGACGACGTGCTTGCCCACCAGGTCTTCGCTGGTGGTGCCGGTCACCTTGACGGCATAGCCGCCATCGGCCTTGCCGGCGAAGGCGCCTTTGCCGTGGAAGAAAGCGACCTTGTTCTTCTTGAACAGATACAGGATGCCATCGTTGTTCTGCTTGACCACGCTGTTCTTGCGGCCAATCATGGTGTCCAGCTTGAGCTCCAGGCCCTTGACCTCGATGCCGTGCTCGGCAAAGTGATGGCCGGCGGCCTGGTAGTGCTCGGACGACTGCAGCAGCGCCTTCGAGGGAATGCAACCCACGTTGGTGCAGGTGCCGCCGGGAGCCGGGCCGCCCTGGCCGTTCTGCCAGGCGTCGACGCAGGCCACGGACATGCCCAGCTGAGCCGCTCGGATGGCGGCGATATAGCCGCCGGGGCCGGCACCGATAACGATCACGTCGAATTGTTTAGCCATGTCGATACGCTCCGATTACAGGTCCAGCAGCATGCGCTGCGGGTCTTCCAGCGCTTCCTTCATGGCCACCAGGCCCAGCACGGCTTCGCGGCCGTCGATGATGCGGTGATCGTAGGACATGGCCAGGTAATTGATCGGACGGATCACGACTTGTCCGTTCTCGACCACGGGCCGGTCCTTGGTGGCATGGATGCCCAGGATGGCTGATTGCGGCGGGTTGATGATGGGAGTGGACAGCATCGAACCGAACACGCCGCCGTTGGAGATGGAGAAGGTGCCGCCGGTCATCTCCTCGATGCCCAGCTTGCCGTCGGCAGCGCGCTTGCCGAAATCGCCAATGGCTTTTTCGATGTCGGCGATCGAGAGCTGATCGGCGTTGCGCAGAATGGGCACCACCAGGCCGCGCGGGCTGCCCACGGCGATGCCGATGTCGAAGTAGCCGTGGTAGATGATGTCCTTGCCATCGACCGAAGCGTTGATGATCGGATACTTCTTGAGCGCGGCGACGGCAGCCTTGACGAAGAAGGACATGAAGCCGAGCTTGACACCGTGGTCCTTCTCGAATTTTTCCTTGTACTTGTTGCGCAGATCGATGACGGCCTTCATGTTGACTTCGTTGAAGGTCGTCAGGATGGCGTTTTCCTGCTGCGATTGCAGTAGTCGCTCGGCGACGCGCGCGCGCAGACGGCTCATGGGCACGCGCTGCTCCGGGCGCCCGTCCAGCGACAGGGTCGGGGGAACGGCCGCAACCGCGGCCTTCGGCGCGGCGGCGCTGGCAGCCAGGGCATCGCCCTTGGTTACGCGGCCGTCGCGGCCGCTGCCGGACACGGAAGCGGCGTCCACGCCCTTCTCGGCCAGGATCTTCGAGGCGGCGGGCGAGGCGATGCCGGCGGCGGCATTGCCGGCGGGCACGGCGGCGGCATTGCCGGCGGGCACGGCGGCGACAGCCGCCGCGGCGATGGCGGCGGGGACCGCGGCAGGCGTGGGTGCGGCGACGGCGGCGGGCGCGGCGGCAGCCTTGGCAGCGGTGTCGATCTTGGCCAGCAACTGACCCGAAGTGACGGTGGCGCCGTCGGCTTCTATGATTTCAGCCAGCACGCCCGAGGCGGGCGCGGGCACTTCGAGCACGACCTTGTCGGTCTCGATTTCGATGAGAGTTTCGTCGGCGGAGACGGCTTCGCCGGCCTTCTTCTTCCAGTTCAGCAGAGTCGCTTCCGAGATGGATTCGGATAGTTGGGGAACGACGACGTCGGTAATGGCCATGATGGATATCCCGTTTGTTTGATTGTTCGATGTTCTGATAATAAAGCCCACACGCCGCGCCTTCGGCTTGGCTACCCCGCCAGGGGGCCGCTTTTGCCTCGGGGCGAGCCGGCGGCAAAAACCAGGCGGACCCGATCGGCGCCCGCCTGGATACGCTTACTTGGTCAGCATGAAACCCTTGTACTTGGGCGCGTAGGCCTGCTCCAGCAGGGACTTGAGCTGCTCCATGTGCTTGGCCATATAGCCCACGGCTGGCGAGGCCGAGGCCGGACGGCCGGCGTAGCCCAGCTTCTGGCCTTCGGCCATGTTCTCGTACAGGTGGTGCTGCACGTAGAACCAGGGGCCTTGGTTCTGCGGCTCGTCCTGCACCCAGATGACCTCGGTGGCTTTGCTGTACTTTTTCAGCTCGGTTTCGAAAGCCTTGTGGGCGAAGGGATAGAGCTGCTCGACGCGGACAATGGCGACATGATCGGCGCCGCGCTCCTTGCGGGCGTGGACCAGGTCGTAGTAGATCTTGCCCGAGCACGCCAGCACCCGCTTGACCGAAGTGGCCTTGATGGACTCGTCCACCTCGCCGATCACCGGATGGAAATGCCCCTTGGCCAAATCGGCCAGCGGCGAGCTGGCGTCCTTGTTGCGCAACAGCGACTTGGGCGTGAAGACGACCAGCGGCTTGCGGAAAGGGCGAATCATCTGGCGGCGCAGCAGATGGAAGATCTGCGCGCCCGAGGTCGGCTGCACGGCCTGGATATTGTTGTCGGCGCACAGCTGCAGGTAGCGCTCGATACGGGCCGACGAGTGTTCCGGTCCCTGGCCTTCGTAACCGTGCGGCAGCAGCAGCGTCAGGCCGCACTGGCGGCCCCACTTAGCTTCGCCGGCGCTGATGAACTGGTCAATGACGACCTGGGCGCCGTTGGCGAAGTCGCCGAACTGGGCTTCCCAGAGGGTCAGCGTATTGGGTTCGGCGCAAGCATAGCCGTATTCGAAACCGAGCACCGCCTCTTCGGACAGCACGGAATCGATCACGGTGAAGGGCGCCTGACCGTCCGAGACGTTCTGCAGCGGGATGTAGGTGCCGTCGTTCCAGCGCTCGCGGTTCTGGTCGTGCAGTACGGCGTGACGGTGCGTGAAGGTGCCGCGGCCGGCGTCCTGGCCGGTCAGACGCACGGCGTAGCCCGAGGCCACCAGCGTGGCATAGGCCATGTGCTCGCCCATGCCCCAGTCCAGATTCAATTCGCCCTTGGCCATCTGGGCGCGGTCGCCCAGCAGTTTCTTGACCAGCGGGTGAACCGTGAAGCCTTCGGGCACGGTGGTGATGCGCTCGCCGATACGCTTGAGTTCGGCCAGCGGCACGGCCGTGTCGCCCGCGTCGGTCCATTTGGCGCCCAGAAAGGGCGACCAGTCGATGGCATGCTTGCTGCGATAGTCGGTGAGCACGGGCTCGACCGTCTTCTGCCCGTCTTCCATCAGTTGGCGGTAGTCCTTGACCATCTGGTCGGCCTCGCCTTCGGCCAGCACACCCTGGGCGGTGAGCTTGTCGGCGTAGAGCTTACGGGTACCGGGGTGATGGCCAATGCTCTTGTACATCAGCGGCTGGGTCAGCGCGGGCGTGTCCTGCTCGTTGTGGCCCAGCTTGCGAAAGCAGATGATGTCGACCACGACGTCGCGCTTGAACTCGGTGCGAAAGTCCAGCGCCAGTTGGGTGGCGAACACCACGGCATCGGGATCGTCGGCGTTGACGTGGAACACCGGGGCTTCGATCATCTTGACCACATCGGTGCAGTACAGCGTGGAACGCGAATCGCGCGGGTCGGACGTGGTGAAGCCGATCTGATTGTTAATGACGATGTGCAGCGTGCCGCCTGTGCCGTAGCCGCGCGTCTGCGCCAGGTTGAGCGTTTCCATCACGACGCCCTGGCCGGCGATGGCTGCGTCGCCATGCACCAGCACCGGCAGCACCTGCTTGCCTTCGTGGTCGCCACGGCGCTCCTGGCGGGCACGCACGCTGCCCTCGACCACCGGATTGACAATTTCCAGGTGGGAGGGGTTGAAGGCCAGTGACAGGTGCACCGGGCCTCCACGGCCCGATATGTCGCTGGAGAAGCCGTTGTGGTACTTGACATCGCCGTCGGTCAGACCTTCGGCATGCTTGCCTTCGAACTCTGCGAACAGTTCGCCGGGCATCTTGCCCAAGGTGTTCACGAGCAGGTTCAGGCGGCCGCGGTGAGCCATGCCGACCACGATTTCCTGTACGCCCAGTTCGGTGCCATGGTTGACGACTTCATCCATGGCAACGATGAAGCTTTCACCGCCTTCGAGCGAGAAGCGCTTCTGGCCGACGTACTTGGTGTGCAGGAAACGTTCCAGGCCTTCCGCGTCGGTCAGCTGCTGCAGGATGCGGCGCTGCTGCTCCTCGGTGTAGCTGGGCGTGGCGCGGGTGGTTTCGAGACGTTCGCGGATCCAGCGCTTGGCGGCGGGGTCGGACACGTACATGAACTCGGCGCCGATGCTGCGGCAGTAGGTATCGCGCAACGCCTTGATGATCTCGCGCAGCGTCATGGTGCTGGCGGTCGTGAAATAGCTGTTGGTCGCGGCGTATTCCTGGTCGAGATCGGCTTCGGTCAGACCGTAGAAAGCCGGATCGAGTTCGGGAATGTTGGGCCGTTCCTGGCGCTTGAGCGGATCGAGGTCGGCCCAGCGCGAACCCAGGGTGCGGTAGGCGCCGATCAACGACTGCACCGCCACCTGCTTGCTGGCCACCGACATATCGGGTTCGGCGGCACGCACCGCGAACGCATTGGCGCGGGCGCGCTCGGCGAACGACTGAATGATGGGCGCGTGGGCCTGATCGCGTGTAGAAGCCTGGCCGTCCGTGGCGGGAGCGTGCTGGAGCTGGTCGAAATAGGTGCGCCAGTTGTCGGACACCGAACCAGGATTGTCGAGATAGGCTTCGTAGAGCTCTTCGACGTAAGGGGCGTTGCCCCCAAATAGATAGGAATTGGAAAGGGAATCTTGTTCCGAAGACATATGTGCTTCACCTTGACGGGCGTTTCACCCGATACGATGCAGGAAAACCTTCCGCGACACGGGCTTCCCGTTTAGCGGATAGCGGATAGCGGAGCAGAAGGCGCCGTACAGATATTTGAACCTTGTGCAAAGAGAGCCTTTTTACAGCTACCGCGTGGGAGTATACCCCTTTGCCAGTCCGGCTTCGGCTTTTTATCGGCCCCTGAAACGCAGGGATACCGGTGCCGCGCAAGCTGCTGCGCCGCGTCATGTATCCCTTGCGCCACTTCGCTACACTGCGCCCCTATCCAAGGCAACCCTGGGGCCATTTCGCCACGGCTTCGCGTCAGGATCAACTCTGTTTTCCTTGCTTAATTCTCTTTTATTTTCAAGCAGCTCTTCATGGATCAAACCTTCATCAAACAAGCCCTGGACTATCACCAGTACCCCACTCCTGGCAAAATTTCGGTCAAGCCCACCAAGCCGCTCAACGGCAAGGACGACCTGTCCCTGGCGTACTCCCCAGGTGTTGCGGCCGCCTGCATGGCCATCCATGAGCAAGGCGAGGAAGCCGCCTCGCGCTACACCTCGCGCGGCAATCTGGTGGGCGTGATTTCCAACGGCACGGCCGTGCTGGGCTTGGGCAATATCGGCCCCATGGCTTCCAAGCCGGTCATGGAGGGCAAGGGCTGCCTGTTCCAGAAATTCGCCGGCATTGATGTCTTTGACATCGAACTGGCCGAGACTGATCCCGAAAAGCTCGTGGACATCATCGCCGCGCTCGAACCCACGCTGGGCGGCGTCAATCTCGAGGACATCAAGGCCCCCGAGTGCTTCTACATCGAGAAGAAACTGCGCGAACGCATGAAGATACCCGTCTTCCATGACGACCAGCACGGCACGGCCATCATCTCCTCGGCCGCGGTTCTTAACGGCCTGAAGGTCGTGAACAAGGAGATCGGCAAGGTCAAGGTTGCCGTCTCCGGCGCCGGCGCCGCGGCCATCGCCTGCCTGGACCTGATGGTCGACCTGGGCATCAAGCGTGAGCACATCTACGTGGTCGATTCGCGCGGCGTGATCTGGGAAGGCCGCGACGCCAATATGGAACCCAACAAGAAACGCTACGCGCAAAATACCGACGCCCGCACCCTGGCCGACGTCGTCAAGGACGCCGACATTTTCCTGGGCTGCTCGGCCGCCGGCGCGCTAACACCGGAGATGGTCAAGACCATGGCCGACAAGCCCATCATTTTGGCCCTGGCCAACCCCACGCCCGAGATCCTGCCCGAGGCCGCCCGCGCCGCCCGCCCCGACTGCATCATCGCCACCGGCCGTTCGGACTACCCGAATCAGGTCAACAATGTGCTGTGCTTTCCCTTCATTTTCCGCGGCGCGCTGGACTGCGGCGCCACCACCATCAATGAAGCGATGAAGCTGGCCAGCGTGAAGGCGATCGCGGAACTGGCGCACGATGAAGCCGAGTTCGGTGCCGACTACATCATCCCCACGCCCTTCGATCCGCGTCTGATCTCGGCGGTCGCTCCGGCGGTTGCGCAGGCTGCGGCAGAATCGGGCGTGGCTCGCCGCCCTATCGCGGACATCGAGGCATATCGCAAGAAGCTGGTGGCGTGGCACGCGGCGAACAACTGATGATGCATTGCCACTTCGTTGGTTCTTAAGGCCGTTCAGTGTTCGGCGGGCATGCCCGCCGAACACTGAACTACGCAAGAGTCCGAAGGAAGGAATCAATGCCACGAGTTGAGACTCCATAGCATCGTCGCCGCGGGCGTACAGCGCGCAGGCGCCTAAGTGACGGGGCTGTCCCGACGGGACTTCGGCCGCCCAAGGCGGCGGCCGAACCCGGCACTTCGAAGCCGGAGCGCTTTACGCCCGCGGCGACGATGCGGTTCAAGAACTCAAGTCCAATAAAAAGGCTGCTCATACGAGCAGCCTTTTTGATTAGGGCGGAGACAGAATCCGCCAGGCGCGAGTAACGCTTAGCGCTTGACCTGGCGCACGGTCTCGCCGGTGTACAGCTGGCGCGGACGGCCGATCTTGTATTCGGGGTCGGCGATCATTTCGGCCCACTGCGCAATCCAGCCCGTGGTGCGGGCCAGCGCGAAGATGCCGGTGAACAGCGAGGTCGGGATGCCGATGGCGCGCTGGACGATGCCCGAGTAGAAGTCCACGTTCGGGTAGAGTTTGCGCTGCACGAAGTAATCGTCTTCCAGGGCAATCTTTTCCAGCGCCATGGCCAGTTTGAGCAGGGGATCGTTTTCCAGGCCCAGGGCGGACAGCACTTCCTTGCAGGTTTCCTGCATCAGCTTGGCGCGCGGGTCGTAGTTCTTGTAGACACGGTGGCCAAAGCCCATCAGGCGCACACCCGAGTTCTTGTCCTTGACCTGCTCCATGAACTTGCCAACAGTGGCCAAGCCGCCGTTTGCCTGGATCTGCTCGAGCATGTGCAGGCAAGCCTCGTTGGCGCCGCCGTGGGCCGGCCCCCACAGGCAGGCCACGCCGGAGGCGATGGCGGCGAAAGGGTTGGTGCCCGACGAGCCGCACAGACGCACCGTCGAGGTCGAAGCGTTCTGCTCGTGGTCGGCATGCAGGATGAAGATGCGGTCGAGCGCGCGCTCGACGACTTCGTTCACCTGATAGTCCTCGCACGGATTGGCGAACATCATGCGCAGGAAGTTGCCGGTGTAGGACAGGTCGTTCTTGGGGAAGATGGTAGGTTCGCCGCGCGAATACTTGTACGCCATGGACACCAGGGTGGGCATCTTGGCGATCAGGCGGATAGCCGAGATGTAGCGGTGCTGCGGATTGGTGATGTCGGTCGAGTCATGGTAGAAGGCCGACAGCGCGCCCACCAGACCGGTCAGCACGGCCATGGGGTGGGCATCGCGACGAAAGCCGCGCAGGAAGAAATTCATCTGCTCGTTCACCATCGTATGGCGGGTGACCTGAGTGTCGAACTCCTTCTTTTGCTCGACATTGGGCAGATCGCCGTTCAGGATTAGGTAGCAGGTGTCCAGATAGTCGCAATTGACCGCGAGTTGCTCGATGGGGTAACCGCGGTACAGCAGTTCACCCTTGTCGCCGTCGATGTAGGTGATGCCCGACGCCGTGGCGGCAGTCGACAGAAAGCCGGGATCGTACGTGAACATGCCCGTCTGTCCATACAGCTTGCGGATGTCGATCACATCGGGGCCGATGGTGCCCTGGTAGATCGGCAGTTCGATGGCGGGGCTACCGTCAGTGAAGGATAGAGTGGCTTTGTTGTCGGACAATTTCATGGTCATTTCCTCGTAGATATCAGAGCGCTCGCATCAGGCCGACGATATCGCGCAGCCTGGGGGTGTCGAGCGCGCCGTGGAGTTCGGCACGCGCCAGCAGTATGTCCAGCAGCTCGTTGTCGCCAAGCTCGAACAACTGCGTCAGCGCGCTTACATCCTCATCGGTAAGCAGGTGCTCGTACGCATCAAGATACCGCGTAATGATAAGGTCATTTTCGAGCAGGCCTCGTCGCGCGCGCCAGCGCAGGCGCGCACGTTCCAACTCGGTCAGGCTGCTCATGGGCAGAAACCCTTTCAATCGAATACAACAGAAAGACCAAGCCCCGACTTGCGTCAGGGCTACGGATCACACAGTACGGCGAACCATCAGTTCTTTGATCTTGCCGATGGCTTTGGTGGGGTTTAGGCCCTTGGGACAGACATCGACGCAGTTCATGATGGTGTGGCAGCGGAACAGGCGATACGGATCGTCCAGGTTATCCAGGCGCGAACCAGTGGCTTCATCGCGGCTGTCGGCGATGAAGCGATAAGCCTGCAGCAGACCGGCGGGGCCGACGAACTTGTCCGGGTTCCACCAGAACGACGGGCAGGATGTCGAACAGCAGGCGCACAAGATGCACTCGTACAGGCCATCGAGTTCTTCGCGCGCCTCGGGCGACTGCAAGCGCTCGCGCTCGGGCGGCGGCGTGTCGTTGATGAGGTATGGACGAATCGAGTGGTACTGGTTGTAAAAGTGCGTCATGTCCACGATCAGATCGCGGATCACGGGCAGGCCGGGCAGCGGACGCAGCACGATGGGCTGGGTCAGATCGTTCAGGTTGGTGGTGCAGGCCAGGCCGTTCTTGCCATTGATGTTCATGGCGTCCGAGCCGCACACGCCTTCACGGCAGGAGCGGCGGATCGCCAGACTGTCGTCCATGTCGTTCTTGATGCGCAGGATGGCGTCCAGCAGCATCTTGTCGTGGGGCTGGAGTTCGACTTCCAGTTTCTGCATGTAGGGACGCTCGTCCTTGTCCGGGTCGTAGCGGTAGATTTCGAACTTGACTATACGCTGGGTCATTGCGTGCATCCTGCTTAGAAAGTACGGGCCTTGGGCGGGAAGGACTCAACCGTAAGGGGCTTCATGTGGACAGGCTTGTATTCCAGGCGTCCGCCCGGCGAATACCACAAGGTGTGCTTGAGCCAGTTCTCGTCGTCGCGGTGCGGGTGGTCGTCCAGCGCATGGGCGCCGCGACTTTCGGTTCGGCTGGCCGCCGACTTGATCGTGGCGCGGGCCACTTCGACCATGTTGGCGATTTCCAGCGCCTCGATGCGCGCGGTGTTGAACACCTTGGACTTATCCTTGAAGTAGATGCTGCCGGCCATGCCCGCCAGCTCGTCGATCTTGTCCACGCCCTTTTGCAGCAGGTCGATGGTGCGAAACACGCCGCAGTGGGCCTGCATGGCCGCGCGAATGCCGTTGCCGACGTCCTGAGGCTTCTCGCCGGAGGTACGCGACTCCAGCGCATCGATGCGGCCGAGCGAATAGTCGACCGCTTCCTTGGGCACCGGCTGGTGCTGGTGCTGGCGCTCGGGGTGCGAGGTAACGATGTGGTTGCCCGCAGCACGGCCGAACACGATGAGGTCCAGCAGCGAGTTGGTGCCCAGGCGGTTGGCGCCATGCACCGACACGGCCGCGCATTCCCCGATGGCGTACAGGCCGTTGACAACCTTGCTCTGTCCATCGGCCCAGCTCATGACCTGGCCGTTGTAGTTGGTGGGGATGCCGCCCATCATGTAGTGAATGGTGGGCACCACGGGGATAGGTTCCTTGATCGGATCGACATTGCCGAACTTGATGGCGATCTCGCGGATCGAAGGCAGGCGCTTGTTGATCGTGTCGGCACCCAGGTGGTCGAGCTTGAGGACCACGTAGCTGCCGTCCGGGCCGCAGCCGCGGCCTTCCTTGATTTCCTGGTCCATCGAGCGCGACACGAAGTCGCGCGGCGCCAGATCCTTGAGCGTAGGCGCGTAGCGCTCCATGAAGCGTTCGCCATCCTTGTTGAGCAGGATGCCCCCCTCGCCGCGCACGCCTTCGGTGATCAGCACACCCGCGCCGGCCACGCCGGTGGGGTGGAACTGCCAGAACTCCATGTCCTGCAGCGCGATGCCGGCCCGCGCCGCCATGCCCAGACCGTCGCCCGTATTGATGAAGGCGTTGGTGGACGCGGCCCAGATGCGGCCGGCGCCGCCCGTGGCCAGCACGGTAGTCTTGGCTTCGAGGATGTAGATCTCGCCCGTTTCCATTTCCAGCGCGGTCACGCCGAGCACATCGCCGGCGTCGTTGCGCAGCAGGTCCAGCGCCATCCATTCGACGAAGAACTGGGTGCGGGCCGAGACGTTGCGCTGATAGAGCGTGTGCAGGAGGGCGTGGCCGGTACGGTCGGCGGCGGCGCAGGCGCGCTGCACCGGCTTCTCGCCGAAGTTGGCCGTATGGCCGCCGAAAGGACGCTGGTAGATGGTGCCGTCGGGATTGCGGTCGAACGGCATGCCGAAATGCTCCATTTCGTACACGGCGCTGGGCGCCTCGCGGCACATGAACTCGATGGCATCCTGGTCGCCCAGCCAGTCCGACCCCTTGACGGTGTCGTACATGTGCCAGTACCAGTTGTCTTCGCTCATATTGCCCAGCGAGGCGCTCACGCCACCTTGCGCCGCAACGGTATGCGAACGGGTGGGAAACACCTTGGACAGCACGGCGACCGACAGGCCCGCCTGGGCCAATTGCAGGGAACAACGCATGCCGGCACCGCCGGCGCCTACGACCACCACATCAAACTGGCGGCGCGGCAGGGAATTCATGACAGCGACCACGGCTTATATTCTCCAGAGGATTTGCGCGAAATAGATGAGCGAGCCGATCAGCCACAGCAGGGTCAGAACCTGCAGCAGCAGGCGCACGCCCACGGACCTGACGTAGTCCATCCAAATGTCGCGCACGCCGATCCAGGCATGCCAGGCCAGCGCGATGAAGGCGAGCGAGGCCAGAATCTGGCCCACCGGCAGGGTATAGACGTGGAAGGTGAATAGGGACTTCCAGCCCTCGTAGGTGAGCGGTTCGACCAGCAGGCCGATGACCAGGATCACGGTGTACACCGCCATGATGACGGCGGTGACGCGCTGGGCGATGAAGTCAGCAATGCCGTAATGCGCGCCGACGACCAGGCGCTTGGGGCCGTAATTGTTGCTGGCTGCCATTTACAGTGCTCCGAACAGTTTGAGGGCGAAAATCAGCGTCAGCAACAGGCTGACCACGAACACCACACCGGCGCTCTTGCGCGCCGAGGCTTTGTCCACGCCGTAATGCAGATCCAGGAGCAGAAAGCGGATGCCGGCGCAGAAATGATGCAGGAAGCCCCACATCAGAACCAGCAGGACAATCTTGACGGGCACATAGCCCACGCATTTGGCCACGCTGGCATAGCCCGCGGCCGAACTCACGCTGGCGCCCCACAGCGGGATGAGAACCAGGGGCAGGCACAGGAACAGCAGCGCGCCGCTGACCCGGTGCAGAATGGACAGGCGACCTGGCAGGGGCAGGCGGTATTTGCTGATATCGGACAAGCCGATATTGCGAAATTCGGGACGCGCTGGCTTGACGTTCTGGGCAACTGAGTCGGACATGACGACCTCGGTATTTCTGGGTTTATGGCTAGGTTTTGGGGTAAAGCATATTTTCGTGGCGTAAACACCTGCTCCCCCTAAGGGAAACCACCGTATTGTCCCTCAGGTAGCAGTTCGTTTCAAACGACAATAAAAATTTCCATCAATTCAAGCTATTGCGATAGTGATAGTGATTAGTCAGGCAGGTGCCGCGCCGCACTTCCATGGGACGGCCGGCGTAGGTGTAGGAGACCCGGTCGACCTGCAACAGCGGCGTGCCGCCGACAATGCCCAGCAGGTCGGCGATTTCGCCGCTGGCAGCGACAGCGCGCAGCTTTTCGTCCGCATGCACCATGCTCACACCGAACTGCGTTTCGAACAGGCCGTAGAGCGGTCCGCGATTGGCGGCCAGCAAGTCCAGGGTCAGCCCGCGAAAGACCGAGCCGGGCAGCCAAATGTCGTCCACCACCGTGGGAGCGCCGTCGAAAGAAAGCACACGGCGTATCGTGACCGCGGTTTCGCCGGCACGCAGTTCGAGGATGCGGGCAATCTCGGCCGCAGGGCGCGCGCGGCGGCATTCGAGTATGCGACTTTCGGTGCGGGCGCCCTCGCCGTCTTGGTCGGGAGCCAAGCGCAGGAACCGGTAGCGCACGCGCGCCTCGTGGTGCGTGGCGACGAACGTGCCCTTGCCCTGGCGGCGCAGCAACATGTGCTCGGCGGCAAGCTCGTCAATGGCCTTGCGCACCGTGCCCTGGCTGACCTGGAAGCGCGCCGCCAGATCGATTTCGCTGGGTATGAGTTCGCCCGGTTTCCATTCACCGCGTTCCAGGCTCTGCACCAGCAGCGTCTTGATCTGGCGATAGAGCGGGCTGAACGCAGCGCCCTCGTTTCGTCCCGCGGGCTTGCCGGACGCCGCAGGCGCAGCCTCGTCGGCCGCCG
Organism: Bordetella sp. FB-8; assembly: GCF_000382185.1. Lineage (NCBI taxonomy): Bacteria > Pseudomonadati > Pseudomonadota > Betaproteobacteria > Burkholderiales > Alcaligenaceae > Bordetella > Bordetella sp. FB-8. The sequence continues at coordinate 2,601,603 of NZ_KB907784.1, read as the reverse complement.
GCCTGGCGGCGCGCGCCAAGGGATCGGGGCGGGCTTCAGCAGTCATGAAATGCAGGGAATGCGCGTCGGCTTGGAACCCGTTGGCAGCAGGTGCGAACGGGCTGAGTAGGAAGCCGCATTGTCGCATGCACGCAGGACGACTGTCCAATATCTTATGTCTTATATAAGATATAAGATGAATTGACGCAAAGCATCAATTCGATCTAGGATGCGAGCGCGGGGCCGTCAGAGCCAGCGCGAACACCGGTGCAACAGTTTTCGCCACGCGCGCCCAAATCGGAGACCCCACGCACCGATTACACTGGAAAGCCCAAGATCTTTCCATTCCTTTCTTTCTTCTTTCTTTACGGAGAAATGTTCATGTCCAAGCCCGCCATGCGCGTCGCCGTCACCGGCGCCGCCGGCCAGATCGGTTACGCTCTGCTGTTCCGCATCGCCTCCGGCGAAATGCTCGGCAAAGACCAGCCGGTGATCCTGCAACTGCTCGAGATTCCCGACGAAAAAGCGCAGAAGGCCCTCAAGGGCGTCATGATGGAATTGGACGACTGCGCCTTCCCGCTGCTGCAGGAAATGACCGCCCACAGCGACCCCATGACCGCCTTCAAGGACATCGACATCGCCCTGCTGGTGGGCGCGCGTCCCCGCGGTCCCGGCATGGAACGCAAGGACCTGCTCAGCGCCAACGCCCAGATCTTCACGGCCCAGGGCAAGGCGCTGAACGCCGTGGCCAAGCGCGATGTCAAGGTGCTGGTCGTGGGCAACCCCGCCAACACCAACGCCTACATCGCCATGAAGTCGGCGCCGGATCTTCCCGCCAAAAACTTCACCGCCATGCTGCGCCTGGATCACAACCGCGCCCTGTCGCAGCTGTCGACCAAGTCCGGCAAGCCCGTGACCGACATCGAGAACCTGATCGTGTGGGGCAACCACTCGCCCACGATGTACCCCGACACCCGCTTCACCACCGTCAAGGGCGAGAAGATCGACGCGATCATCAACGACCAGGCTTGGAACCGCGACGTGTTCATTCCCACCGTGGGCAAGCGCGGCGCGGCCATCATCGACGCTCGCGGCCTGTCCTCGGCCGCCTCGGCCGCCAACGCCGCCATCGACCACGTGCACGACTGGGTTCTGGGCAGCAACGGCAAGTGGGTCACCATGGGCGTGCCTTCGGACGGCTCCTACGGCATCCCCGAAGGCATCGTCTACGGCGTTCCCGTGACCACCGCCAATGGCGAATACAAGCGGGTCGAAGGCCTGGAAATCGACGCGTTCTCGCGCGAGAAGATGGACTTCACGCTCAAGGAACTGCTCGAAGAGCGCGAAGGCGTGAAAGATCTGCTGAAGTAAGCAGACCGGAAAAGGCCAGGGGATTCCTGGCCTTATTTCTTGCAAGACTCGATATAAGTACGATGCCGACGGACTGAGCCGTCCCAGCCCTTCAGACGCAGGCAAGCCCGCTCAGCGGGCCTAGAGCGCCTGAATGGGTCCTAGCCGACCGAATTGGGCGGGGACGGCTCAGGCCGTCAGCATCGCACGACTTAAAAACTCAAACACACCCAGCTAAGCAAGGAGTAGAGAGACCATGAGCACGGCTCCCAAAAAGAAAACCGCCGCTGCGGCCCCCGCCCCCGAAGCCACACCCGGCTTCAAGCCCAAGAAATCGGTTGCCCTGTCTGGCGTCGTGGCCGGCAACACGGCGTTATGCACTGTGGGCCGCACCGGCAACGACCTGCACTACCGCGGCTACGACATTCTCGATTTCGCCAGTACCGCGGAGTTCGAGGAAATCGCTCACCTGCTGGTCCACGGCAAACTGCCCAACAAGGCCGAGCTCAAGGCCTACAAGGAAAAACTACGCGCCCTGCGCGGCCTGCCGGCCGCGCTGCAGGCCGCGCTGGAGGCCCTGCCCGCCTCAAGCCACCCCATGGATGTAATGCGCACCGCCGTGTCGGTGCTGGGCTGCGTGCTGCCCGAGAAAGACGACCACAACATGCCCGGCGCGCGCGACATCGCCGACCGCCTCATGGCCAATCTGGGCTCGGCCCTGCTGTACTGGTACCACTACAGCCACAACGGCCGCGTGATCGACGTGCAGACCGACGACGACAGCATCGGCGGCCACTTCCTGCACCTGCTGCACGGCAAGCGCCCCTCGGACGATTGGGTCCGCGCCATGCACACCTCGCTCATCCTCTACGCTGAGCACGAATTCAATGCCTCGACCTTTACCTGCCGCGTCGTGGCCGGCACGGGTTCCGACATGTACTCGGCCATCACGGGCGGCATCGGCGCGCTGCGCGGCCCCAAGCACGGCGGCGCCAACGAAGTCGCCTTCGAAGTGCAAAAGCGCTACGACACGCCCGATGAGGCCGAGGCCGACATCCGCCAGCGCGTGCAGAACAAGGAAGTCATCATCGGCTTCGGCCACCCGGTCTACACCCTCTCCGACCCGCGCAACAAGGTCATCAAGGAAGTAGCCCACAAACTCTCCAAGCAGGCAGGCAGCACCAAAATGTTCGACATCGCCGAGCGGCTGGAGACGGTGATGTGGGACATCAAGAAGATGTTCCCCAACCTGGACTGGTTCTCGGCCGTGAGCTATCACATGATGGGCGTGCCGACCGCCATGTTCACGCCGCTGTTCGTGATCGCCCGCACGGCGGGCTGGTCGGCGCACATCATCGAACAGCGCGTCGACAACAAGATCATCCGTCCCACCGCGAACTATGTGGGACCCGAAGACCAGAAATGGGTGGCGCTGGACAAGCGCAAATAAACGCGCAGGGCGGTGCCCAATGCAAACGCCCGCTCACGCGGGCGTTTGTGCATCTTGCAGGCCGCGGATGCGGTCCACCGCCGCGCGCGGACCTGGCCAGCGGCGGATGGAAATGACGCTTACTGAGGCAGGACCTCGCCGCGCGTCTCGGGTGCAAGCGGGATGACGAACAGGCCTGCGATGAACACCAGGGCGGTCAGGGCGACCGGCACGCCCAGCGTGCCCATGTGCAGCACCGCGGCGCCGAGCAGGAAGTTCACGCCGGCGCCGACGAAGCGCCCGACCGAGGTGCAGAAGGCGAATGCCGTCGCACGCACCCGGGTCTCGAACTGCTCCGGCAGCCAGAGGCTGAACATCGTGAAATTACCGCCGAAAAAACCCAGCACGAAAAGCAGCGTGATGAACGGCGTCAGCCCGTTGGGCAAGTAGAACGCCCAGCCGAACGAGGCGGCGATGGTGACCGCCATGCCCGCGAAATAGATTGCCAGGGTCTTGCGGCGCCCGATCGCCTCGGCCATGGGCGGCAGCGCCAGGCAGCCCAGGATCGTGCCGATCGAAAGCACGCCCGTGGCGATCGAGGCCATGCGTATCGCGTCCGGCTTGCTCATGCCGTTCTTGAGCGCGAGCTGGATGACTGCCGCCGGCTCGTAGACCGCGCCGGCCCACAGGCCGATGATGGCGACCGTGAGCAGCACCGCCGCCACGGTCGTACGCTTGACGTAGCGCGGGCTGAAGATTTCCGACAGCGGCCCCCTGCTTCGCGCGGCAGCCGGCTCGGTGCGGCTCTCGGCCTGGCGCCATTTGTCGGACTCCTTGACGCGCAGCAGCACGACGATGGAGACGATGACCGGCACGGCGCCGGTCAGGAACATGGCGCGCCAGCCGTAATGGGCTCCGATGGTGTAGTTCAGTGCCGCGGCAAGGAAGAAGCCCGTGTAATAGCCGGTCTGCAGGTAACCTGCCCCCATCTTGCGGCGATCCTCCGGCCATGCCTCGGCGACGTAGGTACCGGCCAGCGCCCACTCGCCGCCGATGCCCACTCCCGCCAGGAAGCGATACAGGCCGAGTTCCCAGATCGTGTGCGAGGTTGCCGCCAGCCCGGTGAATATCGCGAACATGAAAATCGTGGCCGCGAGCACCTTGGTGCGTCCGAATCGATCCGCGAGCGGACCCCATATGAAAGACAGGCCCCAGCCGACGAGGAACAGGGCGAACAGGATCGAACCGACCAGGCCGATCGTGGCGGGAGTCGCCTTATAACCCGAATTGGGTAGCAATTCGGTCAGCGCCGGTGCCATCACGAGCGCGTAGATCACCGAATCCATGCCATCGAGCGTCCATCCCGCCCAGGCCCCCCAGAAACCGGTGATCTGGGCCCGGGTAAGCGGTGTACGCCTGGCGCGCGCGCCAGGCGCGCCGGCATTGTCTACTGTCTCCATCATTCCTCCTTAGGGGTCTTTCGAATGCGCCGATGCATCGTCGTGCGCGTGAATCGAAACCAGGGCACAAGGCCCTAGCATGCCCGAAATTTACGAATCGGCGCCCTGCGCATCAATCAAGCAAAGCGTGCGTACATTACTATCAGAGTAACGATCCGAGCAGCCTGCATTCGGCCGAGAGCGCCAGCAGATTGGGATCGCGTTCGCGGTTGCGCTGCATGACAAGCACGATGTGCTGGTCGATGGCATAGCGCTCGGCCAGGGGAATCAATTGCACCTTGGGGCTGAAATCCGCCACGCGGCGCGGCAGCAGCGCATAGCCGACGCCACCGCTCACCAGATTCATGAGCGAGAAGATGTCGCCCACGCGCAGCGCGATCTCTGGCGCGAAGCCGGCCTTGCCAAAAGCCACCATGAAGTCGTGGTAGGTCGCGAAATCGTCGCCGAGCGCGACGAACTTCTCGCCGCGCACCGCCTGCAGGTCGATCTGGGCCGATGAGGCGTAGGGCGAATCGAGCGGCGCGGCAAAGAAAATCCGGTCGTCGAACATCGGCACGGTGAGCAGGTCCGGATTGCGCAGCGGCTCACCCAGCGCGATGATGATGGCATCGAGCTGGCCGTCCTCCAGCTTGGTCAGCAGGCTGCCGTTCGAGCCCAGCGTCAGTTCGATGTCGAGCGCGGAGCGGCGCGTCTTCAGGCCCACCAGCAGGTGCGGCAGCGTGCCCACCGTCATCGAGTAGAGGCAGCCTATCTTGAGCACCGTCGAAGAAAAGCCCGCCGCTTCACGGGTGCGGCGCACGCCGGCTTCGCATTCGTCCAGGATGCGTTCCACATGCTCGGCGAATACATAGGCGGCAGGCAGCGGGATCAGCTTGCGTCCGTCGCGCTTGAACAAAGGACAGCGCAGCCCTTCTTCCAGCGTGTGCAGCGCGCGGTGCACGCTGACCGTACTTTGTCCCATCGCTTCCGATACCCGCGCCAGATTGCCCAGCGTCATGAAGGATTGGAATACCTCCAGCTTCTTGAGCGTAATGTCTTCGTCGATTGCCATGGTTCACGTCTCCACCGCCGTGTTGGCTGCCTTCTTGCGCCGCGCCGTCCAGTCCGCGCATTGTTTCATTAACCTGGGATTAATAAAACCGCGGCTAGCTTGATTGAAGTGCCGCGACTCCCGGCATAGAGTGCAAAAGACCAAATCACTCACGGCTGGAGCTGCCCATCCATGCAAGCGATGTCCACCAACCCGGCCGTCCCGGCCCAATGGCGGCGGCGGCGCGACGAGAAGGAGCGCCGTCTGGCGGCGGTCCGGCGGATTGCGCGCGACAAGATCATCCCGAGCGGCGATATCGTCGCCGCCCTTGAAGTGCTGATCGCTCCGGGCGACCGCGTCGTGCTGGAAGGCAACAACCAGAAGCAGGCCGACTTCCTGTCGCGTTCCCTGGCCAAGGCCAGCCCCGAACGGCTGCACGACCTGCACATGATCATGCCCAGCGTGAGCCGCGCCGAGCACCTGGATCTGTTCGAGGCCGGCATCGCGCGCAAGCTCGACTTTTCCTTTGCCGGACCGCAAAGCCTGCGCATCAGCCAGTTGCTGGCAGACGGACTGCTGGAAGTGGGCGCCATCCACACCTATATCGAACTCTACGCGCGGCTGGTGGTGGATCTGATCCCCAATGTGGCGCTGGTGGCCGGCTTCAAGGCCGACCGCGAAGGCAACCTCTACACCGGTCCCAGCACCGAGGACACGCCCGCGCTGGTGGAACCGGCCGCGTTTTCCAACGGCATCGTGATCGCGCAGGTCAACGAGATCGTCGACGACCCATCCGATTTGCCGCGCGTCGACATACCCGGTTCGTGGGTCGATTTCATCGTGCAGGCCGACAGGCCCTTCTACATCGAGCCGCTGTTCACGCGCGATCCGCGCCTGATCAAGCCGGTGCATGTGCTGATGGCGATGATGGCCATACGCGGCATCTACCAGCGGCACAATGTGCAATCGCTCAACCACGGCATCGGCTTCAACACCGCGGCCATCGAATTGATCCTGCCGACCTACGGCGAGCGCCTAGGCCTGAAAGGCAAGATCTGTCGCAATTGGACGCTCAATCCGCACCCGACACTGATTCCCGCGATTGAATCGGGCTGGGTGCAAAGTGTGCACTCCTTCGGGACCGAGCTGGGCATGGAGCGCTATATGGCGGCTCGCCCGGATGTGTTCTTCACCGGCCACGACGGATCAATGCGCTCGAATCGCATGCTGTGCCAGTTGGCCGGCCAATACGCGGTGGATCTATTCATCGGCGCCACGCTGCAGGTGGACGGTGACGGGCACTCGTCCACCGTCACCCGCGGCCGCCTGGCGGGCTTCGGCGGCGCGCCCAATATGGGCCACGATCCGCGCGGCCGCCGGCACGCCACGCCCGCCTGGCTGGACATGACCGAGCCGGTGACGATGCTCGAGCGCGGCAAGAAGCTGGTCGTACAAATGGTCGAAACATTCCAGGAAGGCGGCAAGCCCACCTTTGTCGATACGCTGGATGCGGTGGCCGTGGCCAAGCAGAGCGGCATGCCGCTGGCCCCGATCATGATCTATGGCGATGACGTCACCCATTTGTTGACCGAGGACGGCATCGCCTATCTGTACAAGGCGCGCTCGCTGCAAGAGCGGCGCGCCATGATCGCAGCCGTGGCGGGGGTGACGAGCGTCGGCCTGCGGCACGACCCGGCCCGGACCGGGCAGATGCGGCGCGACGGCCTGATCGCGCTGCCCGAAGACCTGGACGTGCGCCGCACCGACGCCAGCCGCGAACTGCTCGCGGCAAAGAGCATCGCCGATCTGGTCGAATGGTCCGGCGGCCTGTACGAGCCGCCCGCGCGTTTCCGGAGCTGGTGATGCAGACACTGTCGAATTCGGCTGACCGATCTCCCCATACGCTGCCAGCCGATCCCGCGGTGCTTGCGCGCCGGTTCGCGGCACTGGTGGAGTCCGCCTTGATCGACGAGGCCACGCTCTCGCCCAAGCCCGGCCTAGTAGACATGCGAGGCAGCGGCGCGCATCACGACCTGAATTGGGCGCTGATGACGCATTCGGCGCAAACGCTGCGCCCGACATTCGAAGCCATGGCGCTGGCCGGCGCGCAGAACCAAGCGCCTTTGGCGCTGCGCGAGCGCATCGGACTGCTGGGCCGCCAAGGCGAGACCGCCATGCTGCAAGCCACGGGCGGCGTCAACACACATCGCGGCGCCATCTGGGCATTAGGCCTGCTGGTGACCGCCGCCGCGCAGATGCCGAACGAACCGGGCGCGGCATTCGTCGCCGCACGCGCGGCGCGGCTGGCCCGGATCGAGGATCGCCATGCACCTGCGCGCAGCGGACACAAGGGCGAGCGCGCCTGCATGGAATACGGCGTAGGGGGTGCCAGGGGCCAGGCCCGCGCCGGCTTCCCGCACGTTGTCGAGGCGGCGCTGCCCGCGCTGCGCCGGGCGCGGGCAGCTGGCATGCGCGAAGACCACGCGCGCATCGACGCGCTGCTCGCCGTCATGGCCACGCTGGACGACACCTGCGTGCTTGCGCGCGGGGGGATCCAGGCCTTGCGCGCCGTGCAGGCCGGCGCCGCCGACGTGCGCGCCGCGGGCGGCCTGGCGACGCCAGCGGGCCGCATTGCTTTGCGCCAGCTCGAGAAAACCATGCTGGCGCGGCATGTCTCATCCGGCGGCGCGGCCGACCTGCTGGCCGCGGCCCTGTTCCTGGACCGCCTGCCCGTCTATGCGAGCGAGGCGACCGGTTTCCAATCCGCCCACAAGGAAAGCGCATATGGAGAAGCTTGAGTTTCAGTTTGACGGCGGCGCACCCGCCGACCGGAGAGCGCACGCCGGCGTAGTCGGCTCGGGCGACCTGGAGGTGCTGCTCTTGCCCGCCGTCCACGGCCGCATCGAGGTGGCCATCACGACTTCCGTCAAAGGCATGGCGGCCACCTGGCAGGCGCAGCTTGCGCGCCTGTTCGGCTCGCGCACCTGGCCGGCGGCCCGCCTCATCATCAACGATTTCGGCGCCACGCCCGCGGTGGTATGCCTGCGGCTGGAGCAGGCATACGAAACCGCCGAGCAGGCCTGAGAGGAAACAGACATGGCGCGCAATCCGTTAGAACGAGACAGCTTCATCGAGCGCGATGCCCGCAGGCGGGCCATCGCCCTGCTCGATCCGGGCAGTTTTCGAGAACTGATCGACCCGTTCGAACAATTGACCTCGCCGTGGCTGCCGCGCCAGGGCATCGTGCCCCAGGCAGACGACGGCGTCGTGGTGGCGCGCGGCACACTCGACGGCCAGAGCGCCGTGGTGCTCGCCATCGAAGGCGCGTTCCAGGGAGGCAGCATGGGCGAGGTGTCCGGCGCGAAAATCGCGGGCTCGCTGGAACTGACGGTACAGGACAACCTTGCAGGCGTTCCGACGCGCGCCGTGATCGTCTTCGAGACCGGCGGCGTGCGGCTTCAGGAAGCCAACCTCGGCCTGGCCGCGATTGCCGAGATCCACGCGGCCATTCGTGCGCTGCGACAGCATGGCCCCGTCGTTGGCATCACGGCGGGAGTGGTCGGTTGCTTCGGCGGCATGAGCATCGCGGCCGGTCTTTGCAGCCATCTGCTGATGACGCGCGAGGCGCGCCTGGGCCTGAACGGCCCCCAAGTCATAGAACAGGAAGCCGGCATCGAGGAGTACGACTCGGGCGACCGGCCCTTCATCTGGAGCCTGACCGGCGGCGAGCAGCGCGCGGCCACCGGACTGGCCGACGTCTGCATCGAGGACGACTCCGTCGCCATCCGCGCGCAGGTTCTGGCATGGCTGCGTGCGGGCTCGCCCGCGCAGGCGCGCAGCGAGCGGATCGGCTACTACCTCGAACGGCTTGCCCAGGTTGATGCCGTGCGCCAGGCCACGGCCACGGATGTGCGCACGCTCTACGCAGCAGGGACCCCAGCATGAGCCGAACCGAACTTTCCACCCGCGGCACGACCTGGATGCGAGTCCTGGCCGGCGACGCGCCCAGTGCCGACTACGGCAGCACCGTGCAAGTGCTCGATGCCGCGCTGGCCGGCCGGCCAGCGCGCTACATCGCGGTCGTTCCCGACGCCGACAACCGCTTCGCGCGCGCGCGAAGCGGCGAGGTCGGCCTGGTCGAAGGCTGGCAGCTGGCACGCGCGGTGCATGACGCCGCGACGGCGGACGCGGGATGCGAGACCAAGCGCGCCATCGTCGCCGTCATCGACGTGGCCAGCCAGGCGTATGGCCGCCGCGAAGAGGCCTACGGCATCCATCTCGCATTGGCCGCGGCGGCCGATGCCTATGCCGCCGCGCGCCTGGCCGGACATCCGGTGATCGGGCTGATCGTCGGCCGCGCGATGTCGGGCGCGCTGCTGGCACACGGCTACCAGGCCAACCGCCTGCTCGCGCTCGACGATGCTCAGGTGATGGTGCACGCCATGGGCAAGGCGGCGGCGGCGCGCGTGACGCTGCGCTCGGTCGCCGACCTGGAGCGGCTTGCGCAGGATATCCCGCCCATGGCCTATGACATTGCCAGCTTTGCCTCACTCGGGCTGCTTTGGCGACTGCTCAAGGTCAGTTCGGCTGATGCTCCCGAGGCGAACGACGTTCAGGTCGTGCAGGCCGCGCTTGCGGCAGCACTGGCAGATATTGCCGCGGACCCGTCGCGCGGCCTGGAAAGCAGACTGGGCGCACCGCTACGCGAGGCTTCGTCGCAGGTGCGCGAACGCCTGCGCGCGCAATGGAACGCGTCGGCGCAATAATCGCCCGAGCCCCCCCAGTCCCCGATGCGGCAAAGGAAAACGGCGCCATGACACACGGGTTGCTGCGCGCGCACGATTTGCTGTATGCGGCCGGGATGCCCCGGACCCTGAATGACGCGCCCCTGCCGGATTGGGCGCTTCAGGCATGCCACAAAGAGGCTCCCATGGTCGTGCGCCGGGCGCCGCGTGGCGCCGACGGCGCCATCGCGGTGGGCCTGCGCGGCCAGGTGCGACATGAACGCCTGGCGGCATTCCTTGCACGCAATGCCATTACTCGCGTGGCAACACCCGAAATGCTGGCCGCCAGGGCGAGCGCCCTGCCGCACGACGCGCCATTCGCGGCACTGCGCACGCTGCGCGCACTCGCGCCTGGACTCGATGCGCTCGGCTGGGCCTGGGGGCCGACCGGCGGCGTCGGATTCTTGCTCGCCAGCGGTCTGCCCGTACTGTGCACGGACAGCGACCTGGATCTCGTCGTGCGCATGGCGCACGCGCCATGCGCCGCACAGCGTGAACAGCTTGTGCGGATGCTGGAGCAAACCGAGTGCCGCATCGACCTGCAGATCGATACCGGCCGCGGCGGCTTCGCGCTGCGCGACTGGCTGGCCTGGCCCCACCGGACCCTGCTCAAGACCGATTCCGGCCCGAGGCTGGTCGCGGACCCGTGGAACGACCAGGCATGAGCGTACTGTTCATGTTTCCCGGCCAAGGCAGCCAGCGCGCAGGCATGCTGCACGCGCTGCCGCAAGATCCCGCGGTGGCGCAAACGCTTGCCGAAGCGGGCGATGCGCTGGATGTTGATCCGCTCGATCTCGACACCGAGCGATCCCTGCGCTCGACCGTCGCCACACAACTCTGCCTGGCGATCGCCGGTGTGGCGACCGCGCGTGCGCTGATCCGGCAGGACGCCGCGCCGGACATAGTCGCCGGACTGTCGATCGGCGCATGGCCCGCGGCCGTGATCGCGGGCGTGATGGACTTGCACGATTCGCTTCGGCTGGTGCGCCTGCGCGGACAGCTCATGGAAGCGGCCTATCCCAGCGGCTACGGCATGGCGGCCATCGTCGGCCTGGCCGAACCCGAAGTGAGCGCCGTCGTCTCGCAGGTCCATCAGGCGGCGAGTCCGGCCTACGTGGCCAATCTGAACGCCGAGCGGCAGATCGTCGTGGCCGGCAGCGACGCCGCGCTGGCACAGGTGATGGCGCTCGCCCTGGCCCGGGGCGCATCCGCGGCAACCCGGCTATGCATGGCAGTGCCTTCGCACTGCCCACTGCTGCAGGCGCAGGCACAGGAACTGGCGACAGCCGCGGAAATGGTCGCATCGCAGGCACCGAGGCTCGTGTATGTCAGCAGCAGCCGCGCGCGGGCCTTGCTGCGCGCCGACCTCATCGTCCTGGATCTGGCCTGGAACATGGCGCGGCCCGTGCTGTGGCACGACACGCTCAGGCATGCGTTCGAGCGCGGCGCGCGCCTTGCTGTGGAGATATCGGGAAACGGCTCTTTGACGCGCCTGGCCCGCGATGTCTTTGCGCAAGGCATGGTACTCGATGCGGGCAGCGGACTCGATGCGGTGCGTGTACGCATACAACGCGAGCAGCGCGACGATCCCGCGTGAGTTCAAGCCGATGAATCCGGGCCGGCCGGCCCACATGGCTCGGCAGATACCGCAGTTTGTGCGCATCCGGCCCAGGCGGGAAGAAGGCTACGAATAGAGCTGGTCATGCATGCGAACCTGCATCGCGCATCGGAAAAGATCAGATCAAGGTCTGCAGCGGCACCCTCACCCATCCTTCCATCAGCACGCGCGCGCTGCGGCTCATCAGGGCCTTGCCGACCCCCCACTGCCCGTCGATCAGTCTGGCTTGGGCTCCTACGCGCAGCGTGCCCGAAGGATGGCCGAAGCGCACCGCATTGCGCTCGCCTCCACCCGCGGCCAGGTTGACCAGCGTGCCGGGGATCGCAGCGGCCGTGGCGATGGCAACCGAGGCCGTACCCATCATGGCGTGATGCAACATGCCCATGGACATGGCGCGCGCGAGCACGTCGACGTCCTGGGCGGCGATCTTCTTGCCGCTGGAGGCCGTATAGGCGGCCGGCGGCGCGACGAAGGCGACCTTGGGCGTATGCTGGCGGCTGGCGATCTCGTCCAGCGACTTGATAAGGCCCATCTTCAATGCGCCATAGGCGCGGATCGTTTCGAACCGCTTGAGCGCTTGCGGGTCGCCGTTGATGTCGCCCTGCAGCTCGGTGCCGGTATAGCCCAGGTCCTTGGCATTGAGGAAGATGGTGGGAATGCCGGAATTGATCAGGGTGGCCTTGAAAGTGCCTACGCCGGGCACCTCCAGGTCGTCCACCAGATTGCCGGTGGGAAACATGGCACCCCCGCCCTCGCCCTCGTCGGCCGGATCCATGAATTCGAGCGGCACTTCGGCGGCCGGAAAGGTCACACCGTCCAGCTCGAAATCACCGGTCTCCTGCACCGCACCCTCGGTAATGGGCACATGGGCGACGATGGTCTTGCCGATATTGGCCTGCCAGATGCGGATCACCGCCGTGCCGTTCCTGGGCACGCGCGAGGCGTCGACCAGGCCGTTGGTGATCGCAAATGGACCCACCGCGGCAGTGAGGTTGCCGCAGTTACCGCTCCAGTCGACAAAGGCCCTATCGATGGCGACCTGGCCGAACAGGTAGTCGACGTCGTGATCGGGGCGCTTGCTCTTGCCGATGATGACTGTCTTGCTGGTGCTGGACGTGGCCGCGCCCATGCCGTCGATCTGCTTGCCGTAAGGATCGGGGCTGCCGATCACGCGCATCAGCAATGCATCGCGCGCGAGGCCGGGCACTTGCGCGGCCTCTGGCAAATCGGTGAGCTTGAAGAAGACGCCTTTGCTGGTGCCGCCGCGCATATAGGTAGCGGGGATTTTGATCTGGGGTGCGTGGGGGGGCATGGAATTTCCTGGTTTGGGTTCTTGAACCGTTTGTTTTGTCGGGGTGGGGAGTGGGGAGCAGGCCTGCTCCCCACTCCCCACCCCGACAAAACGAACTCCATCGAGAATTGCAGTTGCATAAAAAACCACTCGTATATCGTGTGACAGCCTTGATGGGCTGAACTGCTGGAAGTCGGACGGGGCGCGCTGCCTGAACCCCGCAGGGGCGAGTTCGCACCCGGCCCGCCTTTTTACTCGGACGATGGTCGCGGCCCCGTCCAGGGGCCGCGTCAGCCGACCAGGCCGCAACGCACTCGCCTCAGCGCGACCCCTCCGACGTTTCAAGAACCCAAACAACAGCCCTTACGCAAACACAGCAAACTAAGTCCGCGCAGCCTCGAGGAAGTCCTGCGCAAAGCGCTGCAAGACCCCTCCCGCCGCGTAGATCGACACTTCCTCGGCCGTATCGAGGCGACAGGTGACGGGCACCTGCACCGTCTGGCCACTGCGCCGATGCACAACCAGCGTCAGGTCCGCGCGCGGCTGGGGTTCGCCCACGACATCGTAGGTTTCGGTGCCGTCCAACTCCAGCGACCTGCGATTGACCCCCGGCTTGAACTCCAGCGGCAGCACGCCCATGCCCAGCAAATTGGTGCGATGGATGCGCTCGAAACCCTCGGCCAGAATGGCCTGCACGCCGGCCAGCCGCACGCCCTTGGCGGCCCAATCGCGCGAAGATCCCTGGCCGTAGTCGGCCCCCGCCACGATGATGAGCGGCTGCTTGCGGTCCATATAGGTTTCGATGGCTTCCCACATGCGCATGACCTTACCCTGCGGCTCGACGCGCGCGAACGAGCCCTTGATCACGTTGCCCTGAGCGTCGATCGCCATCTCGTTGAGCAGCGTAGGGTTGGCGAAAGTTGCACGCTGAGCCGTAAGGTGATCGCCGCGGTGCGTGGCGTAGGAGTTGAAGTCCTCTTCCGGCAGGCCCATCCTGGCCAGGTATTCGCCGGCGGCGCTGTCGGCCAGAATGGCGTTCGATGGCGAGAGGTGATCGGTGGTGATGTTGTCGCCCAGAACCGCCAGGGGCCGCATGCCGCGCAGTGCGCGCTCGGCGGCCAGTGCGCCTTCCCAGTATGGCGGGCGGCGAATGTAGGTGCTTTGCGGGCGCCAGGCGTACAGCGGATCGGTCGCCACGCTGCGCGGGTCATGTACGGCGAACATGGGTTCGTAGACCTTGCGAAAGTGCTCGGGCTTGACGGACTTGGCCACCACTGCATCGATCTCCTCGTCGGTGGGCCAGATGTCCTTGAGGCGGATGTCCTTGCCCGAGGCATCCTTGCCCAGCACGTCCTGCTCGATGTCAAAGCGAATGGTGCCGGCGATGGCGTAGGCCACCACCAGCGGCGGCGAGGCCAGGAAGGCCTGCTTGGCGTAAGGGTGGATGCGCCCGTCGAAATTGCGGTTGCCCGAGAGCACGGCGGTGGCGTAGAGATCGCGCTCGATGATCTCTTGCTGGATCTTCGTATCCAGCGCGCCCGACATGCCGTTGCAGGTGGTGCATGCAAAGCCCACCACGCCAAAGCCCAGTTGTTCCAGCTCTTGAGTCAGATCGGCTTCGTCGAGATACAGCGCAACGGCCTTGGAACCCGGCGCCAGTGAGCTCTTGACCCAGGGCTTGCGCGTCAGGCCCGCACGATTGGCATTGCGCGCCAGCAGGCCCGCCGCGATCACGTTGCGAGGGTTGCTGGTATTGGTGCAGCTGGTGATGGCGGCGATGATGACCGCGCCGTCGGGCATCTGGCCCGGCACGTTCTCGACCTTGCCGCTGATGCCGCGCTCGGCCAGCGCCGATACCGGCAAGCGACGATGCGGGTTGGACGGGCCGGCCAGCGTGCGCACCACCGCCGACAAGTCAAAGCGCAGCACGCGCTCGTATTGGGCATTCTTGAGCGTATCGGCCCACAGTCCCGCCGTCTTGGCATAGGTCTCGACCAGCCTGACCTGCGCGTCCTCGCGGCCGGTGAGCTTCAAGTATTCGATGGTCTGCGGATCGATGGCGAACATGGCCGCCGTAGCGCCGTATTCCGGCGCCATATTGGAGATGGTGGCCCGGTCGCCCAGCGTGAGACTGGACGCGCCTTCGCCGTAGAACTCGAGATAGGCGCCCACGACTTTTTCGCGGCGCAGGAATTCGGTCAGGGTCAGCACAATGTCGGTGGCGGTGATGCCGGGCTGGCGGCGGCCGGTGAGTTCCACGCCAACGATGTCGGGCAGGCGCATCCACGAGGCGCGGCCGAGCATGACATTCTCGGCTTCCAGGCCGCCTACGCCCACGGCGATCACGCCCAGCGCATCCACATGCGGTGTGTGGCTGTCGGTGCCGACCAGCGTGTCGGGATAAGCCAGGCCGTCCTGCGCATGCACCACCGGCGACATGCGCTCGAGGTTGATCTGATGCATGATGCCGTTGCCCGGCGGCACCACTTCAATATTGCGAAAGGCCTGCTTGGTCCAGTCGATGAAGTGAAAGCGGTCCTCGTTGCGGCGGTCCTCCACCGCGCGGTTCTTGGCGAAGGCGTCGGGATCGAAACCGCCGTATTCCACGGCCAGTGAATGGTCGACGATCAGTTGCACCGGCACCACCGGATTGACCTGCGACGGATCGCCTCCCTGCTCGGCGATGGCATCGCGCAGACCGGCCAAGTCCACCAGCGCCGTCTGGCCCAGGATGTCGTGGCACACCACGCGGGTCGGAAACCAGGGAAAATCCAGGTCGCGCCGGCGCTCGATGAGCTGCCCGAGCGCATCGCGCAGCAGCGCGGGATCGCAGCGCCGCACCAGGTTCTCGGCCAGCACGCGCGAGGTGTAGGGCAGACCGTCATAGGCGCCCGGCGAGATCGCGTCCACGGCCTCGCGCGCATCGAAATAGTCCAGCTTGGTGCCCGGCAGGGGCTTGCGGTATTGGGTGTTCATCATGCCTCGGTACGCTGCAGGTCGGCCTGCGCGATTTCACGTTCGATGTTGAGATAGGACGCACGGATATGCCGGCTCATCAGCAGTTGCGCAAGTTCGCCGTCGCCGTCGGCGATGGCATCGAGTATGCGGTGATGCTCGGCATAGACCTGGGGCGGCCGGTTGGGTGTGCTCGAATACTGGATGCGGTACATGCGAGCCAATTGATAGAGGTCTTCGCACAGCAGGCGGAACAGCATCTGGTTGCCGCTGCCCTGCACGATGCGGTAGTGGAAATCGTAGCCGCCCTCCTGTTGATAGTAGCCGCGCCCGGCCTGAAAATCCGCGTCGCGCTCATGGGCCAGGAGTACCTGGCGCAACGCGTCGATGGCTTGCGGCGACATATTCTGCGCCGCCAGCCGGCAGGCCATGCCTTCGAGCGATTCGCGGATCTGGTAGAGCTCGTTGAGCTCCTGGCGGCTGAGCGCCACCACCCGCACGCCCGCATGCGGCACACGCACCAGCAGCCGCTGGCCTTCCAGCCGATGCAGCGCCTCGCGCAGCGGGCCGCGACTGATGCCATAGGCGCGCACCAGCTCGGGTTCGGAAATCCGGCTGCCCGGCGGGATATCGCCTTTGACGATGGCCGACTGGATTTGCCGAAACGCATGGTCCGACAAGGTCTCGCCTTCGGGGGCCGGGGAAAGCGGCAACGTAATCACTTTACTCATTTTGTCGACGATTTTTTGTTTTTTATGAAAAAACAATAGATCAATGCGAATTTTTTTGCAATATCGTCGACGATTTTCCGGAAGCCAACCCGCCTACAATTGCGCAAATCCACTTCTAGAGGTGC
This sequence comes from Bordetella sp. FB-8, assembly GCF_000382185.1. Lineage (NCBI taxonomy): Bacteria > Pseudomonadati > Pseudomonadota > Betaproteobacteria > Burkholderiales > Alcaligenaceae > Bordetella > Bordetella sp. FB-8. The sequence goes on along the minus strand of NZ_KB907784.1, from coordinate 2,584,851 downwards.
GCTTCATGCTTATGCTCTGGGTCAAGGCCCTGCACATCGTCTTCATCGCCTCGTGGTTCGCCGGGCTGTTCTACCTGCCCCGCATCTACGTCAATCTGGCACAACAGACCGACCCCGGCGTTCAAGCCTGCCTGCTGGGCATGGCGCGCCGCCTGTACCGCTTCACCACCATCCTGGCTTTTCCCGCCGTCCTGCTGGGCCTGTGGCTGTTCCTGGGCTACGGCATAGGCATGGGGCCGGGCAACGGCTGGATGCACGCCAAGCTGCTGATGGTCGTGCTCGTCATCGGCTACCATCATGCCTGCGGCGTCATGCTGCGCAAGTTCGAGCAGGGCCGCAACACCCGCTCGCACACCTTTTACCGCTGGTTCAACGAGATCCCCGTCGTGCTGCTGCTCATCGTGGTGGTACTGGTCGTCGTCAAACCTTTCTGAAGCCGCCACGGCTGTACACACCTTCATGTCCGACGACACCGACCGTCCGCGCAAGACGCTGACCCTGACCCGCCCCAGCCGACCCGCCGTCGAGGATGAAGGCCCGCGCCGCAAGCGCAGCGGCGCCCGCGCGAAAAATGCCGCGCAAATGGAGCGCGGCCGAGAAAAAGCCGAATCTCGGCAAGAAGCGGAACGCACGCGCGACGGCGGCATGAGTCAGGGCCGCGCCGAGCACCTGCCCAGCCCTTTAGAGGGAGGGCGGCCCGCGCAGCGGGTCCAGGGCGCCCCTGTGCGCCCGAGCCGACCGAATTGGGCGGGGCAGGCGCTCGGCGCAGCCTCGGTGGCAGAAGAACTCAACAACGATCCCGACAACCAGGAGTCCATCGCAGAAGCGTTCAGCGAGACTCGCGTAGAACGCCGGAAACGCCCTCTGAGCGCCAAGCAGGCCGAAGTCTTCAAGGTCTTCGCCCCCTGCCCTCAAGGCCTGGAAGACGCCCTGGCCGCCGAAATGCAGGCCCTGGACTTCGATGACGCCCAGCCCGGCCGCGCCGGCTGCAGCTTCACCGCCGACTGGAGCGGCATCCAGCGCGCCAATCTGTACTCGCGCCTGGCCACACGCATCCTAGCCCAGGTCGCTCAAGATGAAATCGGCCACGAGGACGACATCCTCGATCTGGCCTACAGTGTGCCCTGGGAACGCTGGTTCGGAGCCGAACAGACCTTGCGCGTGGATACCTCCGCCATCAAGAGCCCCGTGCGCAGCCTGCAATATTGCAACCTGCGCGCCAAGGATGGCATCTGCGACCGTCTGCGCGACCGCGAAGGCGCCCGCCCCGACATCGATACCGTGCGTCCCGATGCGCGCGTGCACCTATTCATCCACGGCACTCTCGCCACGCTTTATCTGGACACCTCGGGCGAATCGCTTTTCAAGCGCGGCTGGCGCCTGGACAAGGGCGAGGCGCCCTTGCGCGAAAACCTGGCCGCAGGCCTGCTGGCCCTGGCCGGCTGGGACCCTTGTGCCCCTCTGCTCGATCCTTTCTGCGGTAGCGGCACCATCCTCATCGAAGCGGCCGGCATCGCGCTGGGCGTGCCGGCGGGCATCTGGCGCCCTTTCGGCTTCGAGCGCATGCGCGGCTTCGACAACCGCCACTGGCGCGACCTCAAAGACGACGCCCGCGCCCGCATCCGTAGCCAGCTCGACACGCCGCTCGTGGGCTACGACCTCGACCCTCAGGCCGTGGAGCATGCGCATGCCAACGCCGGGCGCGCCTGGCTCACACCGCAGGCCATCCGATTTGAAGTGGGCGATGCACGCACCGTGGAACCGCCCTGCGCACCCGGCTGGATTGTGACCAATCCGCCCTACGGCGACCGTATGGACCAGATCGACGACGGCCTCTGGCGCGATTGGGCCTCCAACCTGAAGAAGCACTACGCCGGCTGGCGCCTGCACACCATCAGCAGCGACATGGCCTTGCCCCAGCATCTGCGCCTGAAGCCGCAGCGCCGCATTCCCATCTACAACGGGGCGCTGGACTGCCGCCTGTTCGGTTTTGAGCTGGTGGCCAGCAGCTATCGGGACGTGTAGTTTTCCGGAAACACCAGACTTGCAACGATCCAGGGTTTACCCTAAAATAGGGTTTACCCTGTAAGAACCGGAAAGCAAAAACGGTTCACACGCATTCTGGAGCCTCTGCAATGCCCTCCTACATTTTCTCGAACGATCGCCTGGCCGACGATCTGGATTATCTGTCCGACGAACTCGAGCGCCAATTGGTGCTGATGGCGATCGAAGAACAATTCCGCCCGCACCCGCTGCGTGCGCTGAGGGCTTGGGCCGGCAAAATGATGCAGGCGCTGCACCGCACGTCCAGCCGCCCCCAGATGGCCCGCGCTGGCGTGTAAACCCGCAAATTTTCCCCTTGGGGGCTGCTCTCTAGCCCCTTTCAAACCCGCCTAAATGGCGGGTTTTTTTATCGTCGCCCCCCACGAAGGCAAGGCCAGATTTTTTTGCTTCGTGAAAACCCTTGTATGTCCCTAATAGGAGCATGGAACATATTGCAGTCCCGGTCCCGCTAGGTCATGCTTAGCGTCTGGCCCACCCGGCATTTCGCCGCGATATTCGGGCCGGTTCCCGCAGCCGTGTGCGCTACACACCATAGGGCCATGAACGACCAATATCAGGCGCTCCACCAAACCTTCCGCTGGCTGGTTCCCGCTCAATTCAATATTGCGCAGTCATGCTGCCACCAATGGGCCGCCACGCCCGCGCACGCGCGCAGCATTGCCGTCTTCTATGAAGACGAAGACGGCCAGCGCGAGGTGTGGACGTACGGCCGACTGGCCGAAGCCGTCAATCAACTGGCCAACGGGCTGGTCAAGCTGGGCATCAGTCCGGGCGATCGCGTGGCCGTGGCCATGGGCCAGCGGCCTGAAACCGTGGTGGCTTACATGGCCATCTATACCGTGGGCGCCGTATCCGTACCCCTGTCCACCCAGTTGGGCTTTGATGCCATGGAAAACCGCCTGAGGGATTGCGGCGCCCAGGTGGCGGTAATCGATTCGACATCCCGCGCTGCCCTACTCGTCGCGGCGGACCGCTGCCCGCAGCTGCAGCAGATCGTCGGCGTCGATCTGGCCAGCGAGCGCATTCTTCCCTGGCGCAGCCTGCTGGCGCGCCAGCCTGCCAACTTCAAGCCCGTGATCACCCGCGCCAGCGACCCGGCCATTCTGCTCTACACTCCGGATGCCGCAGGCGCCGCAAAGGGCATCTTGCTGCCGCATAGCGCGCTGATAGGCATCCTGCCCGGCTTTGTCGCCTCGCAAAACTGGTTTCCCAAGCCAGGCGACGTGTTCTGGTCGCCGGCCGACTGGGCACGGGCCGACGGCTTGATGCAGGCCTTGCTGCCCACGCTCTATTTCGGCCGTCCCATTGTCGGCACACCCGGTGGCTTCTCGGCCGAGCGCGCCTTCGACTTGTTGCAGCGCTATCAAATCACCAACACCCGTTTCTCAGCAGCCGAACTACGGACGATGATGCAAAGCCAAAGCACGTCCGGTGCGCGCGAGCAACACAAGCTGGCGCTGCGCGCCGTGGTGAGCACCGGCGCGGACATGGACCCGGCCGTGCGCGCGTGGTGCGAATCGGCGCTGGGCGTGGCGTCGAACCAGATGTACGGCCAGGCAGAGATGAACTACGTGGTCGGCGACAGCAACAAGCGCTGGCCTTCCAGGCCCGGCAGCATGGGACGGCCCTACCCCGGCCATCGCATGGCGGTCATCGACGAGCAAGGCAGGATCTGTTCAGTCGGCCAGATGGGCGAACTGGCCCTGAACCGCTACGACATCCACGGCCATCCCGACCCGGCCCTGTTCCTGGGCTACTGGAGCGACGAGGCCGCCGCGCGCGCGAAGTTCAGCGGCGACTGGTGCCGTACAGGCGAGCGCGCCAGCGTCGATTCTGAAGGCTATCTATGGCGCGCGGCAAGCGCCGATGACATCTTCGCGCCGGAACCCGCACGGCCGGAGCACGTGCAACCCGCGGACATTTCAAAATAAACCTTATGGCCATCTACCAACTCGACACGCTGACTCCGGACATCGCCTCCAGCGCCTATATCGCGGACAGCGCCGACATCATCGGCCAGGTCATATTGCGCGAAAACGTCAGCATCTGGTCGCACGTGTCCGTACGCGGCGACAACGAACCCATCACCATAGGCCGCGGCAGCAACGTGCAGGAATCCAGCGTGCTGCACGTGGACGCGGGCTGCCCGTTGGTCGTGGGAGAGAACGTTACCGTCGGCCACCAGGCTATGCTGCACGGCTGCACCATCCAGGACGGCGCGCTGATCGGCATGCAGGCCATCGTCCTGAATCGGGCCGTGGTCGGCCGCAACTGCCTGGTGGGCGCGGGCGCCATTGTGCCCGAAGGGCGCGTGATCCCCGACAACTCTCTGGTGATCGGTATCGGCAAAGTGGTACGCGAACTCACGCCCGAAGAAATCGCCACCATGCACGCCAATACGCGCCACTACGTCGAACGCGGCCAGCAGTACAAGACCGAACTCAAGCGCATTGGATGACAGCGGTCTGGGATAAGGCGCATGTGGGCATGTTCGTGTTTCAGATGGTCCGGTCGGACAGGGCCTGCATGAGCTTCTCGCGGATCCGGCGATATTCGGGGCTGCTCGGCCCCTGATTGATGGCCGCCAGCATGAAGACGCGCGAAAGGCCCGGATCGATGATGTCCAGGGGCAGCGCCGGCGGGGTGACGTCGCTGGCCAGGCCCATAACCGAAGCCTCGTCGCGCAAGAGGTAGAGACACTCTTCCCAGATGAGCAGCCGGGCCATCTGTCCCAGAACACTGTGCTTGCGGACCGGCTCGGGATAGGTCGGATGCGCGGCCAGCCAGGCAGTGATCTCGTCGGCCGGCAAGGGTGGCGTCAGCACATAGCCCTGTATGGCATCAGCACCCAATATGGTCACGGCCTCGAGCAGCCCCTCGTCCTCGACCCCTTCCACGATCACGTTTTTACCCAGGGAATGGCCCAGGCGAGTGAGCTGAAAAATGAAATGCAGCACGTCGGCGGAGTTCTCGCTGCCAATTACCACCAAGCTGCGGTCGATCTTGACCGCGTCAAAGGGCAGCTCGCGCATGCGCTTTAAACTGCTGTGTCCCGAGCCCAAGTCGTCCTCGGCCAAACTGACGCCCAGCTCCCGATAGCGGTCCAGCGCCGTGACAACGTCGATGCCCACCGACATGTCGTCGGTTTCGAGAATTTCCAGCGTGAGCATGGAGGGCGGACAGCCGTTGCGCGTCAAGGCCTGCACGGTGGCATCGTAGTATCGGATGTCGCCCAGGGCGTCCGCGGGCATGTTGATCGAGACGGCCAGATCCGGATTCAGTCCACTGCGTTGCCAGAGGCCCCACTGGCGCAAGGTCTGGTCTAGACCTCGGGCATACAACACCAGGAAATCCTCCGAGGTCAGGGCCGCAAAGAACTCGCCGGGCGACAGCAGTCGGTCGCCGTCGCGCAGGCGGGCCAACGCCTCGACCTTGACGATGCGGCGCGTCTTCAGATCGAGCAGCGGCTGATAGTGCATGCACAACGCTTCGGTCTTGAGCAGATCGGCCCAGCGGCGGCGCTGCTGATAGGGCACCGGATGGACGACGTTTTCCTGGGCATCCAGGCGCAGGATGGCATAGGTCAGCAGCGACTGCAGCTGCTTGAGAAAGGCGATCTGGTCGTCCGAACTGAATCCGCCGGGATAATTGCTGTACAGGCCCAGCATGGCCGTCGGTCCGATGCCGGACTGGCTGGCCAGCGGCACCGCCACGATGGAGTGAAACCCGTATTCCAGCGCCAGCCCGCGCCAGATCGGCATGTCGGCATCGGTGGCGACATTGATGCAATGTTCGATGCGATTGCTGCGCCAGGCCTTCTCCGCGGGGCTGCGCTCCAGCCACGGCTCGCCGGCATCGATCCGGGACGAACGGATCGCCTGGGCGCGCGCAAGATAGGTTTCCAGTCCAATGCCTTCCAGCGCTTCGAAGCAGAGCGTCTTCATATTGCCGGGACGGCCGATCAGGCAGGCGCATATGCCGGGATGGCCTGCCAGCAGCTCGGCGGTCTTGGCGATGAGATCGACATAGCTGCCCGCCTCCCACGCCAGGCGCGTGATGCTGAGCAGTAGCCGGGTGCGCTGGGCGTGGATTTCCTGGTAGACCGTCAGGTGCCAGGCCAGGTCGCGCATCATGCGGGCCGACAGTACCGGCAGGGTCCGATCATGCTTGTTGCGGCCCACGTGTTCGATGATCAGGGCGTAGAGCAGATCCTTGGTGAAGGCCAGTTCTTCTTTGCCGACGCAAGACAGCGCAAGCCGGCGCCCCACGGCGCGAGCCATGGCTTCGTGGGTTTGCGCGGTCAGCCCTGGCTCCAGCAGGCCGAGCAGATTGGCGACCTGCCAACGCTTGATCTCGACGCGTTCTTCGTCCGATAGGGCCTTCAGGAGATGGCGAGACCGGGGCATGCCCTCCAACCTGAGGTTGTAGGCATCGATGATCCGGGCGGCCAGGGGCGCGATATCCAGCAAAAGGCTGGACAGGCCCGGTTCGCAGGCCGGCCCATACAGTTGTGCCTCATCCTGCGCTATGACAATAGCCGTTTCAGCGGGGTTGTCTCGTGTGGCAGGCGTTTCGGGCAACGCAGTCCTGAGCGGCATAGGGGTGGGCGCTTGAAGGTCCGGCGTCCTGTTTGGCAGAGTCTGCATCATATATGACCTGGATTCAACATGTACGCTCGGCGGGTGAAACACCCTGGTCCGCCGGCCAGGTCAAGGCGTGCGATTGCATGTCCATTGTCATTTCCAGCCTCAGGGGCAAGGCGCCGGCGGCCAGGATGCGTCGCGCGCAAGCGTCGGCCGCACCCGCCGCCAGCGTGCGCAACAACGGCCGCAAGGCCGGCACCAGGGGTTCGACCACGTAGACCAGACGCAGGCGCAAGGAATTGGCCTCGAAAATCGTCAGCCCGGAACGGGGGCCGCGGCCCTGCGGCCATCTGGCCGTGTAGCCCGCATGCTGTTCAGCCTGGTAATCGTTGCGGATGGCTCGCTGTTCGCGTGCGTCTTCGGGCAGCAGCAGGCCGCGCTGGCCGAAATCGGCATACGCCGCCCGGTCCGGCTGAAGCACCCATAGGCGCCAGGCGGGCAAGCCGCTGCGTGCCTGTGTGCGCTTCCAGGCCGCACGCAGCCGCTGCCGCGAGCCGCCATCCGGCGCGGCATAGCGCGGCGCCATGCCGGCCTCGAAGGCCTGCGCCATCAAACCAGGGCGCAAGTGCCCGGCGGCCCCGGCCCGGGCCGCCTCGGTCAATGCCACCTGAGCCAGATGGCGCATCAACTGCCAGTGGGCGAACTCCAGCGCCGCCAGGCCGGCGAAAAGAACGATCCCCAGCGCCACGGCCGATTCGACCAAGGCGCTGCCGCACTGAGCAGAAGTGGCGGAACGACGATACATGACGCAGCAGTGTGCGGGTCGCGCACGGCCGCGTCGATTGTGGAAACTACGCTCAGGAAACTACGCTGTGACCGAATGGTCCCGGGCGCTCGTCAATGCACCGTGGGCGGATGCTGCGAACCGGGGATCGGCGCGTCCGCCGCGAACAGGCTGGCGCAATCGACCGCGTCGAACAAGTAGGGCTTGCCGCAGAAATCGCACAGAACCTCTACGTGCCCCTGTTCGGCCAGAATCGAGTCGACCTCGTCACGGCCCAGCATGCGCAACATCTCGGCTACGCGTTCGCGCCCGCAGGGGCAGTGCCAGCGCACGTCCATGGGATCGAAGGCAAGCAGGGTTTCCTCCCAATACAGCCGATGTATCAGCGTATCGGTGTCCACCGACAACAGTTCGCCAGCGCCCAGGGTCGAGGCCAAATGCGTGGCGCGGTTCCAGGCTTCGTCCGGCGCCTCGCCGGGCTGTCCGCCGTGATCGGGCAGTCGCTGCACCAGCAGGCCCGCCGCCTGCTGGTCGTCAGCCGCCAGCCACAAGCGGGTATCGAGCTGCTCGGACGACTTCATATAGTGTTCCAGCGCCTGTGCCACGGTTTCGCCTTCCAGCGGAACGATGCCCTGGTACGTCTGATGTCCCGGCGTCTTGCGCTTGGGATCGAGCAGCACCGTAAAGCGCCCTGCGCCGTGCACGTTCAGCAGGGACTGCAGGGTGCCGTCTTCGGGCACCGTTTGGCCTTCGCGCACTTTGACCGTGGCGCGCAGGCTCAGGTCGGACCGGCATTCCACCACCACCAGCGAAATAGGTCCGTCGCCCTGGATCTGCAGCAGCAGCGACCCGTCGAACTTGATGTTGGCCGCGAGCAGGGTCGACGCCGCGACCAACTCTCCCAACAGCCTGCGCACCACGGGCGTATAGGCATGGTGGGCCAGCGCGTCGCGCCAGGTATCGGAAAGCCGCACGGCCTGCACGCGTACGGAACGGTTTTCGAAAAGATATTTTTTTAGCTGGTCAGTCATATCGTCACATCGCGCTGTCGCAGCGCATCAACGTCCAGGCGCCGGCCTAGGCTTGCCGGACACGGGTCTGGCGGCCGGCTTGGCGCGCGCGGCCCGGGCCTGGGCCTCCTGCGTCGCCGTGGCATTGGCCACCGCCGCCGTATTGGGGACGGGGGTCCCGGCAGGCAGCATTTCCACGAACACCTCGCCCGGGCGTATCATGCCCAACTCGGTGCGGGCGCGTTCTTCGATCGCGTCGGTGCCATTCTGCAAGCTTTGCACCTCGGCTTGCATGGCCGCATTGCGGGCCCGCATGCTGTCGTTGGCCGCGTGCTGCTGGGCGACCTGCTTTTGCATGTCCCAAACATTGCGCCACCCGCCCTTGCCGAACCAGAGCGGGTACTGGATCAATGCAGTCAGCACGAACAGCAGCAGGAACAACAGACGCATGAACGCGCACCCTCGCAGCAGCTGCGGCAAACTCCCCGATAATCCGGCCGCATCGCAACAGCCGGAGCACGCGGAAATCAGCGCAGGTTGTAGAAAGCCTCGATACCCGGGTAGGAAGCCACTTCGGCCAGTTCCTCTTCGATGCGCAGCAACTGGTTGTACTTGGCCATGCGGTCCGAGCGCGACAGCGATCCGGTCTTGATCTGCATGGCGTTGGTGGCCACCGCGATGTCGGCGATGGTCGAGTCTTCGGTTTCGCCCGAGCGGTGCGACACCACAGCGGTATAGCCGGCGCGCTTGGCCATCTCGATGGCGGCGAAGGTTTCGGTGAGCGTGCCGATTTGGTTGATCTTGATGAGGATCGAGTTGGCCACGCCCTTCTGGATGCCCTCGCGCAGGATCCGGGTATTGGTGACGAAGATGTCGTCGCCCACCAACTGCACCTTCTTGCCCAGTTGGTCGGTCAGGAGCTTCCAGCCGTCCCAGTCGTTTTCGGCCATGCCGTCTTCGATGGAGATGATGGGGTACTTGTCGCACCAGGCAGCCAGCAGGTTGGCGAACTCCTGCGAGGACAGCGAAACGCCGCCCTCGCCCTCCAGCACGTACTTGCCGTTCTTGTAGAACTCGGAGCTGGCGCAGTCCAGGCCCAGGGCGATCTGCCTTCCGGGCTCGTAGCCGGCCTCGTCGATGGCATTGAGTATGAGCTGGATGGCCGCTTCGTGGTTGGCCACGTTGGGCGCGAAGCCGCCCTCATCGCCCACGGCGGTGGACATGCCCTGCTTGCTGATCAGCTTCTTGAGATGGTGGAAAACCTCGGCGCCCCAGCGCAGGGCCTCGCGGAAGCTGCCCGCGCCCACCGGCAGGATCATGAACTCCTGCATGTCCAGCGTATTGTTGGCGTGCGCGCCGCCGTTGATGACGTTCATCATCGGCACCGGCATGGAGAGCGGGCCACTGCCGCCGAAGTAACGGTACAGCGACAAGCCGGATTCGTCGGCGGCGGCGCGGGCCACGGCCATGGAGGCGGCCAGGATGGCATTGGCGCCCAGGCGTCCTTTCGAGTCGGTGCCGTCCAGCTCGATCAGGGTGCGGTCGATGAAGGTCTGCTCCTGCGCATCCAGGCCCATGAGGGCTTCGCAGATCTCGGTATTGAGGTTCTCGACGGCGCGCAGCACGCCCTTGCCCAGATAGCGGCCCTTGTCGCCGTCGCGCAACTCGATGGCTTCGCGGCTGCCGGTGGAGGCCCCCGAAGGCACCGCGGCGCGGCCCATGGAGCCGGACTCCAGCAGCACGTCACATTCGACGGTGGGGTTGCCGCGCGAATCGAGGATTTCGCGGCCGATGATGTCGACGATAGCACTCATGAGTTCACTTTCCTGAAATGATGAAAATCCGGTTGGCCCGAGCTCAGCCCGCGCAGGCCCAGTCGGCGCGGCTTTCGATGAAGCCGTTGCGCTTGGTGACGCCGTCCAGCGCGATGAGCGTTTCCAGCAGCGCCGCCATATGGTTCAGCGGCACGGCGTTGGGGCCGTCCGACAAAGCGTGCGCCGGATCGGGGTGCGTTTCCATGAACAGGCCCGCCACGCCCACGGCCACCGCCGCGCGCGCCAGCACCGGAACGAATTCGCGCTGGCCGCCCGACGAAGTGCCCTGCCCGCCAGGCAGTTGCACCGAATGCGTGGCGTCGAACACCACCGGGCAGCCGGTCTCGCGCAGGATGGCCAGCGAGCGCATGTCCGACACCAGGTTGTTGTAGCCGAACGAGGCGCCGCGCTCGCACACCAGGATGTTGCCGCCGTCGCCGCCCGCTTCCCGGGCCGCATCGCGCGCCTTGTTGACCACCTGCACCATGTCGTGCGGCGCGAGGAACTGGCCCTTCTTGATGTTGACCGGCTTCTTCGTCGCAGCGCAGGCGCGGATGAAGTCGGTCTGGCGGCAGAGGAAGGCCGGCGTCTGAAGCACGTCGACGACCGCGGCCACGGCCTCGATCTGCGGCGTATCGTGCACGTCGGTCAGCACCGGCACGCCCAGATCCTTCTTCACGTCGGCCAGGATCTTCAAGCCTTCGTCCATGCCGGGACCGCGATAGGAATTGCCCGAACTGCGGTTGGCCTTGTCGAAGGAGCTCTTGTAGATAAAAGGAATGCCCAGCTTGCCGGTGATTTCTTTGAGCAGCCCCGCCGTGTCGAAGGCCATCTGGCGCGATTCGATCACGCAAGGGCCGGCGATGAGGAAAAAGGGCTGATCCAGGCCGACATCGAAACCGCAGAGCTGCTTCATGTTCAGTCTCCTTTGGTGCGCTGCGCTTTATGCTCGAGCGCGGCGCGGATAAAGCTGGAGAACAGCGGATGGCCGTCGCGCGGCGTAGAGGTGAATTCGGGGTGGAACTGTACGCCTACGAACCAGGGGTGCGAGGGCAGCTCCATCATCTCGGGCAGGTTCTCGGCGGGCGTGAGCGAACTGATCGTCATGCCCGCCGCTTCCAGGCGCGGCACGTAGTTGTTGTTGACTTCATAGCGGTGGCGGTGGCGCTCGTTGACCTCGGCGCCGTAGATGCGCGAGGCCAGCGTGCCCGGCTTGATGGGGCAGCGCTGCGCGCCCTTGCGCATGGTGCCCCCCAGGTCGGAAGCGGCGTTGCGCTTCTCGACGCGGCCTTCGCGGTCCATCCACTCGGTGATGAGAGCCACCACCGGATGCGGCGTATCGGCGTCGAACTCCGTGCTGCTGGCACCCTCCAGGCCCACCACGTGGCGGGCGTATTCGATCACCGCCAGCTGCATGCCCAGGCAGATGCCCAGGTAGGGAATGGCGTTCTCGCGGGCGTAGCGTATGGCCTTGATCTTGCCCTCGGTGCCGCGCTTGCCGAAACCGCCCGGCACCAGGATGGCGTCCAAGCCCCGCAGCGCGTCGGTGCCGTTGGCGTCGATATCCTCGGAGTCGAGGTACTCGATGCGCACGCGCGAGCGCGTGTGAATGCCGGCGTGTACCAGGGCCTCGGACAGCGATTTGTACGACTCGGTCAGGTCGACGTACTTGCCGACCATGCCGATGGTGACTTCATGCAGCGGATGTTCCAGCGCGTCGACCAGCTTGTCCCACATGGACAGGTCGGCGGGCGGCGGCGTCAGGCCCAGGGCTTCGCAGACGATGTTGTCCACGCCCTGGTCGTGCAGCATGGTGGGGATCTTGTAGATGGAATCGGCGTCCCACACCGAGATCACGGCGTCCAGCGGCACGTTGGAGAACATCGAGATCTTGGCGCGCTCATCGTCGGGCACCCGGCGGTCGGCACGGCACAGCAGCACATTGGGATAGATGCCGATTTCACGCAGCTTTTGCACCGAATGCTGAGTGGGCTTGGTCTTGAGCTCGCCGGCCGAGGCGATGAAGGGCACCAGCGTCAGATGCACGAAGGCGGCGCTGTTGCGGCCCAGGCGCAGGCTCATCTGACGCGCCGCTTCGAGGAAGGGCAGCGACTCGATATCGCCCACCGTACCGCCGATCTCGACGATGGCCACATCGGTCGCGCCGTTCCAGGAGGCATCCGCGCCGCGGGCGATGAAGTCCTGAATCTCGTTGGTGATGTGGGGAATGACCTGGACGGTCTTACCCAGGTAGTCGCCGTGGCGCTCCTTGCGCAGCACGGACTCGTAGATCTGGCCGGTGGTGAAGTTGTTCACCTTGCGCATCTTGGCCGAGATGAAGCGTTCGTAATGGCCCAGATCCAGGTCGGTCTCGGCGCCGTCTTCCGTGACGAACACCTCGCCATGCTGGAAGGGACTCATGGTGCCCGGATCGACGTTGATGTAGGGGTCTAGCTTGAGGAGGGTGACTTGCAGGCCGCGCGATTCGAGAATTGCGGCCAGAGACGCGGCGGCTATCCCCTTGCCCAGGGAAGAGACGACGCCGCCGGTGACAAATACGTATTTGGTCATCGTAGGTGGCACCTTGAGGGTTTGCATCCCCTCAGGTGCATGCGGGAAATTTGGATTATAGCGGCGTCAATGGGTACGCGCGCCAACTCCCGGTGAAATCTAGATCGGAATGCGCGTGGTCGAGAGAATTTCCTTGATCACCACGAAAGTGCGGATCTGGCGCACGCCCGGCAGGTAGAGCAGTTGCTCGGCGTGGAGCCGGCTGAAGCTGTCCCCGTCTTTTGTGCGCACCAGCATGAAGTAGTCGAATTCGCCCGTCACGACATGGCACTCCATGCAGCCGGAGACTTTCTGCGCCGCTTTTTCAAAATCCGCGAAGGACTCGGGTGTGGAACGGTCGAGCACGACACCGATCATCACCAGCATGCCCAGCTCGAGCGCCCTGGCATCGAGCAGCGCCACCGTGCCGCGAATCAGCCCCATCTGCTTGAGCCGTTCGACGCGGCGCAGGCAGGCCGGCGCGCTCAGGTTCACCTTGGCTGCGAGCGCCACGTTCGAGATCGACGCATCGCGCTGCAGCTGGCGCAGGATGGCCCGGTCGACCCGGTCGATTTCAGGATTTGCCGGGCGGGCCTGGACGGAGTCATCTTGCAATTTTATTGCTTTCATAAAATGAATGAAGAAATTATTTAATAATAATATCCAAATAAATAGATTTTAGATAAGCATATACATCTATTTTTGCAACCCTATTTCTCGGCAATTTCTCTACCATTGACTGCATCACGGCATCGGCGCGGCCCCCTTCGAGTCCCCGACGCCGAAGATTCCCTTTTCCACCGGAGCCCCGCATGAATCTGAAGAAATTCCCCCGCCATTCGCTCACCTTCGGCCCGACCCCGATCCAGCCTCTGCCCCGGCTAAGCAAGCACCTGGGCGGAAAGGTCGAGCTATACGCCAAGCGCGACGACTGCAATAGCGGCCTGGCATTCGGCGGCAACAAGACCCGCAAGCTCGAATACCTGATCCCCGAAGCGCTGGCCCAGGGCTGCGATACGCTGGTTTCCATCGGCGGCATCCAGTCGAACCAGACCCGGCAGGTCGCCGCGGTCGCCGCGCACCTGGGCATGAAATGCGTGCTGGTTCAGGAAAATTGGGTCAATTACTACGACGCGGTGTATGACCGCGTCGGCAATATCCAAATGTCGCGCATCATGGGCGCGGACGTGCGTCTGGTCGCCGACGGCTTTGACATCGGCATTCGCAAAAGCTGGGAAGATGCGCTCGAAAGCGTGCGCATGGCCGGCGGAAAGCCGTATGCCATTCCGGCCGGCTGTTCGGACCACCCCCTGGGCGGCCTGGGTTTCGTCGGCTTCGCCGAGGAAGTGCGCCAGCAGGAAGCCGAACTGGGCTTGAAGTTCGACTACATCGTGGTGTGCTCGGTCACGGGCAGCACGCAGGCGGGCATGGTGGTCGGCTTTGCCGCCGACGGCCGGGCCGATCGCGTGATCGGCATCGACGCATCGGCCAAGCCTGCGCAAACGCGCGAGCAGATCCTGCGTATCGCGCGCCAGACGGCGGACAAGGTCGAGCTGGGCCGCGATATCGCCGCCGCCGATGTCGTTCTGGACGAACGCTACGGCGGCCCCGAATATGGCTTGCCCAATGATGGCACCCTCGAGGCGATCCGCTTGTGCGCCAGGCTGGAAGGCGTGATGACCGACCCGGTCTACGAAGGCAAGTCGATGCACGGCATGATCGACAAGGTACGCCTGGGCGAATTTCCCGCCGGGTCGAAAGTGCTCTACGCCCATCTGGGCGGCGTGCCTGCGCTGAGCGCCTACAGTTTCCTGTTCCGCGAGGGTTGAGCGCGCTGGCGGGTCAGCCCGGCGGCTGGCCCGCGGGTTCGCGTATCCAGGCAACGATCAACAGGGAAACGATGCCGCGTCCAAACAGGCGCCAGGCCGGCGCCATCGGGTCATCGAGCCGCTTGATCCGCAGCGATGCGAAGCGATAGAGGGTGAAGTCGGGGAACGCCAGTCCGTTGCCCGGCGTGATGGCGGCAATGGCTTTGGCGCGTCGCGCCGGGCGCGCGGATGCAAGGGGCGCGATGGTACCGGCCGGCATCGAAATGACGCGCCATCCTTGATGCCTGCGGATCATCGTCGAAGCAGGCGCTTCAGGCGCGCAGGAAGCGCTCGGTGAGCTTGACCCAGTAGGCCGCGCCAAGCGCGAGGCAGCCGTCGTTAAAGTCGTACCCTGGGTTATGGACCATGCAACCGCCCTCCCCGTCGCCGTTGCCGATGATGAGATAGCTGCCCGCGCAGTGCTCGAGCATAAACGCGAAGTCTTCGCTGCCCGTGAGCGGATCGAGATTGGAAATCAGTCCGTCCTCGCCGACCCAATCGCGCGCGACGCTTTCGGCGAACTCGGTCATGGCAGCGTCGTTGACCAACACCGGGTAGCGCCGCTGGTAATCGATGCGCGCCGTGGCGCCGTAGGCGCCGGCTTGCGCCTGCGCCAATGCCGTGATGCGCTCCTGCAACAGGTCCCGAACCTCGGGTCTCAGGGAGCGCACCGAAAGCCGCATCTGCGCGGTCTGCGCAATCACGTTGGGCGCCTCGCCCGCGTGGATCGCCCCGACCGTGATGATGGCCATGTCCAGGGGTGCCACATTGCGCGACACAATGGTCTGCAGCGCCAGCACCACGTTCGCGCAAACCACGATGGGATCCACTGCCTTGTGCGGCACCGCGCCGTGGCCGCCGCGGCCGTCGATATCGATGATGACCGTATCCGACGAGGCCATGAAAGCGCCGGGACGGAACCCGAATTTGCCGGTCGGATGGCCCGGCATATTGTGCATGGCGAACACCGCGTCGCAAGGGAAGAGATCGAACAACCCGTCCTCGATCATGCGCCGGGCGCCTGCCAGGCCTTCCTCCGCAGGCTGGAAGATCAGGTGCAAGGTTCCGTCGAAAGCGCGCGTCTGCGCCAGATGCCGGGCAGCGGTCAGCAGCATCGCCGTGTGGCCGTCATGGCCGCAGGCATGCATCTTGCCTGGATTGCGGCTGGCGTAATCGAGTCCGGTCGTCTCGTGGATGGGCAACGCATCCATGTCGGCGCGCAGGCCCAGACGCCGGGCGCCGCCGCCCACCTTCAACGTACCGATCACGCCGGTGCCGCCCAGGCCGCGATGCACGTCGTAGCCCCACTCCTGCAGCCTCTGCGCCACCAGGTCGCTGGTGACGAACTCTTCGTACGCCAGCTCGGGATGAGCGTGGATCGCATGACGCAGCGCAATCATCTCTTTTTCGATCGCGGCAATTTCGGAAGGAATGACCGGGGCGTTCATCGTCGTCTCCTGCGGCAGCGGGGCCTGTGGTTGCTAGATAGCTCGCCAGCATAGCGACAGCGGTCTGGCCTGGACAGCCCCTACAATGGTTGGCCTGCCAATCATAGGTTGCCTCCTGGGTTATCGCTTGTGAAATTCCACCAGTTCCGCACCCTCGTCGCCATGGCCGACACCGGCAGCATCCGGGCTGCGGCACGCGCGCTGAGCATCTCGCCCGCGGCCGCGACCAAGGCGGTGCGGGAACTAGAAGCCGAACAGCAGATCGCGCTGGTGACGCGCAGCGCAAGCGGCATCGCCTTCACCGAAGCCGGCCAGGCCCTGCTGGAGCATGCCCGAGCCATCCTGCACCAGATGGCTCGGGCGCAGGAAGACCTCGATCGGCGGCGCGGCCAAAACCGCGGCACCCTGTCTATCGGTGTCACGCCCTGGCTGGCCCTGTCCTTTCTGCCCGACGCCGTCAACCTGTTTCGCGCGCGCATGCCGCAGATGCGGCTGGAGTTCTACGAAGGCCTGCTCAATATCGCGATGCCGCGCCTGCGCGACGGTACGCTGGATTTTTCGTTGGGCAAGCCGGTGCAGGCCTCCTTGCACGCGGAGTTCACCCAGACGCCGATCATGGCGACCGAATCGGCCGTGGTGGTGCGCAAGGGGCACCCACTGGAACATGCCCAGTCGCTGCGGGAGTTCCAGGACAGCGAATGGCTGCTCAACTGGGACCCGGCCAGCAAGGAGATGATCGCCGACACGGTCTTTCACCGGCACGGACTGCCGCTGCCCCAAAAGGCGCACCTGGCGCACTCCTGGGCCGTGGCGATGGGCCTGCTGATGCACACCGACATGGTGAGCATCTTTCCGTGGCCGCTGATCGAGACGCGCCTGGCCCGCGAGAACCTGAGCGCGCTCACGCTGCAGGAGGACGTGGACCGCACCATGGTGAGCATCATCGCGCGGCGCGGCGTGCCGCTCTCGGCGGCGGCGGAATGCTTCCTGGACTGCCTAAAGACCTCGGTACGTGCCGGCGCGACCTCGCCGGACTCCGAACGGCGACGCCTGTACCGCTCGCTGGAACTGCTGATCTGACGCGGGTTCTCAAGCCGTCTGCGGGGTATCGGGCTGTCCCTGCCCAGCCCGGCAACCTAGGACGCCTCAAGAACTCAAAAAATAAGCACCTCCAGGAAATCAGGCAGCGGCCTGCAGCGGCTCGGTGCGCGCGATCAGCCAAGCCTGGGCCGCCCCCGACACCAAGGACGAGAGGCGCTGGCGCACGGTGGCGTGATAGTCGTCGAGCCAGGCGATTTCATCGGGACGCATCAGTTCGCGATCGATGCAGCGCGTGTCGATGGGACAGAGCGTGAGCGTCTCAAAACCCAGGAACTCGCCCAGCTCGCCCGACAGCCAGGGCCGGCAGGCAGTCAGGTTTTCGATGCGCACGCCCCAGCGGCCGGGCCGATAGATGCCGGGTTCGTTGGAGGTGATCATGCCCGGCTCCATGGCGGTGTGCGGCAGCGGCGCGGCACGGTAGGAAATGACCTGCGGCCCTTCGTGCACGTTCAGGAAATAGCCCACGCCGTGGCCCGTGCCGTGGCCGTATTCCGCGCCGCCCGCCCAGATCGGCGCGCGCGCGATGGCATCGAGCATGGGGCCGGGCGTGCCGCGGGGAAAGGCCGCGCGCGACAGCGCGATCATGCCCTTGAGCACCAGGGTGTAGTCCACTTTCTGGTCGGCGCTGGGCGCGCCCACCGGTACGACGCGGGTGATGTCGGTCGTGCCGCCCGAATACTGGCCGCCCGAATCGATCAGGAGCAGGCCGTCGCCCTCGATGACGGCGTGCGACTCGGGCGTGGCGCGGTAATGGGGCATGGCGCCGTTGGCGTTATAGGCGGCGATGGTGGCAAAGCTCGCGCTGACGTAATTAGGCTGGCGCGCGCGCGCGGCGGCGAGCCGCGTATCGATGTCCAACTCGGTCACGGTCTGGCCCGCCGCCATGGCGGCCTCGAACCAGGCGAAGAATTCGCACAGGGCCGCGCCGTCGTTCGCCATGGCTTCGCGCACGTGGGCCAGTTCCGCATCGCTCTTTCTGGATTTGAAGAACGTCGAAGGATTGACGGCCTCGATGCGCGCCACGGCTGGATCCATCAGGTGGAACACGCCGCAGGTCACGCGCGTCGGATCG
The DNA here is from genome assembly GCF_000382185.1 of Bordetella sp. FB-8. NCBI lineage: Bacteria > Pseudomonadati > Pseudomonadota > Betaproteobacteria > Burkholderiales > Alcaligenaceae > Bordetella > Bordetella sp. FB-8. Next base: position 2,566,557 of record NZ_KB907784.1, on the reverse strand, counting down.
ATCAGCAGCGTCTGGTCCGCTTCGATCGAGCCCAGGGCTTGGGCGGCCTGCTCGTAGGGCGCGACGTCCACGCCGTCTTCGGCCAGCCGCGCGCGCAATGCCGCCGATACCTTGCCCTCGCCCACGAAGAGCGTGGCGTGGTCCGCGCCGATCAGGGCATGGGCCAGGAAGACCGGGTTGTATTCGACATCGGATCCGCGCAGGTTGAACACCCAGGCAATATCGTCCAGCGTGCACAGCAGATGCACATCGGCCTTGCGCGCCGCCATGGCCTGACGCACGCGCGCCAGGCGCTGCGCGCGGGACTCCACGGCATGGGGCGGAAGATGTTCGAAGACCGGGGAATCGGGCAGCGGCGCGCGGTCCCGCCAGATCTCGCCCAGCGGATCGGCCATGATGTCCAGCGCCACACCCACCGGCGCCAGCGCCTGCGTCAAGGCGCGAAAGGCCGACAGGCCCAGTACCCGGCCATCCACGCCCACGCGCGAACCCGGGTGCAGATTGGCGGCCAGCCAATCGACGTGGCCGGGCGAACCCTGCACGAACAGTTTCATCAATGTGATGCCACTGCCGGCCAACTGCTTCTCGGCCTGCACCCAATAGCGGCTATCGGCCCACAGGCCGGCGAAATCGTGCGTGACGACCAGGGTGGCCATCGAACCGGTGAAGCCCGACAACCAGCGGCGGCCTTGCCAGTATTGCGGCAGGTATTCGGAAAGATGCGGATCCGAGGACGGCACGATGCAGGCATCAAGATCGAGGCGGCGCATGGCCTGCCGCAGGGAGACAATGCGGGCGGGAATGGTGGACATGGATTTCCTGTTCGGACTAGCGCAGCATGGAGGACATGGCCGACAAGCTGTTGAGCGTACGTACGGCTGCCTGCACGGTATCGACCGTCAAGCGCAGCGTCACGCCATCGACGCGTTCCAGCGTGGGCCAGGTGCAGAACAGGTCGGCCAACGCCGTGCTCTGGGTCTGCAAGCGGCATTCTATCGGACCGGGAATGCGGAACGGGCCGGCCTTGTCCGCCGTCTTGCCCGACAAGGCGGTACGCACGACCCGCTCGGCCGCCTGGGCAATGGCCTTGCGCGCGGCTTGCGGCGACAGCGTCACGCCGCTGCCCTGCCCGTGCGCCACCTTGGTCTGTACCCACTCGGCATGCGGAAAGAGGGGGCGCGTCTCGGCGATGAACACGTCGTCGCCGCTGGCCATCAGCACCGGCACGCCCAGCTCTCCGGCCAGGGCGCCGTACAAGCCGGCCTCGCCCAGTTCCATGCCGTTGAGGTGCACGCGTGCAAAAGCGAAGCTATTGATGGTGTGGGCCAGCACGCCGCGGCCCTGCGCGCGGCTGTGGTAACCCACCATCAGCACGGCGTCGCAGCCCTCCTCCAGGCCGCTCATCATGCCCAGGTAGCGCGGCTTGCCCAGCACCAGGCGGGCGCGCTCGTCGAGCTGGTCGGGCTGCAGATTGCGAAAGCCGCCGTGCGAATCGTTGACCAGCACCTCGGTGGCTCCGCCCGCGAACGCCCCTTGCGCCGCGGCGTTGGCCTCGGCCGTCATCCAGGCGCGGGCGCGCTCGTATTCGCCGTTGCCGGCGCGCGTCTGCTCGGCATGGAACACGCCTGCCACGCCCTCGATATCGGTGGAAATAAGTATCTTCATGATGGAAATCCGTGAATAAAATGCCCCCACGCCGCGCCTACGGCTTGCTGCCCCCCCAAGGGGGCGTTTTTACCTTGGGGCGGCCCGACGGTAAAAAATCACAATACCGTGCGGGCCAGCCAGTCGCGCCATTCGGGAATCAGTTCGCGCACAGCCAGGCGCACGTGGTTGTCGCGTCCGAGCACCATCTCGGCGCGCCAGAGCGCGGCGATGATGGACTGCTCGACCGCTTCGGCCGCCGCATCGAACAGCGGGTCCAGCCGGGACTCGTGCAGCATGGGCACGGCCGGCATGCTGCGCTCGGCCAGATGCGGCACGGTATAGGCCGTGGAGAAAGCCAGCGCGATGTCGCCGCTGCCGTGGCCGAAGTTCGATCCCGTGCGCGCCAACCCCGCGCCCGCTCGCAGCGACAGGCGGCGCAGCTGGCGCGCGTCCAGCGGCGCATCGGTGGCGACCAACAGGATGACCGAACCCTTGTCGACCTGGTCCGCGCGCCTGCGTCCGACAGCCACGCCGCGGTCCAGCCTCTCGGACAGCAGGCGGCCGAAAGGCCGGCCGGCCACGGTCAAGGCGGGCAGTTTGCCGAAGTTCGACAGCACCAGCGCGCCCACCTGGTAGTGGCGCGCGGATACCGTAGCTACGCGCGAGGCCGAGCCTATGCCGCCCTTGAGCCCAAAGCTGGACATACCCCGCCCCGCCCCGACCGCGCCCTGCGCAAAATCCGGGCCGGCCGCGTCATAAGCGCGCAGGTAGTGCGCCTCCGCCACCGGCAGCGACTGCATGTCGTTCAGATAACCGTCGTTGCACTCGAACACCAGCGGATTGACCGTGGCCAGCTCGCGGCCCACCTCGGGATTGGCCTGTATGGCCTGCAACACCTGGGCGTTGAAAACGGCCCCCACACCAAAGGTGCCCGTGAGCGCGATGGGCGTTTCGAGCACGCCCAGTTCCTGGACCTGCATCAGGCCGGTGCTCTTGCCAAAGCCGTTGAGCACCGTCAGGCCGGCCGGCACCTTGTCGCGATACGGATCCCCGCCGTGCGGTCGAATCACCGTCACCCCGGTCTGCACCGAATCATGGTCGAGCGTGCAATGCCCGACCGTCACGCCGTCTACGTCGCAAATCGAATCGCGCCGCCCCGAAGGCAAAGTACCGATGCGCGGCACACTGCCTTCATTGATGGATTGCATCGCAAAACCCTTCTTCAGCGGCGGTCGATCTTGGGATCGAGCGCATCGCGCAGCGCATCGCCCAGCAGATTGAACGCCAGCACCGTCAGGAAAATGGCCAGGCTGGGAAAGAGCGCCTCGTGCGGCGCGTTGACCATGTCGGCCCGCGCGTCATTGAGCATGGCGCCCCACTCCGGCGTGGGCGGCTGCGCACCCATGCCCAGAAAGGACAGGCTGGCCGCCGTGATGATGGATGTGCCCACACGCATGGTGAAGTAGACCACGATGGAGGAGATCGTGCCCGGCAGGATGTGCCGCACGATGATGGTCCAGTCGGACGCGCCGATGCTCCTGGCCGACTCGATGTAAGTCAGGTTCTTGAGCACCAGGGTATTGCCGCGCACCAGGCGGGCGAAGGCCGGCACGCTGAACACCGATACGGCCACCACGACATTGGTCATGCTGCTGCCCAGGATGGCCACCACGCCCAAGGCCAGCAGAATGCCGGGAAAGGCGAACAGCACGTCGGAAATGCGCATGGTGACGCGGTCCCACCAGCCTTCGTAGTAGCCGGCCATCAGGCCCATCGCCGTGCCGATGACGCCCCCCAGGAACACGGAGAAAAAGCCGGTGGCCAACGAAATGCGCGCGCCCGCCAGGACGCGACTGAAGATGTCGCGCCCCAGGGAATCGACGCCGAACCAGTGCGCCAGCGACGGGCCGCTGTTGAGCATGTCGTAGTCGAAGTAGTTCTCGGGATCGAACGGCGTAATCCAGGGCGACAAGATGGCGACCACGATCAGAAAGATCACGAAAGCCAAGGCGATCATGCCCAGCTTCTGCTTCTTGAACTTGCGCCAGAACTCGCTCCAGGGCGTACGCACGCGGGTGCCGGCAGTGGGCGCGGCGGCCGTGGCGGAAACTTGCGTCATACCGGGCTCACTTGTAGCGAATGGTGGGATTGATGAAACCGTAGAGCACGTCCACCACCAGGTTGATCAGGATGAATTCCAGGGAGAACATCAGCACCAGGGCCTGGATGACCGGGTAGTCGCGCACGTTGACCGCATCGACCAGCAGCCGGCCCACGCCCGGCCAGTTGAAAACGGCCTCGACCACGATGGAGCCGCCCAGCAGGAAGCCAAACTGCAGTCCCATCATGGTCACCACCGGGATCAGCGCATTGCGCAGACAGTGCTTGACGATAACGATCCATTCGCGCAAGCCCTTGGCGCGGGCCGTGCGCACGAAGTCCTCGCCGATGACATCGACGAAGGAAGCGCGGGTAAAGCGCGCCATCACCGCCGCCACGCCGGCGCCCAGCGTGAACGAGGGCAGGACGTAGTTGCGCCAGGTGTCGGCGCCCACAGTGGGCAGCCATCCCAGGTCCACGGAAAATATCTGCATCAGCACCATGCCCAGCGCGAAGGCCGGGAATGAAATGCCGGATACGGCCAAGGTCATGCCCAGTTGATCGGGCCATCGATTGCGGAACACGGCCGAAACGATGCCGATGACCATGCCCAACAGCACCGACCAGACCATGCTGGTCAGCGTCAGCCAGAAAGTTGGCATGAAGCGCTCGCCGATCACATCGATGACGGGCCGCCGGGTACGGATAGACGTGCCCAGGTCGCCATGCAGCAGGCGCACGAAATAGTTGGCGAACTGCACCGGCAGGGGCTTGTCCAGTCCCAGCTCCTCGCGCACCAACTGAACCGTGTGCGCGTCGGCGTCCTGGCCCGCGGCCAGGCGCGCGGGGTCGCCCGGCAGCATGTGCACAAAAAGGAACACCAGCACCGCCACGATCAGCAGTGTCGGGATCAGACCCAGCAGGCGTTTCAAAAAATAACTCAGCATCTTGCTATCCAGGGCATGAGGCCGCGGGCCGGGCCGTTCCAGACTGGCACGATCCGGCTCGCGGCGCGCCGGCACGCAGGCGCCGGCGCGGGTACATCAGTCGTCTTACTTGATGGCGATGTCGGAGATGTCGATATTGCCGTCAGGCATCACGTACACGCCGGACAGACGCTTGCTGGTGCCGAAGATGAGCTTGTCCGTGGTCAGCGTCGCCCACGGGGCATCGTTCCAGACCTGTTCCTGGGCATTCTTGTACAGCTCGGTCTTCTGCTTCTCGTCGACCGACTTGAGCGCGTCGGCAACGTCCTTCTCGACCACCGGGTTGGTGTAGTAGGCGGTGTTGTACAGCACCGGCGGGAAGGCTTCCTTGGTCAGCAGCGGGCGCAGGGCCCAATCGGCCTCGCCGGTGGACGCCGACCAGCCCGAATAGAACATGCGCACGGGCGCCTTGGCAGGATCTTTCTGGTTCTGGATCAGGTCCGTACGTTCGGCCGGTTCGAGGCCGCGCACCTGCACCTTGATGCCGACCTGAGCCAGCTGCTGCTGCAGGAACTGCAGCACCTTCAGCGTGGTGGTGTCGTTATAGGCGCCCCACAGCGTGGTTTCAAAGCCGTTGGGGTAGCCAGCTTCTTTCAGCAATTCCTTGGCCTTCTTCAGATCGTAGGGCCAGGGCTGCATCTTGTAGGCATAGGCCACGCCCTGCGGCACGATGCCTTCGGCCGGGAAGGCGTAGCCGCTGAAAGCCACCTTGGCCAGCGCCTGGCGGTTAATGGCGTAGGCGACGGCCTGGCGTACCTTCACGTTGTCGAACGGCTTGTGCTGCACGTTCATGCTGATGTAGCGCTCGATGATCGAATTGCGCGTGATCACGTCCAGCTTTTTCGACTTGGACAACGTCGCGGCCTGCTCGTAGGGCAGCGGATAGGCGAAGTCGGTCTCTCCCGTCTGCAGCATGGCGGCGCGCGTGCTGTTCTCCGGCACGGGCTTCCAGGTCACCGAGTCGATCTTGGGATAGCCCTTGTGCCAGTAGCCCGTGAATTTGACGCCCTTGATGTCGTCGGCGTGCTTCCACTCCACGAACGTGAAGGGACCGGTGCCCACCGGATGCAGGGCGATGTCCTTGCCCCACTTTTTGAGCGCGGCCGGCGAGATCATCGCAGCCGAGGGGTGGGCCAGGGAGTTGATGAAAGGTGCGAACGGCTCTTTGAGCGTGAAGCGCACGGTGTAGGGATCGACCGCCTCGACCTTGTCGATGCGGTTGAACTGGGCATAGCGCGTCAGGTGGTTGTTCTGGTCGAGCACGCGATCGATGTTGGCCTTGACCGCATCGGCGTTGAAATCGGTGCCGTCCTGGAACTTCACGCCATGACGCAGCTTGAAGGTATAGACCAGGCCGTCGGGCGAGACCGTGTAGCTTTCGGCCAGCACGGGTACGATCTTCAGGTCCTTGTCGAATTTGAACAGGCCTTCATAGAAGGTCTTGGTGACCGCCATGCTCAGCGTGCTATTGGTGTTGTAGGGATCCAGGCTATCGGGCTCGGAGTTGATGGCCAGGATGGCGTCCTTGGATGCCCAGGCGCTGCCGGCGGCGGTGAGCGAGGCGAACGCCAGCAGGCACGTGGCCAGGGCCTTGCGCTTGGAAAGCAGATCAAAGCGGGTTTTCATGAAGACTCCAAGATACTTTCACGTGAAAAGGAACAGCAAAAAATCAGTACGGGCCGGCGACCGGATGCCGCGCCACGAAATGGCCGGGCGCCACCTGCACTAGCGGCTGGACCACCGGCTCGTCGCCCACGGCCCGGATCGGGCTGGGGATTTCGTCGGACAGCAGTTGGCGCTTGAGGTGGCGGCGCGCCGGGTCGGCGATGGGCACGGCGGACATCAGCTTCTTCGTGTACGGGTGCTGCGGGTTCTCGAAAATGGCGCGGCGCGGGCCAATCTCGACGATCTGGCCCAGGAACATCACGGCCACGCGGTGGCTGATGCGCTCGACCACGGCCATGTCGTGCGAGATAAAGAGAAACGCGACGCCCAACTCGCGCTGCAGGTCCAGCATGAGGTTGACGATCTGCGCCTGGACGGACACGTCCAGCGCCGAAACGGACTCGTCGGCCACCACCACTTTGGGGTTGAGCGCCAGCGCGCGCGCGATGGCGATGCGTTGGCGCTGCCCACCCGAGAATTCGTGCGGATATCGGTCGGCGTAGCTGGCGGGCAGACTTACCTTGTCGAGCAGCCAGGCCACGCGCTTGCGCGCCTCTTCGCCCACGGCCACGCCATGAACCAGCAGCGGCTCCATGATGGAAAAACCCACCGTGACGCGCGGGTCGAGCGAGGCGAAGGGGTCCTGGAAGATGAACTGAATATTGCGCCGCAGCTCGCGCAGCTCCCCGGCGGGAATGTCGCGGATATTGCGTCCGCCAAATTCGATGGCACCGCTCTGGCTTTCCACCAGGCGCAGCAGCGAACGGCCCGTGGTGGACTTGCCGCAGCCGGACTCGCCCACCAGGGCCAGGGTTTCGCCGGGGTGCAGATCGAAGCTGACTTTCTCGACCGCATGCACCCTGCGGCGTACCCGGCCGAACACACCGCCGCGCACGTCAAAGCGCGTGATCAGATCCTTGACGCGCAGGATGGGCTGCGCGTGCGCGGGCACCGTATCCTGCGGCATCGGCACCTGGCCAGCGGCCTCTTGCCGCGGCTGATCCAGGCGCAGCAGCGTGAACTTGGCCGGCAGGTCGGTGCCCTGCATAGCGCCCAGGCGCGGTACGGCCGACAGCAGCGCCTGGGTATAGGCATGGCTGGGCTGTGCAAACACGCAGACGGACGCGCCCTCCTCGACCTTGTCGCCGCGGTACATCACCAGCACACGGTCGGCCACCTCGGCCACCACGCCCATGTCGTGCGTGATGAAGATCACGCCCATATTCATTTCTTCCTGCAGCTGGCGGATGAGCTGCAAGATCTGCGCCTGGATCGTCACGTCCAGCGCGGTGGTGGGTTCGTCGGCGATCAACAGCGAGGGCTTGCACGACAATGCCATGGCGATCATGACGCGCTGGCGCATGCCGCCGGACAACTGGTGCGGGAAGCGGTCCAGCACCTGCCGGGCCTCGGGAATGCGTACCAGGTCGAGCATGCGCAGGGCTTCGGCGCGGGACGCCGAGCGGCCCATGCCCTGGTGCACGCGGATCGATTCGGCGATCTGATCGCCGGCCGTAAACACCGGGTTGAGCGATGTCATGGGTTCCTGGAAGATCATGGCCATGTCGGCGCCGCGCACATTGCGCATCTCGCGCTGGCTGGCACCGACTAGATCGATGATCCGGCCGTCGCGTCGACGCAGCGCCATCGCGCCTTGCACGATCTTGCCCCCGCCATGGTCGACCAGGCGCATGAGGGAAAGTGAAGTCACCGACTTGCCCGAGCCCGACTCGCCGACGATGGCCAGCGTCTCACCGCGATCCACGTAAAAGGACAAATCGCGCACCGCCTCGACCGTACGCTCGGACGTCTCGAAGCGCACGGTCAAGCCCTGCACCTGGACCACGCGACGCTCCTGCATCGTCTTGATGAGATCAGTCATAAAGCGGCTTTCCTGAAACTTGCGTATTGGTGTGGAAATGTCGGACCCGCAGGCCCGTCAGCGGTAGATCGCCACGGCCGGCGCCTGTCCGACGCGGCCATAGCCGCGGTACATGCCTTCGGTGTTGAAAGGCAGCGTCACATTGCCCTGCGCGTCGACGGCGATCAGGCCGCCCTTGCCTTCTATGCTGGGCAGCTTCTCGAGCATCACCTTGGCCGCCGCGGCCTCCAGCGTGGCGCCGGCGTATTCCATCAGCGCCGACACGTCGTAGGCCGCCACCATGCGGATATACATTTCCCCGGTGCCGGTGGTCGAGACCGCGCAGGTGCGGTTATTGGCGTAGCAGCCGGCGCCGATGATGGGCGCATCGCCCACGCGGCCCACCTGCTTGTTGGTGATGCCGCCCGTGGAGGTGGCCGCGGCCAGGTTGCCGTGCGCGTCCACCGCGACGGCGCCGACAGTGCCGAATTTCTTGTCGGCATCCAGCGGATCCGCCGGCCGGGCCAGTGCCGGCTGGCTGCGCGCCACCGCGGCCTGGCCGTCGTGGTCCAGCACGGCCGCATCGGGGTTGTCGCGCTGCACGCGCAGCAACTGTTCGCGCCGCGCTTCGGTCGAAAAATAGGAAGGGTCGACGATCTCCAGCCCCTGCTCGCGGGCGAAGGCCACGGCCCCCTCGCCGACGAAGAACACGTGCTTGCTCGCTTCCATGACCTTGCGCGCCGCCAGCACCGGATTGCGTACGCAATCCACATTGGCGATGGCGCCCGTGCGCAGCGTGGCGCCGTCCATGATGGAGGCGTCCAGTTCGTGCGTGCCGGCGCTGGTGAACACGGCGCCATGCCCGGCGTTGAACAGCGGGCAGTCCTCCAGCATGCGCACCGCCGTGGTGACGGCATCGAGTGCGCTGCCGCCTTCGGCCAGTACGGTCTGGCCGGCTGCGACGATGCGCGTCAGGGCATCGAGGTATTCGCGCTCTTTCTCGGCGCTCATGGCTTCGCGCGCGATGGCGCCGGCGCCACCGTGAATGACAATGACAGGTTTCATGAATGGATGTCGTGGAAAAGCCAGGGCATGACGGACTCGGTCACGTTGGCCACGGCTGCGATGGAATTTTTGGCCCGATAGGCCACGGCGGCCGACAAGGCCTCGATCAGACTCAGGACTGCCGTTTCGGAATTGACGGTGAGCTGGCGCGCGCTGTTGGCATACAGGGCGATGGACGCCTGGGGCGCCAACGGAGAGGTGGGCTTGTCGGTCAGCGCCAGCACCGTCACGCCGGCCCGGCGGGCCGCCTTGGCCAGGGTGATGGTATCGGCGAGATAGCGCGGAAACGCAATGGCGATGACCAGGTCCGACGCGGTCATGCGCGACATCTGGCGCGCGGCCTGCGACACGCCGCCCGGCCCGGCCATGGATTCGACCGAACGCAGGTACATGCACAGATTGCGCTGTAGAAGGCCCGCCAGAAAGCCACTGGAGCCGAAGCCGATGATGAAGACGCGCTCGGCCTTGAGCACCGCGTCGACCGCCCGTTCGCAGGCCCCGGCGTCCAGTGCCTGCAGATTGTGGCGGGAGTTGGCGATGTCCTCTTCGAATACGGCGGCAAAGATCTGCGCCGCGCTGGCGTGCTGGGCCAGTTCAGTGCGCAATTTTTCGACCGGTTCGAGCGCAGCCTCGAAACCGCGGGCCAATTCGGCCCGAAACTGCGGATAGCCCGGCAGTTCCAGGGCGCGTGCGAAACGGTTGGCCGTCGCCACGGACACGCCCACGGCCGTGGCGAACTCGTCGATGGTCATGGTGGCCACACGGAACGGGTGGGCCAGAACGTATTCGGCCATTTTGTGCTGGGTACGGCTCAGACCGGGCTGGGCTCGGGCGATTCGTTCGGCAATGGCAGGGGTGGCCGCAGGCATGGACGGGGCTGATCTCGGTCTGTAAAATTATTTACATCAAAATTTTACACATGAAAATTAGTTTTCATATTCGGGTATATCCCAGGCGGGCATGCCCCAGGCGTATGCTCCACGCCTTGAACCAAGGAAGATCGCACGCATGCTCAGCTGGACCTGCAAAAACCATACCGACCTGACTCTGGCCGAGCTCTACGGCCTGCTGCAACTGCGCGCCGCCGTGTTCGTGATCGAGCAGCATTGCCTCTTCCACGACCTGGACAGTCAGGACCTGCGCGGTCAGACCGCGCATCTGATGGCCTGGGAAGACGACCGGCTGGCGGCCTATTGCCGGCTGCTGGATCCGGCTTACGACGAGAACGGCGAAGCCGTCATCGGGCGGGTCGTCGTGGCCCCCGCATGGCGCGGCAGCGCGCTGGGGCACGAACTGATGCGACGCGCAGTGGCTCAGGTGCAATCGCGCTGGCCCGGGGTCGGGATGTACCTGGGCGCGCAAGCCCACCTGCGCGAGTTCTATGGCGCACATGGATTCGCGGTCGCGACGGACGAGTACATGGAAGACGGAATACCGCATGTGGGAATGCGGTACGCCCCCATCGCCTGTTAACCAAACACCGCAACTTCACATGGACAACAACACGAATACCAACGGCATGCTGGGCGTCCTGGGCGGCATGGGACCCATGGCGGGCGCAGCGTTCGCCATGCGCCTGGCGGCGCTGACGCCGGCCGACAGGGACCAGGAGCACATTCCAACACTGCTCCTGAACGATCCGCGCATCCCGGATCGCAGCACCGCCCGCGTGGCGGGCGGCGAAGATCCGCTGCCCTATATGAAGTCCGGGATCGAGTTTCTGAACGCATCGGGCGCCAGGCTCATCGCCATTCCCTGCAATACTGCGCATCTCTGGTACGACCAACTGGCGGCTGCATCGCGGTGTCCGGTGCTGCACATCGTCGAGTCCGTCGTTCAGGACCTCAAGCGCCAGGGCATCGCGCGCGGCCGCATCGGCCTGATGGGCACCACGGCCACGCTGGCGCTGGGTCTGTATCAGCAAACGCTGGAACAACACGGCTACGAATGTGTGCTGCCCGAAGCCGACGAGGTCGAATCGCTGTGCATGCAGTCCATTCGCGCCGTGAAGGCCAACCGCCTGGACGATGCGCTGGCGCCGGCCGTGCAGTGCGTGCGCCGCCTGCAGACGCGCGGCGCCGATGCCGTGGCGCTGGGCTGCACCGAACTGCCGCTGGCCATCCCGCATGCCGTCAGGCCGGGCCTGGGCATCGTGCTGACCGACTCCATTGATGCTCTGGCGCTGGCGGCCATTGAACGCTATCGGAGCTGACGCGGCTCGTCCCGCGTCGGCCTCATCGAAATTGCGCGACGAGCATCTCCCTCACCTGCGAAACCAAAGGCAGTTCCCCCGGACGCGGAGGAACAAAGCTGAATTCAACTTCAGGAAGCGCAGGCAGTGCAGGCGTACCCGTAAAAGGAACAACCCCCTCGGGTAAAGCACACGCATTCAGGCACGAGACGCCGAGCCCCGCCGACAACGCGAGATGCAGGCCGCTGACGCCCGATGCGGAATGGGCTATTTGGTAAGGAACACGGCCCTTCTCAAGCTTGCTGATGGCAAACTGCTGTAAGGAGCATGTGTTTGGCAAAACGACAAGCGGCAGCATTCCCGAGTCTGGCGGAACAAATGATTTGTCCGCAACCCAAGACAAGGACTCTCGATGTAAGCGGATACGCTGATTTACTCATAGGTCAGAAATATAGGCGACACTTGGATGCCGGAAGAACGATCGAACCAAGTCGGGCCGCTTGGCGATGTCAGACAATTGCGCATGCACGAGGTCGGCCAGCTTTTCGCCTGCCCGCAGCGGGCGGCGCGCCACGCCAGTGCGCTTGGCGTAGCTCCAGACCAATTCGTCGGGATTCAAGTCCGGCGCGTAGCCGGGAAGGAAGTGCAGTGTCAGCTTGCCCTTGAGGCTGTCTACATACGCGCGCACGCCCTTGGTCTTGTGCGCGGGCAAACCATCGACGACCAGATGGATGGGCCGCCGCCGCCCCTTCATCATCTGCCTCAGCAAGTTGATGAACCCTTCGCCATTCAGGCCGCCGCGGTAGAGGGCAAACCAGAAGCCGCCCTTGCTGTTGACCGCCGAGGCCGCACTGATGCCCTGCCGCTGCCCAGGCACCGCGACCACCGGCGTGTGCCCCTTGGCCGCCCACGTCCGGCCCTGAACCGCATCCGCGCGGAAGCCCGATTCGTCCCAGAAATAGATCTCGGCCTTTTCCCGCTTGGCTTGGCGCACGATCGCCGGATAGGTGTTCTGCTGCCAGTGCGCTACCGCCACCGGGTCGCGCTGGTAGGCCTGCTGCAGCGGCTTCTGCGGCGTCAGTCCGATCCGGGCCAGCAAGGTGCCCACGCTGGCCAAACTCAATCGAGCACCGAACCTCGTTTCGATCAGTTCGCGCACGATCTGCCGTGTCCACAGCCCGAAGTCGAAGCCGTATTGCCGCGGGTTCTTGCCGTTGACCCAGCCGAAGACCTGCCTCTCCTGCGCCGCCGTCAGCGTCCGCGGGCGACCCGTGCCTTTGCTCGAAAGCAGTGCACGTTTGCCATGACCGCGACCACGAGCCTTGGCCAGCACCTTGTAAGCCCAACCACGATGCAGGCCGAACGAGGCGGCCACCGTCGCCGGCGACTCGCCTTCCTTCATTCGTTCAAGCGCCACCAGGCGCATCTCTTCCAGCGCCGCCCGGGACACCGTGCGTCCGTCTCTGATCATGTCGGCTTGGACAGCGCAGAAGGACATTTGTTCCCTAAATTACTGACTTATGAGTAACTTGGCGCCTGGAAAAACGCGCTTGTCCAATATGGTCATCGACAAGCCGATGTCGTAATCGCTGTTGCCGGCTTGCGCTTCGATAGCGGCACTCTTTCGTACCGACACATGCAGGTGCAGGCGGGGAAATTGATCACGCACGCGTTTGATAATGCCCGGCAAGGCCCTGGGCCGAAAGTAATCGGTGATCGCCAGGTGCAAATCGCCTGTCAATTGCGTGCCTTGCATATCCCTATAGGCGGCATCACTCATCGCCAGCATCTGCCGAGCATGGACAAGCAATCGCTCGCCCGCAGGTGTAAGACTCACACCCATTTTTCCTCGTGTAAAAAGCGGCAATCCACAAATGAATTCAAGCTTGCGGACTTGCTCGCTTACAGCCGACTGCGATCGGCAAAGTCGCGGCGCAGCGGCCGATAGGCTCCCGCAATCGGCGATGACCACGAATGCGTTCAGGAGATCGAGATCTAAAAGACGAGGCATTTTATCCATCCGATTTTCAGATAGATGATTTCATATATTCCCGCTTTTCCGCAACAAAGCGATGCCGCATAGTGAAACCTCCTTCACTTCTCGACAGGCCACAAGATGCCCGGCATCGTCCTCACCGTATCCGGAGAGTCAAACAAAACTCTCACGAACCGTCTCGCCAACGAACTGCCACGACTCACGTGCCGGATTCTGAAGAAGGAACCCGAACGCACCATGATGATGGTTCGCTATGTTCCGAAGGATCAATGGTTCATTGCGGGAAGATCGCTGGCCGAGAGCGGCCAAAGCTCCTTCCGCCTGGAAATAACCATTACTGATGAAACCAACACGAAATCCGAGAAAGCGGCGTATCACAAGGCCGCCTTCGAACTCTTGTCGGACATCATTGGAAATCTACATCCGCACTCCAACATCCATATCATGGACTGCCGAGCAACCGCCTATGGCTACGGCGGCGTGACCCAAGACGCCCGCCACCATCCAACCTGGGAAGGCGTCCGATGATCACGGAGATTGTGTTCTTCGATCTGCCACAGGGCACAGACCGGGATGCGATCACGGCCTTGTATCGCCAGTCTGCCCAGGTATGGCGCACCAATCCGGACTTGATCGAAAAATACTATTTCTTCGACGAGGATCCGGTCCCTATACGGCTCTGATCCGCGCATTGAAATATTCGATACCCTCTTACGCGTTCTCCCCCAATACGGCGAGGTCGTCGAGATCTAACTCGAAAAGCCCCTCCGCAAGTGAAAGTACGGTATTTGAGGGGATTGAATGCGCAACCCAGCGGACCGTCCTCTTAAGACAGGACCGCTGGCGTTGACCAAGGCCGGCTTTATCTACACCGCGCCTTGCTTGACCGCCGAGACATCCAACGTGGCGGCCGTCTTGGACTTGATTTCATCGACCGTCACGCCGGGCGCCACTTCGAGCAGCTTCAGGCCGTTGGGCGTGACTTCCATCACGCCCAAGTCGGTGATGATGATATTGACCACGCCCACGCCCGTCAGCGGCAGCGTGCAGGCGGGCAGCAGCTTCAGGTCTTCGGAGCCGTCCTTCTTCTTGGCAACGTGCTCCATCAGCACCACGACGCGGCCGACGCCGGCGACCAGGTCCATGGCGCCGCCCATGCCCTTGATCATCTTGCCCGGGATCATCCAGTTGGCCAGATCGCCCGTCTCGGAAACCTGCATGGCGCCCAGGATGGCCAGGTTGATCTTGCCGCCGCGAATCATCGCGAACGAATCGGCGGACGAAAAGATGCTCGATCCGGGCAGCGTGGTGACCGTCTGCTTGCCGGCGTTGATCATGTCGGCATCCACCTCGGCGTCGGTGGGGAACGGGCCGATGCCCAAAAGGCCGTTTTCCGATTGCAGCCATACTTCCATGCCCTCAGGCACGTGGTTGGCCACCAGGGTGGGCAGGCCTATGCCCAGGTTGACGTAGAAACCGTCTTGTAGCTCGCGCGCGGCGCGCGCCGCCATTTCATCGCGGGACCATGCCATGTCTTGTACTCCTTTTGCCTTTATGCGGGGCGCGTGGTGCGTTGTTCGATGCGCTTTTCGGGGGTCGCGTTGAGCACGATCCGGTGCACATAGATGCCGGGCAGGTGGACCTGGTCGGGATCGAGCGCGCCGGTTTCGACGATCTTCTCGACTTCAACGACGGTGATCTTGCCGGCCATGGCCGCATTGGGGTTGAAGTTGCGCGCCGTCTTGCGGAACACCAGGTTGCCGCTGCGGTCGGCCACATAAGCCTTGACCAGGGCCACGTCGGGTGCCAGCGAGCGCTCCATGACGTATTTGTGGCCGTCGAACTCGCGGATTTCCTTGCCGTCGGCCACGATGGTGCCCACGCCGGTCTTGGTGAAGAAGGCGGGGATGCCGGCGCCACCTGCGCGCAGCTTCTCGGCCAGGGTGCCCTGGGGCGTGAATTCGAGTTCGAGTTCGCCGGACAGGTACTGGCGCTCGAACTCCTTGTTCTCGCCCACGTAGGAAGCGATCATCTTGCGGATCTGGCGCGTGGTCAGCAGTTGGCCCAGGCCGAAACCGTCGACGCCGGCATTATTGCTAATGCAAGTCAGGTTCTTGACGCCCGAATCACGCAGCGCGCCGATCAATGCCTCGGGAATACCGCACAGGCCGAAGCCGCCTACGGCGATCATCTGGCCGTCCTTGACGACCCCTGCCAGCGCGTCGGCCGCGCTCGCATAGATTTTGTTCATTGCTCCTGCTCCTTGGTTATGTGTTGCCGGCGCCGGCCGGGACCGACCCAGAGTTCTTGCTTGGAAATCGAAAAGATTGTAGCGGCAGCCTCCCGCGGGCCGCATCGACGCTACCCCCCGGACATGAAGGCCGCGCCCAGCCGGCACAACACGTCGGCAGGCCAGGGCTCAGAGCGATTGTTGATGTAGTCCATCCATACCAGCACATTGCGTCCGCGGGCATAGGAACCCGACTCGTCGCCCACTTTATCGAGCGTGAGTTCGAACGCCAGGCTGGAGCGGCCGATGCGGCCGACTCGGTGCGTGACCCGCACGCTGGCCGGATAGGTCAGCGGGCGCAGGAAATCGCAGGAGGCATGCGCCAGGATGGCACCGTGATCGTCCGGCAGCTTCAGGCCGGCGCCGTACAGGATCTGCATCCGCGCCTCTTCCATGAGGCGGAAATACAGGGTGTTGTTCAGATGGTCCAGCGCATCGGAGTCGCCCCAACGCAGGGGCACTTCCAGGGTGTGCGTATCGCCCACGCTCAACGTGCGCCCGGTTGCCGGACTCGCGCCGCCGTGTTCGTCCATCACCAGATTCATGCTGCAGTCTCCCTACTCTATACTTCATCCAATGATAAACCGCCTTGCGGCAGGCCCGATCCAGGGTCCGGCAGCCGGGAGGTCGAGTCGCACATAAAAGGGGATAAAAGCATGTCCGAACGCGAGTCGATGGAATACGACGTGGTTGTCGTGGGCGGTGGGCCTGGCGGCCTGGCCGCAGCCATACGCTTAAAGCAGCTTGCCAGCGAGCGCAACCACGAGGTCAGCGTTTGCGTGCTGGAGAAGGCTGCGGAACTGGGCGCCCACACGCTGTCGGGCGCAGTGATGGACCCGCAGGCGCTCACCGAACTCATCCCCGACTGGAAAGAAAAAGGCGCCCCGCTCACCGTGGCGGTCACGCAAGACCAGTTCCTGTTCCTCACGCAATCCGGCGCGCGCCGCACGCCCGACTGGCTGCTGCCCCAGTGCTTCCAGAACCACGGCAACTACATCGTGCGGCTGGGCGAGTGCGTCAAATGGCTGGGCGAGCAGGCTGAGGCCCTGGGCGTGGACGTGTTCCCCGGCTTTGCCGCCGTGCAGGTGCTCTACGATGAGGGCGGCGCGGTGCATACCGGCGCGGTGCATACCGGCGCGGTGCGCGGCGTGGTCACCGGCGACATGGGCGTGGCGCGCGACGGCTCGCACACCGACCACTACCAGCCCGGCATGGAACTGCTGGCGCGCTACACCATCTTCGCCGAAGGCGCGCGCGGCCAACTGGGCCGCCAGTTGATCGAGCGCTATGCGCTGGACGCCGGCCGCGACCCGCAAAGCTATGGCATCGGCATCAAGGAGCTTTGGGAAGTCGACCCGGCGCAGTCCAGCCCCGGCCTGGTGATACACACCGCAGGCTGGCCGCTGGATTCCGACACCTACGGCGGTTCCTTCCTCTATCACCTGGACAATAACCAGGTGGCGGTGGGCATGGTGGTGGGCCTGGACTACGCCAACCCCTGGCTCTCGCCGTACGACGAATTCCAGCGCTACAAGACACACCCGGCCATACGCCCCACTTTCGAGGGCGGCAAGCGCATCGCCTACGGCGCGCGCGCCATCACCGCCGGCGGCCTGCTGTCGCTGCCCAAGCTGGTGTTTCCGGGCGGCGCCATGGTGGGCTGCGAAGCGGGTTTTCTCAACGCTTCGCGCATCAAGGGCAGCCACGCCGCCCTCAAAACCGGCAAGCTGGCCGCCGAAGCCGCGTTCGACGCCCTCTTGGCCGACCGCAGGCAGGACGAGCTCGCGGCCTACCCCGCGGCGTTCGAATCGTCATGGCTGCACACCGAACTCAACAAAGCGCGCAATTTCAAGCAGTGGTTCAAGAAAGGCCGCACCGTGGCCACGGTGATGACGGGCATAGAGCAATGGCTGCTCAAGGGCAAGATGCCCTGGACCATTCATCGCACCAAGCCCGACCACGCCTGCCTGCAGCCCGCCTCGCAGTGCGCGCGGATCGACTATCCCAAGCCGGACGGCACGCTCACCTTCGACAAGCCCAGTTCGGTGTTCATCTCGAACACCAACCACGAAGAGAACCAGCCCATCCACCTCACGCTTAAGGATGCCTCGGTGCCCGTGGCCATCAACCTGGCGCAATACGGCGGGCCGGAAGCGCGCTACTGCCCGGCCGGCGTGTATGAGTTCATCAAGGACGACCACGGCGGCGACAAGCTGCAAATCAACGCGCAGAACTGCGTGCACTGCAAGACTTGCGACATCAAGGACCCGACGCAGAACATCGTATGGACGGCACCCCAAGGGGGCGAAGGGCCGGTTTACAACGGCATGTAGCTTTGCGCCGGCCGCGCGCCCGCCAGCCGGGTGCCACCAGCGCTTATTCACGAGCGGCAAACATGAATGGCAGACGCATATTGCTGGTCGGAGCGGGCGACCTGGGCATGCGCGCGGCAGGAGCGCTGCTGGCGCAGGCAGACGAGGTCTGGACCCTGCGCCGGCATCCGGCGGCAGCGGCGCATGAGCGCCTGCATAATCTCGCGGCCGATGTCGGCCGGCCCGACACCCTGCTCGGCCTGCCGCGCGGCATCACGCACGTAGCCTGGGTCACCGCGCCGGACGGACGCAACCCGCAGGACTATGCCAGAGTTTTCACAGACGGCGTCAAGCATGTGTTCGCTGCGCTAGACCGCAGCGCCCTGCGGCGCGTGGTATTTGTTTCTTCGTCCGCGGTCTACGGCGAGCATGCCGGCGGCTGGGTCGACGAGGACACGCCGCCCGCTCCGACAGGCTACAACGGCCGCATCCTGCTTGAAACGGAACGCTGGCTGGCGGATCAAGGATTGCCCGCCGTGGCGCTGCGCCTGGCTGGAATCTATGGCCCGGGCCGCACGCAATTGTTGGATCGCCTGCGCGCCGGACAGGCCCGCGCGCCAATGGATCCGCCGCATTGGGCCAACCGCATCCACGTGGACGACGCGGCGGCGGCCATCGTGCATCTGCTGGCCCTGGCCCAGGCGCAGCCGGTCTACATCGGCTGTGACGACACGCCGCTGCCCTTGCACGAACTGTACGCACACCTGGCCGACCTGCTGGGCGCGGCCGCGCCGGCATCCGGTCCGGCGCCAGCGGGTATAGGCAGCAAGCGACTGAGCAATGCCCGCCTGAAATCGAGCGGCTACTCGCCGCGTTGGCCCGACGCGCGGGCCGGCTATGCCGCCTTGATCAAGGCCTAGAAAGATACGCCTTGGCAACCGAGACCACGCGGTCCACGTCCGCCTGGGACACGTCCATATGCGTGACCAGGCGGGTAGGGCCGCCGTAGGCGCCCAGAACCAGGATGTCCTGCGCCTTCAATTGCGCAAACAGACCTTCGCAGACCGAAGGCTCGAAATCGACCATCACCATATTGGTCGAGTGCGATACCGACCTCACGCCCGGCAGGCTCTGCAGCCCGGCGGCCAGGCGCCCTGCATTGGCATGGTCCTGCGCCAGGCGTTCGACATTGTGGTCCAGCGCGTACAGGCACGCCGCGGCCAGAATACCTCCCTGCCGCAGGCCGCCGCCCAGCACCTTGCGCCAGCGGTAGGCCTTGTCGATCAGGGCCTGGCTGCCCACCAGCACGGAACCGACCGGTGTGCCCAGGCCCTTGGAAAAACAGATCGACGCGCTATCGAACGTCTCGCACAGCGCCTTCAAGGACAATCCGCTGGCAACCGACGCGTTGAACACCCGGGCCCCGTCCAGGTGGGTCGATAAGCCAATGGAATGCGCCCAATCGGTGGCTTCGCGCACATAGTCCTGCGGTATCACCTTGCCGCCGAATGTGTTTTCCAGGGCCAGCAGCTTGGTGTTGGCAAAATGCGGATTGCCTTTCACCTTGACCGCGGCCTTGAGCTTTTCCAGCGGCAGCGTACCGTCCGCGGCATGTTCGATGGGCTGGGGCTGGATGCTGCCCAGCACGGCGGCGCCGCCGCCTTCGTACTTATAGGTGTGCGCGAGCTGGCCCACCAGGTACTCGTCGCCCCGATCGCAGTGCGCCATGAGGGCGCCCAGATTGCTCTGGGTGCCGGAGGGGAAGAACAGTCCGGCCTGCTTGCCTGCACGTTCGGCGGCAACCGCCTGCAAACGCATAATCGTG
This sequence comes from Bordetella sp. FB-8, assembly GCF_000382185.1. Taxonomy (NCBI): domain Bacteria; kingdom Pseudomonadati; phylum Pseudomonadota; class Betaproteobacteria; order Burkholderiales; family Alcaligenaceae; genus Bordetella; species Bordetella sp. FB-8. The sequence continues at coordinate 2,546,619 of NZ_KB907784.1, read as the reverse complement.
GGATCGTCTCCCAATACGTCATCGCCCACCGGGGCCTGCATCATGGCCTGGAGCATGGCCTGGGTGGGACGGGTGACGGTGTCGCTGCGCAAATCGATCATCGGATACTCCAGGAAAACGCCGAACCGCCCCGAGTGCTCTGCTCCCCCGCAGGGATCGGGCTGGGCACAGCCCAGCCCTGGAGGCACTCGAGGCAACCGCGGGAACCCGAGGACTGTAGCACTACAGCGATTTGGACAACTGATCGAGGATGGCGGGATTTTCCAACGTGGAGACGTCCTGCGTGATGGCCTCGCCCTTGGCAACCACCCGCAGCAGGCGGCGCATGATCTTGCCCGATCGGGTCTTGGGCAGGTTGTCGCCAAAGCGAATGTCCCTGGGCTTGGCGATGGGGCCGATTTCCTTGGCGACCCAGTCGCGCAGTTGCTGGGCGATGGCCTGGGCCTCCGCACCCTCGGGCCGGGAGCGTTTGAGCACGACGAAGGCCACCACGGCCTCGCCGGTGGTGTCGTCGGGACGCCCCACCACGGCGGCCTCGGCCACCATTTCGTGCGCCACCAGTGCGGACTCCACTTCCATGGTGCCCAGACGGTGCCCCGAGACATTGAGCACATCGTCGATGCGGCCCATGATCCAGAAGTAGCCATCGGTATCGCACTGCGCCCCGTCGCCCGCCAGGTAATAGCCCTTGAGCTCGGGTGGGAAGTAGCTCTTGACGAAGCGGTCCGGGTCGCCCCAGATCGTGCGGATCATCGAAGGCCACGGGCGCTTGATCACCAGGAAGCCGCCGTTGCCCGCGGGCACGTCCTCGCCGGTCTCGTCGACGATGGCGGCGGTAATGCCGGGCAGCGGCAGCGTGCACGAACCCGGCTTGAGCGGCGTGGCGCCGGGCAACGGCGTGATCATGTGGCCGCCGGTCTCGGTCTGCCACCAGGTATCGACGATGGGGCAGCGCTCGCGCCCGACATTCTTGTAATACCACATCCAGGCTTCAGGGTTGATGGGCTCGCCCACCGAACCGATGATGCGCAGCGAATCGAGTGCGTATTGGGAGGGATGCGTCTTGGGATTGCCTTCGCAGGCCTTGATGAGCGAGCGGATGGCGGTAGGCGCGGTGTAGAAGATCGTGGCCTTGTGGCGCGCGATCATGTCCCAGAAGCGGCCCGAATCCGGATAGGTGGGCACGCCTTCGAACATGATCTGCGTCAGCCCGCATGCCAGCGGACCATAAGCGATATACGTGTGGCCCGTGATCCAGCCCACGTCGGCGGTACACCAGAAGACATCGTCGGGGCGCGCGTCGAAGGTCCACTTCATGGTCAGTATGGCCCACAGCAGGTATCCCGCCGAGGCGTGCTGAACCCCCTTGGGCTTGCCGGTGGAACCCGAGGTGTAGAGGATGAAGAGGGGATGCTCGGCGTTGACCGGAACCGGCGCGCAGGCGTCGGGCTGGCCGGCCTCGACATCGTGCATCCACACGTCGCGGCCCTCGGTCCAGTCGACCTTGCCGCCCGTGCGCTTGTAGACGACGACTTTGCGCACGGCCTCGCAGCCTCCCATGGTCAGCGACTCGTCGACCGCGGGCTTGAGCGGGATCTGCTTGCCGCCGCGTATCTGCTCGTCGGCGGTGAGGACGAGCGAGGCGCCCACGTCGACGATGCGCTCCTGCAGGCTCTTGGCCGAAAAGCCGCCGAAGACCACCGAGTGCGTCACGCCCAGGCGCACGCAGGCCTGCATGGCCACCACGGCCTCGATGGACATGGGCATGTAGATGATGGCACGGTCGCCCGACTTGTAGCCCAGGCTCTTCAGACCGTTGGCAAAACGGCTCACGCGCGCCAGCAACTGGCTGTAGGTGATCTTGTCGACTTTGCCGTCATCGGCCTCGAAGATGATGGCGACCTTGTCGCCATTACCCTTGGCGACTTGGGCGTCCAGGCAATTGGCCGAGACGTTGAGTTCGCCATCGCCGAACCAGCGGTAGAACGGAGCCTTCGATTCGTCCAGAACCTGGGTGAAAGGCTTGGTCCATTGCAGGTTTTCACGCGCCATGCGAGCCCAGAAGGCGTCGGGATCGCGCTCGGCCTGGGCGGCCAGGGCTCGGTAGGCGTCCATGCCTGAAATGGTCGCGCCTTGCACCGCGCTCGCAGGCGGCGGGAACACTCGCGTCTCGACCAGGACCGATTCGATGGAATTGGACATGCTAAGTCTCCGTTTAGGGTTTTTTTCAATACCGTTATTTGGGTTATACAACTTTGCCACCGTATCGCTTCGCTCTTACTTGCACCTGACTGACCAAGATCAAGGAATTGCCGCTTCAGTTGCGGCGCGGCACCTGCACGCGCGCCAGCAAGGCCAGGCCTCCCACGAAGAACAGGCCGGTGACCAGGATGGCCAGGCGTTGATTGCCGTGGGTGACCCAGGTGACCAGGCCGTAGGTCAACGGCCCCACCACCGCGGCCAACTGCACCGCGAAGGTCCACAAGGCGAAGAACTCGGCCAGGCGGCCGGCCGGCGCGAACACGCCCACCATGGCCCGCCCCGCGCTCTGGCTGGTGCCCATGCACAGGCCGGCGAGAAAGGCCGCGGCCCAGAACACCGGCACGGTGACTGCGGCATAGGCCGTCAGCACCATGGCGATCCAGCCGCACAGCGTGATCGCCAGGGCGCGCTTGTGGCCGATGCGGTCCTGCGCATAGCCGAAGGCGAAGGCGCCTGCCGCGGCGGCGATATTCACGGTGAACACCATCAGCATGGTCTGCGCCATGCCGAATCCCATGACTTGCTGGGCATAGACCGCGGCCAGCGTGATGACCACCGAGATGCCGGCCTGATAACAGGCGCAGCACATCAGCAGGCGGCGGTACTGGGGATGGTCGGCGCCGGTCTCGCGCCAAAGCCGGGCCAGGCGTGCCAACATGTCGCGCATATCCCGCCACAGGCTCTGCAGGGGCAGGTCGCGCGGGCGCGACCGCTCGCGCAGCATAAGAAAGGACGGCAGCGCCGCCAATACGAACACCGCGGCCGTGACCATGACGACCCAGGGCACGTAGCGCGGCGCCTGCAGGCCGTGGGCCTGGCTGGCAAGCACCACCGCCAGCGACAGTCCCAGGCTGAGCATGCCGCCACAATAGCCGAAGCTCCAACCCCAGCCCGACACGCGCCCCAATGCATGGGGCCGCGCCAGCTCGGGCAGGAAGGCCGCCACCACGGACTCGCCCATGCAATAGCAGTAGTTGGAACAGGCCACCCCCACCAGCGCCAGCCAGACATCGCCCGGTCCGGCCCAGATGAGCAGCAGCATGAAAGCCACGTGGCCCACGGTGCTGCTATAGAGCAGACGGCGCTTGCCCGCGCGCGCGTCGGCGCGCGCCCCCAGCGTGGGCATGGTGAGCATGAGGCAGAGATAGGACAGCGACAGCCCCGATGTCCAGGCCAACGTGGCCCAGGGGGCCCCGCCGCCCACCACGCCGACGAAATAGGCGGAAAAAACCGTGGTGATGATGACGGTGGAATAGCCCGAATTGGCGAAGTCGTACATCGCCCAGGCCCATACCTCGCGCCGCGTCACGCCGGGATTGAGCGCCCCGCCGGCATCGGCGGCCGCGGCATCGGCGGACAGGACTTGGCTCACAGACCGAGTGCGGCGATGCCGGCGCGGGCGATCTCGGCATCCTCGTTGGACTTCACGCCGGAGACGCCCACCGCGCCGATCACCTGGCCGTCGACCACCACGGGCACGCCACCTTCGAGCATGCCTTCAAGCGGTGCCGAGAGAAAGGAATAACGCCCCTGGTTGATGATGTCTTCATAGCCCTTGGACTCGCGCCGGCCGATCGCCGCGGTACGCGCCTTGGCCGGCGCGATGTGCGACGAAACGGGCGGCGCGCCGTCGCCGCGCAGCAGGCCAAGCAGATGCCCGCCGTCGTCGGCCACCGCGATGGTCACCGCCCAGTTGTTCTCGAGGGCGTGCGCCTCGGCGGCGGCCAGGATGTTCTTCACGTCTTGCGCGCCCAGTACGGCTTTGGTCTTCATTGCAGGGATTCCTTGATCTGTTCGAGTGCTGAGGGATCTTCGATGGTGGTGAGATCGCCCGGATCGCGCTTTTCGCACACGGCCACGATAGCCCGTCGCAGCACCTTGCCCGATCGGGTCTTGGGCAGGGCGCCGACAAAACGGATGCGCGCGGGACGCGCCACGGCGCCGAGCTGCTGTTCCACCAGGCGCATGATATCGCCTTCCAGCGCGCGGGCCGCGTCGGCGTCCTGCGCCTGCGCGGCTTGCCTGAGCACGACGAAAGCCGTGGCGACCTGACCTTTGAGTTCGTCGGCCACCCCGACCACCGCGCACTCGGCCACGGCGGCGTGGCTGCTGACCGATTCCTCGATTTCGCGCGTGCCCAGGCGATGCCCGGCTACGTTGATCACATCGTCGGTGCGACCCAGAATGAACCAGTAGCCGTCCGCGTCCACCCTGCCCCAATCGAAGCTCGAGTAATACTGCCTGCCCGGAATGGAGGTGAAATAGGTCTGCACGAAGCGTTCATCGTCGCCCCAGATAGTGGACATGGCGCCCGGCGGCAGCGGCGGTACGATAGCCACCACGCCTTTCTGGCCCACTTGCAGGTCCTGGCCGGTGGTTTCGCTGACTACGCGCACGTCAAAACCGTAGGTCGGAAAGGACGGGCTGCCCAGACGCACTGGTGTGCGCTCCACGCCGGGCTGTGCCGACAGGATGGGCCAGCCCGACTCGGTCTGCCAATAGTTGTCGATGACGGGCTTGCCCAGTCCTTCCGACAGCCAGCGCGCCGTGGGTTCGTCCAGCGGCTCGCCCGCCAGGTACACGGTCCGCAGCGAGGAAAGATCGTGCCGCTTGAGCAGGGCCGGATCCTGGCGCTTGAGCACGCGCACCGCCGTGGGCGAGGAAAAAAGCGCATTGACGCGAAAGCGCTCGACCAGCCGCCACAGGATCGCGCCGTCGGGACGCACCGGCGTGCCTTCATAGAGGATGGTGGTCTGCCCGCCGATGAGCGGGCCGTAGACAATGTAGGAATGCCCCACCACCCAACCTATATCGCTGGTGCAGAAATAAGTGTCTCCCGGCTTGCCATCGAAGATGTATTCCATGGAGGCGGCCAGCGCCACGGCATAGCCGCCGGTGTCGCGCTGCACGCCCTTGGGCCTGCCGGTGGTGCCCGAGGTGTACAGCACGTAGCTGGGCTCGGACGACTCCAGCCACGTTATGGGCACATGCTGCCCCCAATGCTCGCGGCGCAGTTGCGCATAGTCCAGGTCGCGTCCGGCCACGGTCTCCCAGGGCGCCAGCCCACGATCGAGGATCACCACCGATTCAGGCGGCTTGGCACACAGGCCCAAGGCCCTGTCCAGCAAGGGCTTGTAGGCCTGCACCTTGCCGGCGCGCGAGCCGCCGTCGGCGCTCATCACCACCTTGGGCGCCGCATCGTCGATGCGCTGCGCCAGGTTCACCGAGGCGAAGCCGCCGAACACCACCGAATGCACCGCGCCGATGCGCGCGCAGGCCAGCATGGCGAACACCGCCTCGGGCACCATGGGCATATAGAGCAGCACCCGGTCGCCGCACTCGACACCCAGCGCGCGCAGCATGGCAGCCACGGCGTTGACTTCGTCGTAGAGCTGACGGCGGGTGTAGACGCGCTCCTGATCGACCTCGGTCGACACCCAGACCAAGGCCGGACGGTCGGCGTACTGGGGCAGCCAGCGGTCGACCGCGTTGTAGCAGAGGTTGGTGCGTCCGCCCACGAACCAGCGCGCGAAAGGCGGGCGGCTGTCGTCCAGTACCCGGGCAAAGGGCGCATCCCAGTGTATGCGCTCTGCCTCCCGGCGCCAGAACTCCTCGCGATTCGCTATAGATTCACGATGGAAATCCATGATTTTATTCACTTTTGTCTCCTGCTTTGATATAGTTCCGGGCAGTTCCCAGACGCACTCCTTTCGCTACGCAAGTTTCCACGACGCCGCGCATGCAAGCAACCCGGACCGCAGACCGACCCACCCTTGCCCCCGCAGCCTGGCTGCGCAGGGCCATGGCCGTCGCCGCGCTGGCCACGCTAGCCGGCTGCGCGGGCATGAACGGGGGTTCGGATGCCGCGATCAACGCCGAGGAGATGGCCGCGCATTCGAACGACCCCATTGGTGCGCTGATTGCCGCCCAGTACGCGCGGGACGCGCTGCACGGCCATTCGCACTATCCGATTCTCAGCGAAGCCCTGGAGCAGTTGGGAACACCCTATCGCTACGGCGGCGATTCGCCGGCCACGGGTTTCGATTGCAGTGGACTGATCCAGTATGCTGCCGAGCGTTCCCTGGGCATGAAGCTGCCGCGCAACGCCGCGGAACAGGCCGCCTTCGGCATCCCGATCCCGCGCAGCCAACTGCGCCCCGGCGACCTGGTGTTCTTCAACACCATGGGCGCACGCTATTCGCACGTGGGCATCTATCTGGGCGCGGACCGCTTCGTCGACGCGCCCAGCACCGGCGGCGTGGTGCGCATCGATGACATGACCATCGCCTACTGGAACAGCCGCTATACCGGCGCGCGCCGCATTCCCATGCGGGTGGCGTACAACAACGCGCGGCTGCGCACTTCGCAGCGCTAACGCGCCGCGACTGAAAAACGACGCTCCCATCGCCACGCAAGCGGCATGATCGATTCAAGCCCATTAAACGGCTGTCGGCCGCCTCGGGCGCTCGGCCATGCATTTGGTGTCGGCTTCACCCCGGGCATTCAAGTGCGCGAAGGCGAGTTCGGCGTCCCAGGCCTGGAGGGCATCGAGGCCGAGAAGAATGGGTTTGGGGTTTGTCGCAATATGGACCCTATTGCGATATCAGCCGGCAATTAAACGGAATTACATCTTTATCTTCATATTAAATATGAAGATAAAGATTACAGAACAATCGAGCACCTATCATCGCGCAGCTTCGGAGAGCCGACTCTAGGCCGCGGCGGCCTGTTGCTCGGGTTCGACACCCAGCATCGCCTCGGCCACCACCTCGCGCTCGAGCCCAGGGGCCAGCATTTCCAGGAAGGTATAGACGTAGTCGCGCAGGAAGACACCCGCCTTCAGGCCGACGCGCGTGGTGTGCGTGCCGAACAAGTGCCCCGCCGGCAGGCCCACCAGGTTGGTATCGCGCCGCGGATCATAGGCCACGCCCGCGATGATGCCGATGCCCATGCCCACATCCACATAGGTCTTGATCACGTCGGCGTCGATGGCCTCGAGCACGATGTCCGGATGCATGCCCTGGCTGGAGAACACTTCGTCGATCGTGGTGCGGCCTGTGAAGGCGCGGTCGTAGGTCACGATAGGATAGGCTGCCAGCTGCGCCAGCGTGATGTTGCGCGCCTCGCTGGAAGTCAGGTCGCCCAGGGGATGGTCGCGGCGTATCACCACCACGTGCTCCCAGGAATACACGGGCATGGTCACCAGGCCAGGCGTGAGCGCCAGCGACTCAGTGGCAAGCGCCATATCGGCCTGCTCGTGCAGCACCATCTCGGCCAGTTGGCCCGGGCTGCCTTCGGCCAGCGAAAGACGCACCTTGGGAAACTGCTTGCGAAATTCGGGGATGACTCGCGGCAGCAGATAGCGCGCCTGGGTGTGCGTGCAGGCGATCACCAGCCCGCCCTCGTCGCGCCGCGCGTATTCGTCGCTGACCTTCTTGAGATTGTCGACCTCGCGCATGATGCGATCGATGACTTGCGCCACGGCCTGGCCGGGCTTGGTCAGACCCTTGATGCGCTTGCCGTGGCGTTCGAATATCTTCAGGCCCAACTCGTCCTCGAACTCGATGATGGCCTTGGACACGCCGGGCTGCGAGGTGTAGAGCGTGCGGGCGGCCTCGGTGAGGTTGTAGTCGCGCCGGATGGTTTCGCGTACGAAGCGAAATTGCTGAAGATTCATGGCAGGGCCCGCAATGATGACGCCCTGATTATAAGTAATAAAGAAATAAATTTATATTACTTATGTTTATATATTTAGTGCATCGAGCCGCAGCAGACTGACCTGCATCAAGCCTGCCCGGAACGGCGTCTCTCAACGAAGAAGTTGACCAGCGCCCCGGCGGCCATCAACACGGCGGTGCCGAGAAAAACCGAGCGCATGCCGATGTGACCGGCGACAAAGCCCGCGCTCAGCGGTCCGAGCACCTGGCCGGCATATTGCGCCGACACGCTATAGCCCAGGACGCCGCCGACTAGGGTCTGCGGCACGTTGTGGCGGATGACGCTGGCGATGCAGGGCAGCAACCCGCCCAGCGCCAGTCCCATCAGAAAGCGCAGGGCGATGAGCTGCCAGCTTCGGGTGACGAACGCCTGCGGAACCAGGAGCAACGCGGCGACGAACAGGCAGGCGATGATGATCCGCCAATGCCCGACGCGATCGGCGAGCTTGCCCAGGTGCGACGAGGACAGGATGCTGCCCAGGGCCGCCGCCGACATCACCAACCCTGCGACGAAGGTCACCCGCGCCGGATCGACCAATTGCGCGACATAGACCGTGATGATCGGCTCGATCGACATCGTGGCGAACATCAGCAGCAGGCCCGTCGCAAGCATCGCGACAATCGGCTGCTTGTCCGGAATACGCGCCCAGCCGCCTGCCTTGCGGGCCTGCGCCGTGGATGAATGCGCCTCTTCGCGGATCAGGAAGGTCGTACCCAGGAAAGTAACGAAAATGACGCCGCCCGCCATCAGGAAGGTGTTGCGAATGCCGATGAGCGGCGGCAGCAGCCCGCCGATCAGAGGACCGACCAGATTGCCCGTCATGATGCCTGCCGACAGAACGCCGAGCGCCCAGCCGGTGCGCTCCTTGGGCGTCTGGGAAGCGACCAGCACGGTGGAGCCCGAGGCATAACCGCCGAGCAGGCCCGCCAGCAGCCTGAGCAGCACCAGTTGCCCGATGCTGTGCGCCATGCCAAGCAGCGACATGGCGATCGCCATGCCCAGACTTGCCCGGATCAGCATGAGCTTGCGGCCGTAGCGGTCGGCCAGCCTGCCCCACAGGGGCGCGGTCAGGGCTGCGGAGAAGAAGGTCGCGCCGTAGGCGATACCCGACCATTGCACGATGGCTGCATGGCCCCGCACGCCCAACTGCTCGACATACAAAGGCAGAAACGGCAGCAGCAGCGTCATCGCCACGATCGTGGTGAAGGAGCCGAAGACGCAGACGATCAGATTGCGTTTCCAGTGGGCGCTGCCGCCGTTCATGGCCTAGGGCTTGTCCGGCTTGGGCGCCTTCACGCGCAGCCTGTGCAGCAGCAGCAGTGCGAACAGCCCTAGCACGAGCGCGTGTATCGCCCATACGCCCAAGCCGAAGCTGAGCTTGCCGTCGCCGATCCATGCACGCGACAGATTGATCAGGTTCATGTACAGCATGGCCACCAGGGCGGCGATCAGCAGGTCGCCCGAGCGGCCCAGGCGCGGATTGACCGCGCCCAATGGAATCGCCAGAAGGGCCAGGTTGAGCGCCGCCAGCGGCATGGAAATGCGCCACATCACCTGCGACCAGCTCTCGGCCGTGTTGTCGACCACGAGCTGACGCGTAGTGCGCGCCTTGCTGGAACTGTCGGCCTTTTCCTTAGCCTCGGCGATGGGGTCTTTCGAGGAGCGGCTTTCCAGGCGCAATCCATAGTGCTCGAAATTCACCAGGCGAATTTCCGGCGTCCCGAGCTTGAGGTCGTAGCGATGCCCCCTGTCGAGCACCACGAAACGGTCGCCGTTGGGCATAACCTCGGTATGCGCGCTGTGCGCGGTGATGATGCTGTGCCACTGCGGATCGATGAGACGCGCGAAAACGACGCCCAGATCCTGGTTCGGCTGAGCCGGATCCTCGGCAAAGAACACACGCCGCCCACCCTCGGACTCGACAAATTGCCCAGCCGTGACCTTGGACAAATCGGAACGCTGTTCGTAGCGGTCCCGGTATTCGCCGATCTGCCGGTACGACCAGGGCGCAGCGACCATGGTGAACCAGGCGGCGACCACCGCCACGGGCACCGCCACGGTCAGCACCGGCTTGAGCCAGTCGGTCAACGACAGTCCGCTGGCGAACCACACCACCATTTCGGATTCGCGATAGTTGCGCGTCACCGTGGTCAGCACCGCAATAAAAAGCGACACCAGAAGAATGATGGGCATCGCCGTGATGGTCGACAGCGCAGCCAGTCCCATGACCACGTTGGCGCCGATGTTGCCGGCGGCAGCCTCGCCCAGAAGGCGCACCAAAAGCACGCTGACCCACACGATCAACAGGGTGGAAAACACCACGCCGCCGTGGCTCGTGATCTCGCTGACGACGGACCGTTTGAATAAAGACATGAGTGAATTTTGGGGGATAATCCCGTAGAACGACGTGGCCCGTCGCTGGTTCTAACCATCCGGCCGAACCTTACGATCGGCCCGCCTGACCGAGCCGGCGATCAAGCAAGCCGGCCGGCAACCTCGCAAGCCAACCACGTCGGCCGACCTCGGTCCATCCCGGAAAACAGAGTCATGGAATTTAGCACACAGACCACCGCATCCCCGCATCAAATCAAGACAGCCGCGCTGGCGGCGGGCGTCTACGCCGACGGCCAATTGAGTCCGGCCGCCGACGTGCTCGACCGCGCCGCGGGCGGCCGCCTGCGCGCCATCGCCAAAGGCGAGTTCCGCGGCCGCCTCGGCAGCACGCTGGTGCTGCGCGATCTGCAGGGCGTGGCGACCCAGCGCCTGGTTCTGGTGGGCCTGGGCAAGCGCGAGGAATACGACGCCCGCGCGCACGCCAGCGCCGAGCAGGCCTTTGCGGCTTACTGCGTCTCGGCCCGTCTGACCGAAGGCGTCTCAACCCTGGCCTCCAACGAAGTCAAAGGGGCCGCGTCGATGCGCGATCGCGCCCGCGCGGCGGCCATCGCGGCCGGCAACGCGACCTACCACTACGACGCCACGCTCGGCAAACCCGACGCCGACGCCCGCCCCAAACTCAGGAAGATCGTCCAGATCGTCGAGCGGGCCGACGCTTCGGCTGCGCAGCAGGGCCTGAAAGAGGGCGCGGCCATCGCGCAGGGCATGATGCTGGCCAAGACCCTGGGCAACCTGCCGGCCAACGTCTGCACGCCGGCCTACCTGGGCGAACAGGCCAAAAAGCTCGCCCGCGAATTCAAGTCCATCAAGGTCCAGGTGCTCGAGCAAAAGCAGATCGAAGCGCTGGGCATGGGTTCCTTCCTTTCGGTGGCGCGCGGTTCCTACGAACCGCCGCGTTTCATCGTGCTGCGCCACGCCGGCAAGGCACCCGCCGCCAAGACCAAGGCCAAGACCCCGGCCGGTCCCGTGGTGCTGGTGGGCAAGGGCATCACTTTCGACTCGGGCGGCATCTCGATCAAGCCGGCCGCCAACATGGACGAAATGAAATTCGACATGTGCGGCGCGGCCAGCGTGCTGGGCACTTTCCGCGCGCTCGCCGAACTCGACCTGCCTTATGAAGTCATCGGCCTGGTAGCCAGTTGCGAGAACATGCCCAGCGGCCGCGCCAACCGGCCGGGCGACGTGGTCACCAGCATGTCGGGCCAGACCATCGAGATCCTCAACACCGACGCCGAAGGCCGGCTGGTTCTGTGCGATGCCCTCACCTATGCCGAGCGCTTCAAGCCGGCGGCCGTGATCGATATCGCCACGCTCACCGGCGCCTGCGTGGTGGCCCTGGGCAGCGTCAACACCGGCCTGTTCGCGTCCGACGACGAACTGGCCGACGCCCTGCTGGCCGCCGGCAAGCAGACGCTGGACCCGGCCTGGCGCATGCCGTTGGATGACGCCTACCAGGAGCAGCTCAAGTCCAATTTTGCCGACATCGCCAACATCGGCGGTCCCAAGGCCGGCGCCGTCACGGCCGCCTGCTTCCTGTCGCGCTTTACCAAGGCCTACCCCTGGGCGCACCTGGACATCGCCGGCACGGCTTGGAAGAGTGGCAACGACAAGGGCTCCACGGGCCGGCCGGTGCCGCTCCTGGCGCAGTATCTGCTCAACCGCGCCTGACGATGGCTCCCCGACTCGCATCGCGTGCCCGCGCCCTCAGTGGGGCAAGCGTGCCGTCCGACTTGGGGCGGCCCTGCGGCTCGCTAGGGCAGCGCCGATAAATGCGCATCGACTTCGCCTTCGGCGCGCCGGACCGACTGCGCTCGGCCTGCCAGACCGCCTACAAGCAGCATCAGGCGGGCAGGCGCCTGGTGGTCTACTGCAGCGACGGCGCTCGACTCTCGGCTTTCGACCGCATGTTGTGGGACCTGGACGACATTTCCTTCGTGCCGCACGTGCTGGCCACCGATCCGCTGGCATCCGAGACGCCCGTGCTGCTCACGGCGGCCGACCCTGCCGGCGCCCTGCCGGCCGACCAGGCCGCCCAGGCCTGGCTCATGAACCTGGACGACGGCTGCCCGCCCGGCTACGACGGCTACGCGCGCCTGCTGGAGTTCGTCTCCGGCGAGACCGGCGACCGCCACGCGGCGCGCCAGCGCTGGCGCGTCTACCAGACAGCCGGCCATGACCTGCGCAGCCACGACCTGGCCCAACCCGGAAGTTGACCATGCCCCAATATATTGCCGACGGCATCCCCACCCTGACGCAGCGCGCCGAAGCCGATATTCCCGTCCTGGACATCCCGGCCGCGCCCGCGACCGGCGCCTTCCCCGAAGCTGTCCTGCGCGCCGCCCTGCAGGCCGACCTCGAGCAGGCGATCCAGAGGGCCACGGACGAGGCGGCCGCGATGCTGCGCGAACGGCTCGAGGCCGAGCTTCCCGCCATACTGGCCCGGGCCATGTCCCGGATACGGCCGGGTTGAAATCGGGCGTAATACCCTCATTCTCCTTGCAACGGGATTCAGTGGAATTTAAGGGTCCTGTCAGGCATACTGGTACACTAAAGCAGGCGGGCATTATGCCTACCCCGCTTTCATCCGCACCCTCCTAGAGGAACCACCATGAACGATTACCGTCCTTCCCCCTTAAACCGTTCCGGTACCGACGCGTACGCTGGCGCGCCGGGCGAGGTGGTCCGCAACCGCGTGCTGCGCAACACCTACTGGCTGCTTGCCCTGTCCATGATTCCGACCGTACTGGGCGCCGCCCTGGCACTGTCCCTGGGATTGAACCAGGCCATGGCCGCAAGCCCCGGCACCACTGCCATCATCTTTCTGATCGGCGCATTCGGGCTGATGTTCGGCATCCAGCGCAACAAGAACAGCGCCCTGGGCGTGGCGCTGCTGCTGGTCTTCACCTTTTTCATGGGCGTCATGCTGTCGCAACTGCTGGGCTTCGTCCTGAGCGGAAACAACGGCCCCCAACTGATCATGACGGCCTTCGGCGGCACCGCCATCGTGTTCGGCGCCATGGCCTCGTTGGCCAGCACCGTCAAGCGCGACCTCTCCAACAGCCTGGGAAAATGGCTGTTCGCCGGCCTCATGGTCATCATCGTGGCCAGCCTGGCCAATATCTTCCTGCACCTGCCGGCGCTCATGCTCACCGTGTCGGTGTTGGCCATCGTCATCTTCTCGGCTTTCATGCTGGTCGATCTGCAGCGCATCATCAACGGTGGCGAAACCAACTACGTCACAGCCACCCTGGCGGTCTACCTGGATGTCTACAACGTCTTTGCCAACCTGCTGATGCTGTTGAGCGCCTTCACCGGCAATAACCGCAACTAAAAATCACGGTAAAAAAAATGGCCGCGCCGGTACGCGGCCATTTTTACTTCTGCCGGTAAGCCGACTACGCCACCTGGGCCAATGGCTCGCGGTGCTGCTCGAATTGCGCTTCTTCGGTCGAGCCGGTCAAGGCCGTCGTCGACGAGCGGCCCGCCTCGATGGTCTGCGTCACGGCGTCGAAGTAGCCCGTACCCACTTCGCGCTGGTGCTTGACCGCGGTAAAGCCCATATCGGCAGCAGCGAATTCCTTTTGCTGCAGTTCAACGAAGGCGCTCATCTGGCGGCGTGCATAGCCGTGCGCCAGTTCGAACATGCCGTAGTTCAGCGCGTGAAAGCCAGCCAGCGTGATGAACTGGAACTTGTAGCCCATGGCGCCCAATTCGCGCTGGAACTTGGCGATGGTGGCATCGTCCAGGTTCTTCTTCCAGTTGAAGGAAGGCGAGCAGTTATAGGCCAGCAGCTTGCCCGGGAAGCGCTGGTGGATGGCTTCGGCGAACTTGCGCGCGTAGTCCAGATTCGGGGTGGACGTTTCGCACCAGATCAGATCGGCGTACGGCGCATAGGCCAGTCCGCGCGAGATGGCTTGGTCGATGCCGGCACGCGTGCGGAAGAACCCTTCCATCGTGCGCTCTCCGGTAAGGAAGGGACGGTCGTTCTCGTCCACATCACTGGTCACCAGATCCGCGGCGTCGGCATCGGTACGAGCCAGCAGCAGCGTAGGCACGCCCATCACGTCTGCGGCCAGACGCGCGGACACGAGCTTGGATACGGCTTCCCGGGTGGGCACCAGCACCTTGCCGCCCATGTGGCCGCACTTCTTCACCGAGGCGAGCTGATCCTCGAAATGCACACCCGCCGCGCCCGCCTCGATCATGGCCTTCATGAGTTCATAAGCATTGAGTACGCCGCCGAAGCCGGCTTCGGCGTCGGCCACGATGGGCGCAAAATAATCCACGTAGCCCTCGCTGTCGGGATCGACGCCTTCCATCCACTGGATCTGGTCGCAGCGGGTCAGGCTGTTGTTGATGCGGCGCACGACCACGGGCACGGAATTGACCGGATAGAGCGACTGGTCAGGATACATCTCGCCCGCGGAATTAGCGTCGCCCGCAACCTGCCAACCCGACAGGTAGATCGCCTTCAACCCCGCCTTGACCTGCTGCATGGCCTGGTTGCCGCTCATGGCGCCCAGCGAATTGACGAAGGGTTCCTGGTGCAACAGATGCCACAAACGCTGCGCGCCGCGGCGGGCCAGCGTGTGTTCGATGGGCACGGACCCGCGAAGTTTCACGACATCGGCCGCACTGTAGACGCGGGCAATGCCTTTCCAGCGTTGATTTCCAGCCCAATCCTGCTCCAGGTGGCTGATTTCCGCTTGACGATGGCTCATCACAAAGCTCCTCTTGGTTGGTAAAAAATGCATTGAAAAAGCACGATTCATTCTGGCATCGCAGCAAGCATTTTTTTGACCCAAAGTGGAAATATTTTTATTATACAAATCAAGTAATTAAGAAGTTAATTTCATATTATGAAATCATTTTCAGCCTCGTAAAAATCGCAAATGGTGCATGGCACCACGAATTTTCGGATGCCGCTTTAGGGTTTTCACAATCTGAAATTTTGGTCGTTTTCCGCCACACAGAAAACGCCTTTCAGGAATTTCGCGCGTTGTCCCCTGCTGCTGCGGCAGTCCGATGTCGCTTTGATCAGACACAATCCCAATCCGCCTCGATGCCGCCCTCGTGGGAGCAACCGAATCGCCAGGCCAGGCGGGACTCTTACAATGCAAAGCCTATCCGCTTGCGTATTCTTCCCATGTCATTGACCGACGCCCCTCTGGGCCACCACGTCGCCTATCCGGATCAATACGATCCCACGCTGCTCTTTCCCATCGAGCGCGCGGCCAACCGCGCCGCATTGGGCCTGGGCGCGGCGGCGCACCTGCCGTTTCACGGCGCCGACATCTGGACGGCCTACGAACTCTCTTGGCTGAACGCCAAGGGCAAGCCGCAGGTCGCCATGGCCGTTGTCACCATCCCGGCTGACAGCCCTCGGCTGGTCGAGTCAAAATCGTTCAAGCTCTATCTGAACTCCTTGAACCAGACTCGACTGGACGACGAAGCCCTTCTGCGAGAACGGCTTGCCCAAGACATCGGTGCCGCCGTCGGCGCCGATGTCGAGCTGGATCTCATCATGCCCCGCGACTTCGCAGCGCAGGGCATCGCGGAACTTGGCGGCACGGACCTGGACGCGCTCGATATCGCCATCGACACCTATCAGCCCGCCCCCGGACTGCTGCGCCACGCGCCAGACTCGCGCGACGGCGACATCGTCGAGGAAACGCTGGTTTCGCGCCTGCTCAAATCCAATTGCCCGGTAACCGGCCAGCCCGACTGGGGCAGCGTGCAAATCCGCTACCGGGGCCGTGCCATCGATCGCGTAGCGCTGCTCAAGTACATCGTGTCCTTGCGCCAGCATGCGGGTTTTCATGAGCATTGTGTCGAACAGATCCACACCGATATCATGCGCGCCTGCGCACCGGCGGAGCTGACCGTCTACGCCCGCTACACGCGGCGCGGCGGGCTGGACATCAATCCCTGGCGCAGCAATGCGCCGGGCGTGCGGGTCGACGCCACCCGCACCGCGCGGCAGTAGGCAACCTCAAGCGTCAGCGCGATGGCGCCGGCGCTTGAGGCTGCGCTTGGTCTTTTCCAGCGTGGCGCTCAGACCCGGACCGTGCTTGAGCGCTACGCCGACGGCCAGCACGTCGATCATCACCAGATGGACGATGCGCGAGAGCATCGGACTGTAGATCTCGGTATCTTCCTGGGTGTCGGCCAACAGCGGCACTGTGGCCAGGCGCGCCAGCGGCGTGCCGGATGACGTGATCGCCACCACCGGACAGCGATTCGATCGCGCGATTTCCACCGCGTCCAGCAACTCGCTGGAACGCCCGGAGGTGGAAATCGCCACCAGCACGTCACGCGGCCCCAGAAGCGATGCGGCCATGGCTTGCACGTGAGGATCGGCGTAGGAGACGGCCGGGATGTCAAAGCGGAAAAACTTGTGCTGGGCGTCGGCCGCGATGATCCCCGAGTTGCCCAGGCCGTAGAACTCGATGCGGCGCGCCTTGGCCAGCAGTGCGATCGCGGCATCGAGCATGGCCGGGCTGACATCGTTGCGGCACTTGAGCAATGCGGATACGGCGTTGTCGAACACCTTGGCCGATATCTCCGAAGTCGGATCGCCCGGCCTGACGCTCGAATGCACATACGGCACTCCCGCCACCAGGCTTCCGGCCAGTTTGAGCTTGAAATCGGGCAGGCCCGTGCAACCCAGCGAACGGCAGAACCGGATCACCGTCGGCTGGCTCACGCCGGCCCGCATGGCGATGTCGGCCACGGTGGCCTGAATCACCTGATTGGGCTGGCCCAGCACCAGCTGCGACACCTTGCGTTCGGCGGCCGACAGAGAGTCGTGCTGGCTTTTGATGCGATCGAGCATGGTTGGATCCCGTCAGGTTCAGGGGGTCCAATACACGTCCAGCGGCGCCTGGGTCTGATGAATCAGGGCGCTGATCGGCAGATCGGGCGAGAACGCGGCGCACGCGGCGTCGAAAACGCGCCGCTTGGCCTGGCCGGCGATGGCGAGCACCAGCCGGCGCGCCTGCAGCAGGGCCGACAGGTTCAGGCTGATGCGCGCGTACGGCGCGGCCGGCGGCGTCACCGCGATGTAGCGGGCCGGACAGTTCGGATCGAGCCCGGCCGCCAACTCCGGCGCCCCCGGAAACAGCGAAGCCGTATGCCCGTCTTCGCCCATGCCCAGCAACGCCACCGTGATCGGCCGCGCTGCGCCGTTGGCGGCCGTCAAGGAACCGAGGATATCCGCCGGGTCGCGCACCAGGCCGGCAAAGCACGCCGCCGCGGCCTGCCCAGCCAGCAGGTGTTCGCGCACCAGGCGCTCGTTGCTGTCTGTATGATCTGGCGCCACACAGCGTTCGTCCACCAGCGTAATCCATACGCGCGACCAGTCCAGGTCGGCATTGCGCAGCGCATGAAACAAGGGCACGGGCGAACGCCCGCCCGATACGGCCAGTACCGCGCTGCCGTCGGCATCGAGCGCCGCGGCCAGCGGCTGACGGACGGCCTGGACCAGCGCCGCCACCTGCGCGGCGTTGTCAGGGCATTCGAACCGTTTCATGCTTCCTCGTTCCAGGCGGCGCCGGCGCGCGACAGCAGGCCGGTCGAGGCCGCCGGCCCCCAGGTTCCCGCGGTGTAAGACTTGGGCGGCACGGTGCTGTGCTCCCAGCTATCGATGATAGGTTCGACCCAGCGCCATGCCTCGACCAATTCGTCACGCCGCATGAAGAGCGCCAGCCGACCGCGGATCACATCCAGCAGCAGGCGCTCATAGGCGTCGGCGCGGCGCACCTTGTACATGGACTGGAAATCCAGGTCAAGGTGGGTGGACTGCAGGCGCATGGCATCGCCCGGCTCCTTGGCCAGGAAATACAGGCGGATGCTTTCCTCCGGCTGCAGCCGGATCACCAGGCGGTTGGCGGTATGCTGGCCAGCCGGATTTTCGAACAGCGAATGCGGCACGCCGCGGAAATTGATCACGATTTCGGCCAGGCGCTCCTGCATGCGTTTGCCGGTGCGCAAGAAAAATGGCACACCGGCCCAGCGCCAGTTGGCGATCTCGGCCCGCAGCGCGACGAAAGTCTCGGTGTGGCTATCGGCCGGGATGTTCGCTTCGTCGTGAAAGCCCGCCACCGGCTTGCCGCTCACCGCGCCGGCCTTGTACTGGCCGCGCACGGCCTTGACCGCCACATCTTCGGCGCTGAAGGGCTTGAGCGCCTTGAGCGCCTTGAGCTTCTCGTCGCGGATCGCGTTGGCCTCCAGGCTGGCCGGGGGCTCCATCGCCACGATGCACAGCAACTGCAGCAGGTGGTTCTGCACCATGTCGCGCAAGGCGCCGGTCTTGTCGTAGAACTCACCGCGGCCTTCCACGCCGATGTCCTCGGCGATGGTGATCTGGACGTTGTCGACCCACTCGCGCCGCCATAGCGGCTCGAACAGCGCATTGCCAAAGCGGATCGCCATCAGATTCTGCACCGACTCCTTGCCCAGATAATGGTCGATGCGATAGATCTGGTCTTCCTGGAAAAAGCGCGCCACTGCGGCATTGATGTCGCAAGAGGACTCCAGGTCGTGGCCGAGCGGCTTTTCCAGCACCACGCGTACCGTTGGACGATTCAGCCCGACCGCCGCAAGATGCTCGCAGATCGTGGTGAACAGATCCGGCGTGGTGGCCAGATAGCAGACCGTGACGCGCTGGGCGTCCGAGCCGAGCCGCTGCGCGAGGCCCGCGTAGTCGTCCGATGCGGATGCCTCCAGCTTGTGAAAGTCGATGCGCTCGACAAAGGCGGTCCAGGCCGCCGGGTCGAAGCCCTGCTCCATGTGAGGACGCGCTTTTTCCTCCACCTGGGCCAGATAGCCTGCGCGCCCGAGGTTCTTGCGCCCCAGAGCGACAATGCGCCCGTCCTGGTGCAGCAGTCCGGCCTTGTGCGCCTGATAAAGCGCGGGCAGGAGCTTTCTCATGACCAGATCTCCGGTACCACCGAACAACACCATATCGAAAGCCGGCGTGGTCGCCATGCAATGCCTCCATCGTTGCTGAAGAGTGCAGATGTTTTGTGTAGCAATACTACTTCTTCTTTACGATAAATGTGTAGTAAAACTACAATACAGATTCTGCTTTCCGATTACAGGATGACCATCATGGCGCTACACCCCGTTCTGGCGGCCGTCACGGACCGCATCGTCGAGCGCAGCCGCGGCACCCGCGCCGCCTATCTGGCGCGCCATCGGGCGGCCTATCGCCAGAAGGTCGAGCGCAGCCAGCTCGGCTGCACCAATCTCGCCCATGCCTTCGCCGCCATGCCGGCGCAAGACAAGATCCTGCTCAAGGAGGCGTCGCGCCCCAATCTGGCCATCGTTTCGGCCTACAACGACATGCTGTCGGCGCACCAACCGCTGGCCGCCTTTCCAGCCTGGATCAAGCAAGCCGCGCAATCGGCCGGGGCTACCGCGCAGTTCGCCGGCGGCGTGCCGGCCATGTGCGACGGCGTGACCCAGGGCCAGGACGGAATGGAGTTGTCGCTGTTTTCGCGCGACGTGATCGCCATGGCCACCGCCGTGGCGCTGTCGCATCAGATGTTCGACGCGGCGCTGTACCTGGGCGTGTGCGACAAGATCGTGCCGGGCCTGTTGATCGGCGCGCTCACCTTTGGCCATCTACCGGCCGTATTCGTGCCGGCGGGTCCCATGACCACCGGCATGTCCAATGACGAGAAGGCCAAGACGCGCCAGCTTTTCGCCCAGGGCAAGATCGGCCGCGCGCAGCTGCTGGAAGCCGAGTCCAAGTCCTACCACGGTCCCGGCACCTGCACCTTCTACGGCACCGCCAACTCCAACCAGATGCTGATGGAGATCATGGGTCTGCATCTGCCAGGCTCGGCCTTCATCAACCCCAACACGCCGCTGCGCGAAGCGCTCACCTATGAGGCCGCGCTGCGCGCCGTGGCGATCTCGGCCCAAGGCGAGCGCTTCACGCCGATCGCCGAGGTGATCGACGAGAAAGCCATCGTCAACGGCATCGTCGGCCTGCTCGCCACCGGCGGCTCGACCAACCACACGCTGCATCTGGTGGCGATCGCGCGCGCAGCCGGCATCCATATCAACTGGGACGATTTCTCCGAACTGTCCGCCGTGGTGCCGCTACTGGCGCGCGTCTATCCGAACGGCAAAGCCGACGTGAACCACTTTCATGCCGCGGGCGGCATGGCCTTGGTGATCCGCGAACTGCTCGGCGCCGGCCTGTTGCACGGGGACGTCAACACCGTTATGGGACCGGGTCTGGAGCAATACACCCAGGAACCCTTCCTGGACGACGGCGCGCTGGTCTGGCGCGATGCGGCATCCGCCTCGCACGACCCGGACGTGCTGCGCCCAGCCGCGGACCCGTTCAGCGCCGACGGCGGCCTAAAGCTCATGACCGGCAATCTGGGCCGCGCGATCATCAAAGTGTCGGCGGTCAAACCCGAGCATCGCGTGATCGAGGCGCCCGCCCTGGTCTTCGACGACCAGAACGCAGTACTCGATGCGTTCAAACGCGGCGAACTGACGCGCGACTTCGTCGCGGTGATCCGCTTCCAGGGGCCGCGCGCCAACGGCATGCCCGAACTGCACAAGCTCACTCCGGCGCTGTCGGTGCTGCAGGATCAGGGCTTGCGCGTCGCGCTGGTGACCGACGGACGCATGTCCGGTGCATCCGGCAAGGTGCCAGCGGCGATCCACGTAAGCCCCGAGGCCGTCTCGGGCGGCGCGATCGCGCGCGTGCGCAATGGCGACCTGATGCGTGTCGATGCCGACACGGGCGAGCTTGCAGTATTGGTGCCGGCCGCCGAATGGGCCGCACGCGAAGCCGCCAGCATCGACCTTTCCCACAAGCAGCATGGTGTCGGCCGCGAGCTGTTCGCCGTGTTCCGCCAGAATGCCGACGCCGCTGAAGCCGGCGCGGCTTCGTTCCGCCTTCCCGATTGGCAGGAGTAGACATCGATGGATGCATTGAGCTTGTTGCAGCAAAGCCCGGTAATGCCGGTGATCGTTATCAAGGAACTGGACAGCGCGGTAGACCTGGCACGCGCGCTGGTGGCGGGCGGCATCCGCTCGCTGGAAGTGACGCTCCGCTCGGATGCCGCGCTCGAAGCGATCCGCGCGATCGCCGCCGAGGTTCCGGATGCCATCGTCGGCGTGGGCACGGTGCGCAACGCCGCCCAACTGGAAGCCGCGCTCAAGGCGGGCGCCCGTTTCGCGATCAGCCCGGGACTTACACCCGACCTGGCCGCCGCAGCGCGCGCATTGCCGGTGCCGTTCCTACCCGGCGTTGCCACGCCAGCCGAGGCCATGTGGGCGGCCGACTGCGGCTTTGCCGTGCAAAAGCTGTTCCCGGCCGAGGCAGTCGGCGGCCGCGCGCTGCTCAAGGCGCTCGCCGGCCCGTTGCCCGATCTCAAGTATTGTCCGACCGGCGGCATCAGCTTGGCCAATGCCGCCGATTATCTGGCGCTGCCGAACGTGCTGTGTGTGGGTGGCTCATGGCTTACGCCGGAGGCCGCCGTGGCGGCGCGCGACTGGCCGGCCATCACGGCACTGGCGCGCGCGGCCAGCGCACTGGCCTGAGCAGGAATTCCTCGAGGGCAAGAGCGGGCTCAGCCCGCTGCTTGCGATGCCGCTAGCGCGAGCTTTCCCGTATCACCGGCCAAGCCCGCTGCATGTAGTACAGCATCGACCATACCGTCAGCACGGCGGCAACGATGATGAGCCAGCCGCCCAGCCGGCCCAGATCCACGCCATACAGCCCGCGGCCGTACAGCAGGCAGGGAATCGCGATCATCTGCGCGGCCGCCTTGAGTTTGCCCAGTCGATGCACCGCCACGCTGGCGCGCGCGCCCAGGGTGGCCATCCATTCGCGCAGTGCCGAAATCGTCAGTTCGCGGCCGATGATGATGAGCGCGATGAAGATGTTCACCCGATTGATGTCCAGCAACACCAGAAGCGCGGCGCAAACCATGAGCTTGTCGGCCACCGGGTCAAGAAAGGCGCCGAAAGCCGAGGTCTGGTTCCAGCGACGGGCAAGCCAGCCGTCGAACCAGTCCGTCAGGGCTGCGATGATAAAGGCCCACGCGGCAAATCCATCGCGCATGGGCATGGGAAACCAGCTATCGGGCAGATAGAACAATCCCACCACCAGCGGAATCATGGCAATGCGCAGCCAGGTAAGAATGATCGGTACGTTTAACGGCATAGTGGATGTAATGCTACATCAGGCCGGCGGTGAAAATGGCCCCCACGCCGCGCCTTCGGCTTGCTGCCCCCCAAGGGGGCGCTTTTCGTCTTGGGGCGGCCCGGCGGCGAAAAGGCCCCCACGCCGCGCCTTCGGCTTGCTGCCCCCCAAGGGGGCGCTTTTCGTCTTGGGGCGGCCCGGCGGCGAAAAGGCCCCCACGCCGCGCCTTCGGCTTGCTGCCCCCCAAGGGGGCGCTTTTCGTCTTGGGGCGGCCCGGCGGCGAAAAGGCCCCCACGCCGCGCCTTCGGCTTGCTGCCCCCCAAGGGGGCGCTTTTCGCCTTGGGGCGGCCCGGCGGCGAAAAAGACCCCCACCGCGACCTTACCCAGCGTCGCGTCAACCGTGCAGGGCGTTGTAGATGCGCTCGGCCAGCTCGTCCGATATGCCGTCCACCGAGGCCAGGTCCGCCACGCTGGCGGCGGACACGCCCGACAGGCCGCCAAAGCGCGCCAACAGCCGCTGCCGGCGCCGCGCACCCACGCCCTCGATCTCTTCCAGGCGCGATACGTTGCGGGTCTTGGCGCGCTTGGCGCGCATGCCCGTGATGGCAAAGCGGTGTGCCTCGTCGCGGACCTGAGCGATCAGCATCAGCGCGGCGGACTCCTTGCCCAGGGCCACGGGCTCGCGGTCGTCGGCGAACACCAGGGTCTCCAGCCCGACCTTGCGGCCCTCGCCCTTGGCCACGCCCACCAGCGACTGGATGTCCAGCCCCAGTTCGACAAAGACCTGCCGCGCCACCTCGACTTGCCCCTTGCCGCCGTCGATCAGCACCAGGCCCGGCATCTGCGCTTCGCCGTCGGCGACCTTGGCGAAGCGGCGCGTCAGCACCTGGCGCATGGCCGCATAGTCGTCGCCTGGCGTGATGCCGACGATGTTGTAGCGTCGGTACAACGAAGGCTGCATATCGTGATGCTCGAACACCACGCACGAAGCTTGAGTGGCCTCGCCCGCCGTATGGCTGATGTCAAAGCACTCGATGCGCAGGGCATCGAGCATAGCCTCGTCGGTGTCCAGGTCCAGCGCTTGCGCCAAGGCGACGGTGCGCGCGGCCTTGGCGCCGGATTCGCTCAAGGCCCTCGCGAGGGCCAGTTCGGCATTCTTCTGCGCCTGCTCCAGCCAGGCACGCCGCATACCCTGCGGGCGTGTCAGCAGGCGCGGCGCCTTCGCACCCGACTGCTCGGCCAGCAGGCCCAGCAAGTCTTTGTCAGGCAGGGCGTGCGTCGTCACCAGGACCGGCGGCATCAGACCGTCGACGTAGTGCTGAGCCATGAAGGCCGCCAGCACATCCTCGGCCGGCTCGCCCTCGGCGTGAGTCGGAAAAAACGGCTTGTCGCCCAGGTGCCTTCCGCCGCGCACCATGGCCAGGTTCACGCAGGCCTTGCCGCCCGCGCTGGCCACCGCGATCACATCGGCATCCTCTGCGCTATCGGTGTCCTCCATGGTCTGCTGGTGCAATACCCGCGCCAGCGACCCCATCTGGTCGCGCAGGGCAGCAGCTTCTTCGAAGCGCAGCTCGCTCGATGCCTGCTGCATGCGCGCCTCGATCTCGCCCATCACGTCCTGCGCCTGGCCATTGAGAAAGCGTACGGCGCGCTGCACGTCGGCCGCGTATGCCTGCGGACTCAGGGCCTGCACGCACGGCGCCGAGCAGCGCCCGATCTGGTGCAGCAGGCAAGGCCGCGAACGGTTGGCGAACACCGTATCTTCGCAGGTCCGCAGGCGAAAGACCTTCTGCAGTATCTGGATCGTCTCGCGCACCGCCCAGGAATTGGGATAGGGGCCGAAGTACTGGCCGCGGCCCGAAGTGGATCCGCGGTAGTAAGCAATGCGCGGCCAGTCGTGCGCGGTCACCTGCAAATAGGGGTAGGACTTGTCGTCGCGGAAAAGAATGTTGTAGCGCGGGTGCAGACGCTTGATCAGGTTGTTTTCCAGGATCAGCGCCTCGGCCTCAGACCGCGTCACCGTCACATCGACCCGGGCCACCTTGGCGACCATCTGCGCAATGCGCGGGCTGGACAGGGTCTTCTGGAAATACGAGGACACACGCTTTTTCAAGTCGCGCGCCTTGCCCACGTACATGACCTCGCCCGCTTCGTCCAGATGCCGGTATACGCCCGGCAGATGCGGAAGATCGGCCAGGAACTGCTTGAGATCGAAGACGTCGGACATAAGAGAGGCTGCGACCAAGGATGGGACCTGCTAGGGCTAAAAGGCCCTAGGAAAGCCGGGCCAGGATGCCGCGGGCACCCCGGTACCGGCGCTCGTCCTGCAAGGCATTCCACGGCGTCGCCGGCAAGCGCGGCGCCAGGCGGCGTATGCGGGCGACGCAAGCTGCCGGATGCACATAAGGCTTTTCTTGCTGCAGGTTCGCCAACAACTCGTCGGCCAGATCGGGCCGGTTGCACACCAGCACCATATCGCATCCCGCACCCAGCGCCGCGCGCGCGCGCGCCGTGATGTCGCCGGCCACCGTGGCGCCCTCCATCGTCAAATCATCGGAGAAAACCACGCCATCGTAGCCCAACCGTTCGCGCAGAATCTCCTGCACCCAACGCCGCGAGAAACCCGCCGGCTGGGTATCAACCTTGGGATAGATAACGTGCGCGGGCATCACCGCCGGCAGCACGCCGTCGCCCAGCCAGCCGTAGGGCGCCGCGTCATCCTTGAGCACGCGGGTCAGGGAACGGGGGTCGACCGGGATCTCGCGATGCGAGTCCGCCTGCACGAAGCCATGGCCGGGAAAGTGCTTGCCGCACGCGGCCATGCCGGCCTGGGCCAGGCCTTGAATCAGGGCGCGGGCCAACATCGCCACCACGCGCGGATCGCGGTGCAAGGCGCGCGTGCCTATGACCTTGCTCACGCCATAATCCAGGTCGAGCACCGGCGCGAAACTCATGTCCACGCCGCAGGCGCGCAATTCGGCCGCCAACACATAGCCCACCTCGCAGGCCATGTGCATGGCCGCCAGCGGATCGACATCCCAGGCCCGGCCCAAGGCCTGCATGGGCGGCAGCACTGTAAAACCGTCCTCGCGAAAACGCTGCACGCGCCCGCCTTCGTGGTCCACGGCGATCAGGAGCGGTTCCTCGCGCGCCTCGTGGATCTTGCGCGTCAGCAGGCACAGCTGTGCGCGGCTCTCGAAATTGCGGGCGAACAGGATCACGCCGCCCACCAGGGGATGGCGCAGGCGCTGCTTCTCCTGCGTGGTAAGCCTGGTGCCTGCCACGTCGACCACCACGGGTCCAGGCGGCAGGGCATGCCTGGCCTTGCGGCCCATGTCTTTGCTGCCCATGCGGGCCCCCTTGCTTTTGCTGCAAGCCCTGCTAGGGCTTGCGCTCGACCACCACATATGCGGCGGCCAT
Source organism: Bordetella sp. FB-8 (assembly GCF_000382185.1). Lineage (NCBI taxonomy): Bacteria > Pseudomonadati > Pseudomonadota > Betaproteobacteria > Burkholderiales > Alcaligenaceae > Bordetella > Bordetella sp. FB-8. Next base: position 2,520,650 of record NZ_KB907784.1, on the reverse strand, counting down.
ATCGGTTTCATCGGTCAATGACACGTGTGCCGCGCCAAAACGGGCGTCATACCAGTCCCGCAACTCGGGCCCGAGCACCAGCAACGGCCGCCCGCCTGGCGCATTGAGCACCTGCACGCGGTTCCAGAACATCGGCATGCGCATGCCCAGGCCTATGGCCTTGGAGAAAGCCTCCTTGGCTGCGAAGCGCGTAGCGAGAAACCGCACCCCGCGCCCCTCTGAACGCAGGCGGCGAGCCTGGAATTTCTGCAACTCCTGGGCACCCAGGATTTTTTGCGCGAAACGGTCGCCGTGGCGCGCCAAGGCGCGCTCGATGCGGTCTACGCGTATCAGGTCCAGGCCGATGCCGGCTATGCAGCCGGTCACTGCGCAAGAGGAAATGGAAGGTACGGGCATGGCAGGATCATACGCGAGGCCGCGAACGCATCATGCACCGCCGCGTCGGCTCCGCAGCTGCGCCTGGACCATCACGGCCTTCATGTCGCGCACGGCCTTTTCCCAACCATCGAACACCGCTTGCGCCACGATGGCATGGCCGATATTCAGTTCGGAAACCCCGGCCATGGCCGCCACCGGCGCCACATTGCCATAGTGCAGGCCGTGCCCCGCGTTCACGCGCAGCCCCAGCCGAAGACTATGGGCCACGGCCGCACGCACCCGCTCGAGCTCGGCATGCGCCGCCTCGGACGAGCGCGCCTGGGCATAAGCGCCGGTATGCAGTTCGACGACCGTGGCACCGGCTTGCGCCGCTGCGTCGATCTGACTGGGCTCGGGGTCGATGAAGAGCGAGACGCGTATGCCCACGGCCTGCAGCTGGGCCACGGCCGCAACGACAGCGGCGTGCCCGCCGATCACGTCCAGGCCGCCTTCGGTGGTCAATTCGGCGCGCTTTTCCGGCACCAGACACACGTCGTCTGGTCCGACATCGCAGGCGATGTCCAGCATCTCCTTGGTCACGGCGCACTCCAGGTTCATGCGGGTGCGCAGCCTGCCACGGATCGCGCGCACGTCGGCGTCCTGGATATGGCGCCGATCCTCGCGCAGGTGCAAGGTGATGAGATCGGCTCCCGCGTCCTCGGCGCGCACTGCCGCCTCGATGGGATCGGGATAAATGGTACGGCGCTGCTGCCGCAGCGTGGCCACGTGATCGATATTGACGCCCAGCTCTATCATGGTTTGACTCCATCCGCCTTGGGCGGATCGCTTTTTGTGTGTCTGGCATTTGCGGCGCTCACCTGGCTGACGAGCACCGCGGATTTGAGAACGTCGCCGGGCACCGTAACGCCCTGCCGCTTGGCGGCGTCCAGGTTCAGGTAAAGCCAATCTCCGGAAATCATTCGCTCGGGCCTGACCTGCCTGCCGGCCGGCGCCCGCCCGGCAGCCTGAGCCGCCTGCTGCGCCTTGCCCGGCAACCCCAGCGCAGCCATAGCGCCCAGCCGGACCTGGCTGGGATCGGCCGTGAACAAGGGGATGCGCGCCTGGTCGCAAGTCTGGGCCAGCACCTGGTATTGGGGCGCCACCTTGTCGTCGAATATCGTATAGACGAGATCGACCCGGCCGATAAGATTGCGCGCCGCCGGCCCCACGTCCCACTCGTGCGGCACCATGACCTCCACCGGACTCATGCCCGCCTTGGACAGCAGATCGAGTAGTTGCTTGATCGCAGCGACTGACACCGGGTCGCCCGGATCGTAGATCAGGCCCACACGCTTGGCTTGAGGCAGGATCTTTCGGAACATGTCGACCTGCTTGTCCAGCGGCGCCTGCGCGGGCAGATCCACCATCTGGGCCGGCATGGGCGCCGGCGCCTGCGCTGCGGGCGAACGAGTCGGGACCCGTCGCTGAACCTGAGCCGCCGGCGCGGCGGTCCAGGCAAGCGCCAGCGCCATGATCAGCGGGCGCCCGATAAGCAGAATTGCAGACGAGCGGCTCATGGCTGCGTCACAATGTCTGGTAGGTCTCGCGCAGGACGTTCTTCTGCACTTTGCCCATGGTGTTGCGCGGCAGCTCCTGGGCAATGTGGATACGCTTGGGCACCTTGAAATTGGCGATATTTTGTTTCAGTCCCGCCAGCATGGCCTGCGTGTCGAGGCTGACATGCGGCTTGGGCACCACCACGGCCACCACCGCCTCGCCGAAATCGGGATGCGGCACCCCGATCACGGCCGATTCGGCCACGCCCGGTATATCGTCGATGAAACCCTCGATCTCTTTGGGATAAACGTTGTAGCCGCCCGAAATGATCAGGTCCTTGCTGCGGCCAACGATGGAGACATAGCCTTCTGGCACCTGCCTGCCCACTGACGCGCCGCCGTATCGACCCACGTCGCCGGTCTTGAACCAGCCATCGGCAGTGAACTCCTCGCGCGTCTTCTCGGGCATGCGCCAGTAGCCGGAAAACACATTGGGGCCGCGCACCTGGATATGGCCAATATCCCCCGCAGCCAAGGCGTGTCCGGCGTCATCGACGACGCGCAGTTGCACGCCCGGCAAGGGCTTGCCCACCGTACCGCCCAAACGTTCGCCATCCGCGCAGTGGTATGGGTTGGAGGTCAGCATCACGGTCTCGCTCATGCCGTAGCGCTCGAGTATGGTGTGGCCGCTGCGCTCGCGAAAGGCATTGAAGGTTTCCATCAAGAGCGGCGCCGAGCCCGAAATGAACAGGCGCATATTGCGGCACGCCTCCCGGTCGAAACGCGCGTCGGCCAGAAGACGTACGTAGTAGGTCGGCACGCCCATCATCACCGTGCTGCGCGGCAGGTAATGCAAAGCCTGGTTCACGTCCAGCCTGGGAAGCCAGATCATGCGCGCGCCCGCCAGCAGGGCGCCGTGCGATGCCACGAACAGGCCATGGATGTGGAATATGGGCAGCATGTGCAACAGCACATCGTCACTGCGCCACCCCCAATATTGGCCAAGCGTCAGCGCGTTCGACGCCATATTGCCGTGCGTCAGCATGGCGCCCTTGCTGCGTCCGGTAGTGCCCGAGGTATAGAGGATGACCGCCAGGTCGTCCAGCTTGCGCTCCACGGTGCAAAAGGTCTGCGGGAAACTTGCCGCAGCATCCAGCAGCGTACCCGTGCGTTGGTCGCCCAGCGTATAGACGTGTCCCACGCCAGCGGCGCGGGCGATGCGTCCGACCCAGGCCGCGTTCTCCGGCGCGCACACCACCACATCCGGTTCGGCGTTGCCCAGGAAATACCCGATCTCCGATTCGCGGTAGGCGGTGTTCAGCGGCAGGTAGACCAGTCCGGCGCGCAAAGTCGCCAGGTAAAGCAGCAGCGCTTCGGGCGATTTTTCCACCTGCACAGCCACACGCGCACCGGCAGGCAACGCCAGCGAAGCCAGCAAATTGGCCAGGCAGGCACTGGCGCGATCCATGTCATCCCAGGTGTAGCAACGTTCGGGAGTTTCGATGGCTACGGTTTTGCGATCGACGGGAAAACCGCTCTCGAGCACGGCGTATAGATTGGACATGGGTTTTTCCCTGCAAAGTATTGCTATTTTCAGAGATACAGTACGCCTTGCACAGCGTGGCCCAGCAAAGCCCGCGCCCAGCGCCGCGCAGGCAGGCCGTATTCGGCTTCTATCTGTTCGGCGCGCTCGAGTAGCTGCGCCGGCGTCACGGCCAGCGGCGGGCCGCTAAATGCCAGCACGATCTGGTTGCCCTGGTCGATCTCGGGCAGCAAAATCACGCGATCATCGAACGCTGTGCAAAGATTGTCGATATTGCGGCTGAAGCTCTCATGCCGGCCGAACAGATTCACCGCCAGCACGCCCGCTTCGCCCAGTACCCGCCTGCAGGCCCGGTAAAAAGCAACCGAGTCGCGCACCGGCCCTCGCGCCTGCGCGTCATACAGATCCGCCATGAGCACCGGGCACTTGCCCGCGTTCAGCGGGTCCGCCACCCAGAGTCCCGCGTCCGTGTGGTGGATGCGCATCCGCGGCGAGGGCGGCAGGCGAAAGAAAGACTGGCAAACGGCCGTGACCCGGGGATTCCATTCGACGACTTCCAAATCGCTGCGCGTTTGCTTCAGGCAAAAGCGCGCCAGCGATCCCGCCCCCAGGCCCAGCAGTCCAATGGATGCTTCGCGGGGCGGGGCCAGGAACAGCAGCCAGGCCATCATTTGCGCCGTGTATTCCAGCACCAGGGCGCTGGGATCGGCGATGCGCATCGCCCCCTGCACCCACTCGGTGTTGAAATGCAGATAGCGCACGCCGTCCGCCTCGGACAACGTGGGCTGGTCTTGTTCGGTAGGTGTGCGTCGACTGGGCATGAACGAATTGTAGCCAGCGGCCAGCCGGTGTGAATCAATCTGCGTGCGCGACGACGGATCAGGCCTTCTGCCGCCCGTCGTACATATAGTCGCGGCGCCAGGCATAGCCAAGGTCGGCCGGATTGTCGAGCTCGTCCGAACGCCCGGTGGCCAGGGGCGCCAGCAGGAACTGGTGCAGCGAGATCCAGCCATGCTCGAAGCCCATGGCGCAGCCGGCCAGGTAAAGCCGGTAGGCGCGCAACGATTTCATGCCCTGCTCGCCCCTGTCCTGAGTGAGGATCTCGGCGGCCCGGTCCAGCTGTGCCTCCAGCCCATCGCTCCAGGCCCACAGCGTGCGGGCATAGTGCGGGCGCAGGTTTTCCATGTCGACCGTCTCCAGGCCACCCAGGGCCACGGCCTCCAGCACATTGCTCGCGTGCGTCAGCTCGCCGCCCGGGAATATGTACTTGTCGATGAACTCGCCCATGCCGCTGCCCAGTTCAGCGTTGTAGACGCCTCCGGCGGTGATGCCATGGTTCAGAATGAGGCCACCGGGCTTGAGCAGGCGGCGCAGCTTGGCGAAGTATTCGGGCAGGAGGGCTCGGCCGACATGTTCGAACATGCCCACCGAGGAAATCTTGTCGAATGGCTGCGACTCGTCGAGTTTTCGATAATCCAGCAGCTCCATGCGCACACGGCCCGACAGGCCTTTTTCCTCGATCAGGCGGGTGACGTGCGCATGCTGGTTGCGCGACAGCGTGATGCCGGTGGCGTCGACGCCGTAGTTCTCAGCGGCCCACAGCAGCAGCCCCCCCCAGCCGGCACCGATGTCCAGGAACCGCTCGCCCGGCCGCAGAAGCAGCTTGCGGCAGATGTGGTCAAGTTTGGCTTCCTGGGCCTGCGCCAAGCTCATGCCCGGCTCGCGGTAGTACGCACAGGAATAGACCCGGCGGGGGTCCTGCCAAAGGGAATAGAAGGCCTCGGAGAGGTCGTAGTGAAACTCGATCTGCCTGGCGTCGCGCTCGACGGAGTGGCGCCAGATGGAAATGAGCTTGCGCACCAGTTCGGTCAGCCGGCCGGTACGCGCCGCCTCGATGGGCGAATCCGGCAACATCTGCGCCGCAGCCGCCATGACGTCGCGCATGGTGCCATCGATATCGATCAGGCCTTCGACGTAATCCTGGCCGAGCACGCCGGCCGAGCCTTCCGCCAGATGAACCAGCGACTTCTTGTCGCGCACGGTGAACTTGACGCGCGGATCGGACGCCCCCAGAGCCGTGCCATCGGGCATAACCAATTGGACCGGCATCTGCGTCATGGCCTTCAGTTTCCGATCCACGGCGGACAACAACGGGTTCACGAACTTACTCCCCTAATGATCGAACCTTGGAAATGTATCGGAATTTACTTGCGAGCGCATGTATTTCCCCACGTGATACATTGCACAGTTCGTTCTCGGCTGGCCCGTCTCACGGTGTTTTTTCCGGGTTCCGTCCTTCTCGGCGCAAACTGCGTCCGCACGCTTGCTCTCATGTCGTTGTCCGAATTCCCGTCTCGCAGGCTGCCCGGCTGGTTGATCCTGATGGGCGCGTTGACCGCGATCGGCCCGTTTTCCACCGACATGTATCTCCCGGCCTTTCCGGCCATGGCCCTGGGGCTGCACGCGCAGTTGGGGGAAATTGAACGCACCTTGTCCGCCTATTTCGTCGGACTGGCCCTCTCCCAACTGATCTACGGCCCACTGGCCGACCGCTACGGTCGAAAACCGCCCCTGCTGTGCGGACTGGTGCTCTACACCGTTTCCGCCATGGGCTGCGCCCTGACCGGCAGTGTCCAGGCTCTGATCGTCTGGCGCGTACTGCAAGCGCTGGGCGCGTCAGCCGGCATGGTGGTACCCCGCGCCGTGGTGCGCGACCATTACGCGACGCAGGACGCCGCCCGCGCCTTGTCGCTGATGATGCTGATCATGGGCCTGGCTCCCATGCTCGCCCCCCTGGCCGGGGGACAGCTCGTGGCATTGGGCTGGCGCAGCCTGTTTTGGGCCATGGCTGGCGTGGGGCTGGTCCTGCTTGTGATGGTGGCCCTGCGCATGCGCGAATCTCTGCCGTCCGAAAAAGCCCTGCCGCTGCATTGGCGCACCATCTTCACCAACTACCGCGGCCTGCTCGGGCACCGCGGATTCATGGCGCACACCCTCACCGGCGGCATGAGCCAGGCCGGAATGTTCGCCTATATCGCGGGTTCGCCGCACCTGTTCATCGAGGTCTACGGGGTCCCGGCCCGATACTACGGCCTGTTCTTCGGCGGCAATGCCATGGCGCTGATCGTCGGGGCCCAGATAAGCGCCTTCCTGCTGCGCCGCCACCCTTCACTGCGGCTGCAGCGCCGCGCCTTGATCGCCCTGTCCCTGGCCGCCTTGATGGGTCTGTCCATGGCTCTGTCCGGCGCCATCACCTTGTGGCTGGCCACGGCTTACATCGCGGTGTATATGTTCAGCAACGGTTTCGTGAACCCCAACTCGGCCGCCCTGGCCCTGTCCGAACAGGGACGCCGCCTGGGCGCGGCCTCAGCCCTGCTGGGCGCGATCCAATACTCGTGCAGCGCACTGGCCAGCACGGCCATCAGCCTCTGGCAGGCGGACAGCGCCCTGCCGCTAACCACCGTCATGGCCGCCTGTGCCTGCCTGTCCTGGCTCTTCGGCCGGATGGCTCGCGGCAGCGCGACCGCCCACGCCGCGACCGCCTGAGAAAAACGGAGAAGCAGAATCATGAATTTCGATGCGGCAATCGTCGGCAGCGGCCTGGCGGGACTGAGCGTCGCGCTGAACCTGGCCGAAACGCACCGCGTGGCGGTCGTCGCCAAACGCGCGATGGACGAAGGCGCGAGCGACTATGCCCAGGGCGGCATCGCTGCGGTGCTGGACTCGGCCGACAGCGTGGAAAGCCACGTCGATGACACACTCGTTGCGGGCGGCGGCCTGTGTGACCAAGCGGCGACGCGCCATATCGTCGAGCACGGCCGCCAGGCCATCGAATGGCTGATCGCCCAGGGCGTTCCGTTCACCAAGGACTCCGCCGCCGAGCTCGGCTTTCACCTCACGCGCGAGGGCGGCCACAGTCATCGCCGCATCATCCACGCCGCCGACGCCACCGGCCACGCGGTGCTGCAAACGCTGCTCGCTCGCGCGCGTGCGCACCCGAACATCACGATCCTCGAAGACCATCACGCGATCGATGTCATCACATCCGACCGCCTCGGGCTGCCCGGGCGGCGCTGCCACGGCCTTTATGCACTCGACCTGAAGAACGACCGCACGGTGACGATCCAGGCGCCGCACACGGTGCTCGCCACGGGCGGCGCGGGCAAGGTGTACCTCTACACGACCAACCCCGATACCGCCACAGGCGACGGCATCGCCATGGCGTGGCGCGCCGGCTGCCGCGTGGCGAACATGGAGTTCATCCAGTTCCATCCCACCTGCCTCTTTCATCCGCACGCCAAGTCATTCCTGATTTCCGAGGCAGTGCGCGGCGAAGGCGGCATCCTGCGCCTGCCCGACGGCACGCGCTTCATGCCCGCGCACGACGCACGCGCCGAGCTCGCGCCGCGCGACATTGTTGCCCGTGCGATCGACTTCGAGATCAAGAAGCACGGCATCGACTGCGTCCACCTGGACATCAGCCACCAGCCGCCGCAATTCCTGCAAGAGCACTTCCCGACGATTCTTGCGCGCTGCCGCGAATTCGGCATCGATATCGCTCGAGAACCGATTCCCGTCGTGCCCGCGGCGCACTATACCTGCGGCGGTGTCGTCACCGACCTTGCCGGCCGAACCGACCTCGCAGGCCTCTATGCAGTCGGCGAAACTGCCTGCACGGGCCTGCACGGCGCCAACCGGCTTGCGAGCAACTCGCTGCTGGAGTGTCTCGTGATCGGTCGTTCGGCCGCCGAGGCGATTGAAGCGGCAGGTCCCGGCGCGGGTGTGCAGGCGCCGCTGCCCAACTGGGATGAAAGCCGCGTATCGGATTCTGACGAAGAGGTCGTCGTAGCGCACAACTGGGACGAACTGCGCCGCTTGATGTGGAACTACGTCGGCATCGTGCGCACCGACAAGCGGCTGGAGCGGGCGCAGCACCGCCTTGCGCTCCTGCACGACGAAATCCTCGAGTACTACGCGAATTTCCGCATCACCCGCGATCTGCTGGAACTGCGCAACCTCGTGGATGTCGCCACGCTGATCGTGCAAAGCGCGCGCTCGCGCCGCGAAAGCCGCGGCCTGCACTACAGCCGCGACTGGCCGGATGTCCTGCCCAAAGCCCTGCCGACCGTTCTTGCGCCCGGCCAGATGCGCTTTTAGACGATACGCATGGAAAAATCCGTCGCGCGCACGTCTTTGGTCAGCGCGCCGATGGAAACCCGGTCCACGCCCGTTTCCGCAATCGTACGCACGGTCTCGAAATTCACCCCGCCCGAGACTTCGAGCACCGCACGGCCTGCGGCGCACTTGACCGCGTCGCGCATCATGTCGAAAGAGAAGTTGTCCAGCAGCACCGACTTCGCGCCGTGCGCAAGCGCCGTTTCGAGCTGATCCAGCGTTTCAACCTCGATCTGGATCGGTACGCCCGCATCGAGCGCGAGCGCCGCGTCCAAGGCAGGCCCGACGCCGCCGGCCGCGGCAATGTGGTTTTCCTTGATCAGGATGCCATCGTAGAGCGCCAAACGCTGATTCGCGCCGCCGCCCACGCGCACCGCGTACTTCTGCGCAAGACGCAGGCCCGGCAGCGTCTTGCGCGTGTCCAGGATGCGGGTGGCCGTATGCGCGATCAGGTCGACGTAGCGGCGCGTCACGCTCGCCACGCCCGACAGCAGTTGCAGGAAATTCATGGCATTGCGCTCGGCGGTCAGCAACGCACGCGCCGGACCGCGCAACGAGCACACAACCGTGCCCGCCGCCATCCGGTCGCCTTCGCGATAGCCCCATCGCACCTCGATGCGCGGGTCCACGCGCCTTGCCACTGCATCGAACCAGAGCACGCCGCACAGCACGGCATCCTCGCGCACGACGATGCGCGCATCGCGCGTCTGGCCGGCGGGAACCAGACGGCCTGTCTGATCGCCCGAGCCGACATCCTCCTCGAGGGCATCGGCCACGTTGCGGGCGATCGCCGCGTCCAAGGCCGCGCCGTACTGCGCGCGCACCTCGCCGACGACGGGGGAAACGGCATCGGCCGCGAGCAATTCGAGCGCGCCCATCAGGCCGGCCCCACTTGCGAGAACAGCGCGCCGTCGCGCGCGAGATCGCCGCTTGCCTGCACGCGACGCTTACGCTCGGCCGCGAACGCAAGCATACGGTCGATCGGCAGGCGGGCGCGCTCGCCGATCGAAGCGTCCATGCGGATCTCGTTATGGCCGCGCTCGAGCACGTCGGCAAGATTTGCGAGGCCGTTCATGGCCATCCACGGGCAGTGCGCGCAGCTCTTGCAGGTGGCGCTGTTGCCCGCCGTGGGCGCTTCAATAAAGGTCTTGCCCGGCGCGGCCAGGCGCATCTTGTGCAAAATACCCAGGTCGGTCGCGACGATAAAGCGTTGCGCGTCGAGCCGGACAGCCGCTTCGATCAATTGCGTCGTCGAGCCGACCACGTCGGCCAAAGCGACCACGCTTTCCGGCGACTCAGGGTGTACCAGAATCTTGGCATCGGGATACTCGGCGCGCAGCAAATCGAGCTCGATACCCTTGAACTCGTCGTGCACCAGGCACGACCCCTGCCAGAGCAGCATGTCCGCGCCGGTCTGTTTCTGGATGTAGCCGCCCAGGTGCCGATCCGGCGCCCAGAGAATCTTCTCTCCCCTCGCATGCAGGTCGGCAACGATCTCCAGGCCAATCGAGGACGTCACCATCCAGTCGGCGCGCGCCTTCACCGCTGCGCTCGTATTCGCGTAGACGACTACGGTGCGATCCGGGTGTTCGTCGCAAAACGCCGAGAATTCGTCGGCCGGACAACCCAGGTCGAGCGAACAGGTCGCGTCCAGATCGGGCATGAGGATGCGCTTGCCCGGACTCAGTATCTTGGCGGTCTCGCCCATGAAGCGCACACCCGCCACCACCAGCGTGTGCGCCGGGTGATCGCGGCCGAAGCGCGCCATTTCGAGCGAGTCAGCCACGCAACCGCCGGTTTCGTCAGCGAGTTCCTGCAGTTCGGGATCGACGTAATAGTGCGCGACGAGCACCGCCCTCTCGCGTTCGAGCAGCGCGCGGATGCGCTCCTTCAGTGCGGCGCGTTGCGCGCCGCAAGTCACATCGGGAACCCGCGCCCACGCTTGCCCAACGCCGCAAGCGGCCCCTTGCGGCCGGTCGTATTCGACCTTTCTGATCGCCTGACCCATGATTTCCTCTCGTACTGCCTGCCACCACGGCGCGAAAACCGGCATCGCGCTGCTGCCGAAAAATAAAAACCCCGTCAGCGCGGGGTTCTTGTCCATTTTAATGGATTTTCCGCTCCCGGACCGCAGAAATGGCCGCCGCTCCAGGCTGGACTGAATCCCCCCGAAGATCGGCCCAGGGCACAGGCGCAATCCGGGCCTCCCGGTAGATATTTGACTAGCCATAGCGATTCATACTAGAATCGAAATCTTATTGCAGTTTCCTGTTGCGTGGTTCGCTATGCTTTGCGGGCGCGTAATCCGAATTACCTGGCTTTCCGAACAAGGGGCCTGGGCAAATCGGCGGGGTATAAGCACGCATTGCCATCTTTGGGTCTTTTTGCCCAGACGGCCCGAACCAACGGCGCATTGCAGCGGCCGCACATGTTCGGCCTGCGCGCTTACCGCCTTTTCATCCTGCCCTGCCCCGACCCTCGGAACGACAACAACCGAGAGGTGCATCATGGCACGCGTTTGCCAAGTTACCGGCAAGGGCCCGATGGTGGGCAACAATGTTTCACACGCTAACAACAAGACCAAGCGTCGCTTTCTCCCCAACCTGCAATCGCGCCGGTTCTGGGTCGAAAGCGAAAACCGCTGGGTCCGCCTGCGCGTGACGACCAAGGCCATCCGCACGATCGACAAGAACGGCATCGACGCCGTCCTGGCCGACCTGCGCGCTCGCGGCGAAGCGGTCTGAAAGCCTGCGCGCTTTCGATCCCGCCAGCCTAACCCCATATATTCCAGGAGCACGACATGGCCGCCAAAGGCAACCGTGAAAAGATCAAGCTCGAGTCCACCGCGGGCACGGGCCACTTCTACACCACCACCAAGAACAAACGCAATACGCCCGACAAAATGCTGTTCAAGAAATACGACCCCGTCGCGCGCAAGCACGTCGAGTACAAGGAAACCAAGCTGAAGTAATTCAGCCCAAAACCAGGCACCTGCGCGGCGTCGCGTAGTATTCGTCGCGTAGTATTGTCAGGCCCTGCTCATGCAGGGCCTTTTCACATCCGCGATCCGACTCCATGCCACGCCCGACCGGATTTCCAAGCCTGCTCCCACGCCTTGCCGCCTGCCTGCTGGCCGGACTCTGCACGCTGCCCACCTGCGCCGCCGAGAGGCAGGCCGGGCCGCGTCAGGCCGGGCCGCGCCAGGCCGGGCATGCCGCGAATGCGGTCAAATCCGCGAAACCGGCCCAGCCGCCCATCCTCATCGGCGATATCAATAGCTACAAACTGCGCCCCGACCTTCTCGATCCCTACCGCAAGGGCTGGCAGATGGCGCTAGACGAAATCAACCGGCACGGCGGCGTGCTGGGCCGCAAACTGCGGGTTATCTCAAGCGATGACGGCGGCACGGCCCACGGCGCCGTCGCCGCGGCACAAAAGCTGGCCGACCGGGATCATGTCACGCTATTTTTCGGCGGCTTCAACTCGGACGCCGGCCTGGCCTTATCCGACTACGCCGGCATCAATCAGGATTTCTATCTAGCCACCTTCCCCATGTCCAGCCGGCTCACGTGGCAGCAAGGCAATGCCTACACCTACCAGTTGGCCCCATCGGGATGGATGCAGATGGCCGCTCTGGTGCCCAGGGCATTCGGCCTACGCAAAAGACGCTGGGCAGTGGTCTACTCCGACGACGCCTATGGCCGCCCGACCGTCGCGACGTTCACGGACATGATCACCCACTTCCAGTCTCACACGACCATCGTCTCGAACCAGGCGGCCGAGCCGGGCAAGTTCGAAGCAAGCAAGATTGTGCGCCAGTTGCTGCAGGACAAGCCCGATGCCCTCTTCATCCTGCTCGACGGTCCGGACCTTGTGCGCTTCGTGCATGACGGCAAAGCGCAGGGCCTGCTGCAAAACATGCCCGTGGTTGCCCCGACGGCGGGCGAACCCGAAACTCTGCAAGCCCTGGGAACCGATGCCCAAGCGGGCTGGCTTGTCAGCGGCTACCCCTGCGTGCCCATCGGTGACCAGGCCAATATGCAGCGCTTCAACCAGGACTACCAGGCACGCTACGGCACCGCGCCCGGCTCGGCCTCGGCGCTGGGCTACATGGCATTGCGCGCCATCGCCGCAGGCCTGCTCAAGGCGTCCGACGACGACCCGCATGCCGTGGCCGCCGCCTTCGCCGGCCTCAAGCTGGACACGCCCTACGGTCCCGTGCGTTTTCGCCCAATCGATCATCAATCCACGCTGGGTGTCTGCCTGGCTGTCACTGCCGAGCAGGACGGCCGCATGATCGCGCAGCCCACCGGCTATCTGGACGGTTCGCGGCTTCAGCCACCCGACAAGGCCGTGCGTGCACTGCGCGGAAAACAACAATAAATACGCGCCAGGAGCGCGCAAATGCACGCTTTCACCGCGAGTTCCGCTATCATCGGGCGCTAGGCAGCCCGTGCTGGCAAAGACCCATTGACAAGTGGTTCCTTGCAAGCGCTGTGCGGTCTCATCCTCACCCTTTTCATGGATTGGATCATGGCAACCAAAAAAGCCCCCGCCAAAAAAGTCAGCAAGACAGTCAAGAAAGCTGCGAAGCCCGTAGCCAAGAAAGCCGCTCCCGCCGCCAAGAAGGCCGCCGGTCCCATCAAGACCGCCCTGAACAAGTCGCAGCTGGTCGCGCACCTGGTTGAGAACACCGGCGTTGAAGCCAAGGCGGTCAAGGCCGTGCTGGCTGGTCTCGAAACTGCCGTGCTGGGTTCGGTCGACAAGAAGGGCGCTGGCTCCTTCACGCTGCCCGGCCTGTTCAAGGCCGTCGTGCAGAAGGTCCCCGCCAAGCCCAAGCGCTTTGGCAAGGACCCCTTCACCGGACAGGAGCGCTGGTTCCCGGCCAAGCCCGCTTCGGTCAAGGTCAAAATCCGCCCGCTCAAGAAAATGAAAGACGCCGCGCAGTAAACCGCGCAGCGTTCCCGCCCAGTCGAAACCCGCCCTCGTGGCGGGTTTTTTTGTTTAGAGGATACGGACTGACCATGCGGGCAACCCCTCTATAATCTAAGGTTTACCGAATCAAACACGATACAGATTCCATGCAGGATCGCTACCAGCCCACCACCGTCGAAGCCGTCGCCCAGCAAGACTGGCAGGCCCGCAATGCCTACCTCGTCACCGAACACGCCAAGAACCCCGACGGCTCCGAGAAGCCCAAGTTCTACGCGTGCTCGATGCTGCCCTACCCCAGCGGCAAGCTGCACATGGGCCATGTACGCAACTACACCATCAACGACATGATGACGCGCCAGTTGCGCATGCGTGGCTACAACGTGCTCATGCCCATGGGCTGGGACGCCTTCGGCATGCCCGCCGAGAACGCCGCCATCAAGTCCAAGGTGCCGCCCGCCCAGTGGACCTACGACAACATCGCCTACATGAAAAAGCAGATGCTGGCGATGGGCCTGGCGATCGATTGGTCGCGCGAGATGTGCGCATGCGATCCCAAGTACTACAAGTGGAACCAGTGGTTGTTTCTCAAAATGCTCGAAAAGGGCATCGCCTACCGCAAGACCCAGACCGTCAACTGGGATCCAGTCGACCAGACCGTGCTCGCCAACGAACAGGTCATCGACGGCCGCGGCTGGCGCTCCGGCGCTCTGGTCGAAAAGCGCGAAATCCCGGGCTATTACCTGCGCATCACCGACTATGCCGAAGAACTGCTACGCGAGGTACGGACGGGCCTGACCGGATGGCCCGAGCGCGTGCGCATCATGCAGGAAAACTGGATCGGCAAGTCCGAAGGACTGCGCTTCGCTTTTCCCCATCAGATCAAGGATGCGCACGGCAATCTCATCCAGGACGGCAGGCTTTACGTCTTCACCACTCGCGCCGACACCATCATGGGTGTTACCTTCTGCGCCGTGGCGCCGGAACATCCACTGGCCACGCATGCCGCGCAGTCCGACGCCAAGATTGCCAACTTCATCGAGGAATGCAAGCAAGGCGGCACCACCGAAGCCGAGTTGGCCACCCGCGAGAAAACCGGCCTGCCCATCGGGCTGTCGGTCACCCATCCCATCACCGGCGAACAGATCCCGGTGTGGGTAGGCAACTACGTGCTCATCAGCTACGGCGACGGTGCGGTGATGGGCGTGCCGGCGCACGACGAGCGCGACTTCGCCTTCGCCCGCAAATATGCGCTGCCCATCAAGCAGGTCGTGGCCGTCGAAGGCAAGACCTATTCCGATGATGCCTGGCAGGAATGGTACGGCGACAAACAGGTCTGCACGACCATCCACTCCGGCAAGTACGACGGCCTCACGCACAAGCTGGCGGTCGATTCCGTGGCGGCCGATTTGTCGGCCATGGGCCTGGGCGAAAAGCAGACCACCTGGCGCCTGCGAGACTGGGGCATCTCGCGCCAGCGCTATTGGGGCACGCCCATTCCCATCATCCACTGCGCCGACTGCGGCCCTGTGCCGGTACCCGAAAAAGACCTTCCTGTGGTCCTGCCCGAAGACCTCATCCCCGACGGCAGCGGCAACCCGCTTGCCAAGAACGAAGCCTTCCTGTCGTGCGCCTGCCCCAAGTGCGGCAAGCCTTCGCGCCGTGAAACCGACACCATGGACACCTTCGTGGATTCGTCTTGGTACTTCATGCGCTATACCTCGCCCACCAACGACGGCGCCATGGTCGATGCCCGCAACGACTACTGGATGCCCATGGACCAGTACATCGGCGGCATCGAGCACGCAGTGCTGCATCTGCTATACGCGCGCTTCTGGACCAAGGTCATGCGCGACATGGGCATGATCAAGTTCGACGAACCCTTCACCAAGCTGCTGTGTCAGGGCATGGTGCTCAACCATATTTATTCGCGCCGCAATGCCAAGGGCGGCATCGAGTATTTCTGGCCCGAGGAGGTCGAGAACGTCTACGACGCCAAGGGCGTCATCCTGGGCGCCAAGCTCAAGGCCGACGGCTCGACGGTGGACTATGGCGGCGTGGGCACGATGTCCAAGTCCAAGAACAACGGCGTCGATCCGCAATCCTTGATCGACACCCAGGGCGCGGACACGGCCCGTCTGTTCGTCATGTTCGCCAGCCCCCCTGAGCAGACCCTGGAATGGTCCGACTCTGGTGTGGAAGGCGCTCACCGCTTCCTGCGCCGCCTGTGGTCGCTGGCCCACGCCCAGCGCGAAGCCGTGGCCCGCGGCATGGCCGTCGGCTACGACTGGCCCCAGGCCCACGCCTCGGTCAAGAATCTGCGGCGCGAGATTTACGGCCTGCTCAAGCAAGCCGACTACGACTACCAACGCATCCAGTACAACACCGTGGTGTCGGCCTGCATGAAAATGCTCAACGCCATCGAGTCGGCCAAGCTGCCCGAAGGTACGGCGGCGGACGCAGCCCTGGCCGAAACCCTCGGCATCCTGCTGCGTGTGCTCTATCCGGTGGTACCGCACATCACTTGGCAACTCTGGCGCGACCTGGGCTATGCCCACGAACTGGGCGATCTGCTCGATGCCCCCTGGCCGCATGTCGACGAAGCCGCGCTAGTGTCCGACGAGATCGAGCTCATGCTGCAGGTCAACGGCAAACTGCGCGGTTCGCTGCGCGTGTCGGCCAAGGCATCCAAAGAAGACATCGAGCAGCAGGCGGCAGCCCATCCCGACGCAGCCCGCTTCCTCGATGGCCGTCCGGCCAAACGGGTCATCGTGGTGCCGGGCAAACTGGTCAACGTCGTCGCTTGAGGATCACGCAATGAATCATGTCTGGCTGAGCTTGCGCACGCGCTCCTGCTGGTTTCTATCCGCCGCGGGCCTGGCGCTACTCGCCCTGCTGGGCGGCTGTGGCTTTCACCTGCGCGGCGAAACCCCCCTGCCGTTCAACACGCTGTATGTCGGGGTGCCCCACAACACCCACTTCGGCGCCAATCTACGGCGCGCCCTGCGGGCCGCATCGCCCAATACGCAACTGGTCGAGACACCCAAGCAAGCCCAGGTCCTGATGCAGCAGGTCGCCAACCAGCGCCTGATCAACGATACGACTCTCAATGCCCAAGGGCAGGTCGAGGAATACGAACTGGGCATACGCTTTACCTTCCGCGTGATCGATTCCAAGGGCAATACCATCCTGCCCGACACCACGTTCACCACCTATCGCGAGCTGCCCTACAACACCAGCGCCTCCCAGGCCTTGAACAGCCTGATCAACTCGCTTTACGACTCAATGGAGCAATCGCTTATCAACCGCATCCTGCGCCGTCTTGCTGCCCCGGATGTACGCGAAAGCTATGCGCGTCTGGAGCGTGGCGAGATCAACCCCAATCATCCCGTGTACGACGTGAACAAAGTTCCGCCTGTCCAAAGCATGCCTCCCGGTTGGGCCAATCCCCCCACCCTGCTGGACGGCGCGCCCCGCTGACATGGCGACAGCCCTGGACGCCAACAGTCTGGCCGGTCATCTGACACGCGCCGGTCAGACTCTGGCGCCGCTGTATATGGTATCGGGAGACGAGCCGCTCCTAGTCATCGAAGCCATCGACGCCTTACGCGCCGCCGCCCGCCAGGCCGGCTATTCGGAACGCACCTCGCTGGTCATGGACGCGCGCAGCGACTGGAGCGCGGCGCTGGCCGCGACGCAGACCATCTCGCTGTTCGGCGATCGCAGCCTGCTGGAGATCAAGCTCGATAGCGGCAAGCCGGGCAGAACCGGCGCCGAAACCCTGATGCGCCTGGCCGAGCAAGCCCGCGCCCAACCCAACCCCGACGTCCTGGTCATCATCGCACTGCCCCGGCTGGACAAGGAAACCCGCAACAGTAAATGGGCCCTGGCCCTGACCGCAAGCAGCGTCATGGTCGACGTCGCCACCATAGACCGCCCGCGGTTGCCTGCGTGGATAGGCGCTCGCCTGGCGCGCCAGAACCAGCGCGCCGACAAGGCCGTGCTGGAATGGATGGCCGACAAGGTCGAAGGCAATCTTCTGGCCGCGCACCAGGAAATCCAGAAGCTCGGCCTGCTCTATCCGGAGGGCGAACTTTCGTCCGAAGACGTGGAACGCGCCGTGCTCAACGTGGCTCGCTACGATGTCTTCGGTCTGCGCGACGCCATGCTGGCCGGTGACAGCGTGCGCACCCTGCGCATGATCGAAGGTCTGCGCGCCGAGGGCGAGGCCGAACCGCTGGTGCTGTGGGCCGTCGGCGAGGAAATCCGCCTGCTGTCGCGCCTGGCCGATGCCCGCCAGCAGGGGCAGGACCTGGGCGGACTCATGCGCCGCCTGCGCATCTTCGGCAATCACGAGCGCCTGGCGATGCAGGCGCTTGCGCGCGTGCCGCCAAAGTCCTGGCCTGCAGCCGTCCAGCATGCCCACGACGTGGACCGCCTCATCAAGGGTCTGCCCACCGCAGGCAGGCTGTCGAACGCGTGGGAAGAAATGGCCCGCCTGGCCTTGCGCGTCGCCGCGGCAGGCAACCGCGGCTGATTCGCATCTGCTTGTGTTTCGGTTCTCAAGGCCTCGGCGGCTCGGAAACTCGACGCCGTAACACCAGCTAAACTCACGCCCATGAGTACCATCGAACAATCCATGCTAGCCATGGGCCAGCGGGCGCGAACCGCGTCGCGCCGCACCATGCTCGCCCGCACCGACCAGAAGAACAGCGCCTTGCTGGCCATGGCCGACGCCATTGCCGAGCACCGCGACGCCTTGTACGCAGCTAACGCCGAAGACGTGGCCGACGCCAAGCGCGACGGCCTCGATGCCGCCCTGCTCGACCGCCTAGCGCTGTCCGATCGCCACATCGGTCAGATGCAGGAAGGCCTGCGCCAGATTGCTGCGCTGCCCGACCCCGTAGGCAGCATCACGGCCTCGACGCTGCGTCCCAACGGGATGCGCGTGGCGCAGATGCGCGTACCGCTGGGCGTCATCGGCATCATCTACGAATCGCGTCCCAACGTCACCATCGATGCCGCGGCCCTATGCCTAAAATCGGGCAACGCGGCGATCCTGCGCGGCGGCCGCGAAGCGCTGCGCTCCAACCTGGTCCTGGCCAAGGCGGTCAGACTGGGCCTGGCCAAGGCCGACCTGCCGCCCGAATCCGTCCAGGTTGTGGAAACCAGCGACCGCGCCGCAGTCGGAGCACTGGTCACCATGACCGAGCATGTCGACGTGATCGTCCCGCGCGGCGGCAAGGGTCTCATCGCCAGGCTGGCCCAGGAAGCCCGCGTGCCTCTGATCAAGCACCTGGACGGCAACTGCCACGTCTATATCGACGAGGCGGCCGACTGCGACAAGGCGCATGAAGTTGCCTTCAACGCCAAGACCTACCGCTACGGCATCTGCGGCGCTATGGAAACCCTGCTGGTGCACGCTGGCGCGGCAGCGGCCATATTGCCCAGGCTTGGCAAGGCCCTGCACGATCGTGGCGTCCAGTTGCGCGGCTGCGCGCGCACGCAGGCTCTTCTACCTTACGCCATTGCCGCTACCGAAGAAGACTGGGGCGCCGAATACCTGGCCCCCATACTTGCCATCAAAGTGGTCGACGACATAGACCAGGCCATGGCGCACATCGCACGATGGGGTTCGGGCCACACGGATTCCATCGTCACCGAAAACCTGGCAGCGGCCCGGCGCTTCCAACGCGAGGTCGATTCCAGTTCGGTCTATGTCAACCTGCCCACCTGCTTTGCCGACGGCTTCGAATACGGCCTGGGCGCGGAAATCGGCATTTCCACCAACCGGCTGCACGCGCGCGGCCCTGTGGGCCTCGAAGGACTCACCACGCTGAAGTGGGTGCTCGACGGTGACGGCCAGACCCGGGAATGAGCCATGCACAATCCGGCCTTCGTCCCTCTCTTTCAGTTCACCTTCGGCATCTTCGTACTGTGCTTTGCCGTCCTGTTAATCAGCGGCCTGCTCCTGTTCTACGTCAGACACGAGCAGGTGAACGCCGTCATGCAGCACCCGTACCTGCAGTACAAACCGTTCCGGCAGTTGCCCCTTACCATCCGCGCCACCATCATCCTCGACTACTACCTGCACCTGGCGGCTCCCAAAAGCCGTTTCTGGGTGATTGGGCAAGCGAACTATCTGCTTTCCCACATCGACCCTGCCCAGGTTCCCAGGGGCGTTAAATGGCTAATCTACAGTTTTTGGACCGCCTGCTGGCTGGGTCTGGTCGACATGATCGCGCTCTGGAGCGTGTTGTCGCTGGGACAGTAAACCGGACGAAAACTCGCAACCCACGTGAGGCCAGAGCATGACCGACATCAGCCATGACCAGACCCAAGGACGATTCACCTGCACCGTCGACGGCTATTGCTGTGAGCTCGACTACCGCGTAGACGGCCTGCGCATGACCATTCTGCACACCGGCGTTCCGCCCCAGGTCGGCGGTCGCGGCATCGCCGCCGATCTTACCCGCATCGCGCTCGACACCGCACGCGGTCGCGGCTGGCAGGTGCTACCGCACTGTTCCTACGCCCAAGCCTACATCCGGCGCCATCCCGAATACGCCGACCTGCTCGGATGAGCCATCGTGCCGGAACTGCCGCCGCATGTCCTTGCGGCACTGGCGTGGCGTACTCCGCCTGCTGCAGCCGCTGGCACGAGGGCAAGCAGTCTCTGCAGGCCCCGACTGCCGAAGCGCTAATGCGCTCACGCTATGCCGCTTTCGTACAAGACAGGCTCGACTACCTGCTGCAGACCTGGCATCCCGATACCCGGCCTCTCGCGCTCGATCCCAATCCGCGGGGCATAAAATGGCTGGGCTTGCGTGTCGTCAGCCATATCCAGCAAGACCCCGATCACGTCACAGTCGAATTCGTAGCGCGCAGACGTGACGCCGGCCGGGCGGCACGACTGCATGAAGTCAGCCGCTTCGTGCGCCTGAACGGGCGCTGGTTCTATGTCGACGGCGAATTCCCGGCATAAGATGATTCGCCACACGAGCCGCTTGTACAGGCTCGCCCCTCGCATCCATTCCACTTACGGACGCCCGATCCCATGAAAGACCTGTCCCGCTTCGCCATCACCCGCAAATGGCCCGCGCGCCATCTCGATCGCATTCAGCTCTATTCGCTGCCCACGCCCAACGGCGTAAAGGTTTCCATCATGCTGGAAGAAACCGGGCTGCCCTACGAGGCGCATCGCGTGGATTTCGCCGCCAACGAGCAGATGTCTCCCGAATTCCTGTCTCTGAACCCTAACAACAAGATCCCCGCCATCCTCGACCCCAATGGCCCCCACGGCAAACCATTCGGCTTATTCGAGTCGGGTGCGATCTTGCTTTATCTCGCGAGCAAGGCCGGACAATTCATCCCTGCCGATACCGCAGGTCGGTATGAAACCCTGCAATGGCTTATGTTCCAGATGGGTGGCATCGGCCCCATGTTCGGCCAACTGGGTTTTTTCAACAAGTTCGCAGGCAAGGAATTCGAAGACAAGCGGCCACGCGACCGCTATGTCGCCGAGTCCAGGCGCCTGCTGATCGTACTAAACCAACATCTGGAAAACCGGGATTGGATCATGGGCAAGACCTATACCATCGCCGATATGGCCACTTTCCCTTGGGTGCGCAATCTCGTCGGCTTTTACGACGCGGGCGAGCTTGTCGGCATTGACGATTTTGCCAATGTGAAACGCGTGCTTCAGGCATTCCTGGCCCGTCCTGCTGTAACCCGTGGTCTGGTCATCCCCGCCGCAGCCTGATCGGGGCCTTCCTGTCTTCAGAGCCCCGCTGGACGCTGTTTTCGTTTTTTTTGCGCGTATCGTTGCTGAACAAACTGTTCTATCCGCGCTCATTGTTGGCCACCGGCAAGACGCGTAGAGTCCTGGGCATGGTCGATTTTCTTCTCGGCTTCCCAACACTCTAGGAGTTTCTCATGACGAAAACCGTCGTCGTTTATTTTTCCGGCTACGGCCATACCAAACGCGCTGCAGAAATCGTTGCTCAAGGCGCTGATGCCGAGCTGCTCGCCATCGACGCGGAAGGCAACCTGGGCGATGAAGGCTGGGCCTCACTGGATGGCGCCGATGCCATCATCTTCGGTTCACCGACCTATATGGGTTCGGTGCCGTGGCAGTTCAAGAAGTTCGCCGACGCCACCTCAAAGAAATGGTTCGTGCGCGCCTGGCAGGACAAAGTCTTCGGTGGATTCACCAACAGCGCAAGCCTCAATGGCGACAAGCAGGTCACTCTGATCACGCTTCAAACGCTGGCTTCGCAGCACGGCGGCATCTGGGTCAGCCTGGGCTTGCCCCCGGCGAATACGCAAGCAGCCACACGCAGCGACATCAATAATCTGGGCGCTTCGGTCGGCGCACTGATCCAGTCTCCTTCGGATGCCGGCGCCGATGCCATGTCTTCCGGCGACCTCGAGACCGCCAGGCAATACGGCGCCCGTGTGGCCGCCATCGCCAAGCGTCTGGCCAAATAAGCGCATAGCACGTAATCACGCGGCACGCTTTTCCTGTTTTTGCGGGTTAGGCGTGGCGATAAGAAGGCCCCTTGCCGATGTATTCGGTGGAGGGGTTTTTTTATGGAATAAGCGTGTGAGGGGGTATTAGGGCGCGGGGTGGTGGGCTGCTGGGGGGGCAGCTCAAAGGATCTTACCGCACAAAGACAAACGCCCCAGCGTGAGTAGCTGGGGCGTTTGAGGGATAAGAGCCTGACGATGACCTACTTTCACAGATGTACATCCACTATCATCGGCGCGGTCTCGTTTCACGGTCCTGTTCGGGAAGGGAAGGGGTGGTACCGAGACGCTATGGTCGTCAGGCGAAGGGGGTAGGACGGTTGGAGGTCAGTCCAACGGTCCGAATGGGGGAAGAAGCACACGTTGAGGGGATTAGCCTCGGGGATGTGATGCACAGAGTATGTTCTGTGTGGAACGGTAGCTGCGCGATGCAGCACCGATCAGATCGTAGGATCTGTAAAGGTAAGGGTTATAGGATCAAGCCGCACGGGCAATTAGTATCGGTTAGCTCAATGCATTACTGCACTTGCACACCCGACCTATCAACGTCCTGGTCTTGAACGACCCTTTAGGAGGATCGAGTCCTCAGGGATACCTAATCTTCAGACGAGTTTCCCGCTTAGATGCCTTCAGCGGTTATCTCTTCCGTACTTAGCTACCCGGCAATGCCATTGGCATGACAACCGGTACACCAGAGGTACGTCCACTCCGGTCCTCTCGTACTAGGAGCAGGCTCCGTCAAGTATCCAACGCCCACGGCAGATAGGGACCAAACTGTCTCACGACGTTTTAAACCCAGCTCACGTACCTCTTTAAATGGCGAACAGCCATACCCTTGGGACCGGCTACAGCCCCAGGATGAGATGAGCCGACATCGAGGTGCCAAACACCGCCGTCGATATGAACTCTTGGGCGGTATCAGCCTGTTATCCCCAGAGTACCTTTTATCCGTTGAGCGATGGCCCTTCCATTCAGAACCACCGGATCACTATGTCCTGCTTTCGCACCTGTTCGACTTGTCAGTCTCACAGTCAAGCACGCTTATGCCATTGCACTATCAGCACGATTTCCGACCGTACCTAGCGTACCTTCGAACTCCTCCGTTACGCTTTGGGAGGAGACCGCCCCAGTCAAACTGCCCACCATGCACTGTCCCCGATCCGGGTAACGGACCTAGGTTAGAACCGCAAACAAACCAGGGTGGTATTTCAAGGTTGGCTCCAACTGATCTGGCGACCAATTTTCAGCGCCTCCCACCTATCCTACACAGGCCGGTTCACAATCCAATGCAAAGCTACAGTAAAGGTTCATGGGGTCTTTCCGTCTAGCCGCGGGTAGATTGCATCATCACAAACACTTCAACTTCGCTGAGTCTCGGGAGGAGACAGTGTGGCCATCGTTACGCCATTCGTGCAGGTCGGAACTTACCCGACAAGGAATTTCGCTACCTTAGGACCGTTATAGTTACGGCCGCCGTTTACCGGGGCTTCGATCAAGAGCTTGCACCCCATCACTTAACCTTCCGGCACCGGGCAGGCGTCACACCCTATACGTCGACTTTCGTCTTAGCAGAGTGCTGTGTTTTTAATAAACAGTCGCAGCCACCGATTCTCTGCGACCCTCTCAGGCTCGACGCGCAGGCGTCTCACCCTAACAGGGCATACCTTCTCCCGAAGTTACGGTATCAATTTGCCGAGTTCCTTCTCCCGAGTTCTCTCAAGCGCCTTGGAATATTCATCCCGTCCACCTGTGTCGGTTTGCGGTACGGTCTCGTACAGCTGAAGCTTAGAGGCTTTTCCTGGAACCACTTCCTATCACTTCGGCCCACATGGGGCCTCGCGCCACACCCTTGAGTTACGCGCCCGGATTTACCTAAGCGCCCTCTTCAATGCAGCAACAGGGACTTCCAACACCCTGATGATGATC